>NZ_DALZOY010000004.1:0-25439 GCF_032018205.1 Oscillibacter sp. | reverse complement strand
CTACAGGTTTGCAGGGTGTTCAGGGACCCACCGGTGACACCGGCGCGGCAGGCTTGCAGGGTATCCAAGGTCCCACCGGCCCCGCAGGTCCTCAGGGAATTCAAGGCCCCACCGGTGGCATCGGCGCGGCAGGCTTGCAGGGTATTCAAGGTCCCGTCGGACCCACAGGCTTGCAGGGTGTTCAAGGCCCCACCGGTGACACTGGTCCGGAAGGTGTGCAGGGTATTCAAGGTCCCGCTGGTCCCGCAGGTGCGCAGGGTGTTCAGGGTCCTACTGGTGACATTGGCCCAGCAGGCCCGCAGGGCATGCAAGGACCTATCGGACCAACCGGAAACACCGGCCCACAAGGGATTCAAGGGGCTACCGGTCCGGCAGGTCCCGTGGGTTTGCAGGGAATTCAAGGCCGCGCCGGGGACATAGGCACACGGGGTACCCAAGGCACTATCGGTCCCGCGGGTCCACAGGGTATTCAAGGCCCCACCGGGGATACGGGGGCACAGGGAGCGCAGGGCCCACAGGGAATTCAAGGTCCACAGGGCGTTCAAGGTCCGCAGGGGATTCAAGGTCCCATCGGTCCCACTGGGGATACGGGATTGCAGGGAGCGCAAGGCCCCATCGGCAACACAGGTCCCACAGGTCCGCAGGGCATTCAGGGTCCTACCGGCAACACCGGCGCACAGGGAGCGCAAGGCCCCATCGGCAACACGGAGCGGATAATTTATGCTCAAAATACTTGCTTCAAATATGGAGAACGGCTTTTTTGTTAAAATCAGCCCACATTCTCCACCACGGTCAAAGTGTATTTGTTGTTCTCAATGAAATCTACAATGCGCTTGTATTGATCGTCAGCCTTGAATTGGATTGTGAGTTCGCCGCCCTCATGGATATAGATCGTGTCAATCAACTCCACCAATATCCCTTGTGAAAGTTCGCAGATATTTTTATGCTTCAAAAAGGCTTGCAGATAGGGGTCGTCGGAAAAAATCCCCCGCTCCATAGTGCCGATCTCGCCCTTGATGTGCTTAATGGCCTCTTGAAGCTCCGCCTCCTGTTTTTCAAACTTCTCTTTCATCTTGCGGTACTGCTCACGGGTAATGTCGCCGTTCTTCCAATCCATGTAAAGGCCGGAAATCAAATCATCCGTTTTTTCAAGCTCCTGTTCGCGAAGCTTTAGCAGATGTTCAAGACGGGTGGATTTGGTCTGCACTACGGGAGCCTCGTTAATGTTTCTGATTGCGTCCTCCAGGGCCTCCACTAATTCAATGTGTTTTTGGAGAACGGTCAGCACCGTCTTTTCGAGGGTATCCAGCCGCATTGTGTGTTTGGTGCATTTGCCTTTTGACTTGCGCTTATAGGTGGAGCAGTTGTAGTAAACAAAGCCTGCCGACGCCCGCCGGGTCATAGCCTTGCCGCAATCGGCGCATTTCAGGAAGCCGGAAAACAGGTAAGTTTCCTTTTTGTTCGGTGCGGTACGGGTATCCTTTTCCTGAAGCTCCTGGGCCTTTTCAAAGAGTTCCACCGATATTATGGCGTCGTGGGTATTCTCCACCTGATACCATTCATCCTCTGGCGTCCTGATCGCATTATGCACCTTGTAGCTGATAACCCGCTGCTGCCCCTGTACCATAGTGCCGATATACACCTTGTTTTTGAGCAGCCTGGAAACAGAGGTTCCCATCCAGAGTCCGTCATTTTGCTTTGCATGGGGATTTTTGTACCGAAGGCCCTTTTTCACCTTATACAAGGTGGGATTAGGAACACCCATCTCATTGAGCTTTCGGGCAATGCCCTCTTTGCTAAGACTTTCACCGCTTGAACCGTCGCCATACACATACCATTGAAAAATGTCCTTTACCACCTGAGCCGCCTCGTCATCTATGACGAGGGCGTTCTTGTCTGCCGGGTCTTTTGCGTATCCATAGGGGGCAAAGGCGCCAATAAACTCACCGCTTCTGCGTTTGTTATCGAAAGTACGCCTCACGCTGTTTGAAGTCTGGGCTGCAAAACGGTCATTCATAAGACCGTTTATAGGGACTTCCATACCGCTAATGGCCTCCGGGTTCAGGTATGTATCCACTTTTGGGTCGCCAAGCGTAATAAAACGAGTGCCATGCAGGGGAAAGAAACTCTCAATGAAATAGCCCTGGTCGGAATAGTTACGGAAAGCGCGGGCGAGGTTTTTACAGATCACGCAGTTGACTTTCTTCGTTTCCACATCATGTATCATGCGCTGAAAGTTTGGCCTGTCGTAGTCCGTACCCGTTTTGCCATCGTCAATATATTCATCAACGATAACATACTCACCCTGGAAAAACTGCTCCACATATTCCATGAGGATTTTGCGCTGATTTGTCACACTGAGACTTTCATCATTACCGTCATCCTTAGAAAGGCGAATATAGAGCGCAATATACCAAATCACCTTTTTTAATATGGAGTTCTCGCTTGTTTTAGATTTTCGTATGCGTGCCATCTTACCTCCAATCCCGCATAACTACAACTCCATTATGCCGCGCTTGCGGTATAATGTCAGCCCTGTTTTATGCGAATGAAGTAATCTTGCAGCATTTGACCGAACTTCGGCCCGTTGTCAGAAAAGCAGACTCTAACGGGAACATCCCCGCAGAGAAAACAGTATGGATTTTTGATTTCCTCCAAAAAGGCAAGCACCTTTTCATTGTGAGGCAAATCCTGTCTTATGTGAATGGCGGTTATATCCGCCAGTTCTTTCCTGTCTATTGTTTCAATATTTTGTTTGCTCATATCCTCCAGTTGCTTATTTGTAATCACCGGCGTTTCCTCCCTTTCAAAAGCCGGAGAAAAGCCACATCAAAAAATGAAGTTTCCCCCATTTCTAAGATATGAAGGTCTGATTGTCCAGTATGATAGGCATAAAACGGATGGCTGCTGGCGCAGCTCCACGAGAGTTTCACCCCTCCGACGGTCTGCCGGAGCCCTACCCATTGCGTGCGACGCTTTGAACGCTCAAGCTGTGGCTATAAGGGAGTATCATTGTCCTGCCTGTACGTCTCCGCCCGCAAGCCGCCGCGCTTGCTTTGCAGCCTGGGTGTTGATCGCTCGCCTTATCCCGTAGGGATAAGGGTCATGACGCACCGGCTGTATGGCTCGATACAGACAGAATGTATCCGTATGCCTTATGCTGCACCGCCGTTATCTTGCGGGCTTTCTTTGTCAAAGAGCAAAGGCAAGGCAGGGTTTACAGTCTGCGGAAAGAGGGGGCGCAGACCGTTTAACTCAAACCTTGAATGAAAGGACAGCCCGCATGAGCTTTGAGCGCAAGCGGTCCCGAATGTCCTCGTCTATGCCGTAATAGGTATTACCGCGTTCATCGCGGAGCTTTCGCATAGACAGGCTGGCTATGTAGCTTTCATATTGTTGCACGACAATCTTCATAGCCTCCGGGTCGCCCTTATTTGCGGCTATAATTACCGGGTAAGGCAGCAAGCCCCGCTCGTCGTTTCCGGTGTTACCATTTGTTTTCATCATAGGCGCGTTCCTCCAAATAGCGTTTTAGTAATGCAAAAGAGCTTGTCCGCCGATACTGTACGGTACTGCGTGGAATTGCATAAAGTTCAGCAATTTCCGCGTCGCTCATGTCAAAGAAGTAATACAGCAGGACAGCTTTGCGCTTTTCTTCCGGTAAGCTGTGCATAGCCTCGGCAAGCAGTTTTGCGGAGATTTCCTTTCCCGCCACACAAAAGGATTGTTCAGCCTTATCATCCGCAAAATAGTGGTCATAGGTGTAAAGCTGATTTTCCTCCTGCGGGGACAGGTCGGAAAAAATGGTTTCCTGTGACTGCCGCCACTTCACATGATTGTGAGCATTAGCCGCTTCGTTCCGGAGTGTTTCTTTGCAAAACCCATTAAACGCACAACGGATTTGCCATTGGGTACGAGCAGGTTCATTCATGGTATTCACCTCCTTTCGCAACCGCGAAAGCGGGTGATGATTTCCCCTTTCGTAAACCCTCAACAAACAGAAATTGAAAACTGCCAAAGACAGCAGAGGATTTTTCAGAAAAACTTTTGAAAAAGATGCAAAAATGCCCGGTCGCATAGTGCAACCGGGCATAAGGGAATTATCAGCAATTATATAATGATATGTGTGTTCATGTTGATAACCGAAATAGTCCGTAGATGGGTATAGACTTTTTTTAACGGGTAGTGGATATTAGGTGAAAAATGATAATAAAAAACGGACATAGCGATACCTCCTTGATACCGCCGTGTCCTAAAAAAGGGCGACTTTAATACACCCTCCGCTTGTCCAATTTTTTAAAAGAAAAACGGCGGCTTTGATTTTTATTCAAAACCGCCGTCAGGCTTCTCTTATTCTGTTGGGCACATAGCTATCCAGCCGCCGCAACAACGGTTTTTTTTATTTCCGTTGGGGCAGATTTTATACAACTCTTATCCCAAAAAATAACACCCTTATAGTTCATTTATCGTTTCCGTCACCGATATATTCCGAATACGTTTTGACGGTGTATAAACTGCAACAATGGCAGCAACAAAAACAAACATGAGGATTATCGCTAAAGGAACAATAGGCACGCTCCAAGTCGCATAACTAAAATGAGCAGTAATGAGAGTGTCATACAAGAGCTTGCTCACCAGTAAACCAACTACGCAACCGACGATACAACCAGACAACGCATAGGTAAATGCTTCCGCAGCTATCATTTTTGTAACTTGACGTTTGCTCATACCAATCGCACGCATGGCTCCGTATTGGTTTATTCTTGCAGATACGCTCATGGAAATACTGTTCATAATATTCAGTACAGTAACCAAAGTAATGATTACCAAAAATCCATATATACATATCTGGAAAGCCATGTAAGTACCGGCGGTACTTTGCTCGCGCCTGTCTTGAAGTGTGCAGTTTTCATCTAATATACTGCTGATTGCCGTTACATCTTCGTCTGTTACGTTGCTTGTTGTCTGTACCATAATGAGAGAATAGCCATTGAAATCAGTCAGACGGGTAAAAGTTTCGCTGGAAGTAATAATTGTTATTTGCCCGTTTGCATTGCCGTCACTGTTGAACGGGTCGTATTTCAACAGACCGGCAATTTCAAGCTCTTCATTTTCAAGCTGTATCTCATCGCCTATTTTTAAGAGACTATTCGTGTCGCAGATTGCAAGCACATAATGACTGTCCCCATACACTTTTGAAATATCGCTGCCTTTTCTAAGCAGCTTATCTTTGGTAAGCCAGTCTAAATCAAATTCATCAAAGGAAATCGTATCAACCGTGCTTGTCAGTTGATTATCGCTCCCTATTCCTGCCGGAACGTCAAACAAACCTCTGCGCCCAAAAACACGCTCCACACCTTGCATAGTGCTGATTTCGGTAAGCATTGCACTATCTATTGAGTTTGAGCCGTCACTACTTGAAATGTCGATGTCAGAAGCATTTGACGATTGGGGCATAAGATAGCCGACAAACTGTATCAAAACTGAAAAGCTCAAAAAAAGTATAATACTAAGCGCAAATGAGCTTATCATCAGCACCAGATTTTTCTTTCCCGATACGGCATGATGAACGCCAAGAGCCATTTCAATTTTAGAAAAACGGGTATTTGCTGCATGGGTGAGGATTTTTGCGCTTTCTGAATTGCCGGATACCGCCGTTATAGGCGATACTTTAGCGGCTCGTTTTGCCGGGGAACTTGCGGCAATAACTACCGTCACTATCCCTACGACAATTCCGCTGATAATACCGATCAGACTAATACCGAAAAGGGGAATTGCCGAGAACTCCTCACCGACAAGAAACCTTAATGCCGCACATAACCCCCATGTGATTGCAATTCCAAGTACAACACCTATCGGAACCGCCGTTTTGCACCAGTTAAGAGCTTCCAGCCTTACAAAACGGATAATCTGCCGTTTGCTCATTCCAATACAACGCATCATTCCAAAAAACTTTGTTCTTTGGGCGACGTTGCTGTTTAAGCTGCTTGAAATCATCAGCACACCTGCAACCAATATCAGCGCAAATAATATCGCAGCCGCCAGAAATAGCGTTTGTGCCAGTGTACTGCTAAGCAAG
Organism: Oscillibacter sp.; assembly: GCF_032018205.1. Taxonomy (GTDB): domain Bacteria; phylum Bacillota; class Clostridia; order Oscillospirales; family Oscillospiraceae; genus Oscillibacter. The sequence continues at coordinate 19,360 of NZ_DALZOY010000004.1, read as the reverse complement.
TCTTGAAATGTCAGACTACTACCATGCTTATCCAATAATCTTGTTTGTTCCATTCTAACGCCCATATCTGCCATGCTGAAAATAGCTGTTACCAAAAACACGGCAAAGATGATACATAGCAGCGTCATACGGTTTTGCCGTTTATGCACTTTTGCAGAAATCGGGATTAGGCCAAGATAGCTTTTCATTCGGTATACCCCCCGAAATCGGAGAGAACACCGTCCGAAACTTGCAATACACGGTCAGCCATAGACGCAACACTTCGGCTATGTGTAATCATTATGATGGTTTGGCTGTACCGTTTGGACGCTGTTTTGAGTAGTGAAATAACCTCGCCTGAATTCTTGCTGTCCAAATTGCCGGTTGGCTCGTCTGCAAGTATAAGCATGGGACGGGTAATTAGAGCACGGCCTATGGCTACGCGCTGCTGCTGCCCGCCAGATAATTGCCGTGGCAAATGCCCCCGCCTGTCCTGCAAGGAAAGCACTGTCAATATTTCTTCAACATACGCCTTATCCGGCTTTTTGTAATCGAGCAGTACAGGAAATGTTATATTTTGCTCCACATTAAGCTCTGGAATAAGGTTGAACGCCTGAAAGATAAAGCCGATATTCCTGCGCCGGAAAATGGTTAGCTTTTCGTCTTTCATACGAAATACATCGTTGCCGTCAATCCGAACATTGCCGGACGTAGGTGTATCCAATGCGCCAATCATATTGAGTAGCGTGCTTTTACCCGAACCGGACTCACCGACAACAGCAATAAATTGGCCTTTGGGAACGGAAAAGGAAACGTCCTTTAAGGCTTTAACCGCCGTATCACCATTCCCATAAGTTTTGCATAATGTGTTCACTTCTAATAAATTCAAAATATCACCCTTTCCAAAACAACTTGACCGTTGTTCCGTTGTTTTGGTATTACCTTATCATTGGCTCCTTACTCCCAGATGAATTTCAGCTTACAATTTAGTAAGGTTCAAAAAGCTCAAAACAAACGTGCTGCCGCCATCAAGAACACTGTCAACAGCTATGCTGCCGTCGTGCGCTTCCACGATAGCCTTTGAAAGCGGCAAGCCAAGCCCTACGCCTCGTGTATCTTTTGAAAACCGGCTACGGTAAAACCGTTTGAAAATATGGTGTATATCCTCCGGGTGTATTCCGCTGCCATTATCCTTTATAATGATTTGAGTAACGGACGGTAGTCTATTCCATTCAATATAAATTTGGCTATTCGCGTCTGTGTGGTCGAGAGCATTTTTTACTATGTTACTCACCGCTTCAATCAGCCAGTCCCTATCACAAAGCAGTGTTTCATTGTTCCGGCCTGATAAAATAATTTCTTTGTTTTCTTGTTCGGCGCGTATTTCAAAATGGGCTTTTAGGTCATTCATCATGTCAGAAATGTTTTCAATATGCTTGTCCATGATGATAGCGCCAGCGTCAAGCCTCGTAATTTTCAAGAGATTTTGGACGAGCGTTTCTATACGCTCAATTTCTTTTTCTGATTTCAGGGCAAAATTGCGTACAGCCATTTTGTCCTCACATTCATCTTGCAAAAGAGAATTATATATCACAAGCGCGGCAAGAGGCGTTTTAAGCTGGTGGGAAATATCCGATATGGTATTTCTTAAAAAATCCTTTGTATTCTGCTCCCGTACCGCATGGGCGTTTAGAGTGGTCGCCAGTGTATTGATTTCATGGAACAGCTTATATAAGCTGCCCTCGTTATCGCTTTCAATTCTTGCGCTGCTATCACCCGAAACAAACAGGCTGATTTGTGATATGGCGTTTTCAATCATCTGCTGCTGCCGATGGAAATACAGGTAACAGCCGGTAAAAACCCCTGCGGCAAGAAGCAACGAAAACAGGAAAAATATCACATTGAACGCATCAGCAGCCAGCCAGCAATATAGCTGCGATAGAATGATAAGTGCTCCGATCACGCAGAAGAGCATGATAAAAAGCCTTTTTATATCCCGGTTTGTAAAAATGTTCATGCCCCGCCACCCCAATCTATGACGTTCCATTTATAGCCCATACCCCGAACCGTCACCAGCATTTGGGGATTTCCGGGGTCGGCTTCAATCTTTGTCCTTAATCTGCGGATATATACCGCCAGCGTATTATCATCAACATAGTTGCCGCCCGTGTCCCATAGCTTATCCAGTATCCTTTCTTTGGTTAGGATAATCCCCGGATTTTGCATGAACAGGCAGAGCAATTTATATTCTGCCGCCGTTAAATCAAGCGTGGTATTCTCCTTATGCACCTGCCCCTGCAATAGAAATACCTTAATTCCGTTTGAAGTGATTTCCGTATCCGGCGCGCTAAAATCCCTTGTGCGCCGAAGCAGCGCGTTAATCCTTGAAACCAGTACACCCAGCTTGAACGGCTTTGTAATGTAATCGTCACCGCCTATATCAAGCCCCATAATCATACTCACTTCCTCGTCCGACGCGGTTAGAAAGATGATAGGCACTTTTGATACTTGACGTACTTTTATACAGACATCAAACCCTGAACCATCAGGCAGGGATACGTCTAAAATCAGCAAGTCATATTTGCCGTCACTCCAAAAGCTATCAGTTTCTTTAACCGTCCGGGCAATATCTGTTTCAAAACCTTGTTTTTTCAGTGAGTAAGAAAGCCCATCTATTAGGCTTAAATCATCTTCAAGTAGTAATATCCGGCTCATTCTTTTGCCTCCTTTCTGCGTCCGTCTTTAGGCTTGTTTCTGCATTAGCAGAAACAAGCCTAGATTTCCCTTACACCAACTTAGCGTAAAGTTAATGGTCAACACTCCAAACTAATCGGCATGCAAACTGTTGATTATTGATTTTGCAAACTGCTCAGCACATTTTACATCATCAGCATTAGGACGCCCTTTACGCAAAATCATATAGTGGCCGGGACAATGATATTCTGCATCTGAAACGGTAAGGCCCTGATTTTGAAGATATTTTTTGGTCTTTTCATAGGCAGACTTAACGATAGCCGCTGTGCTGAATACTACAACCTTTTTGATATTCGCCGGATTTAGGGTCAATATATATTCCTTTAGTTCCGGGTCAATGTCAAAAGCATATAAGCCGGTTCCTAAAAACAATATATCGACTTTGCCTTGCATAGGATCGTGGATTGGCTTTGCAGATATCCCTGCTTGTTTAGCGAGGGCATCTGCAATTTTCTTTGTATTACCTGATTTTGAATAATAACGCACTTCAATATTCATAAAAACACTCTCTTTTCAGCTATTTATTTAACTATCAATGGCGCAAACCTACCAATAATCGACTTTATGACAATGCAGCCGGCAACTACAAAAAGAGCAATTTTAGGGTCATAAAGTATTGGGATTTTCCATTTGAATATTTGTACTGCTGTTGTAAGTAATGCGATTGTCCCAAAGATATACCCCATGATGGTAAGCGGGTGAGCAGGTGCATTGCTGATAAACTTGCCGATTGTTGGTATAATCATGCACATTGCAAATCCGATTGTACCCAAAGTAATAACAGCCGATCTCGGCCCATTGATGAATAATATTTGCTTGCCGGATAACCCTGAATAAACAATTAGGCCGGTTATAAGCCACTCCGCCGCCAATATTCCAATTCCTTTCATTGTTAGTCACTCCTTAAATACATTTTATTGAATATCGTAATATGTTTTTCTAAAAAAGATAAAGCTTCTTCATATTTTTCGGGCTGATTGTCGTATCTTGATAACAGCAAATACAAAGGTGAATAAAACTGCAAGGCCATTACCGTTGGGTCAGCATCAACATAAACCCCATCATTTATTAAATTAGTAAACACGCCTGATATATAATCTAAGCCCTTGTCTATTATCAGTTCACGAAAAAACTTGCTTGCCTCCGAAGTTCTATACTGTTCCATTGTCAACATTCTGCGCAGTTGCGAACCATACTCTGTTTTGAGATAGAACTGGAACATCGTAACGCTGATTCGGAATAATTCCTCTCTTACATCACTTTCTCCCGAGAGAATATTGACCATGCTTTCAGGGGGAATAAAAGTAGAAACGTCCTCTTGATAACGACGCCCGATGTCTTTGAGAATTGAGTCAAAAATGTCTTGCTTTCCGCTATAATGCTTATAAAGGGCGCTCTCCCGTATACCGATTTCTTTGGATATGTCACGGATACCAACCCCATCATAGCCTCTTTCAGAAAACAATTTTAGTGCAACTGTCAAAATAACTTCCTTTGTATCCCGTGTTTCGTTTTTTGGCATAAGAACCTCCATCAATAATAATGGTGAACAATCGCTCACCATTATTATAGTGAACAACTGCTCACTTGTCAAGAAAGAAAGTAAATTATATGATTATTCATACTTCGGCGTTGCAGTGATAGGAGCTCCTTTACAGGTGTTCATATAAACATGAATTGTGCACTCATATTTATATAAAAGATAACGTCAAAATCCGGGCAATAATTGCTATATGTGGCTCGATTATAGGCATCTCCCTACTCATAATATCTGTACTTTTGTCAATAAATAACTGAATATTAAATTGTAGCCATATAGAAGAAAGAACGAGCATTAAGGGCAGATCGCCACTACTGCTCGTCCTTTCTTTTTTTACATTATATAAAGAGGATTAAAGAATAACAATAGATTTTATGATTTATTCAAGTCAACCAAATGATGTATATACTCATATCCGAAAGAAAAGATGAACAGTAAAATGTAATAGGGTGAAATAATATGAAGCGAGAAGTCATCAAATACGATTTTAAGACTTTTGGTCAAGCCATAAAAGCAGCACGAAAAGCAAAGGGAATATCGAGAAACCAATTAGCAGACCAAATGCACATTGCCCCTCGATATATTGCGTCCATTGAGAACAGCGGACAGCATCCAAGCCTGCAAATCTTTTATGAGCTTGTTACCCTTTTGGATGTATCGGTAGACCAATTCTTTTTTCCGAACAAGGAAATGGATAAATCCACGCAGCGCAGACAGCTTGAAAGCCTGCTTGACGATATGAGCGATAAGGGATTGAGGATAGTTACCGCCACGGCAAAAGAGATCAAGGAAGTCGAAATAGAGGACGAATGAATGTCCAGAACACGACAGAATATGGAATAAAAAGCGTTACAGACAATAAAGTTTGTAGCGTTTTTTCTTTACCTTATTTGGCAAAACGAGAGTTTTCTTTGTTGTAGGTAGTAGGGATAGCGTAACGTAGCAAGCACAGCAAGCGAGTACCCGCTTGCGTATTTTTACATTTTCAGGCCCCCTGCCCGAAAATGTAAAAATGCTTGTTGGGATAATCCCAAACCCTTATAGAGCGGAGGAACAGTATGCCGAACCGAAAGCGAAATATCCAGATGAAGTTTTATGTTACGGAGGAAGAAAAGGCGCTGATCGAGGAAAAGATGAAGCTCCTGCCGACACAGCGGTACGGCGCCTATCTCCGCAAGATGGCGATTGACGGATATATCATCTACACCGATACCGCCAATATCAAAGCGTTTACCTCGGAGCTCCAGGGCATAGGCCGGAATATCAACCAGATCGCCAAGCGCCTCAACTCCGGGGCTCCCACCTATGAAACGGATATTGCGGAGATAAAGGAAAGGCTCGATCAGATATGGCAGTTACAAAGACACATCCTATTAAGTCTACGCTGAAAAAGGCGCTTGACTATATCTGCAATCCCGCCAAGACGGACGGGAAACTTTTGGTGTCCTCCGTTGGCTGCTCCCCGGAAACCGCCGATATTGAGTTTACCTGGACACGCAAGCACGCTATCGACAAGGGTATGCACCTGGGCCGCCATCTGATACAGGCTTTTGAACCTGGGGAGACCACGCCAGAACAGGCCCACGAAATCGGTATGCAGCTTGCAATGGAAATCCTGGGTGGGAAGTATGAGTTTGTCCTTACCACTCATATTGATAAAGGCCATATCCATAATCACCTGATATTTAATGCGGTCAGCTTCGCAGACTATCATCACTACCATTCCAACAAACGGAGTTATCATTTTATCCGCCGTGTCAGCGATAGGCTCTGCAAAGAGAACGGCCTTTCCGTCATCATCCCCGGACAGGACAAGGGAAAGAGCTATGCGGAACATTCAGCTGAAAAAGCGGGGACAAGCTACAAGGCGAAACTCAAAGCGGCCATAGACCGGCTGATACCCGTATCCTCCGACATGGAGGACTTAATTCGCCGCCTGCAAAACGAGGGATACGAAATCAAGCGGGGCAAATACATATCCTGCCGCGCCGACCATCAGGAGCGGTTTACCCGCATGAAAACCCTGGGCACCGATTACACGGAGGAAGCCGTTGCCGCCCGGATCGCCGGGAGGCCCTGCCCATCCAGGCAGCCGAAAAGGGATGATAAGCGGATTAGCCTGCTCATTGATATTCAGAACAACATCAAAGCCCAGGAGAGCGCCGGGTTTGCCCATTGGGCGAAAATCAACAATCTAAAACAGGCCGCCAAGACCATGAACTTTCTCACGGAACACGGCATTAGCAGCTATGAGGAATTGGAGGAAAAAGCGGCGGCCTTCGTCTCCAAAACTGATACGCTGTTCGCCTCCCTCAAGGCCACGGAAAACCGCATGGCGGATCTCGCCTTACTTATGAAGCACACTGCCACCTATCGGAAATTGAAACCTATTTATGACAGCTACCGTAAATCCTCCGATAAGGAAAAGTTTTTGCGGGGGCATGAAAGCGACATTATCCTTTTTGAAGCGTCGGCCAGAGCCCTAAAGGAAATGGAGATTGAAAAGCTCCCCTCCGCCGAGAAGATGAAAGCGGAGCATACTGCCCTTGCCGCCGAAAAGGAAACGCTTTACACCGAATACAAAAGCGCCCGCCAGGAGGTCAGGAAATACAGCACCATCAAGCAGAATGTTGACAGCCTGCTTTCCGTTCCCAAAGAGAGGGAGCGGGAGAAAACAGCGGAAAGATGACGAAAACCCTGGGCGTAGGTAATTTTTAGGTGTATAATGGAATTGAAATCACAAACACAATTCATTCATCTACGGAGGGAGGGGGCCACATGGCGGCATTGTTTTCATACGGCCTTGTCCTGGCAATCAGCATAATCATTGGCCTTATCTTTACAATAATCGGCGTGTTTGTCGGGCATATCATTTTGTTTGATAGCATTTTCCTTGCGGCCATCAGCGGTATTATCTGCAATCAGATATGGAGCGTACACCCGGCGCTTTGCCTGGTAATCGCAATCGCATTGTTCGGGCTCCTGTTTTGGCTGCAAAATACGAAAGTGGGATTTTGGATTATCGGAGTGCTGCTTTCAGCGTTTTGGGCGTTTGTATTCGGTTTCTTCGCCCACATCTTCGCCGGAGAAGATATGATATGGTTCTATGTCGTTATGGGACTCGGTTTTATCGTGATGATGGGACTCCACTTAAAAGCAAGAAACACCTAAGACCTTGCACTATGGAAATGTGCATAACAGGCCATTCCACTGATGGAAAACAGCATTTACAGCCCGTGGAAAAGCCGGGCTTTCCCACACCCTGCAAACACCGTTTCCCACAGCTCCATATTCACGGCCAGTTATACACAGTCCCACAGCGCCTACTACTGCTAAAAGGAGAAAATACTAACATGCGATTTATGATAAAATACGGAAAAGAGAGCCATTTGCAACAAATTATTGATGGGAAAATAAGGTTTTCACCATCACAAACATATATAAAGATTGAAGAAACACAGCATAATAAAGGTCAAGGGGACCTCCTTGAAGGCAAAATGAAATTAAGAATTGAGCGAGCTCGAATACATGACCCTGATACTGACAAGTTAATAGGGATTTTACCTCCTTGTACTATGTTATTTTCTATTCAAGATGTTAATAATATGCCTGTTTTTTGCCTTTCCCAATATAATGATGATGATATCACAAGCTATATTGATGAGCGTAATTTCAGCATTGCATTGGCAAATGAAAAGACAGAGTGTATAAAAACAGATTTCCCTGATGCTACCCACGCACTTATAATTCTTGAACCCGATAAATTTGTCAATGATATACTACATATACAACAACATTGTATTTTTAGTGATAAAATTAAATATTATGAGTATGATATAAATCCGCTCCAGATGTATATGTATTTAGCAACAGGACAAACCGAGTTGCAAAAGAACACTCCACTGTCCATGACTTATGAAAACCGTTATAGGCATCTATTATGTAAAGATATGAGTTTTTCAAAACAGCAAGAGTATAGGTTTATAGTCTTAGATGAACTCATTACGGAAGCAAGTTTTTATACATTTTCTTTTACATCAAAATATTTACTGGTTCCTATTGAAGAATTGAGCAGTCTATTAGATATTTGTTTATAAAAATAGCGGGAGCGCACCCATTGGAATAACCCAATGGGTGCGCTCCCGTTTTTCGTGCTCTAAAAGTATTCAAATCAAACCTTTTGGGGCGGTATTCCAATGAAACAGGAATACAAGGGAAGGTATTACACACTTTTTTTGAAGCCGATACAGGGAAGATTTTTGCCCATTTTCAACCCTTTTTAGGGGCCTTTTTCGCCTCCTTGCCTATGTATCTCGGACATTCAATCAAGTCTGCCCTGAAACTCTGCTTGCAGCCATGCACACACCGCTTACAAATGCGGTTATACTGCCGCCTGCCGTTTTCGCCCAGGAAAAAGGCCCATTCGGATTTCCATGCCTTGCTTTTGCTCATAGGTCATGCTCCGGGCCGCCGCGCTCCGGCTTCTTCTCCGTGGGCTTGCGCTCGGCGCACTCCCGCTTTGCCTCCGTCAGCCGTTCCCGTATGGAGGTCTTTTCATCTACGCCGGGAGGCGTGATTTCCTTTTTGCCGTTGTTGATGATACCGTCAATCATCCCGAAATCATCCTCCATAGCCATTTCTGCGTTCTTCAGGTAATTTTCCGGCTGGAAAAACTCCGACACTTCCGCAAAGCCGAAACGATCACAGTAATGGGCGGTACTCTGGCCGTTCTGATGAATGACAACCACATCCGACATAGAAAGCGAGTGCCCGGTGAAATACTTTGGATGGTCTACATTGAAGCGGGTATAAATACTCTCCAGATTTTCGCCGGGGCGCATGGCGCCGGAATATACCTTGTCGTAATTCTGCATGTCCACTCTGCGCCCCTGCTCATGGAGGCGGTCAAGCGCCTCGAAAGCGTAATCCCGCCTGCCGGAAATGTCTTTTAGTTGGTAGATGTCATAGGTACGGGCGTTCTCATTGACAATTGCAAAGGCCCGTGTGCCATTCCCCATGATATGATACAGTCCATCATCCGAGCTATGATGATACCCATACCCGGCAGCCTCCATCTGCCCCCGCGTCATGTCCGTTAAGGAGAAGCTCCCTCGCGGGGTTTTAATCTTTTCCCCGGTCAGGTAATCATCCGGCATGGCGGCCGGAACGGGAATGGCCTTGATCTCCCCGTTTATCATGGCGAACATTTCCGGGGCCTTGAAATGCTCCATGTACTTTTCAGCCAATTCCGGGGAGAGGGAGGCAAAGTTTTCATCCCCAAGCCCGGTTACGAGAAACGGCCCCGCCACAATATCATACATCCGGCCCTGGCTATCCCGCAGGGCCCGGTTGCGCTCCATGCCGTTCATCTTCCCCTCGTCGTTGCAGATAATGGCAACAGGATCGTCAAAGGGATATGCGGCTGAAATCAATCCGTCAACCTCGGCCTGCATAGCGGAAAGGCCGGGGGCAATCTCCTTGATATACGGCTCTTTCATGGGTTCTACCACAAGGACGGTCATTTTTTCCGGCTCCTGATCCTGCTCCAGCTTTTCACGGATGGCGGGAACGTCGGTATCAAGGTATACCTCATACCCGGTAGCCTGCTCATAGCTGCCGATATGGGAAACAAGTTCATCCTCCGGGGTCTGCGCCATTTCCGCCAACCTGTCCTTGATGGCGGCGGTTTTCCCCTCCAGGAGCAAATCCGCAATAAGTTCCTTGCTTGCGTGGGCGTCCGGGTGGGCAGCGGCATACTGCGGGTCTTTCTGCCGGAAAAACTCGTCCAGGTCAAAGGCGAACTCCATTGTCATATCCAGCCGGTCATCCTCGGACAGCTCCGGCGTAGACATGATACGGTATTCCTCCGGGATATTCTCCCTGTTTCCGTCGTAGTGCTCGGTGAAACGCTCCCCGGTGTCACGGACATAGCCCTGGTCGGTGAAGTGCCCGATTTCATCCAGGGCAATATCCCGCCCGTATGCCTCATAGTCGATATAGTTTTTCAGGTGGTCGGGAACCTCCATAGCGCCGTACTCGTCAATATACATCCGCCCCAAGTCGTCGTGATCGTGAACGTCCGAGTAAAAATCGTACTTATCCAGATTTTCCGTGAGATTGATAAGGTCTTTCACGCTTTTGGAATAATCACTTATGCCTATGGCAGCCTCGAAGCGGGCAAAGTCGTTTTTGTCCATAGCCTCGATACTGGCCGCGAGGTAGTTGAGCTCATCCAGACTTTCATATTCCCCAAGCACATCATGGAGACCGTCTACATAGCAATCGTAATCGGTGATGAACCATTCTTCATAGACATTACCAAATTCATCTTCCTTGCCGATACCGATACGCTGAAAAATCTCCTGCATTTTCTCATAGGTGGTGGGAAACTTCACCCATTCACCCACAAGCTCGCCCTCATTGTATTTGCCGAGATTGGTAATGTAGGCTTCAAGCGGGCAATCGTGGTCGTAGTTATACATTCAAAGCACCTCCTTAGCGCGCTTGTTCTCTTTTCTTCTCAAACTCCAGTTTAAAATTTACATACTTGCCGCCCGTATCATCCAAAAGTACCGTAGCGTCATAGGCAGAACCTTTCTTTTCGGAATACATCCCCTTGACTTTGGTACGGCCCTTTTTCAAAAGGTCAGCGGCCATCTTCTTTGTGAGTTCCTTTTTGCGAGAGAGCCAAAAGTGGTCATTCTTCCAGAGGACAAACCCACAGCTGCGGTTTCCGCAATAGAAGTTCTTTTTGCCCTCGTATACCTGTTCCCCGCAGCGGGGGCAGGCGCCCACCGGCTCCTTTTGGGGAGCGAACAGCTTTTGTCCGTCCTCCGAGATATGGGAATAGGCCGCCACAAGCTCCGTTGCCATTTTCTGAATATCCTCCATGAAGGCTGACGGATCGGTAGCACCCTTTGCAATTTTGGAAAGGCGTTGCTCCCAATCGGCGGTCAGGAGCGGAGAAGTCAAAACCTCCGGAAGGACGGTAATCAAGTTGATACCGTCCTTTGTAGGGGCAAGGCTCTTGCCCTTGCGCTCGGCAAATCCGGAAGATACCAGCTTTTCAATGATGGCCGCCCTTGTAGCAGGAGTGCCCAAGCCTTTCCGCTCCGCATCCTCCGGTATATCATCTTTGCCTGCGTGCTCCATAGTGGAAAGAAGCGTATCCTCGGTGTACGGCTTCGGAGGGGCGGTGTAGTGCTCCGTCACAGAAGCGGCGGGGCGCTCATAAATCCTGCCCTGAACAAGCTCCGGCAGATCGCTTTCACTCTCGCTGTCATCCTCCGGCTTTTCTTTCAGGGAGGCGCGGAACAGTCGTTCAAAGACTTTCCAGCCCTCCGCAAGCACGGTTTTCCCTTTTGCAGTGAAGTTATGGCCGCCGCACTCAAATACCGCCGTGATTGCTTCAAATACATGGGGAGAGCCCGCCGCACACAGAAGTTTGCAACAGATCAGAAAAAACAGGGAGCGTTCCCCCACAGGCCGGGCGGCAAGGTCTGTTTTCATCGCCTCCATTGTGGGAATGATGGCGTGATGGTCGGACACATCCTTATCGGAGAGCAGAGCCGCCACATCTGGGGAAAAGGCCGGGGCCCCATCAAAGGGTGGGAGCCCCGCCGCCAGTTTCAGAATGTCGGCCGCTGTATCCGCCATATCAGAAGTGAGATAACGGCTGTCAGTTCGGGGATAAGTAATGACTTTCCGCTCATAGAGGCTTTGGGCGTAATCAAGGGTCTGCTTCGCCGTGAAGCCGTATGTGCGGTTCGCCTCCCGCTGCAAAGTAGTAAGATCAAAGAGTTTCGGCGGCTTCACCGTCTTTTTCTCTTTGTTCAGGGAAACACAAACGGCTTGCCGTTCATGGCAAGCCGTTTTCATCCGCTCCGCTTCTGAAATATCGGGGACTCTTTCGCTTGTAGCCTCCATACCCTCCAACTCCAGCCGGACAAGATGGTATTTCTCTTTTATGAAGCTGGATATTTTTCTGTCCCGCTCTACGAGCATGGCGAGTGTCGGGGTCTGCACACGGCCCACGTTCAGGGTCTTGTGATAAAGAACGGAAAAAAGCCGTGTAGCATTAATGCCGATAAGCCAATCCGCTTTGGAGCGGCAGAGCGCCGATTGATATAGCGCCTCATATTCCGCGCCCGGTTTCAGCCTTTGGAAGCCCTCACGGATGGCGGTATCCTCCATTGAGGAAATCCAAAGGCGAGAGATGGGTTTTGTGCAGCCCGCCGTTTCATACACAAGACGGAATATAAGTTCGCCCTCCCGCCCTGCGTCGCAGGCGTTCACCACTTCGGAAATGTCCGGGCGCTCCATAAGGCTTTTCAGAACGGCAAACTGTTCTTCCTTGCCGGGAGAGAGGGCATAGTTCCATTCATCCGGCAGGATGGGAAGATCGTCATACCGCCATTTCTTGAAACGCTCGTCATAGCTGCCTGCGTCGGCAAGGCCCACAAGATGGCCGATACACCAGGAAATGATAATGCCTTTACCCTCAATGTATCCGCTTTTTCTGCCTGTAGCGCCCAGGGCGGCGGCTATCGCCGCCCCAACGCTCGGTTTTTCTGCGATAATTAGTTGCATAGGGATCCTCTCCTTATGTTTAAAAAATTTACAAATAGTTGTTGACGGTTACTTATATGCGTGGTATGCTGTGTTTGCAGAAAATTAATTTTATGTCATAGCGGACTCCTTCGGGGGATTAGAAAGGCTGGTGGGGATCATGATTAAGCGCACTTGAGCAATCTCTCAAAATAGAATAGGAGGACGCGGTAATGAACTCTCGTTGGAAAAAACGTATGCTTCGCATTTGGGAAAGCTTAGTTCGGTTTGCGAAGTGGTGTGAGCGTCATGGTATCCCCAAAATGCTTGTTGATGCTATCCTGAAGGTTTTTTTGTGGTGGTTAAGCCACAAATAGGATGACTACATATAAGCATATTGGCTCTCCTATTACTGAATATTCGGTTCTGGCAAAACAGTAATAGGAGAGGCCATGACCCCTCAATCGAGATGTTTCATTACTCAATATAAATCGAACAGGAGAATTGATTATGTTACTTAGAATTATTATTTATTTACGGGACAAGCTAATACTGGACAAGCTACATAGTGTTGATTCAAAACAAATAGTGGATTTTGTTCTATCATGAATATTTGGAGCATACCTTTTATTGAAACAGACTTACTGAGATTGGAATTATGAACAGTTAGAAAGTAAAATTGTTTCCTGGCTCAGGATGAACGCTGTCGGTGTGCCTAACACATGCAAGTCGAACAGAGTTCCTCGCAAGGACACTAAGATTGCTGAATACTTGTCGTCAGCTCGTTACATGAGATGTTGGGTTAAGTCCCGCAACGAGCGCAACCTCCGGCTACGTTGTCCGGATTTACTGAGCGCAAAGGAAGCATACCTGAATATTAGGAGGTGTTAATTTAAATGGATACATCATTAGATAATGAAAAAAAAGGAGGATTAGGTAATGTTTTAAAAGCATTACGAATGGTAAATGAACTATCAATAAAAGATTTAGCTGCGAAAATGGATGTGTCATCAACATATATTAGCGAAGTTGAAGCAAATAACAAAAATCCATCATTAGATATGCTATCAAAATATAGTGAAGCATTGGGTGTTAGTAAATCAGCCATTATGTACTTTGACGAGGAAGGAGCAAAACACAAATATAATTATCAAAAGTTACTTTTAGAAATACTTCAAGAAATAACAAAGAAAGATTAAATTGATTAATCAAAAGTCAAGAGGACTTTATGGAAAAATCCCATAAAGTCCTCTTCCTTTTGCCGAAAATGATTGGAACTAAACCTTGTCCTCCCGTTCATCCTCCAACACTTCAAGCTCGGTTTTCTCGTCGTCCTCAAAATCGTAGTCGTCCAGATCGGAGCCGCCCTTTACCGACTGTTTAGGTTTCAGCACCTTAAAATAGTAGTAGGCGCCGCCTCCGCCCAGGGCAAGGATAAGTACAATAATCAGCATACCGCCCATGCCGCCGCTTTTTTCAGGCTCCGGTTCCGGTTCGGCGGCAGCTTCTTTCCCCATGCAGTTTGTCATATCGTTTTTGCAAATGGGGCAGTTCGTATTAACTGCTCCAGCCTTGCATTTATCGGTACAAATACAAGTTGCGGGAGGCGTGGGAGCGGAGGCGGTTTCATCCTCCATTAAGGCCAGAAGGTCGGCCTCGTCCACCTGGTTCAGAAAGTGAACGGTATTCTCGCCATCCTCCGCCCGGTCAATGATGATATAAAAGTAGTTGCCGTTTTTGGTAATGACGGTGATAAACTGCTTATCGCCGGAAGCCTCACCCTCAATGTCATCCACAAGGCTCATGTTGCCCTCCGGGGTAAGAGGCTCCGGTTCATAGCCGCCCGTGGTTTCCTCCGCTGGTTCGGGGATAGGATCCTCACATTCCGGCCCGCCGCCCGCAAAGGCGGTCAAAGGAAAAGCCGCCATGCAGAGCATAACGGCCAAAAGAGCGGACAATATACGCTTTTTCTTATTCTTCATCTTCGGTGTCCTCTTGTCCTTTAGAAAGTTCCTCCTGCATATCGGCGGGGAGGGAGATCAGGCCGCTTGCATAGGCTTTGAGGAAAGCGGAGAATTCCTTGTTCTCCAGCTTCACCGCTTTCACCATACGGACAATCTCCAGGTTTTCTTCCTCCGCTGCCTTTTGCTCCAGTTCACGGAGCCGCTTCTGCTGCTCCGCAATCTTTACTTTGGTTTTCGCTATATCACCACGGATTTTATCAATGGTCGCCATAAAAATACCTCCAATTCATTTTAATAAGGTGGCCGCCCAAAGGCGTAAAAATGGTTCTGCCAGTAACTTGTTTCAATGCTTGCGTAAGAAATCGGGTCGCCGCAATGCAACATCATCCCGCCTCCCACATAGATACCCACATGGGATACGCCCGGTGTGTCGTAGGTTCCCACAAAGAAAATGAGGTCGCCGGGCCTTGCATTGGCAGCGGTTACGGGCGTGCTGATATTGTAAAGCCCCTGGGCTCCAAGCCTGCCCGTATTGCATAGGCCGCTGTTCGTCAGAACATAGGAAACAAAGCCGCTGCAATCAAAGGAAGTTTTGGGAGAGCTCCCGCCCCAAACATAAGGATACCCGATATACTTCTCCGCCTCGGCAATCAGGACCGCAAAGGTTTCATCCTCCAATGCCTCCGCCGGAATATCGTAATAGGTCGGCTCTTTCAGCGTAGAGGCATTTGGATAGGCTCCTCCGGGGAACAGGTCGGGGCGGTTGCCGAGAGTGGACATATACATTGCGTACAGGCCCAAAGCGTCCTCGCCCATAATGTAAACGGGAAGATGGGAGAGGTTGAAGTTTTCCAGTTCCACATTCAGAATGTAGTAGTTATACGCCACGGTATAGGTATCTGTATGAACATTGCCCTCGTCATCCTTCCAGGTGTCGGTTTCGGTACGGTAACGCACTTCCACAATCTCGGTCAGCGTAAGAATGTACTGTTTTTCAAAGAGCATGGCAAGGTCGCCCTGCACTTCGTTTATGGTAAAGACGCCCTCATGGAGCGCCGAAAGAATGGAAATCAGCACATAGGGGTCATGGCCGATCTCGTCCAGGTCAAAGCGGTATTCGTCATACCCAGGGTGCAGGCTTTCAAAGTTATCCAGTTCATGTTGAAGCTCTGCCTCCATAGCGGAATAGGCCGCCTCCGCCGCAAGCATATCCGAGTCCTCCGAAAGATAGGATGACGCTATGATGGATGACGAGGTGCCGCCGAACAGGGAAGAACAGGATTGCAGCCCACCAATCAGGAAGATAATCATAATCCCCAAGACAAGCAGGGAGAGCAACCCTTTCCAGTGGCGGCGAACTAAGGAAGCGGCTTTCTCTGCGACTTCCTTTGCTTTGACCGCCGCAGACTTCACCGCACTGCCCATTTTCTGCGCCATTTTCCCGGTATCCCGTATCTGTTTAGCATAATTCCGCTTGATTTGCTGCTTTTGCATGAAACGGGATACGGGATTGGAGGCAGCCAGGGGCGGGTTATCATGGAGCGCCTTTTGATAGAGAAAATCCGCATTGGCCTTGATTGCGGAATGCTCCGCTTTTGCAGCTGCCCGGTAGGGTTTTAGCTTATGGCGCCGGATACCGCCTTTAATAAGACGATACCCTTTACCAACAGCCTTTTCCCCAAGCTGCTCCGCTGCATGGCCGCCCTCCACACCCACATTCTCGTTCTCCACCTCACGGATTTTTCCGTGGAGTTTCGTGCCAACCTCCTGAACAGGGCGGGAAAGCGAATTGTGTTTCATCTTTCCGTTAAAGGGTTTTTCCGCCTCTTTGAAGCGGAGCCGGGTTTTGTCTTTGCCCGTGGCATCATCAAAGGTGCGCTCACGGACAAGTTTGTTTTGTGTCGGGATATTCTCCCGCGCCATGTCCAGCTTATCCGCCGCCTTATCGGACCGGCGGATGGCTTCCTGCAAATCGGGGGCGGCCCGTTCTTCTTCCGTAAACTGTAAGCGGGAGGATGGGCGCTTTGCTGCCTCCATTCCCTGGGCGACGATCTTATTGGCTTTCTTCGCCGCCTTTTTTGATGAACGGCGGGTATGCGCCGCATCCATACGGTCAAGCACCTTGCCCGCTGTGTTTACCGGCTGCTTCGAAATATTATCCTCGGCGGGGCGGGTGCTGATCGGCTCCGCCTCACCTGTGGAGAGGTTTTCCGCCACGGCACCTGAACGGGTCATTTTCTGCATGACCTTATCCGGCGCTTTGTACTCTTTCAACTACAATCACCTGCCTTTCCAAAGGCGCACCAGCCTTTACAGCGCCCGGTTTCAATGTCTGCGATATACCGAAAGATGGGATATGCCTGGGGAGGGCAAACAGCATTTCCCAGGGTCTTAAGCCGTGGGGCGCGGTTCGCCGTGTCCTCTGTCATGCGGGGGATACCCTCCGGCTCCCGCGCCCACAGGATACGTCCGTCCATCCCTGGGGGAAGCCCATCAGCCATTCCACCCAATCGGGGTTCAGCGCCGCCGTATCCGATACCGGGCGCTCCATTGCCATAATCTGCGCCGCCAGATTGCTCCCGCTTTTCGCCGGGTTGAAGGCAGAGGGTTTCAGGGTCGAGCGGAAACCGTCCGACGCTATGGGGGTCAGGTAGAACACCGCCGCCGAGAGCGGAAGGCTCCAGATCGCACCGCTTTTGTTCTTCTTGCGGAAAATCCCATTGTCCGACAGGTACACATCCAGGTTTTGGGCGTCCCGGTTCGTACCCTTGTCGGAGGCAAGGGGCGTGGGAAACATCAGCCGCGACGATAAAAGTTCGCTGGCGCTCATGCCATGCGCCGACACCGCAAGCCGGAAATACGAATGGGAGAACAGCGTATCCCGCTTTTGCCAGGTCAAAGATCGTTTTGTCGAGCCCCATATCGATGAAGCCAGCAACATTCTCCCCAAGCACCCAACGGGGCCGCAGTTCTGCAATAATCCTGCACATCTCCGGCCATAGGTAGCGGTCATCCGCAAATCCTTTCCGCTGTCCTGCTGTTGAAAACGGCTGGCATGGAAATCCTCCTGAGAGGATGGTAATAGTTTTAAGTCCTGTTTGCCCAAAGAAAGCCTCCTTTGTGAAAGTGGTAATATCCCTGAATTTCGGCACATCCGGCCAATGCTTTTCAAGAACGACATAGGGGAAATCCGCCCATTCGCACTGGCAGACCGTTTCAAAGCCCGCCGCCTCCGCCGCAAGGTCAAGGCCCCCTATGCCGGAAAACAGGCTTACATGGGTAAGTTTGGAGTTTATATCATTGTCACCTCCTGATTTTGGGCATAAGAAAACCCGCCACAGTGGGCGGGCTTTCTCTGATTAATTATTGAAGCCGCAACATTTTTTATACTTTTTCCCGCTACCGCAGGGGCATGGTTCATTCCTGCCAACTTTCCGTTTCTCCTGTCGCTCAAACACATCAGGGCTAATTGGAATAAGCCCATGCTGGACATAGTAAAACTTTCTTGTTTGATAAAGCAATTCAATTAGAACAATAATCGTATAGAATTGCCCTAACGCTTTCTGTATAAATTCTATTAGGTATATCTTATCCGACTCACCTGTCCCTTTCGTTCCAGAAGAATAATAGATTATAGTTTGACTTACACCATCGTAGGAATAGCTATCATGGCCTATGGCATTTCTTAGACCGTTATCAGTATCCAAAGCGATTATGTTATTAAAAACCTCGTCAGAACTGCAAAATGTAATCTTGTTGCCCTTGTTTCGCATATTAATGAAGTCTTGAAGTGTTTTAACCGTCTTGAAAGTAGAGTCAGGCATTGAGAACGGGTCGTTACGATATTTTAGGTTGTTATATGCAAGAACTATCGCTATTATTTCGCCAATAGCTTCAAAACACTCCAAATAAAAATGCTTTACATCTTCAAACGATACTGTTGTCGTACCATTTTTACTTAAATCCGGGGCAGTTACATAGCTTTCCAATCCAATGGCTGTAATGAAAAACGGGAACTTATCAATAAAGCTATTAAGCACCTTTAATACTCGTTCTTCATACTCTTTGAGCAAATCATTTTTGTGAAAAAACTCTGTCAGGGCGTTATATCCAGTTGGATTAGCTTTTGCCACATCCATTATATTGCTCCAGATGGACTTTGTTGTATAGTCATAGAAATTTTTGGGTAGTACCGAGCGAAAGCCCATCAAGAATAGTTGATGAATACCGCGAAGATACTCCAAGTCGTTATTCAACGGAAAAATGTCAGTCGGCAACTGGTCTCTCATTTGTTCGGCTAAAAACTGATGATTATCTGAAAGCCATATTTCATGTAGTCGTCTGATAAACGGCCAACCATTATCAATGAAATTCAAAAACGTTAGATAATCACGATTGAATTTCGAGAATGTTTCTGCTTCATCCCTTTTAGTGTCACCCATCGCATTTAACGCATTGAAAAATGGTGGTAACTGATAATCGTCCTTGCCTTTTTCAAATGGCCGGATTTTTGATGTCAGTATGATGTTGTATAAATAAAGTTGACACCCTATTCTCAAGGATTTTGATATATAAT
>NZ_DALZOY010000003.1:230731-279606 GCF_032018205.1 Oscillibacter sp. | reverse complement strand
CATCATGCCCACCCAGACCACCACCAGCCACCCGAACCAACCCCAAAAGGCCGTCAGCGCCGCCAGAATTGTGGTAATTGCCGCTTTTGTATTTAACAACGCATTGTGTTCCATTCCCGATCCCCTCTTATTTCAAAAAGTATCGCGGCCTCTCGCCGCCCCTGACGGCGTACCGCATCCAGTCCAGCCCCACAATCAACGGCCCGCTCACAGCGCACCACAGCGCCGTAAACTGCGGGCATACCTGCCCCATCAGATTTCCCGGCATATGGGAATAGTCCCATACACCCCAGCCCAGACACAGATTGACGATGCACCCGGCAAGAAACTCCGCCGCCGTGATGGCAAGGCCACATAAAAGCGCTTGCGCCCAGATGGGGCAATTCCACGGCAGTTCCGCCCCCATGCGCTCCATCACAAGGCCCAGCAGCAGCGCCAGCACAAGCATGGTCCAGCTAATCCCCTCGGGATGGCCACGCGCGGTCTTCCAGCCCACTTCCATGAGAAAGTACGCGGTTCCCACAAAGCACGCCAGCAGGCCGCTTAGAATCGCGTCCCGGGCCTTATTCATTGCCGCCCTCCGCAGCGGCCAGCACCGCCGCCATGTGCGCCGCCAAATCCTTCGGCAGCTCCGCCCCGTATGTAATCGCCTGCACGTCCGAAACCGTCTCGCAGCTCTTCACCCATGCCCGGACGTGGTTGCAGTAGGTCTGGTGGTACAGGATGTGCGCGGTCGCCGCCTTTACCATGATGGCAATGTCCTCCGCTGTGTAGATTTCGCACAGCGCCCCGTCCAGATGATAGGCATAGCCGCTGCCCCCTGCCAGAATTGCCGCCTGCGCCGTGCTGAGGTTGATCTGGTCCGGCAGGGTCAGACTGATGTGCCCCGCCGTGCCGTCCGAGAGCGTCACGCCGCACCCCGACGCAATGGCCGCGTCGCACCCGGCATTGATTTCCGCCAGCTTGTCCGCTACGATATTGCCTAGGGTGGGGCTTCTGTCCGCCTCAATCTCTGCGTCCGTGCGCAGACTGCAAACGCCGTCCGCGTATTTATACCGTGGGATACCGTCCTTGGTGTATAGCCCGCCGTCAAAATAGTGGGACGCGCAAAGGTTGTAACGGTCGCTGGTCCCCTCATCAATCTTTACCCACCCTACCAAGTCTGCGGGGGCAGTGTAGCCACCATTGCAATCCGTGACACACGGAGGTGTACTGGTGTCGGTTTTGATAAAAACTTTTGATTTTTGAATTTCCATTTAGATACCTCCTACATTTCAGCCGTCGCAACAACATTTCCAAAGCCAACGTAATCGCAATCAAACGCTGTATTGTAATCAGTAAATCCATCGGTGTCCGGATGGCTTGCAGTTGCAGCAACCCAAACGCCCGGATTGCTTGACTTTTCATATTCAAAAGTCACGACAGGAATAGTCCTCTTTGTGACCTTAAATGGAATTTTATTTGTCTGTGTAGCGATACTCCAAGGGCTCCTTGCCCCAATATAAAATCGAAAACCGGGTATTGTTTCATAATATCTTTGACACTTCCGCAGTTCTTCTCCGTAGTCTGCTGGCGGATCGTTTGCAAGAGTGGAGACGGAACCGCGTTCCAATTTTGCAGCCTGTACAGTAATTGCATTTCCCTCAATCGGCCCAAAAGCAATCTGCGAACTGCCGCCAAATCCGATTCCAAAAAATATGCCATCGACAACGGAATACTCGCCGTTCGCGATATGCGTAAATGATTTTACGGAACCATCAGCCAACATGACGCTTAGTGTATAAACGGTATTTATGCTTAAGCTTTTTTCAAAGAGTTGCGTGAAAAAACAATTTCCGAACTCGTTGTTTAGAATAATTCCGGTTCCGGCAATGAACGTAGCCGTCGAGTTATCCGCCGATAATAGCCATCTATCAATTCCGTACGAATTGCTCCACGATGTCGCCCCGCGCTGGTTGACCGCATTGCGGAAATCCCAATTGTCCAGTAGATTGCGGTTGTGGAACAAAGCCGCAACCGATGGCGCCATCTTCGCCATGGTCAGCGATGCGTCCGGGATCTGCCCGAGGACAACACCTGCAATGGCTGCCAATTGCGCCGCAGACACAGGCTTATCGGCATCTGCGGTGTTGTCACAGTTACCAAGCCCTACCTGCCCCTTGGTCACTGCGTGAGGGTTATCTGTCCGCGCTATGTAGGTATCCAGCGCCGGGATCAGCACTCCATTCAAAAACGCCTTGAGCGCCTCTCCACCCTCGTCAAACGCGGCCTTTAGATCGGCAGAAGTTAATCCGCCCACGTCATTAGGCTCATCATCCAATGCCTGAATGATCTGCATATCCTTTTCGAATTTGCTCAACGCCATATTGATATACCTCACATTACCTGCGGGACTTCTCCCGTTTGGTTGATTTTCCGTTGCAACTCGTGATTGCCGCGTCCTCCCACCAGCGGGACGCTTTCGCCACCCGACGGTGCACCTTCACCGGAAGCACCATCCTGCGGCAGTGCCTGTGGTTGCTGCATGGCTTTAATCAGCGCTTCACGATCAGTGATGGACCCGGCGGGGAGGCGCTTCAGGTAGTCCACTGTGGAAATTTTGCCCTGCATCAAAAGATTATCCAGCGTCTGCTGACTTGCAATTTCCGACCAGTAGGAAGAGTTACCAACATCCAGCTTGATCTGAAACGGCAGTTTTTTGAGGATCGAGAAATCAAACGGAACCACCAGTTTGTCCGTGTCGTAGGGGTTTGGAATCTGGACGAACCGAAAACCGTAATACTCGCCCATAAACTCCATGTAGATGCGGCCCAGATCCTCCACGCTCTTTAAAAGGTTCTGCTTCGTCAGCTCCATAGGTGTTGCCGCAGCCCGCTGCAAAGCAATAATTGCGGAGGTGTTATCCGGTCGGGTATCTCCCATCGCCACATCAGAGGCACCAAGGAACTTCTGTGTGTAACTGACTGCGAGGTCAATAAACTGCGCGATCTGCGGGGAGATGGTCGCCGGGTCCACAATCTTGCTCACGTTCTCGACGGAGCCGTTAACCCCAATCGCCGCGCCCACCCGGTTATCCCATTTATTGATTCGCGTCTTGTCGAAGACCACCTTCGGATACGCCAGTGTCATAAGGGAGATCATGGACATGGCAAACAGCTTGTTTACGAAAATCTGATTGGGAATCAAACCGGTAATCATCGCCTGCCCGTGGTAACAGTCCTGTACGTAATCCCAGTTCATCCAAGTGACAGGGTACAGCTTAATACCAAGGTCCCATTCTTCCCGAACCACGCAATCCCGTGTGCATTCATACCCGTGAATATTCCCGGTCTTTTTATCCCGCCACAGCCGGAGCAGCACCGTAACTTTGCCGCCCCCCAGCCGGTCAAGATTGCTGTCGGAAAGATTCTCTTTGTCGTCGGGCTGAATCAAACTCTCTGCATCCTCATCCGAAACATCGTTTGCAACAGCCCTGTCAATGGCATCTTCCACCGGCATTCGCCGGTCGATGATAATAAAAGGCTGCGACTGTACGTCCCGACTGTTGGGATTTCCGAAAGTAACCTGCGTATTTTGCAAGACCTCCGTGCGGATAGCTCCGCGGGCCGTCTGCCCGATATCCGTGTCAGGGTCAAAATAGGTGTACGTGCAGCCATCCGCGTCCACTGCGGCATTTCGAGCAAACTCCCGGACGCAGGAACCAATGCTGTTCATTTCAAAGATATTGGCAAACTGATCGTTGATGATATCCGTCAGGACTTCCATGGTGTGGGGGTCCCTTTCTCCCGTGGACGGCATATTCTCCGCGTGGAGCTTCAGGTTATCCGTAGATACGTTCGCTACGGAGAACAGGACTACCCGTTTTAAGAAGTTGAATACGGGGGTTGGAAGACCGTTGGACTTTACCCCCTCCCACTGTTTCCCAATGAAAAAATTCTCATTGGTCTCAACATTTCGGTACAGCTCAATGTTGTTATTGAAATCCAGCCCCGCACGGTATTCTTTATACACGTTTTGGGGCGTCGGACTGAATTTTCTCATGTTCCCACCTCAATCACTTCACGTTTCCGGAATATCGCAACTGTATGTCCGCCTGCAACACTGTCGCCGTAGAAGACGCGCTGTTACTCTTGAACACCAGCTTGTAAAACGCCGCCTTTTTTACTTTCAGTTTCAGTCGCTTTACCTGTGGCTTTCGATTGGTGTTGAAAGAAAAGCGATTAAAATTCACATGGGAAAAAGTCGCCATGCTGGCGGACACGGCTTTTTCCGGGTAGTCACTGCGCCGGTTGCTCTCTGCTGAAATTAAAATCCTCGCGCCGTCTTCCGGCTGAATGGATACGAACACCAGCGTGAAATACTTTCGCATCCACTCCTTGCCAAAGTCCATTGCGCCTGTCGCCGCCCGCGCGTCAATGGCTGCCCCATCGTCGTTCCGATACTGCCGGGAGACGTGCCTTATTTTGCCGTCGACAGCAAAGGCCAGCACCTTTCCGCCGCAACTCAAAAGCTGCGCGGCGGGGATGCCCTTATACCGATACCATGAGTTATTTGCATAATTCAGAATGACTGCCTCGTCCCCAAGGCAAAACCAGAATTCATAGCTGTCCCGGTCGCTGAACGTAGTAATCTGGGACAAGTCCATGCCGCTTGTCGTGGCCCACACCCGGTCGCTGATTCGCTTTGCCGTTCTCTCGTCTGAGACTAGGTTCCCGGATGATGAGGTTGATTTCCATTCGTAGATACTGCTGGAGCACAGGGAAAGCGGGTTGTTTTCCACAAGGCGAACCTGCCCCATGGCTTCGTTGCCCAATTCCCGGTTAACAGGCGTACAGTAAAATGCCGCCGTTGTGCTGGAGTCGTCCAACGTCACTGTGCCGTACTGGCAGGAATATACACTGTTGGTCTTGAACACCACCAGCCGGGAATAGTGGCGGACCAGCGCAGTAATTGGCGTGTTGCTCTCGCCAACGGACATTTCGTAGAGGTCCGGGAAATATTCCGCCGTTGGGTTTCCGTCATAGTCAAGGCCAGAATAGATTGTTTTGTTGGTGCCGTCCCCGTAGAGGAAAACGCGGGTATCGGTGCTGCCGTTGAAAGTTTCACAGAAGTGCATCCCCGCAACTTCTGCCCTTGCACCGTCCCCCTTTCGGTAGGTGACAGCGACGGTATTAACCCCTTTCGCAGGGGCGCTGGCGAATGTCAGCTTTCCGGCCGCAAAATCCGTGGTATATGTGATGTCGGTTCCAGAAACCTCCGTCACTGCCGAAATGTCGGTTTCAGGCAATTGGAATTCCGCTGCGGTCCCATCGGGAGAGAATTTTACCTTACGCAATCCGGTCAACCGATTCACGGGTTGAAGCGTTGTTCCCTCCCCAGTGGGCGAAGTTGCGGTTTGAACTATGGGGACGTACCCCACCACCTCTGAAAACTCTGTGCCATCCCACGATTTGTACTCGTGTCCATTTAACAGATATACCTTGCCGCCAAAGCCGAAAAAAGACGTTTTATCCTGCGTACACGTCCCGACTGCCGCGGCGGTCCAGTCTGTCAGATTTACTTTGAAAATTACGCCGCCAAAGGCACACAAGAGCACCGCGGCGGCTCCCACAAGGCCGTACCATGCTCCAGAAAACTCCGGTGTATTCGTGGAGGGAATATTTCCGGAGACCGCGCACCAAGCATCCCAGACGGTGCGCAGGTCGAAAACGGTTGCGCTCCCGGGGCGCACCTGCAAATGCCCGTCAATGGTAATCCTGAAATTCTGAAGCTCTGACAATTCCCCGTCTTTAATTTTGGTATCGCCGTCGGGATTCTCGTTCAGTCCCAAAAAGCGTTTAATTGACAGAATGGAATTCGCCATGGTTTACCCTCCGTAGTTCAAATAGGACTCGTCACACACACCGCCGGTCATTCCCTCGTCGTAGTCCTCGCCGTCGTCGCCCAGCTCCTCCACTTCCCGCGTTTTCATTCGCTGTGCCCCCATCACGCGGGTAACCGCAAAATAGCGGCAGGCATCGCATATGTGCGTGATGTCGTGTGGTTCTGTTGCGCAGTCAGAGGGGTTTTTCTGGTCGTGCTGAATGGCCGGGAGATTCCGAATCAGCCCCACACACTCGTTTGTTACCAGAAGACCGGGCCGGTCTTTATCTGAACGCATGGGCTTCAACATCTCTTTCAGTGCCATCCAGCCTTGAATTCGGTTGTTGGACGCTTTGAGGATTCCCACGCCGTTTTCCATAAATATCTGTGCCATGGTGCGCCCACTGTCCTTTTGTCGATTCCACATATCCGGCGGGGCAATCGTGAATTCGATCCGCTCTGCGGGCGGTGTCAGACTGTTCATCAGGGCCGCTGCTGCGGAGACGATCAGCCCGCTTTGCTGCACCTCCCGGTACACATAGCACCGCCCGTCAAAATCCACCGCAATCCACAGACATGCGAACATATCAAGACCATAGTCAAACGCGCGGTATTTCTTCCACTCCTGCGGAACACGAACAAACGGTTCAATGACGTGAGTCTTTTTGCGAAATTCCGGGAAGAAAATGCCGGAAAGCGTGTTCCAGTCACCATACCGCCACGCACGCCGCACATCATCGGGCAGCGTGTCCAGCATATTCAGGTATCCGGGAGAGCCTTTTAACAAATCCGGGTTATCGTCCACGGTTGCCTGAATGAACCGATAGTCCTCTGCTTTTTCGCCGTTCTGATACTCCCGATCGACAAACAGCCGCTTGACCCACAGATGCCCGATTCCACCCGGATTGCAGGTAAGATACATCCGGCGGGGAATGTTGGAAG
This sequence comes from Oscillibacter sp., assembly GCF_032018205.1. Lineage (GTDB taxonomy): Bacteria > Bacillota > Clostridia > Oscillospirales > Oscillospiraceae > Oscillibacter. Next base: position 272,802 of record NZ_DALZOY010000003.1, on the reverse strand, counting down.
TGCCCCGCAGGCACGCGCCCAGCACGCGGAACTGCGCCTCACTAAACTGGGTCGCCTCATCAATGAAAATCCAGTCAAACTCCTGCCCTTGGTACTCAAGGTCTGATCCGGTGTCGTAATGCCCAAACTTGATCGTGGAGCCATTTGCGAACTGCATAATGTGCGCCTGCTGGTTGTAACTGGCAATCTGTATGGGAACCATCTGAATGATCGGGGTAATCAGGGAGTTTTCCATATCCGGATAATGCTTGCGGATGATTAAAATTCGGATGCCGGGATAGGTCAGCGCACCGCCCACAGACTTCACGCGAATGCCGTGGCTCTTTCCGCCACCGCGCGCGCCTCCGTAGCATACATACAGCTCGCGGGCCTGATAAAATTGTTTTTGCTTTTCATTGGCATGTCCAAAATTAACATAGAACTCGCCGCCTGCTTTGCTAAAACTCTTGTATGCCAATGCGCTCACCTTTCCCAAAATCCCGATCAGGGGGCCATTGCGGCCCCCTGATTTCATTGATTATTCGTAGACCTTGGTCCCCTCAACGCCAACGCTGCCATCCTTTGTGCCAATGGCGCGCATGGTCTGACCTTCGGCCAGCGTCACGGGGGCGGTGTAGGTCTCGGCAGTAGTGGAGTACCGGGGATTCGTGCCATCTACCGTATACTTGAACACCACGCCCGAAACGGCGGTAATTGTAACGGCGTGGCTGGCGATGGCCATGGCAGGCGCCGCCAGAATCGCAGTGGCGTTGCCGCACACGGCGATGCCGTCGCCCTTGGTCCCCAGCACAAAGCTGTCGTAGTAGGTCACGCCCTGCACCACGGGGCCGGAATAACCCTGCACCTTGGGCAGAATGTCGTACTTCTGGAGCTTCACGGGGTCAACCGTGCTGCCCTTGTACTTGATGAAGAAGTACACACCCGCGGGCATATACCGGGAAGGAATAGGCTTGACCCGGTTGCCGTCAAACTCGCCAACGACGCCCTTGGTCAGCGCTTCCTTGCCCAGCGCATCCACGCCCAAATAATCCGGGTTCTGCTTCAGGAGCTTGTAATACTCAGTACCGATGTAAAGAGTCCGATTCTCCAGCGGAACCAGAGCATCCGTCATTCTCGCGCCCAGATCGATAATCATGCCGGTGATCGTGGACTTCGTGGGAGCCGTGGCCTCCAAAGACTGGATATTTGCGCCCATGCACCACTTCTTGATACGCCGCTTGTCCATGTTGGGGACAGTCACCTCATCCAGCTGCCGGCGCAGAGCCTTAGCCGCGGACTTTTCAATGGCCTGATCCGTACCGTCCAACGCATCAATGGTGAAACTGAATGCAGGCGCGCATTCGCAGGTCATTTCCTGAAGGGTATCGCCCACATCGTGGACACTGCCGAAGCGGTTACTGCCGGTTCGGTTGTATTCCGTCTCAGGAACGGTGTTTACAGAGCCAATACGAATCGTTTTGCTGTTGGGGCTGACGAACGTATATTCGTGGCCACAGTCCGCGTCCGTGATGGATGCTTTCTTGAATCGCTCCGCGATCTTGGATTCATACTTGGTTGCGTAATTGATCATTTGATTTCCTCTCTTTCGTCATATGGGTGCGGAGAGGACCGTATCAGGAACCGAATCCGTCTAAAAACGGATCGCTGGCTTTGCTTTCCGCTCCGGCGGTCTTCATACTGCCTGTGGAGCGCCCCGCGTTTTTCGCGTTTTGCTCCTTTGCCGCCGATTCCTGCTTTACCCGTTCAGTCTCCGCAAGTGCCTGTTTCTCACGCCACAGCGCATAGGCGACCGCCAAACGCTGCCCTTGCTTCACGGCGTCCCAAACTTCCTGCGGAATACTGCCTGCGTCCTTTGCCGCATCCGGGAAGGTCTTCTGGAATTCCGCGATATCGGCATTTCGCCGCTCCTCTGCGGAACTCTCAGCCTGCGCCGCCTGCTGGGCGGCAGTCTGCTTTTCGGCCTCCTCGGCCTCTCTAACCAAAACAGCGCTTTCGCGGTCTTCCAGTTCCACCGCGCGCTTCGCCTCGTCGTCGTTCATACCCGCCGACTTTTTCGCTTCCGTCCTCACAAAGGAAACGTACTGCTCAACGGTCATGCCGGACTGCTTCGCCATCTGCGCAAACATCTCCATGACCGGCTTTGCCGCGTCGTATTTCTCCCGTACCCGATCATAATCAAGGCCCTTCTGCGCAAGAGCGGTCATCTCCTGCTCGTTCACGGCCTTTTCTTCGCCCAGATGCCGCAGCGCCCACAACTTGGGGGTCTCCGTCTCCGGCTTCGGAACGGGAGGTTCTTCGGACTTTCCGGGAGGTGTTTCTTCCGCCGCGGCGCCCTCTTTTTCTGTCTCCGGCGCAGACTCCTGCGGATTGGGATTCGGGGGTTCCTCGGTATTGCTCTCCGACGTTTCATTCTCCGGGGTCTCGGAGTTCTCTACGCCGTCCGGCTCCCAGCCGTCCAGAAAAGCATCCGTAGCTTCGGAAGTTTCCTCGGCAGGGTTCATGTTTTCGTCATCCATAAAATCACCTTTCCCCGGCTGGTCTGCCGGTTCTTGTTTTCCATGGCGGCTGGTCTGCCGCACATGGCAAAATAAAAAGCACCAAAAGCCGGGATCTCTCCCGTGCTTCTGGCGCTAAACGCTCTAGCTTGTTATGATATTTTTTCGCCGGTCAGTGGAAACGCTTGCCCGGCTTCCAGCTCTTTTCCGTTCCATATGGCCGGAAACCATTCAGACCGACAGGCCCGGCAATACACCGGAACACGGTACATTGTGGAACTGCGGGTTATTTTAATCAGCTTTCTGTGGCAGCCGGGGCACGTATACCATCCCCGCGTCACCATCTTGCAAACTCCCCGTACTCAAGCCCGCCGTACACGTCCTCGACCGGCCCCGGTTCAGCTTTTGAAAGCCGTGCGGCGATAACAGCCAACGCCGCGTCGCCCGCCTTGCTAAAATATGCCGCAAGTACGCTGTCCTGCGCTTCAATCGCAATCAGCGCTGATGCCAGATAATAGGGCAGCACTCCAGAAACAACTGCATCGTCAAGTTGAATTTCATCCCCCGCCGCGGTTACCCGCACGTAAGGGCAGCCAACGGATAAACTTACCCGTGCAAGAATGGAATCTAAAATATCCGGCGTTCTCACCAGATATTCCTTCGTATCGGCGGTAACGGTCGTTCCGGTGGATTCGTTTTGCTCGTCCATCAGCCGGATTGCCTTGTCGAAGACATCCTGCACTTTCACAGCGAATCACCGGCCTTCGCGCCTACGCTGTACGTCATAATATTTTCAACGCCCTCATCAACACTGCCGGGAAACGGTTTTGCAAGTTCCTGCGTGCGCCCTTCGTCCCCGTGTTCGGGCTTGAAATTTCCGCACGCTTTGATCTCCGCCAGCCGGATTCGAGTGTAACACAGAATGGATACCAGCAGCGCAATCAAAAGTATCAGGGCGCATGTCAGAATTGATATTTCCAAAATTCGCATTCCGGACCTCCGTTACTTGAAATCCGATTCGTCCATTCCCTTGCCCATATTTACGTTCACGGAAATGTCCTGTCTCGCTTCAACCTTGTCCTGATACCCGCCGAAACGCGGCTGCTTGTTCAGGAAAATACCACGAGTTACCATGCCTTTTTCCTGATATCTGGGGTCCGTCTCAATCTGGTTTTGAATCCTCATGAAAGCCATTTGAACGGTATCCTGAAAATCCTCGTGGCGCTCTCCATCATACCAGCGCCGCAGCGTCTTAATCGTAACGTTGAGATAAAGCGCAAGGCCTGCCTCACCGTACAATACCTCGTCTTCGTCACACTGGCTAAAATACGACTCGCATTTCGCTTTTAAAGCGTCGGCGGTCGCGTATTCCTGACTTTTATTTGTACTCTTTTTTGCCACGACCGCCGCCGCCTTTCCATGCAATTTCACCTATGCTTAATTGCATTATATCAAAGCTTCCATATATTTCAAGCGTCATTTTTTTGCTAATTCGCAAATATTGATAACTTTTTAAACATTTTAGTAAATGTTGTTATATTTTAAAACTGACGGGGGCCTTTGGTATTTTTGGGCGCCCGACCTGTGAAACCCCCACCCCCTGATTTTCCGCCACCCCTTGCCCGGGAGCGCAAATCCGCCAAGTTCTCAGGGACCGCGGAATGCATGCACAATCCCATCCTGTAAAATCCGCAGGGCGGAACTGGCTTGTTCTCAGGGACCGCGGAATGCGTGTGCTGTATATTACCTACCCTGCCAGCGAGGGGCCCGCCCTTTTTCCGCCACTCCTCCCGGATACCTTGAAACCCTAGACATCGGGGTCCCTGTCGGTCGACCCCCTGCGGAGCCCGTAGCTGCGCCCAGCCCACCCAGGCCACCCAGGCCACCCAGGCCACCCAGGCCACCAACCCAGCCACCGCGCCAAAATCAGCCGATTCATGGGGGCAAATAGCACAGTAAATACACAGTTGCGCGTAAAAGACCTGATGTATCAGCAAAAACACTTAATGAACAGTTAAATATTGCGTATTTGCGCCCCTAATTGGCCATCACAACCCTGCTTAATTGGCTACGTGTTCAATATAAGCAATTCTTATTGAAAATCGCAATCACACGCGCGTTTTTTATATTGCCCCGTGTCCATTCTCTCCCAAAATCGCAAAGCGGTAAAGACGCGATGCGCAGCCATGCGCCACGGTAGAAAAGCTCAGGGTGGGGCAGGTGTGGTAGGTGGGCAAGTTTACTATCTTTAGTGTTAGGGCGTATAGAGCGTACAGGGTGTATGTATATGCCCTCTATGTCCCCCTATACGCTCTAATAATCAAGAATATAGAAATACTCCACCTGCTCCACCCTTTAAGCCGTAACCATTGCGTCACAAGCATTACGCGCGGGTGTAGCACGTAAAAAGCTACTCCACCCCTGCCCCACCTCTCCACCCTTTTACTCCACCCACTGCCTCACCCCGGTTTACGCATACTCCACCCACACAAAATCAGCGCCCCAGACGGCATAAAACCATCTGGCGCATCAATCACAGTTTATCTTTGATTGCATCAATAATCCACGCATTGACGCTCTGCCCGCTGGCTTCGGCTGCGGCCTCCAATTGTTCGGGAGTGAAGCCGTCACCGCCGTCAGTTCTGGCGCGAATCGTGTACTTCCGGTAGGCTTTGGCCTCATATCTCGCCCTGGCCGGCGCGTTTTGCTTATTCCGTGTTGACTTGTCTGCTGGCATCGTACCACCTCCTATGAAGATTACTATACACTATAAAGGCATAACGCGCCATTATGCAAAATAGACAAAAAGGAGTGCAAATCATTGTGCAGCATTTTGCGGGTCGCCTGCTTGACATTTGCATAACGCCGCGTTATGATTGTGCCATAAACCAAACACCACGACGGGCCGTGAGGCCAGAAAGGAATTTGAACATGAAAAAGCAAGACATTATCCAGTACGCAACCCGAGAGATCAGGCGTAACGCCTACACCGCGCGGATTTGCGAAGAATTAAAAGGCCTCGGCTTTGATGCTGGCATGATGGAGTATCACGAGAACATAAACAACGGCAAAGCATTCGGAATGATGGAAATGCTCCGTTACGTCACCGGTGAAGCGGCGGATGTAATTTATCAGGATGCCAACGATGAAGCAATCGCAGACATCCGCAAGGCTAATTATGATACCGTCGAATTGCTCAATATGGCCGGGTTTGACGGCCCCGCGTACTACGCCGTTGAGACGCGACACGCATAGAATCCCCGCGCCGCTGCTCCGGTCCGGCAATAGGCTGGAGCCCATAAAAATTTGAATTTTAGGAGGAACACACCATGACAAAGTTTTTCGAGAGCTGCAAGACGCTGGACGACCTGAAGAAAGCCTACAAGGCGGCTGCAATGAAGTATCATCCCGACATGCCTTGAAAGCGCATCCTGGTGTAGCGTGCGAGATAGATATAGCGAAAGGCAAATGGGAGAAGTAAAAGGAACCCGGAGAGCTGCACTCTCTGGGTTCCTTTTTACCTATGCGCGCACTCAAATTTTGTTTGATTCGGAAGCTCCGTGTGGTATAATCAAGACTTACCGTAGGAAACCCCGGGAATGTAAGAAAGTAAAGAAAATTTTTTAAAATATATAGCATAGAGTATGGTTAAAATAACCATACTCTATGTAGTGTAAATACTACAAACAATTTTAAGATACGCAAAATCTTGTGGGGGGCTTGTATTTTAGGTGTTGTCCACCACAAGTATGCTTTGTGTATTTCTCCAGTTGCATAACAACTTTGAATTGTGTATTATACCAATAACAGAACCTCCCACGCCTAGGCAGTCCGTATGGATTGTATGCGGACCACGGGAGGTCTTTTTTATATTCTGTGGGGACGTGGGATTATGGAGGCACTTAAACTTCCTAAAAGCTACAGGGAGCAAGTAGAGATATTAAAAAGAAGAGGGTTGCGTTTTACTGACGAGAAAGGCGCGGAGAAAATACTTTCACAGGTAAATTATTATAGGCTAATTAACGCGTACAGTTTAGATTTGTACGCGCCCACTTGCGATCCAAGTGCTGAGCCTACCTACGCTAACGGAGTATCTTTTTTTCAGATATATGATTTATATTGTTTTGACACAAAATTAAGACAACTCGTATCATCGTTGATCGAACCATTCGAGTTGGAGTTTAAAACAAAGCTCGCGTATTACTTGTCACAAAAATATTGCTCTACTTGCTATTTAAGTTCAGGTATATTTCAAAACCCGCATTTTTATGAGAGCTTTAAGCAAGAGGTAGAACGCGAAAAGCAGCAACAATGCAGATCGCCGATTGTTGCGCACCACAATGAAAAGTACGATGGCGTTCTCCCTATATGGGCGGCCGTTGAAATACTTTCCTTTGGCGCAGTTTCCAAGATGTTTAAAAATCTTAATGCCGCCGACAGGCAAGCATTTTCTTTAACTAACTACAGAGCGCCAGAATGGTACTTGACTAGTTGGCTAGGATGTTTTGTAGAAGCGAGAAACATTTGCGCGCATTATGGTAGACTATATAATAGAAACTTACTTTTAAGAGCAAGGATGTTTTCCGATTATCGTTCTAAAATAAACGGCTATAAAATTTTTTCTGTTATTTTCCTAGCGTTCAAGCTGTCCTCCGATACGAGCCTCAAGCTGTCTTCGGCAGTTCGGTTACGTGCAATGCTCGCCCAACACACAAGTGTCGATCTAAATAGAATCGGGTTTCCTGAAAATTGGAGTGAGATTCTTTCTGCTGTTGGTAGTATTCAAGACGTAAATTCTCAAATTGATCTTGAAGACTAATTCTTTCAGGTGTAAAGCCGCGAACCCCAGAGAGCATTTACGCTCTCTGGGGTTCTTTTTACATATGCACTCGCTCAATCCTCGCCTTCAGCGCCTGCATTAACGTTTCCTGCGTGTCTCCTTTGGCATTTAGCGACGCCAATACATCTTCGTCTACGCCGCCCTGTACAAGCAGGATGTGGGCGATTACAGGGTATTGCTGCCCCTGCCGGTGAAGCCGCTTGTTGGCCTGCTGGTAAATCTCCAGCGCCCAGTTTGGCAGCGTGTACCAGATTGCGTGGTGACCGCCCTGCTGCAAATTCAGCCCGTAGCCGCAGCTCATGGGGTGCGCCAGCAGCACGTCCACTTCCCCTGCGTTCCACGCGTCTTCATCCTCTGGCCCCTGATAGGACCGCACGCACAGGCCCGTCTTTTTCAATTCCGTCAGCAGCCTGTCCCGTTCATGCTTAAACCAATAGAACACCAGCGCGTGTTCCCCGTGAAGCTGTTCGATGATCTCCATGAATGCTTCCATTTTGCAGTCGTGGACGTTGACCACAGCGCCATCGTTGCCGTAGACGGCCCCACCGCACAGCTGCAATAGCTTCCCATTCAGCACCGCCGCGCTGCCCGCCGTGATCGTGTCTTCGTCCACTTCCAGCAGCGTTTCCCGTTCCAGCTTGTCATAGGCTTTTTTCGCCGCCGGGTCTAGTACGACGGGAATATCATCTTCGATAAACTCCGGAAGTGTCAGATAATCCTCTGCTTTCATGCTGATGCAGATATCTGAGATTGCATCCTGAATGCGGCTATCCGCGTGATCCTGCGGCGAATAGGTCCGGTACTGCTGCCCCGGGTGCGCGTAGTCCTGTGTAAAAAACTGCTCCCGATAGCTTGTAATGGTTTTGCCCAGCCGTTGCCCGCCGTCCAGTAAGTATACCTGCGCGAAAAGGTCTTCAAGGCCATTCGGCGCGGGCGTGCCGGTCAGCTCCACAATACGAGAAATCCGGCTGCGCACCAGCTTCAGCTTTTTGAATCTCTTGGACTGCGCATTTTTGAAACTGCTGGACTCATCCAAGATAACCATGTCAAAGGGCCAGTCCTGCTGGTAGTAGTCCACCAGCCACGGGATATTTTCTCGGTTTATCACCCAAATGTCCGCAGGGGTGTACAGCGCCTTGACCCTCTGCTTTGATGTACCCAGCACGGAAACAATGCGCAAGTGCTGTAAATGGTCCCAGCGCTGCGCCTCGTTTTGCCATGTTGCTTCGGCTACTTTTTTCGGCGCCACTACCAGCACTCGGGAAACCTGCCAGCGGTTATACCACAGGTCGTTGACAGCCGTTAGGGTTTCCACAGTTTTGCCTAATCCCATGTCTTGGAAGAGGCCTAACGCAGGGTCCTGTATAATCCGTTCCACGGCATACCGCTGATACGGATGGGGCGTAAATTTCACAGCGGCATCACCTCTTCTACAAAAGCCCTGACCTCCGGCAGTCCTTTCAGCACCCGCACGTCCATGCCGCGCTTTTGCATTTCGGTTATCTGCCATTTCTGAATTGCCGCCAGCCGCCCAACTTCTGTTTTCAATTCCGCGTAGATGGTCTTCCCGTCCGGAGTAATCACAATCCGGTCCGGCACACCGGGATTTCCCGGCGAAACGAATTTATAGCACAGGCCGCCCCGGTCACGCACCATGCGAACCAGCTTGGCCTCAATTGCACTTTCTTTCATGATCTTTCCTCCGCTGATGCAGCCATGGGGAACGGGGACACGACGCAATTGCTCAGGAGCGGAAGCGTATACATTTTTCGGCCATGTAAAGTTCTTTCGGATATCCGCGGGTCCTCCCCCGTCAGTTTCGCCAGCACACGCCCCAGCCGATTTGCTGGCGGCTTTGCGTCCAGCCGCGCCGCAACCTGCGCCGACGTAAACTCGCCCCACTGGTCAACAGGGAGCTCATAATTGAGCATGTCCCGCAGCTCGTCTTCAAAGTCCAGCGCGCGGGTGTATGTGGTGTTGACGCCGCCAAGCTGCTGGCGCTCTTCTTTCGTCAGGCGGAAGCCTCCCGGCTGCGCCTGATACTCTACCGCCATCTGCGCCCATAGCTGCATCTTCCAGTCATTTGTAATTGCGAACAGCCGGTCAAGGTCTATGTATTCCACCGGCACTGTCCAGAATCGGCGGTTGCCCGTGTCGTCAATCAGGTATTCGCCGGGGTTTACCGTGCCGCAGAAAGACGTTCTTCGGGGCCGCTGTACGGCATTGTGCGCATAGGGCGTGCGGTACTCGTCCATATCCTGCGTGAGAAACGCTTTCAGTCCGGCGCTGTCGCGGGAGGTGGTGCGGTCCAGCTCTCCCAACTCGCAAATCCAACTGTTGAGTGCCTGCATATAGGTGTCCTTGTTTCGTAGATCCAGCTTTGCGCCCTCTTTGAACATGCGCGGCAACGGCACCAATTGGCGCAGGGCGCTTGTTTTGCCAAGGCCCTGATCCCCTTGCAGGACAAGCACGCCGTCAGCCCCCTGTGGGCTGTATTCGTCATTGTAGGCCATGGCTACGCATTGCAGCAGCCATTTGCGGATCAGCGTCTGGGAGAGCGGGTCCGTCACGCCCCAGATATCATAAAGTTCTGTGACACGGTCCGCGCAGTCCCACTGTGTATTTTGAAACATTTCCGTGACCGGGTTAAATCGGCATTCTTCTGCAATCACGTCCAGACAGTCGGCCACCGTGTTTTTTGCCGCGCCTTTTACGCCGGCCAATTTAAGCCGGTCCAGCAGTGGAACCGGGAGTAAATTCCCAGCGTTGGCCCGTGACCATGTTCGTGGGTAGCCGGAAAGTTCCACATGCCACGTCACATCGTTTAGTTTGATTTGGATGCCCAACAGTGCCACCAACCGGCGAATCACATCGGTCGTCAGCACTTCGCCCTTCAGCCCGCCGAGAAACATAGCAAGGTCTTCGCTGTTGGCGGGGCTGTCGGTCTTTTGAAACGCTTCCAGAATCTCCGCGCCCCGCTCTTTGTGCAGCAATTCAGAAACGGCGGTGTCCTGCCTGCACAGGTCAAGCATGGACGTACTGGACGGAAGCCGATTCGTCGGGGTTCCGGGCGCTGCGTCGTCGTCCTGATCTCCGAATTTGTGTAGGCGCACCAGATCAAAAGAGTTCACCAATCTGCCGCCGCAGGGGTCCGTAGCATGGTGCGAGAACAGGAATTTGCCGCCGTCGTAGATAATTGCGCCGCCGGTGGTACTGCCGCCGGTGTAGGTATAGCGATCGTCAAATCCCAGCACAGGCTCGTAAACCCCCGGCAGGAACTTGTCCACCGCTTGAAGTACGTCGTATGTACGGCAGAATGCGCCAATGGCGCCCTGCTTTTCCTCCGGGTCGCCCTGCCGCGTGGCAAGGTGCTTGGGGGCTTTGTCTGCGCCCGGAACCTGCGGCCATGAAGCAACGTTGTGCCAGTCGTCATATAGTCCCAGCACGCCGTTGGTGGATAGCAGGGCCTTGTCTCCCGCTTGATAGACATACTCGCTGTCTGCGCAGCAGGAGGGCCAGTACATCAGCCGGGACGGCTCGAAGGTGGACGGGTCGGCCATGTCAATGCCGATCATGTCCGCCAGCTTCCGGGCGCAGGCTTCGTATTCATCCGCGGTCGCCGTGCGGTCAAGCGGCAGGATCACCCGCAGTCGCGGCGCTGCCGGGGAGTGTTTTCGTGTTGAGTAGACGCAGTAGCCGCAGCCAAGAGCCTCTACGCGCCGCAGCACGTCCGCCGTGCCACCCGCGGGTACGTGGTCAAGGTCAAGTGTCAGGATATCCCGGCCCGCCACTGCGCCAGCCTTGCGGCGGGGGCCGTTAAGCGCCCCGCCCACAAAGCCGCCTACATCCTTTAGGGTATCCTGCTGGTTCTTTGGCAGAGACAGGTAGGTTTCAAGCGTCTCTGTGCCTCTGGCGGGCGTGGCCAGCCGGGTATAGAGTTCCGAGAGCAGCAGCGTCTGGCGGGTCCAAACCTTGGCCAACCTGCTTGCGCCTGCGGAAATAATTATTTTTCGATCATTTGTCATCATGGAGGGGCACTCCTTTGCGTAGTCCTCGTTTTACTTTTCTTTGGCGAGCTTTTTGATTTTTAATAGTAAGCATTTAATTAACCGAAGGAAAAAAAGGCCGACTTTACAAAGAAACAAACGCATTTTTAGCTGGTATTTCATGTAACCACCTCTTGAATTAATTGGGGATATTTTGTAATATAAGAGAAAATGAGAGGGGATGTTGCGATGAACGGTAGCGCAATTGTTGATGGCGCTTCGGCGGTATTAAATGCTGTGCCAGAAGTTTATAATGATTTGGCAAAACCCGCGGCTTGTGAAACTGGGAAGTTCTTAGGCCGAATTCCCCGTGCGATTAATGCGGCATTGATCCCGCTGGATCTTTGGATTACAAAACGCGAATACGAATTAGAGAAGACAAAGAAACTTCTTGAGATTGAGCTGGCGGATGTTGATCCAAGTAAAATTGTTTCCCCTGAATCATATGTTGCTGTGCCTGCCTTGCAGTCCATAGCATATAGTATGGATAGTGAAGAGTTGAGAACTATGTATGCAAAACTACTGGCGAAATCAATGAACACCGATTATAGAGAATCCGTACACCCTTCCTTTGTTGAAATTATCAAGCAGTTGTCTCCGCTTGATGCTCAAAATCTAAACTACATAACTACCGATGAATCGCCCATTGCAGAATATCGATTGTGCTTAGCTGCGGGGGACACTAAGGACGCGTTAAATATTTCGGTAAGGCAACTCGAGGCCGAGTCTGAATATTTCAATTCTCTCTCGGATGGGCGGTATGAGTTAATAATGACAAATGTATTTTTGGAAAACCCAGATGAGAAAGATTTGGAAGTACAAGCCATGTCTATTTCATCTCTTCAAAGGTTAGGACTGATCCGCGTACACTATAGCGAGTATGCTAACGGGGCAGACTACGCACCTTTCTTTCAAACACAAGAATATATATATTTCAAAAAATCTTTACGCGAGAAAGGGAGACTTAAAATTTGTGTGGGCGTTACAATGCTTACGCCACTGGGCTCACAATTCTGTAAAATCTGCCAAAGTTAAATAATCCACCATAAAAAGACAGGTGTTAGAACTTAGTGCTAATCCTTCTTAAAGTAATTCCCCACCCAGCCGTCAGCGTTCAGCGGCAGACCGGGCGCCCACGGAATGGGCTGAGACATGAGCTCCACCACCTTGTCCAGATCGGCCATTTCCTCCGGCACTTCCAGCACCACTTCATCGTGGATATCAAAAACGATGGGGTATCCGGCGGCGTTCAATTGCTCCATGGCATAGAACAGGCAGTCCCGCGCCACGGCCTGCGTGATGTTCTCCACCAGCTTGCCGCCGTAGGTTTCAACAGGTTTCCAGTTGGCCCCGTCCTGCCCCCAGTACATGATGCTGTCCTCGCCGAAGTGGTTCTTGCCGATGTGCGGGCCGGGGTAGTAGAGCTTGCGTCCGCAGGGCAGCAGGACTGTCATAAAGTCCAGTCCCGCGCCCCGATAAATCTCCCGGGCGATGGTCACGCGGCCTACCGTCGTGGCTTGCCCAGATGTGACCGCCCGAAACGCCGCGTCGTTGACGTCATACCAGAATTGGACCGTGTGCGGGTTGGCACTGCGCCAGCGCCGGACGATATCGGGCATATCCGCTTCCGGCAGGTCTTCTTCCGTCATGCCCAGCGTCTTACGCATGTTAATAAGAGCGCCTTTACCGCCTTGGTATCCCAGCGCCAGCGTGGCAACCTTGCCTTTCTTGCGGAACGCATACTCGGGATTGCCCTTCTTGATGCGGTCAAAGGGGACGCCGAACATCTGCGCGGCGGTGGTTTCGTAAATCTTGCCATGGGTACGGAACACGTCCAGCGCCCATTCCTCCCCGGATAGCCACGCGATCACGCGGGCCTCTATGGCGGAAAAGTCAGCGTCTACAAAGGTCTTTCCGGGAGCCGCAATCAGCGATGTGCGAATGAGCGCGGAGAGCGCCTGCGGCACGTTGCCGTAGATGGCTTTCAGCCCGTCCAGATTGCGGGACTTCACCAGCTCCCGCGCTGCGGCTTCCGCCGGTACAGTGTCGTGGGGCAGGTTCTGAACCTGCACCAGCCGCCCCGCCTCCCGGCCCGTCCGATTGGCGCCGTAGAATTGCAGCAAGCCCCGGATACGCCCATCGGCGCACACGCAGGTTTCGATTGCGTTGTATTTCTTGGTGGAGGTCTTGGAAAGCTCCTGCCGCAGCTCCAGCATTCGGGAAGCTTTGTCGCTGGGAACGCCTTGCGCCAGCAGGTCCGTGACCGTGTTTTTACGGACATCCGGCAGATCGTCTTCCAGTTCCTCATTCAGCCATTTCAAAAGCTGGTCCCGGCTGTTGGGATTGGCAAGGCCGGTCAGGTCTTTAGCTTCTTGCAACTGGGTTTCGTGGACAGCGGCGCCGATTTCGATTGCACCGTCCACCAGTGGCAGGTCCACCGATACCCCGTGCAGATTGATGATCTGATCACGGACCCACTGTTGCTGCACATCGTCCGGCACCGGCACCGCAGACAGGCGGCGCTCTATTTCCTGTTCTGCCACAACGTCCCCGCCGTTGTAGGTTTTAAAAAGGTCCCACTTTGCCGGGTCGTGCTGCGGCAGGTTGCGAGTTCGACCGCCGTTGGTCTTGGACGGTTTACACGGAATGCAGAAATATCGGATCAGCGCGCCACCGGTGCGAAGCTTCTGTTTGTCCTCCGGCAGGCCCATGGCTGCGCCGACATTCTTCAGGGCGGCAGGATACCCACAGTAAAGCGCGTGAAGCTGCGTGTCCCGCCACTGGGGCAGCCAGACTTCCGGCGTCCAGTCCCGGCGCTGCTCCAGCCCGAAGTACCGGGAGAGACAGTACCACTCAAACGCGGCGTTGAACGCGTGCTTGACGCATTGCGGGTCAAATAGCCAGCCTGCCACATTCTGCGGGATAAAAGCCCTCGGCTGCGTCAAGTCCAAAACCTGTACCGGCGCACCGTCGAGGCTGTATCCGAACAGCAGAATTTGAAAGTCCGGGCTTTGCGCATATTTATAAAGTCCGGCCTTTGTGATCGGCACGGAGCTGTATGTTTCTAAGTCAATGTTCAAGTGGTGCTGCATGATTTACCTCCCTTGGGTTGCCGCCTCCTTTCGCCAGTGGTAAAATCATGGCGAAAGGAGGCGGTTTTGTGCTGAGTAAGAGCTCTGTCAAACTGCTGAAATGGATGAATGCGAATGATGAGTGGATGTATTATCGCAAGATTGAAAAATGCTGCCCAGTCTTTGAATACCGAGCGTTCAATGCTCTGGAAACAAACAAGTACACAGACACGCACATAGATGAGTTCGAGGTCCCAGAAGTTGACGAGCAGTGTCTCGAAGTGACTTGGCCCGTGCAATATCGAATAAGCAGTGCTGGCAAAGCCTATCTGGAGTTCCGGGCGTCGGACCGATGGAAAGAATTCCGAAACTGGATCAGTCTGCTGATTGCTGTGGCGGCCTTTGTAAAATCATTCTTTCTTCTGGGCTGAGAAAGCGCTCCACGGTATACCAACGGAACCAGTCTTCTTCCGTTCTACCAAACACGACCACCCACCAAAAACGGCTTATGTTTGCTTCTCCCACTATCCTCTCGATAGACTCAGCCGCAGGCTCGGTATAGTCACGTTTCGACCGCATGTGCTGACGCGGGCGAAATGGTTTCTTAACTTCCTTTGAAAACTTCGGGAGATCATCAAATCCCTCTGGCTTGGGTCCTAAGATTTCGTCCCACAACACACATTTCAAGCAGGTGTGAGCCAGCGCCAAACGATCTGTTCTATTTAAGGAACCGGCATCAATAGCTTCCAAACGCTGCCCCAGTGTGATGCCCGTGTTTTGTTCCATCACATTCCCATGACCGGCATACCGTTGGGGACAGGCTGCCCGGTGATGGGGTCAACCGGCCACTGCTGCGGATAAACGGGGGCTGTCTGCTGGGGAGGATATGCGACGGGAGGTTGCTGAGGATACGCAGGCGCGGCAACAGGAGGGGTATAGGCGGGTGCAGGTACCGGCGCGGGTGCAGGGGCATATCCGGGAACAGCATAGCCCGGTGTCGCGGGCATCGAGGCAGTTGCACCGAACGCCTCTGCGGCAGAAACGGAGTTGCCCAAAGGCTCCCCGTCACGGGTCTTCTGGAAACCGTTCAGGCCGCAGCCAATCCCCTTCTTGCCGCCGCTGTTGTACGGGAAGAAACTGATGTTGACATTACCGAACACGCCGGAGTAAATCTCGCTTTGCTGGAGGATGGGCTGCACATTGGCGTCCACGACAAATGGCGGACGATCAGGCTTGCAGGACGCGGTGAATACCCAGCAGCCTTTGCATTCAGGTCCGAACGGCTCCCCATCGCTGGGCCGGGGGCCGTCTCCGTCGTGAACACAGATCGCCAGCATCGCCGGTTTCTTCCCATCCCACTTGGAGCTGATGCCGGTACCAATCGCGGTATTGATGGCGTTGTCAATCGCGGCCTTGGTGGCAGTATTTGTCTTGGGCAGCAGGACGGTTGTGGAGTACTTTGGGTCCCCCTGCGGATTGTTGAAGGGGGGCTTGGGCTGGAACAGGTTGCAGTAGGACAGGCGAACCTCGCCGATGGTCAAAGTGTTTGCGTTCATAAATGTACTTCCTTTCAGTTAATCGGGTTAAATGCCTGCGCGGCAGCGTTGAAACCAGGGCGTTTATCGGATTCAGAAACCAGCGTGGGCTTGCCGGGGCTTACGGTTACGTGCCCGCCAGCGGCTTCGATAAAGGTCTTCTTTCCCAGCGCCTTTTCCAAGGCAGCTACGGTCACGGGCTTGCGCTCCCACAGAATGGCTTCCGCCACGCCGTGCTGCTGGATATCTGCAAAGGCGGCGTCCAGATCGTCCCAAGCGCGGCTGCTGCGGCCCTCCACCGCCTTGAAACCAGTGATCTGCTTTCCCTCCAAACACGATTGCAGCGCATAGTCTTGCAGGTCTTTGTACCAAGCTACAAGCCCCTCCGCCCGCTGGAGAGCCTGTCCAACTTCGGCATCAGAGAGCAGCGGCGGGAGCTTCTTGCCGAACGCCTCCACCGCCAGAACCTTATTCGCCCGTTCCCGGCACTGGTTCTTCAAGGGACAG
Source organism: Oscillibacter sp. (assembly GCF_032018205.1). Classification (GTDB taxonomy): domain Bacteria; phylum Bacillota; class Clostridia; order Oscillospirales; family Oscillospiraceae; genus Oscillibacter. Next base: position 256,308 of record NZ_DALZOY010000003.1, on the reverse strand, counting down.
AACCGGCACCAGTCACCGGGGAAAGGCTCTCCGGGGTCTTCCCTGTCCGCCTGCACTGCGGCAGGGGTCAGGACTTCCCTTCCCCATTCCTCCAGCTCCGCGCGGCTGATCTCCCAGTCGGACACGCTGTGCAACGCAGGCTGAACAATGGTCAATCGGATGGTCTGGATGGAGTCGCCGTAGACCAGTGCATACATAGCCAACGCGCCCAGCGCGTAGGTCATCATCTGCGGGTTGTAGTCGGCGTCCACCGGCACACCAGCGCCGTTTTTATAGTCCGTGATCCACAAGACCCCTTCGGCGATCTGGATGCAGTCGGCAGTTCCCGTAGCCGGGGTTCCGTCCTCTTTGAGTTCCTGCGTGAAGATGCCCACTGGGACAGAGGTTTCCAATGCAATGAACGGTGCGGAGTGAAACGCCATGGCGTGCTGTTCCAGCGTTTCAACATACAGGTCCGTGTACCCGTCCATTTCGGCGGCATAGTGTTCGTCCTCTTGCAGCTTTTTCAACTGCGCGTTGAACGTGCGCTTGTTCAACACCATGAATCGCTTACGGGCTTTTAACTCCGCTATGGAGTGGGCCAGTCTGCCCGCCTCCGCGTAGGGGCTGGTGGTCGTTGGGATGCCCTCGCTCAACTTGATGGAGGCGGGGCAGTGAATCCAGCGGTGCGCGGAGGACGGGGACTTTCGGGCGTGGTATTCAGGCGTTGGCATCAGAGCTGCGCCCCCAATCCGCGTAGTGCCATGGCAAAGGCTCCGTACTGCTCCTGCGGCAGCATGTTGATTGCCTGAATGCCGAACTGCTGCAACAGACCCAAAAGCTGCGGCATTTTGCCAGCCTGCGCCAGTTCGGCTCCCGCCTTTGCAATCTGGTCCATGGTATACGTAGGGGCTGCGGTAGGCGCTACCGGTGCGGGCGGGGTGATCGCCGGAATTGCCGGGGTGAAGCTAGGGGCGGTAGGTACGGCGGTCTGCGGCTGGACACCAGTCGTGTAGGCGGGGTTGGGGGCAGAAGGTGAAGCCGCAGGGGTAGGGTTTGCCACAGGCGTGGACACCGGGGGCTGCTGGAAAGGGGGCATAACTGCCGCAGGGGTGGTCACCTGTACGGGCGCGGCTGCGGGCTCAGGCCAATGCAGCTTGACTTCCGCCCCGGACTGCGATGCCGATTTGAGGAAGTCCACGGACTCACAGAAGCGCGTCAGCACCTCAATATTTTCATTGCTCAGCGACAGGCCGAGGGTCAATTCGGATTTAATAGCAGCCATGTTTTTTCTCCTTCATTACGTAATTGTAGATAGTCTGGTATGTGAACTGCCGCGCGGTCAGTCTACCGGGCAGCAGGATACTATGGTCGCGGATAGCGTTGTCCGCCACGATTTCTATAAGATTCATGGAAAGGCCGATCTCGTAGGCGTGAAGCACTTCTGCCTGTGCCGCTTCAATCTTTTTTGCGTTACCAATTTGGAACCGCTCCAAGCTACTTCTAGTGATTCGCTTCTGCGGGTCTTTTAACAGCTTGTTTTCCCTCGCCAGCCTGTCCACCCAGTACGTCGACACGCCCAGCGCGGCAGCGGCCTCCCCACGGGTGAGCGAATCGGGCGCATCGCGGCATTTTTCCGTCTTCATCTTGACAAATCACCTTTCCCGCCCAATAATAGGGCATATACCTTTTTTCTCTTGCCGCTTTCGGTCTTGCACACCGGGGGCGGCACTTTTTTGCGCATTCGGGGCATATGTAAGGCCTCCCGTCCCGCAGCCGGGATACGTTCCACCGCTTATAGCAGCGGGTGCAGATGAGGTAGTGGGGTTTCATGAGGATACCTCCCTTGACCATCGGTTCTTCATTTCTTCCGGCGATATGTAGTAATCCCGATGGCGTGTTCCAGTCCACGCTACACCACCAGCCATCCCCTCGAACGTAAAGTTAGAAGCTCTTAGGGATGCGCCATTTTCGCTTTCAAGGGTGTAAGTGACTATTCGCTGATAGCCCATCCCCTTTGCAATACGGCAGCAGGCTCCGTACAGTTTGGAGCAAGCGTTATAGGTCCCGTCAGTGCAATTTCGGTAGATTTCCAACGTTGTGCCGTTATCTGATCTTCGGGCCGTCGGCCTCCCGCAGATCGCTACACCGCACAACCGATCGCCGTCGTAGCAGGACACTGCGAACTTACCGCCGACCGGTGGGATATTGTGCCGGTGATATAATCTGACATATTCCCGCGCTGGCTTTAGATGGATCGGCTTTATAGTTAAACTCAATCCGTCTTCGCCTCCGTTCCCACCCACCACACCGTCAAACTCTGCCGCCCGCACTGGATGGCGTAATCGTAGTCCGGGGTGTAAATATCAATTGCATTCCCCTTCACACCGGTGTCCGTGGCCCAAAGCTGCTCCACTGTGCCGTCCGCGTACCGGACAAATACATCGGAGTACAACGGAATCACGTCGGGGTCCACGGCGCAGGTAAGGCCCTCTACCACGGGCAAGCCCGAATATGTAATGCCATAGGCCGGGTCCCCCGGCTGCTTGTTGCAGGTGTCTGATGTGTACCATGTCACCGTGCAGTCCTCAATCACATTGGCGCATTCCAGCAAAGCCGCTTCAATCTTTTCGTTTTCAAAGTCCTCCGGCGCCACCGCCACAATGGGAATGGATTCAATAGGAGACTCCCCCACCGGCGCGGCGTCCGCCCTAACCTTGAGGGTCAGGCACAAGGCCACAGCCAGCACCACTGCAACAACAGCCAGCCATATACACCGCTGCCGCCACTGTCTTGCAAGGCGGGCCTTTTCGCGGGTCCGGCGGCGCAGCTCCGTTGCCTTGTCATCGCTGATGCTGTGCAGCGCCGCAACAAAGCGGCAGTCCTGTTCCAGCTTGTCCATGCGTGCAGTGAGGTTGCGGGCGTACTTTTCTGATTTTTGGCTCATTACTTCTCCTTCCTTGCCATGCACCGGGCCAGTGTGGCAACGCTGATATATCCGTTGAAAAACGGGAACATCTTGCCTACCGTCGCATAGCTTTTGATTCCGGTAAATTCCATCGTCTCTTTGATATTCAACATCTGACGACCTTTTGAATACTCAAGCACTTGTTCCAAATTGTCCCGGTAAAATTCTGATTCCCTGCTCATGAGGGCTCGTCCTCCTTTCGTCCCGCCGTTACCGGAAACCATTGCAGATGCTTGCAGGGGCGGCTGCAATGACGGCGGAACAGGCATCGCTTTCGCCGAATGTATGGGTAGTTCATGCCCCGCTGGTGGAAGTCGCACCACGCAACTGCATCAGGTGGGGTCCACCCGGGCCTGTACTGTTTCTTTTTCACAAATTTACCTCCAATTAATTGGCATTGAACATTTATGGGGAAAGGTGTAGAATTATGGTAAATTTTGGGGAGGTGTTGGTTTGCGATTTACGCGAAAGAGAATCCTCAGTGGTATAATTGCGGCTCTCATATTGGTGGGAGCTTCCAGCGCGTCTTACCAAGCAGGTGCAGACGCTGGACACGATGCCGCATACACGGAAGGGTATCAATCGGGTGAAACCGCTGGACGTGATTCTGGATACCAAGAGGGCTTAGCGGTTAGCTACGACACGGGATACGCCGAAGGTAAGAATGCCGGATACGATGAAGGAATGGACACTGGTCACTCTGCGGGGTACGACGAAGGTCTTTCTACGGGCAAGGATGCCGGATATAAGTCGGGCTATGCCGCAGGGGTGATAGACGGAAAAGCATCCGTCAAAAGTAGCACGACTACCTCTGCCAGTAACACCGCGTCTACGAGCAAAGCGGCCCAGACCACGGAAGATACTAAAACCGTAACTGTGTATGTAACCAAAACCGGAGAGAAATACCACCGTGACGGATGCCAGTATCTTCGGAAAAGCCAAATAGCTATCTCGCTATCCAGTGCTAAGTCCCAAGGGTACACGGCCTGTTCCAAGTGCAGTCCGCCGAGATAAAGAGGTTTCTTAGGAAGGAGGCTTAACGGCCTCCTTTCTTGATTAAGATTTGAGTTTTTCTGTTCTGGCCCCAACGCGGAGTAGGTAGCGCATGATCTGGGAGTTTGTCATATCCATAAAGCGGGGGTCTGATTTGAGGGTGGACAAGGTTTCTTCAAGATCTCGGGGAAGCGAAAGTGTAACGCGCTTCATATTAGTCATATAAGTCCCTCCAAGTGTTGCACTTTAAATATTTAATCACCAGTGATGTACTAATTGGAGTATACTACAAAAAGTGCAGCACTTTCAATTGACATTTCAAACATAAAAGTGCATCACTTTTAGTCATCACTGTGTCTCTTTTCTCTTTACAAAGTGGTGAACCCGTGATACAATGCGCACATGGGAGGTGCAAAGCATGGCGACCGAAAAAGCAAGATACACAATTTCTTTAAGTGATAAAGAATTAGATATTGTAAACAAATTCAGATTTAAAAGTGGAATCAACTCACAAAGCAAGGCGATACTCGAACTTATGAGGGAAGGAATTAGCACTCTTGGGATCAGTCAAGACCAAGGAAAAGAAAGCGCCTCCCCCTATTCAGGAGAGGCGCAAAAATTGGCAAAAGATTATGACAGCTTAGACAATTGGGGTAAACAGGCGGTTAGGGATTTAACCGATGTGGAGATAGCACGGGTTGCGGATGAATCGCGATTCTTCCAAAATGCAGAATCTGAACAGGAACCCAAAGTTATCAACCTGTTTCTGGAGCCCGCTGCCGCAGGAATCGCAACCCCCCTGGTCGGACAGGACTACGAGCCTTACGAATTGGGCCCGGACGACCCGGCGGGCGCGGCGTTTGCGATACGCATTCAGGGGGATTCCATGGAACCGCATTTTCCGGACGGTTCAATGGTGTTTGTAAACCACGACGCGCTGTCCGACGGAGATATCGGCGTTTTTTGCGTAGATGGTGGCACCGTCTGCAAGCAATACCATTATGACAGAGTACTTGGGATTACGTACCTATTCTCCTTAAATAGAGATCGGGCCGACTGCGATGTTGTAATTACAAATGAAAGTAATCAGTCCCTTGTTTGTCAAGGCAGGGTCATGACTAAGAAAAGATACCCTTTGCCAAGCGTGAGCTTGTAATGCTCTCTGAGGCACAATTTGATTTGTTTCTTCACACGGTGGATGCGGTGTCAACGTTACCCCAGCGTAGGTATCCAAAGGCCGTACGCTATACGTGCCCTGTCTGCGCTGGAACGGCTGAAATCTATATGAAAAACTCACTACGCGGAATATCCAGATGCGCATCCTGCCACATAATTATGACTATCGCAAAATAAAAAAGCACCGTCCCGGCGCTACCAACACCGGGACGGCAAGAGCAGATTTTTCAAGGGGGATTTATCCTTGGGGCCTCTGCGCCCCTATATTATCACAGTTGCGACGCGATGAAAAGGGGGATTTTATTACTATGGCGAAATACTATGTACGCCCTGATGGACTTCATGAGTCGATCAAGACCATCAACGGCAAGCGAGTACCCTTTCGTGGCAAGTCTGACCGCGAGGTAGATCGGAAGATATTAGCCTACAAGGAAGTCGCAAGCAAAGGTAGGAAAGTCAAGGACATTGCAAAAGAATGGGAGACCGCCCACGAGAGCGAAATTTCGGAGAGCACCCGCCGGGTTTATTCTTACGCTGTGGCTCGTCTAATAGCATCATTGGGCGACAAACATGCCTCTGAGGTTGCACCGCAGGACTTGCAACGGCAAATCTCCGACTTTTCAAAAACGCACAGCCGGAATACCGCTCAAATTGAATTGGCGGTAGTAAAAATGATATTTGATTCTGCCGTGGTTTCCGGGGATGTCGCTGCCTCTCCCGCGGACAAAGTACGGCTTCCAAAGCACACGCCGCCCCCGAAACGGCGCGAGTCCTTGACGGATGAGCAGGAGCGGGCGCTAGTGCTTCTGGAAAGCCACAAGAAAGATGCAGACGTGTCACTGGGGTACTTTCTCATGTTTACCGGCTGCCGCCGTGGCGAAGCTCTAGCCCTGTCTTACAGCGACATTGACCGCAAAGCGGGCTGCATTCACATCACCAAGAAACTGTCCTACACAGGGCAAGTCCCTGTCTTGGAAGATCATCTGAAAAGCCGCAATGGTCGGCGAGACATCCCGCTTCTTCCGTCTCTGGCGGCGCGCATTCCTAAAAACCGAATCGGGCTGCTGTTCCCCGGCAAGGACGGTGGCTTTATGCGGGCCTCTGAAATTCAATCTTTGTGGAGGGCCTATTGTCGGGAGGCAGGGCTGAATGAAATCCAACAGCTTGATAGTGGAGAACTCGTAGAGACATTTCCTATCACGCCTCATTGTCTCCGGCATAGCTTCGCCACAATTTGCTATGAAGCTGGAATAGACCCCCGGCAGGCGGCTGAGATCGTAGGAGATACGCCGCAGGTTCTGGAGGCCGTCTACACGCATCTGCGAGACGGACACAAGCGCAGCGCGGCGGACAAGCTGGCGGAATACGTGACTGCACTGGAACAGTCTATTCTAAACAGCTAATTTTTCACTGTGTAGATTTTTAGATGTTTTTAGGTTTCACTGTGTATTCTCTGTGTCGTATATGCTTTAAGATTATTTCAGAATATTGCAATCACGCATTTTGAAGAAACGGTGATGCCCCTTGAAAATACAAGGAATTTTCAGACAAGTACAAAATCATTGAAAAAATTGCAACTCACGCAGATTTAAAACTTTTGTAACAAACCCTGCTTTTTTGCTTAATATCTGACCGGTATTATCATACTTGCAAGGGTCCGTTCTTTTTATAGGCGTTTTGTGAGAAACGACGTCAATTCGCCCTCAGCTTGAAGGTCTGCACCAACGACTTCAGCTCTTCAGCCTGCCGATAGAGGGTAACCGTTGAGGTAGAGCTTTCCTCCGTCGCGGCGGAGTTGGCCTGCACCGTGGCGGACACCTGCCCGATTTCGTCGTTGATGGCGGATACGCCTGCGGCCTGCGCCGCCGCTGCGTCGGCAATTTTTTCCGCCAGATCCGCCACCTCATGGATGCCGTCCACAATTTTATGGAACGCATCGGCAGTTTCCCGGGCAATCCGCGTGCCGTGCTCAATCCGCTGAACAGAATCCTTCACCATGTCGGCAGTCTCCTGCGCGGCCTTGGCGGAGCGCGCCGCCAGATTGCGCACCTCGTCCGCCACCACGGCAAAGCCCTTGCCGTACTGTCCGGCCCGCGCCGCCTCCACGGAGGCGTTCAGCGACAGGATATTGGTCTGAAACGCGATAGTTTCAATCGCTTTCATCACGCCGGAGATATTCGTGGAGGAAACACTGATTTCGTCCATCGCCTCCAGCATCTCGCTCATGTGTCCGCTGCCGTCCTCCGCATCGTGGCTGACCTTGTTGGCCTGGGTGCGGGCCTTCGCGGCATGCTGTGCGCTGAGGTCGATGTTGGATTTCACCTGCTCCACCGCCGCCGCCAGCTCTTGAAGGGAGCCGGCCTGTCGGCTAGAGCCCTCCGCAAGGCGCCCTCCTGCCTCTGAAATCTGCCCGGCCTCGACCGCGATTTCACCGGAAGCCGCCCGGATGCGGGAAAGCATCCGGCTATTGTTCTCCGCAATGTGGTTCAGCGCCATGCCCAGCACGTCCTTGTCGGAGTTCAACGCCACCTGCGCGGTCAAATCCCCTTTGGCAATTGTTTCGGCGGCCTGTGCCTGCCGTCTGGTGCTCTCCACCATGGTCTTAAATGCCTGCATCAGCCTGCCCACCTCATCGTTGGTAAGCACCTTTACGTTGGCCGACGTATCTCCCTGAGAAAGCTGGGTCGCAATGTCGTTCAGGATTTTCAGAGGCCGCGTCATGCTGCGCTCAAGCCGACTGCACGCAATCACACTCAGCACAATCGAAAGAATCGCCAATGCCCCCCCCCCGCCGGAAAAGCCCGCCATAAAGCCCGCTGAAACACTGCCCGCGGCATGCAGACGCACCATCACGGCCACGCTGATTAACGTAATCAGTACCGTGACGAGATTGACCGCTCCAAACCCTACTGCTAACCGCCGATGAAGCGCCATTGAATTCTGCTTTTCCCGGTTTTCCATGCAGCTTCCCTCCCATTATCAAATCTGCACCCATTATATCGTCATTTGGTGACAAAAGCTACAATAATTTTCCATAATTATATAAATTTTTTTCTTTCCTCAAATAAAAAGTTTTTTACTGCTGTATGTTGTTTCATTTCACTGAATTTCCGAAGCATACCTTTTTGATCTCTATGCAAAACTGGAAACCCGTTACCAATTTGACATAACTTGTTGCCGCTTTTTTGTGCATTTTAAATGCTTCTTGGCTACAATGGCTTTAGAATGGGTATTTTTGTACCTTTGCCGTCCGGCCAGCAGAAATCCGGCGCGACCGCCGCCAAATATCAAGGAAGGAAGTTTCACGATGAAAAACCGTCTTGTCTCTTGGCTCCTGCTCGCCGCCGTTCTGGCGCTTTCTGCCTGCGGCGCCCCCGGTGCATCCTCCGATCCCTCCGCTTCCGCACCTTCCTCCTCCGCCCCGGCAGAGTCTCAGGCGGAGCAGTTTGCCTTTACCCGGGAAAACTTCCCCAGTCTGGACGGCTCCACCTCCACCGTCCCGCTGGCGCAAGCCATCGCCAGCGTCCTTTTGGGAGAGACGCGGGATGAGGTAAGCGACCTGTTTAACTTTTCAAAAACCACCCAGTCCTATCGGATGCTGATGTGGAGCGACGGTGAAAGCACCGATTTGCTTATTGCCGCCGAGCCGCCAGAGATCATCTGGCAGGAGAAGGAGGAGCAAAACTTCCAGTGGCAGATGGAGCCCTTCGCCATTGACGCGCTGGTATTCGTGGTCAATGCGGACAATCCGGTAGACAGCCTGACCACGGAGCAAATCCAAAAAATTTATACCGGTGAAATCACCAACTGGTCCCACGTGGGCGGCGACGACCTGCCCATCATTCCCTTCCAGCGCAACGAAGAAGCCGGCAGCCAGACCGCCATGAACAAGCTGGTGATGAAAGGCCTTCCCATGATGGAGGCCCCGTCGGATTACGTCCGGGGCGAAATGGGAGATTTGATTGAGGCCGTTGCCGCCTATGACGACTCCCCCTCCGCCATCGGCTACACCATGTACTACTATGCCAACGACATGAACATGGCCGACGGCCTGAAAATTCTGGCGGTGGACGGCGTTGTCCCCACCGGGGGCACCATTCGCAGCGGCGACTATCCTTTTTTGAACAACTACTACGTGGTCTGCGCAGAGCACCCCACGGAGGCCACGCAGGTACTCTATGACTGGATTCTCTCCGACGAGGGGCAGAATCTGGTGGCCCACGAGGGCTATGTCCCCGTCACTGCGGCGGAGACGGCGAAATGAGCCGCGCGCGGATTGTTGCAAGCCTGTCTGCCCTAATGCTTCTGGCAGGCTGCGGTGCGCCGGGTTCCGATTCCAAGGAAAGCCCGGAGCCGGTCTCCCCGGTATATACAGACTGGTCCAAGCTCACACCCTACAAGCCTGCCGCGCCGAAACCTCTTTACAGCCGGTTCGCGCCCTATCAGGGCGATACCCTCACCCCACGAAGCGATTACGGGGTTCTAATCCCCTATCTGGGGGCGTCGCTGTCCGTCAGCAACTATATTACAGACAGTCTGCCCCTGTATGGTCTGGTCACCACAGACGGGCGGGTTGTCACAGAGCCGGTCTACGCAAATATTTATACCGTCTCCCGCTACACCCAGGGCCGTTCCGCCGCGCCCTTTCTGCTTCTGCAAAAGGGCGATCCGTCCGCCGGGACGGGCAACGGGCGGGATTCTCTGGCCGGGGAGTTCTCCTGCACCGTGGCCGCCACGGACGGCCGCTGGGTGCGGGACTTCGGCATCGCCGGGACAGAATATGTGGATGAGGCCCATTTGGCGGTCGTTCAGCCGGACAATTCCGTCACCGTGCTGGACAAGGACGGCAAAACCGCCGCCTATTTTTCCGGAGATGCCATCGCGCCCTATCTGCGCGCCTCCGACTCCCCGTATTTCGGATACGAGGGCGGCCCTTCCCTTGCCTCCAAGGACGGCGTGCTCTATGTGGAGGGCTTTGACACCGCGCTGGAGGACTGGCGCCCCTTCTGCTATTTCAACCTTGCCGACAGCTCCCTCAGTCCCGACCCGCCGGAAGGCTTTGACCCGGAGTGGCCGGAGTGGAGCGGCGGCGGCAGCGACGGGCACGGCCGCAGCCCCGTCACGGACAACGTCACCGGCGAGCTTTACTATTTCACCCGCGATGATTCCGATTCTGCCGCCCCCAACATGCATATTCTGGACAGGGAAAAGCAGTCTCTCCTCTCCATCAGAGACGACGGCTCCATGTTTTACGAGCCTTCGATCTGGAACGGCCTGTGCGCCACCGTGCAAGACGGCGCGTTCTGCTATTACGACCTCGGCTCCGGAGAATGCGTTTTCCGCTTTCCCCTGCGCTCCAACATTGGCTGACCCGCGCGTTCGCGTATGCGGCGCTTGGGAAGCCAATCGGGCTGTTTTTAAATATTTCTTGACATTTGACCCCTTTCCTGTATAATAATAGGGCTTGCAGTCTGCAAGCATATCCTTGCCCCCATCCTTGAATGGGGGCCATATGTCCAAAAGGAGGTGCAAAAATGGCAAAAATTACCGCCAATTACGAGGTCGTCTACATTATCGACCCTGCACGCAGTGAGGAAGACACCGCCGCTCTGGTGGCGAAGTTCAAAACCCTCGCCGAGCAGAATGGCTCCAACGTGGAAGTCGAGGAGTGGGGCAGCCGCAAGCTGGCCTATCCCATCAGCTTCAAAAACGAGGGCTACTACGTGCTGATGACGTTCAACAGCCCCGCGGCTTTCCCCCGTGAGCTGGACCGTATTCTCGGCATTACGGACGGCATCATGCGTTCCCTGATCGTCTGCAAGGGCGAATAAGGGGGCAGGATATGCTCAATAAGATTATTCTCATGGGCCGTCTCACCCGGGACCCCGAGCTGCGCCGCACAGGCAGCGGCACCGCCGTGACTTCCTTCTCTCTGGCCGTGGATCGGGACTTCAAGTCCCAGAGCGGTGAAAAAGAGACGGATTTCATCGACATTGTCGCCTGGCGCACCACCGCAGAATTTGTGAGCAAATACTTCACCAAGGGCCGCATGGCCGTTGTGGAGGGCCGCTTGCAGCTTCGCGACTGGACCGACAAGGAGGGCGGCAAACGCCGCTCCGCCGAGGTCGTGGCCGATAACGTGTATTTTGGGGATTCCAAGCGCGACGGAGAGTCCGGCGGCGGTTATCACGCTCCGGCCTACGGTGCGCCCGCCGGAGGACATGCTCCGGCCCCCGTGGACGCCCACTCCGATTTTGCTGAGATCGGGGAAGAAGACGGCGAACTGCCGTTCTGACCGTCTGTCAGCGCCATTTTTGTAAAAGGAGGAATTTATCATGGCTTATGATCGTGATTCCAGACCCTCTCGTCCCATGAACCGGAACAAGCGCCGCAAGGTTTGCCAGTTCTGCGCGGACAAGACGGAGTTCATCGACTATAAAGACGCCTCGAAGCTTCACCGCTTCATCTCCGAGCGGGCCAAGATTCTGCCCCGCCGCACCACCGGCACCTGTGCCATGCATCAGCGCGAGCTGACCGAGGCCATCAAGCGTGCCCGTCAGATTGCTCTGCTGCCCTACGTCACGGACTAAGACCTCAAGCGCTTTCCGTGACCGGGATTGATTGAATAAGCGCCATTGTCTTCGGGCGATGTGTCAAAAAACCGGCTTACGCCGGTTTTTTGCATGATACGCCGATTTTTCGTGGGCAAGGCAAGAGGCTGAGGAATTTACTTCCTCAGCCTCTTCAATTTTATATTTACCCCGATTACAGGAATAACGCATAAAGCCGCAACCCATCAAAGCGATTCAACCACATCTCCGGGCGGGATGTCGCTTCCCATTGCCCACATGCTTACGGAAATCAGGTTTTCTCAAGCTAGGCGAAAAATGGGAAATACCCGGCGCTTCGCGTCGGTTTTGGCTCTTCTCTGTTTTTATTTTGCTTCCGTCAGGTCCAGCGAATAACCGCAGAACTGGACAGAGGCAATCTGTTCCACATTCAGCGGTGCGTTAAATTCCAGCGTCACCTGCGCGCTGCTCCCGGATGCATCACTTCCGCTGCCCACGCCGCAGAACAGCCACGGGCCGTCCAGCACCCTCCCATCCTTCAGCGTCACGGAATAGTCGGTAAAGTCAAACCTATCGGCCGCAGGCGTTTCCGAGGAAAAATATAGGTTCATGGAAAGAGGCGAATATTGAACGCGCTCCAGAAGATACTCCGTCCCGCTGATAATATAGTTTTCTCCAACCAGCGCCGTGCGGGCGTATTTTCCGCCGTCCTCCAAGGGGATATTCAGTGTCCAGTCCCCCGTGTACAGCACCGTATCCCCCGTCTCCCAACTGCTTTTCACCAGATTGTGCAGATTCAGCGTATAGATCCCCGCCTCGATGGTTTCAGTGCTGTTGGTATTGAAAATCAGGCAGAACTGATTGCTTGCCAGCTCCACGCCCAGCTCCTCCCCCGTGTACCGATAGCTGCTGCCGTGAACCGTGGCGTTGTCCGTGATGCTTCCACCCACGTCGCCAAACATGGCTTGCCACAGGACCTCCCCAGTCTCGTCCTTCTCCCAAACGGTGTCCAACTGCTTGCAGGTCACCCGCAGAGCGGTCATAGACATGTAACCGCCGGATACCGCGTCCAGCAGCTCAACGCGCAGCTCGTCCGTCTCCAGAATGATGCCCAGAGCCGCGCCATCCGTCTTGGCAAGCTGGGACATGTCGGCAACACCGGCGTCCAGCCCCAGCTCCTGCCCGAAGAAGTCAAACATACGGGTAAAAAACGCCCCACCAGTCAGGGAATACGCCAACGCGGAGCCGCCCAGCAGGGCCGCAGCAGCAGCAGCCATCACCGCCCGCGTCATATGCCTTCTTCTGACACGCACCTCACCGGGGCTTGCAAACGCGCCGTTTTGAGAGGGCTCCTCTCTGTCCCGCAAATACCGACGGCAGTAACCCTTCGGGTCCGCCAGCATCCGCTTGAGGCGACGGCGCTGCCGCCAGGACATCCGGGGGGCTTCCTCGCTCTCCAGAGCCTGCTCCCAGTCCTCCCGCAGGGCCTCCATCAAAGCTGTTGTCAGGTGCTCATCCAGATTCAGCTTACTCACAGACGTACCCCTCCTCTTTCATGGACTCAATCAGCATCTGCCGCCCCCGCGCCACGCGGGTTTTTACCGCGCCCTCGCTGATGTGCAGCTCCCGGGCGATCTCCGCATGGCTCCACTCCGTCAAAAACCGCAGCTCCAGTACCCTGCGATAGGTGTCGGGCATTTTTCGGATGATCTCCACCAGCGCACGGAAGCCGCCCTCTTCCGCAGGCACGGCGGGCACCTGCCGCTGCACTTCTTCATCCATGGGCAAATCCCGCCTCTCCTTTCGTAAAAGGTCCAGCGCGGCGTTTTTCGTCACCGTCACGACCCAGTAAATCCGCCGTTCCTCCGGCACTGCCTTTAAATCGTCAAAATGCTGGATAATCTTCAAAAACGCGTCGTGAACCGCGTCCTCCGCCTGCGCTTGTGAGGGCAGAATCTGCCGCGCCACACGCATCATCCTGTTGTAGAACTGCTGATAGACCATGGCAAACAGTTCCCTGTCGCAATCCTCGTCCATCACCACAAAATAAATCGGCAGCAAGCTTCTCCCCCTTCCCTCGTTTTCTCTTTGTCATATAGACGTGCTGGGTGTCCAGAACGTAACAGCGCAAAGAAAAAACATTTGCCTTTCTTTCGACAATGAGCCGCCGGTTCTGCGATTGGCAGAGCCGGCGGCCCGGTAATTACTTCTTCAGCGGCCTCTTACCCGCGCCACTTCCAGTCGCGGATTTCCGGAAGGTCCTCGCCGTATTCCCGGATATACTGGCCGTGCTCCACCAGCTTGTCGTTCATCTCCTGAATGAGATGGGCGCTGCGACCCGTCAGCTCCGGCAGATACCGCAGCACGTTTTTCACCAGATGGAACCGGTCCACCTCGTTCTGTACCCGCATATCAAAGGGAGTGGTGATCGTCCCCTCCTCCTTGTAGCCGTACACATGGATGTTGCGGTTGTGGCGGCGGTAGGTCAGCTCATGAATCAGGGTGTGATAGCCGTGGAACGCAAAAATGATGGGCTTATCCACCGTAAACAGCGCATCATACTCCGGGTCGCTAAGCCCGTGAGGATGCTCTGCGGCGGGCTGGAGCTTCATCAAATCCACCACGTTTACCACCCGGATTTTGATGGACGGCATCTTTTCCCGCAGAATGGTCACCGCCGCCAGCGTCTCCAGCGTCGGCGTATCGCCGCAGCAGGCCATCACCACGTCCGGCTCGCTTCCCTGATCGCTGCTGGCCCAGTTCCAGATGCCAACGCCCTGCGTACAGTGCTTCACGGCCTGCTCCATGGTCAGCCACTGGGGCCGGGGATGCTTGCTGGTCACCAGCACGTTCACATAGTCCCGGCTCTTGATGCAGTGGTCGAAGCAGCTAAGCAGGCAGTTGGCATCCGGCGGCAGGTAAAGCCGCACCACATCAGCCTTTTTGTTGGCGATGTGGTCCAAAAACCCCGGGTCCTGATGGGTAAAGCCGTTGTGATCCTGCTGCCAGACATTAGAGGAAAGAATCAGGTTCAACGAGGAAATCGACTCTCTCCAGGGCAGCTCATTGCAGGTTTTCAGCCACTTGGCGTGCTGGGCGCACATAGAGTCCACAATGCGGATAAACGCCTCATAGCTGGCGAAGAAGCCATGCCGCCCGGTGAGGAGATATCCCTCCAGCATTCCCTCGCACATATGCTCGGAGAGCATGGAATCCATCACCCGCCCGTCGGCGGCGAGGAATTCGTCCCCTTCCACTGTGGCGCTGTTCCAGCTTCGGCCCGTGACCTCGAACACCTTGCCAAGGCGATTGCTCATGGTTTCGTCCGGCCCAAAAATACGGAAGTTTTTCGCGTCGGCGTTCAGCCGGAAGGTATCCCGCACATAGCCGCCCAGCTCGATCATGTCCTGCGCTTCCACCGCACCGGGGGCGGGGACCTCCACCGCGTAGTCCCTAAAGTCCGGCAGCCGCAGGTCCCGGCGGAGCTTCCCTCCGTTGGCGTGGGGATTTGCACCCATGCGGCGCCCGCCCTCCGGGGCCAATTCCTCAAGCGCGGAAATCAGCCGCCCGCTCTCGTCAAACAACTCCTCCGGACGGTAGCTCAAAAGCCACTCTTCCAGCATCTTCAGATGCTCGGGCTTCTCCATGGAGATAGGCACCTGATGGGCACGGAAGGTTCCCTCGACCTTTTTCCCATCCACTTCCTTAGGCCCTGTCCAGCCCTTGGGCGTCCGCAGCACGATCATGGGCCACGCTCTGGAAGTTGTCTCCCCGGCCTTGGCGGCGGCCTGAATGGCCTGAATCTCGGACATCACCGTATCCAGCGTATCCGCCATCAGGCGGTGCATGGTCATGGGGTCGTCTCCCTCCACAAAGTGGGCTTTCCAGCCGCAGCCCTTGAAATAGCTGTCAATCTGCTCATGGCTCATCCGGGCAAAGAGGGTGGGATTGCTGATTTTATAGCCGTTCAGATGAAGAATGGGCAGCACCGCGCCGTCGGTGGCGGGGTTCAAAAACTGGTTCCCAAGCCACGAGGTCGCCAGCGGGCCTGTCTCCGCCTCGCCGTCGCCCACGGTGACAGCCGCGATCAGACCGGGGTTGTCAAACACCGCGCCATAGGCGTGGGACAGGCAATAGCCCAGCTCGCCGCCCTCATTGATGGAACCCGGCGTCTCCGGCGCCACATGGCTTGCGATGCCGCCGGGGAAGGAAAACTGCTTGCACAGCTTTTGCAGTCCCTCCATATCCCGGCTCACGTTGGGGTACACCTCGCTGTAAGTCCCTTCCAAATAGGTGTTGGATACGAAGAAGTTGCCCCCGTGGCCCGGCCCGGAGAGAAAAATCATGTCCTGATCGTACTGCTTGATGATGCGGTTCAGGTGGACGTACACGAAGTTCTGCCCAGGGACAGTGCCCCAGTGGCCCACAATTTTCTTTTTAATTTGATCCGCGCGCAAAGGCTCTCGCAGCAGGGGATTCTTCAACAGATAAAGCTGCGCCGCAGACAGGTAGTTTGCCGCCCGCCAATAGGCATCCATCTTTTTCAGGTATTCCTCTGTCAACGGCTGTTTTTCCATGTATTCGCTCATGCTGAAACCTCCATTCATTCATGCCGCCCTTGCGGCTCTTTCTCCTGTTGGCCCATCGGGCACAAATTGTTATGAACACATCATTTAGATGGTCATTCCAAGTTTTCTCCAAAGATAGCCCTTAATACAGCATCGCGGGGCTTCCCTCTGATTAAATCAGGGACGCGCCAAAGCAGTCAATCTTGCCGCGCCGCCCCACCTTCGTAAGTCCAAAGTCCCGTACCTATCGCAGTGCGTCCAACTCCGAGATGTCAAACCCACTGTACTCCCGCTCCCGCATCAGGGCCTGCACTTCCTCCAATGTAGGGAGAGACGGCATGGCTCCCATCCGGGACACGGTGATGGCGGCGGCGTGGGCGGCAAAGGCCAGCGCCTGCTCTCGGGGCAGTCCGGCGGCCTGACCGGTGCAGAAGGCCGCCACAAAAGAGTCTCCGGCGGCGGTGGGGTCCTTCACCTCCGGCATTTTCACGCAGGGGGTATATGCAATTTCGCCGGAGCCTGCCACAACAGAGCCGTTTTCGCCCAGCGTAATCATCACGTTTTCCGCCCCACAGCGAAGCAGCGCCGCCGAAACCGCTTCCACATCTTCCCGGTCAACGCCACGTTCGTCCACCCGTAGGGGCAGGCCCGTGAGGAGCGCTGCCTCGTGCTCGTTGGGCGAAAGATAGGTGACGCAGCGCAAAAGTTCCTCCGGAAGCACCGCCGCCGGGGCGGGATTCAGCATCACTGGTACTCCCGCCGCTTTGGCGTACTGCGCCACGGCTATATTGATCTCCATGGGAATCTCAAGCTGAAGCAGCACCAGATCAAAGTACCCGATTTCGTCTTTCAGCCACGCCACCTGCTGGCATGTTGTAGAATAGTTTGCCCCGGGAACCACTGTAATACGGTTCTGCGCGCCGCTTTCCGTGATCTCCAGAAGAATGTGCGCAATGCCGGTGGCTTTGGCTGGGTCCTTCAGCACCCGGCTCACATCCACGCCGGAGCGCTCTGCCGCGCCAAGCAACTCCCGGCCGAAAGCGTCGTCTCCCACCTGTCCCACCATGGTGACTTCCGCGCCTAAGCGGGCGCATTGAACCGCCTGATTTGAGCCCTTCCCACCGGGTGCGGTACGAAAATCGGTCCCAATGACCGTCTCTCCCGCAGACGGCGCTCTGGGCGTGGACGCAATCAAATCCATCATAAAGCTGCCAGCCACCAAAACCTTTGGCCTTCTCAGCATAATCTGGCTCCTTTCCATGCGTTTAGTCTTACGCAATCGTTTTCTATTCCAGATACTTACATCATACGATACTCCGCAGAGAAATGCAAGAGTGAAGCTTTGAATTTCCTTCTCCGTCGCGACCTGTCATTCGGCAAAAAGGCCGCCGGAAACCGGCGGCCCATGGGCAGAGTTCGGCCCCGGGCGGTATGGCGTCCGCCCGGGGCCTTTCATGAGGGAAAACAGGAAATAAAGGAAAAGAAAGGAAACGGAAGCTTTTCCGCTGTCCGCCCGGTGTCAGCCAAACCGGGGAGTGAATACGCAAATTGCACATCCAATGTGGAAAAGACTCCTAGCCTGTCAGCGACAACCTTTCGCGCCGTGAGAGGTCCTTTGCCCCCATTTGCATCGGGCCATCCGGCGTGTTCGATTAGTTATAACTAACTGCACATTTAAAATACCACGGACAGCCAGTTCTGTCAACCCCTAAATTTATATTTTCCCAAAATATTTTTCAGGGGACCTTTTTTCCTGTGCCGATTTCTGCGGTGCATCCTTTCAACGATGCTTTCCATAAAAACAACGCCCCCACCGCCGCGTTTCATGCGGCGGTGGGGGCGCTTCCGCTTATTTTGGCCTGCCCTATCCCGCCCGGTTCATCCGCCATACAACAGCGGAAATCTGGCCCCGGGTCATGGTATTTGCGGGCTTAAAGGTGCTGGTTCCGTTGGAGAAATACCCCTCCACAATTCCGGCAGCGCTGAGCGCCTGCACGTAGACGTCGCCGGTGTCCGTAAAGGGCTTTACGCTGGAAAGACTGCTCAGGTTCAGCTTCATGGACTTGGCGGTAATCTGCGCCACCGCCAGACGGCTGATGGGCCGGTCCAAATCGCTTTCCTTCACACCGGTAAGCAGCCCGTCGGACTTGGCGCGGGAGAGATAGCCGCTGAAGGGATGCTTGCCGGTGGGAGACTGCGTCTTATAGTCCGCAGCCAGCATGATCAGCTTCAGCGCCTGCCCATAGGTCACGGTTTTGTCCGGCTTGAAATAGCCGTCAGGATAACCGTCGATGACCTTCGCGTCGCTCAGCTCCGCCACATATTTATAGCACCACACGGAGGAACCAACGTCTCCATAGCTCTTGAGCCCGCTGACAATCCCCAGGCAGAATCTGCCGCTGGTAATGGCCTTGCCTGCGCTGTTGTACGCCACGTAGGGCATCTCCACCGAGCCGGTGAATCCCGAGGCGGGCATAAAGCGCAAATCCCCGATTCGCCCGCTGCCGGAGCTGCCGGAATAGACATAGCGGCTGCCAGTCGCGGCCCTGACGGAGCCGGTGCCCACGTAAACCGTCCCCTGCCGGGAGGCGGGCAGCTCCAGAAACTGGAGACTGGACATGGAAGAGCCGGAAGCCGACGAGGAAACCGCTTTGTAAATCGCGTCCGCCGGGAAGGTGACGGAGGTGTTCATGGGTGTGGCCCCATACACGTCCTGCACAATCGCACTGTTGACGCTGATGAGAATGGTGCCCTGCGCGGTGCGGTTCCCGCTTCCGTAGGCGGTGAAGGGAATCGTGGTGCAGTAGTTGTTTCCGGTGGGCACATATGTCAGCTCACTCAGCGCGTACTGACTTGCCCCGGAGGGGCTGAAATACAAAAGCTGGCTACCGCAGTTGCCGGTGGTAAGCTTTAGACCTGTTGTTCCGTAACTGCTGACACCGTAGTAATTGTAGTACAGCGTCCCGGTGTCCGGCACACCCCCAAGCTTCACAGATTGGAGCACGGAGCCGGAATACGCCTGATTCATAAACCGGGCGATGTCGTTGGGGTTAATCTGCACATTGGTTCCACCGGTGGTATTATACCGGATATCCCCCCGGAGCACGGTGTCCTCCGCCTGAATCTCCAGAACCCCGTCCACATAGCGGCCTGCGTCGTAATAGGCCCGGAAGGGCAGCCGTATGCTGTCGCTGAAGCTGGAGGAGGTCACAAAACTCATTTCGCTGAGAGGATAGTCCCCGTATTTGGAGTTATCCACATAATAAATATAGGTGTTGTAATTATTCTTGTTGAAGGCGGTTTCGCTTCTCCCGCCGTAATTGTAGTACAGCAGTCCGTCCGTCTGGTCATAGGCGGAGGTGGTCAAAAAGGTGACAAACCGAAACTCGTAGCCCGACTGGCCATTTTGAAACACGCGCCTAAAATCGCCGATGTCCAGTGAGACCGCCTCACCCGGACTTGCCTTATAGGTAATTGTCTCTCCGGAACCGGCGCCGTTGATTTGAATTTCCATCACGCCTTCCACATACCGGCTGTTGGAATAATACGCTCGGTAATTGACGGTGACGGTTCCCTTGGACGCGCCGGAGGCGGCTAAAAAGCTGAGGTCATCAATAGGATAGGATCCGTAGCTGGAGCTGCTGTAATAGTACGAATAATCATCCACGTCGGAAAGGGACAGCTCTTTCCGGTTAGATCCCCCATAATTATAATAGAAGGTTCCGTTGCCGGAGGAGGAGGCTGTGACGGAGGTGAATTCCACCCAGCGGACTGTATCGGAATAGCGGGACTGATACGCCCTGTTAAAGTCCGCCCGATCCATAGACACCCGCTCTCCGGGCTGCACCGTATAATTGATGGTGGTGCCGTAGTTGCTGCTGCCGTTGCTGGTGATGGAAAGAGTCCCCTGAACGGTGCTGTATCCGTCTGTTGCGGTATAGGTCACGGAACTGGTCCCCCTCGTGCCGGAGGGCACAAAGTATACGCTGGCGATGGGATAGCTCCCCCCGCTGTATGTATAGGTCCGGGCAAGATCGGTTCTGGAGCTGTTGGCATACAGCATTCCATAAGAGGAGGTGGACATGCCGGAGAGCGACACATTCACAAAATTCCGACCTGTCAGGCCCGAAAACACGCTGTTAAGCTTGCTCTGGATGGAGGAGCCCACGGTGGTCTCTCCCGTCCCGGTAAGGTCCAGCGCCGCGCTCTGATTCGCGGCACTCAGAGAATAAACCGCGTACCACACAATGTTCGCCGTCACCTTCGTTGCCGCCACTTGGGCGGAGGTATAGACGGCCTGCCCGAAAAAGGGGGCTGCGGTGCCGGGGTTAGACGTGGTCCAGCCCCTGAAGCTATACGTGCAGTTGGCCGCGCTTCTGGAGGGCGTTCCGGGCACGGTGGCAAGCCCGTCCTTATTGACGCTCTGAGGCGTACCATAGGTACTCCCGGCGTTGATAAACGTCACGGTGTATTTTGCGGAGACGGGCAGCCCGCCCCGCATGCACACGTCGCATACCCCGTCGTTATTCGCGTCCACATGGGCCACCTTGGCGGAGGTACCGTTGCAAGTTGTGCATCTTTGCCAGTGATAGGTGGCGTCCGAGGTGTAGCTTGCCTCGTAGGTGTGGGCGGCCCTGCTGCCCGGATACTCCTGCCCGCACACCGCGCAGGGATGCCAGTGCTCCGTGTCGCTGTACTTCCATTCCCCGGACAGGGTATGGGGCAACGCGGGGACAATTTCCTCCCGCTGATATCCGCAGCCGTCCATGCAGGCGTAATAATTCTTTCCTGCCTGCGCGCAGGTCGCCGGGATAGAGGAGGTCACCGTCTGCGACAGATGGTGCACCTGACTTTCAATTTCGTATCCGCAGACTCTGCAAACCTTGTGATGGGTTCCGTTTCCCGCATCCTGCCATTCGCCTTCCTCATGGGCGCCCACGGCGGTTTTCTCGGTGCAGTTGGGGTCCGTGCAGTCGTGCCAGTGCTCCGACTCATTTTTCGACCAAAGACTGCTGAAATTATGCCCCGGCGGAGGATCGTCTGCCGCAGCGGGGATGGCGGTTCCCGCCAGCATCAGGGCCGCCAGCAAAAACGCGGGCAGCTTCTTCTTCCAAAACGCTTTCATGTTTTCCCTCCATCGCACGCATTGCATACTTTTTCACCATACTTATCTCTTAAGATAACGGAAAACGCGCATTCATTCATGAACAAATTATGAACAAACCGATGATTCCGTTTTCTCAGGCAAAATATTTTCCTTAAGACGGGCGCGTTTTGCAGCCGGATAAACCTCAAATGGCCCCGAAACTGCTGGGTCAAAGCGCTTCTTCTAGGCCCTTTAAAACAGGCAAACGGAGGTCCGGGCGTATGCCCGGACCTCCGTTGATGGGTTCTGTGGGTTTTACCGTCTCGCTTCTCCGGAACCGTAAGGCGGGTGGGAGCGACTTCAAAAATCACAGC
Source organism: Oscillibacter sp. (assembly GCF_032018205.1). Taxonomy (GTDB): domain Bacteria; phylum Bacillota; class Clostridia; order Oscillospirales; family Oscillospiraceae; genus Oscillibacter. The sequence goes on along the minus strand of NZ_DALZOY010000003.1, from coordinate 234,595 downwards.
ACTTCCGGCTTATGAGAGCAGCTTTACTCCCCGCTGGGCCTTTCCTGACCTAATGCACTGTTCATCATCAGCAAAAGCTCCAACACACTACGGAAGCTCTCTTCCCTGCGGCCCTCCAGCCACCGGACGGAGCCCTGCCAACTTGCGTTTTGGCGAAATAAAATTCGCAGACTGAACGTAGCCGCGCGGCCCTGCTCCGGGCCCGAAGCCGTGCCCGCCAAAGGCGGCTCCACCGAAGCGAAGGTGCGCGTACGCGCAAAAGGCTCCGGAAATCTTGTATCGTCCAGCAATCTCTCCATCTCCAGAAGAAATTGCATCACGCCGCGAAACGCAACGGGCTCCTCAAGCCCCGGATTGATCAGCCGCCCTCTCCACGCGCCGTCTGCGCACTCGTCCACGCAAACCACGGTGTCGCAGTACCGGCTATCCCACCGCTTGTCCTCCATATTTGTGCCACGTTCCTTCCTCTTGGACTTTTTTAAACTTGCTATATTATAGCATCAGGAGGTTACAGTAATGGTTACAGGGTTTGTTTAGAATTTCATCCTGTAATAAATATTATGTAAAATATTTTGGAGCGGAATACGCCCATACCCCACCGTAAAAACCGGAATTATTTCTTCCGCTTTCTCTGCCGCAGCTTATAGGCCCGCTTGTATTCGTACATTTTTTCATCGGCGGCGGCCAGCAGATCCCCCGCCTGCATGGTGTTATCCGGTCCCACCGAAATCACGCCGTAGCTCATGCTGCGGTCATAGTCCGCGCCTGCCGTCACAAGACTGCCGCGAAGCTGCTCCATGCGCTGCGCCGCTGCCTCCGCATCCCATTTTTCCACAAGCAGCATAAACTCGTCCCCGCCGATGCGGCAGACCACCGCATCCGGAGAGAAATTCAGCATGGCCCCGGACATGGCCATGATATACCGGTCGCCCTCCTCGTGGCCGTACCGGTCATTGACCTGCTTCAAATCGTCCATGTCGATGAAGCAAAGGGCAAAGCTCCGCTTCTCCGCAATCCACTTCTCCAGCGTCTCCATTCCATACCGCCGGTTGTTCAGTTGGGTCAGCGTGTCAAAATTTGCAATATTCTGAAGCTTCCGCATTTGCTCCCGCTCCGCGCTGATGTCGGCCAGCACAAACGCCATAGCATTGTACTGGTCCCAGCGCAGGGGATGCACCGACACGGAAAAATTCTGTGTCTTGCCGCCGTCCGCCGGGAGCTCCAGCTCCGTCACATAAATGTCGCTCTTTCCCCGCATGGCGTTTGTCTGCCGCTTCAGCCACGCAAGCAGCTCCGTCGCGCCGTCATCGCTGACGGGAAGGTCGTTCGACGCGTTACTGACAAACAGAATATCCGAGGTATCCGCATCGGTCACAATGATCTGCTGTTCGATCTGCTTCGCCAGCATTTCGTAAAGACTTCTGCTCTGCATCATGGTGCGGATCTGCTCCAGGAGAACCGTCCTCCGCCGGCCAAGCTGCTCAATCATGGTGTTAAAGGCGTCGGAGAAGTCCCCCATAAAGTCCACGCGCTGACGGTAATCGCCCATGGCCACCCGCTGGGTCTGCCACGTCAGGTGCCTGAGGGAGGCGTGGAGCGCTTTCAGGGGAGCGGCCAGCTCATTGTCGGGTCGGGGCAGCTTTACATTCAGATTCCCCTTGGAAATGGCCTTGGCAAGTCTCGCGTTGTCCGCCAGACAATTGCAGAAAGCAACCATACTGTTTCCAAGTTCCTGAAATTCCTCCGGCAGCTCCCCCACGTTTAAAACGGCGCTCTCGGGGTCGTGCATCACCTGTTTCAGATATCCCTGCAAAATCTCCGCCGCCGAGTTCATACATCACTCACATCACTTTCCATGCCGCCCCGGCTTAAACCGGCGTTCCCCGGAAGCGGCACACCCGGTCGCCATTGGCCCAGCAGTCGATTTCCCGCACGGTGTACTTTTCACCGGTGTACGCCTCCAGAATCCCCTCGATAAAGCCCTCGTCGTAGTAGCATACGGTTTCATTGGTGACGGGAATGCCGCTGCAATCTAAATCCTCCGCCACCGTCAGCACAATCTCCCCGGTGTCCTCCACATAGCTTTCCATCCGCAAGATGCCGATTTTCAGCTCTTTGAGCGCCTTTTGCAGGTCCGCCATCAAGCCGCCGAACTCCACTGTCAGGTCCAGCACATGCTTCGCAAATTCCGCGCCCGCCAAATAGCCCGCCTGACGAAAGTAGGCGTTGGCCTGCTGGGTGCCGCACTCCCGGCTCAGCACATCCAGCATGGTATACTGCATCAGGCGATAGACCAGCACCGGCATATCCATGCCCAAGTCTCTCCGTCCGCTCTTGACGTCGCCCAGATTCTCCCACTTGAAACAATTATGGGTAGGCGGTTGTTTCTCCGTGTTCATCAAAATCCCCCTAAGCCTGCGGCCCGTAAAATAGATCCCCGTATTCCTCTTGCAGCACTTCCAGCATCAAGCCCGCCATCTGCGGGTCAAACTGCGTGCCCATATTTTCCCGAATTTCCGCTGCGGCCTGCTCTACAGTGACAGCCGGCCGATACACGCGCTTGCTGGTCATGGCGTCATAGGCGTCCGCCACCGCGAGAATCCGGCAGGCCATAGGAATTTCCGTCCCTTTCAGCCCCCGGGGATACCCCCCGCCGTCCCAGCGCTCATGGTGGGAAAGAATCATCTCCGCCACGCTGGAAAGCTCCGGCGTCGCCTGCGCGATGCGGAAGCCGATCTCGGGATGCCGCTTCATCTCATCCCATTCCGCCTCAGTGAGTGGCCCCGGCTTTCTCAAAATATCGGGATTAACGCCCACCTTTCCCACGTCGTGCAACAGGGCAAGGAGGGACAGCTCGTCCATCTCCTTGGAGGAGAGCTGAAGTTTTTTGCCCATGGCGTGGCAATATTTTTCCAGCCGTTTGGAGTGCTCCTCCGTTTCGTTGCTCTTTTCGTAGAGCGTTGCAAGCAGCGTGCTGATGATGGCGTTGCGATAGCTCTTTCCGTCCAGCAGCTTCTGCTGATACATGTATTCCTCCGCCCGCTGCAGCGCGGTCTGCACGGCGGTGTCGGCGTCGTCCTTGCACGCACACCCCAGCGACAGGCTGAGCGCCAGACTGCTCCCCTTGATTTCAACCTGAATACTTCTGATGCACCGGATAACCGCCTCCGCTTCCTCCAGCCCCTTCCCGGGCATAAGAATCACAAATTCGTCTCCACCCAGCCGGGCGACAAAATCGCCCCTGCCGCTGCACTCCTGCATCATCTTGGCCACACTTTTAAGCAGCGCGTCCCCCGCGCTGTGACCAAACACGTCGTTGGTGATTTTGAGGCCGTTTACATCTGCCATAATCACCGAGACAGGAACCTCTCCCGCCGCGTCCATGCGGCTCATCGTCTCTTCAATGTACCGGCGGTTATACAATCCTGTCAAAGAGTCGTGATAGCTCAAAAACTCAATTTCCCTGCTGTGGGCCTTTTCGCTGCTGACATCCCGGAACACCATCACAACGCCCATGGTATCCTGACGCTCATCCCCGCGGATAGGAGCGGCGCTGTCGGCAATCGGAGTAGGTCTGCCCTGCCGGTCCACCAGCTCCGTGTGATTGGCAAGGCCCATTACCAGCCCCGTCTCCAGCACCTTTTGCACCGGATTCTCCGCCGGTCGTCCCGTCTCCTCATTGCGCAGAACAAACACCTCTGAAAAGGGCCTGCCCAAAGCCTGTCCGTCCCCCCAGCCCGTCAACCGCTCGGAAACAGCGTTCATCCCCGTGATGATTCCCTCTCGGTTTGTGGTGACCACGCCGTCGCCGATGGACTGGAGCGTGGTGCGCAGCAGCTCCTTCTCCCGGAGTAGCTCCTCCCG
>NZ_DALZOY010000003.1:169005-230721 GCF_032018205.1 Oscillibacter sp. | reverse complement strand
ATAGCACTCCCTCTCCGTCACGTCGAACAAAATCGCGTAAAGCAGCCTGCGGCCTTTGTCCCAAATCTCGGAGGCGTATACGTCCAGCAGCCTTGTTTCCCCGTTTCTCAGGCGGTGGGGAGCGGCCTCAAAAAGCGCGCCCGCGGCCATTTCACCATGTATTTTTTGAAGCTGAATGTCTCCGGGCAGAAGGTTAAACTCCTGCACGTTCTTTCCCAGCATCTCCTGCTTTTCAAAGCCGAAATAGCGCAGCAGGGCGGGGTTTGCGTCCATAATTTCTCCCGTGTCCGCGTCTATCACCAGTTTCAGCGCACTGTGCTGCTCAAACATCGCCTGAAACCGCGATGCAAACGCCCGGTTGCTCCGTTGGGCCGCCTCCAGCTTTTCCTTGTTGGAAAGAAGCTGATACAGAACAACCCCCGCAGCCGACACGGTAATCAGAATGGTGGTGATGCTGGTAGTCACCACATCCCGAAACAACACGGCAGAGCGCAGCAGAACATCGGGTCCCCGCACAACGGTCACCAGATACCAGCCGTTATACTCCAGATGTGCGGAGGAAAGAAAATAAGTATCTCCCTTGCGAAAAAATTTTGCTTTGGAGGACCCTCCATTCATCACGCCCACGACTATTTTGCCGACCTCCGGCTCCGACAGGCCGTATCCGCGCAAATCGTCAAACAGATTTCCCCCGTGCTCCGGCTGATAGGTGTTATAGACAATCTCTCCGCTGCCGGTGACGACGCAGCTATATGGGTTCTGATACACGCCGCCATCGGAGGCGCTGGAAAGCAAATTTTTCTCCTTCAGGCGGACGCAGAGCGCACCGATCATGCCGGAATCGCCAATCAGCGGCCTGATGATCACAATATCCTTTTTTTCCTCCTCGCCAACCACCGCGCTGATGACGGTAACGCCCTTTTGAAGCCGCCCCGTGTCCTCCTCGCTAATCAGCAGCTTCCCCTCTTCAATTTCCTCCGTGGAAAGATAGGTCACAAAATCACCGGTCACAAAGCCGCTGTGCCGATCCAATCGCTCTTGAATGTCTCCCACAAGTCCGGCTTCGGAGCTTAAAAGCATGGCTTCCGCCGTTTTCAGGGACTTCAGCGCCCCCGCAATATCCCGCTTGATGCCCACGGCGGTGTGTTGGGTATTGGTATTCAGACTGGCGGCGACAATTTTCTCAAACTCCGCGTCCAGCTTTTGCTTCTCCCACAGTAAAAGCAGGCCAATAGACATCGTAAACACCAGCACAATGAGCACAAATCTCCGAACCGACCCTTTTTTTAACGCCAGAATAAGTTTTTGCTTGGCGTTTCTCACACAGTTGCCTCCTTTATATGTTTCCTGACTTATCATCGCTCCGACAAAACGGGGTGAACTTCAAAGGACCCATTTTGCGTCCATCACTAAAATCGCATCGATATTTTTGCTTATTTCGTAAGCACGCAGACTCCCAGACAACAGGCGCTTTCTCAGTACGCACAAAACCAGCTGCGCTATTATGACATTATACAGCATGTTCTTTTTTATGCATACTGAATTTCTCTATATTTCAATCATTTTTGTTTAATACGCTTAAATTTTTAAGAGAATCGACTGTTTTTCAGCGCAATATTCAGCTTTTCGTATATACCGTCCCGCACCTCCCTAATGCGGCCACTCACACCCTTGCAGCAATGTAACGAAACCCTCTAAATTATGAAATAAATTTCCCTTTTGAAACCACTTTTTGTGTCCCTTCCCATAAAAGAACCGCAGCAATATCCCTGAAAATAGCCTCTAACGCAGGACCGGTTATCATTCGGGTTTGTAGAATTAAAAAATATTTTTGGAATATATTGTAAATTTTTTTGCAAAATGGTACAATGTCCTCCAGATAGGCCGGATTGATCGGAGGAACAGCAACATGGCTACTTCATTGGACTATGTGGAATTTCTTTGTGAGCAGTTGGGAAGCTTGTGGGCGGTGCGCAGCAAAAAGATGTTTGGCGAGTACATGGTCTACGTGAACGACAAGCCCATTCTTCTGGTGTGCGACAACACCGTGTTCGTGAAAATTATCCCGGAGCTTGCACCGTTGATGGGCGGTGCGGCGCGTGGACTTCCCTATTCTGGTGCAAAGGAGCATTATATTCTGGACATTGAGGATAAAGACATTCTGCGGGCCGCCGTGGAAATTCTGGAACCCGTCACCCCCCTGCCCAAGGGGCGAAAAAAGAAGTAGGAAACGGCCCGCAAAGCAACCCTCAACCGAAGTATATTTTCGATTTTACGGCAGGCTGCGTCGCACTCCGAAAATGCCAACCTTGCCGGCCGACATATCCCCGTATCTTCTGTGAATCGCACAAAAATAGACGTTTTATAGACGCTCTATCATGTAATATACACCTAATCACGGAAAGAAATTGGAGGAGGTTCCGCAGAGGAATTCCGGTTTTCCGTGAAGCTTTTGCCGTGGTATTTCAGGAGAGGGCTATGTGAGAAAGCGCCGTCTTGCCCAGACCGCGTCCGCCCGTATCCGACCGCCTTCGGCACTGATTGTCTGCCTCGAACTGCGGACAGTCTTTCCTGTGTCTGTATTGTTGCAGCGAATCTGTCCGGAAAGGAGGGCAATTACGGAAAATGGAAAAAGCGGACGCACCGGCAAGGCCCGGCTCTCCGCTGTACAAAGTTTCCCGTAAACACTGCAAAATTCAACAATCATAAGGAAAGAGAGATTTCTAGCGTTTTAGAGATTTAGAGATCTTTTAGGAAAGGGAGATTGAAATAATGTCTATTTTATTAAATCCGGTTCTTGTCTCCGTGGTGGTCCTGTGTGTCCTGTGCCTGCTGAAGCTGAACGTTCTTCTGTCCTTGATTATTTCCTCCATCGTTGGCGCTGTTATAGGCGGTATTGACATTCCTTCCGCCATGGGCATCCTGACCGCCGGCTTCAGCGTAAATGGCGGCACCTCTTTGGCTTACCTGCTGCTGGGCACCTTTGCCACTGCCATTGCCGCCACGGGTCTGGCCGACATGATGTCCAAGAAGCTCTCCAAAATTATGGGAAAGAACGCTAAGTTCCTTCTTGTGGTGCTGGCTGGCGTGGCCTGCCTGTCCCAGAACCTGATTCCCGTTCACATCGCTTTCATTCCCATCATGATTCCTCCCCTGCTGAGCCTGTTCAACGAGCTGAAGCTTGACCGTCGGGCCGCTGCCTGCTCTCTGGCATTCGGCCTGAAGGCTCCTTACATCTCCATTCCCTTTGGCTTCGGCGCCATCTTCATGGGCATCATTGCCGATAACATGACCAAGAACGGCATGCCCACCACCATCGGCGAGATTGCGAAATACAACTGGATTCTCGGCGTTGCCATGCTGATCGGCCTGTTTTTGGCCATCTTTGTCACCTATCGCAAGCCCCGCGAGTACAAGGACCTGTCTGTGGACGTGTCCGCCACCGAGTCAATCTCCGATAAGTTCACCAAGGAGCACGCCGTCACCCTTCTGGCCATCGTCGTGGTGGTCGCCGTTCAGATTCCCACCGAGTCTCTGGCTCTGTCCGCCCTGTGCGGTCTGATGGTCATGTTCATTTTTGGTGCCATCAAGTGGAAGAAGATCGACGAGCAGTTTGAAGGCGGTCTCAAGATCATGGGCATGATCGCCTTTATCATGTTGGTTGCCGGCGGCTATGCCGACGTGATTAAGGCCACCGGCGGTGTGGATGAGCTGGTGCAGGCTGCCATCGGCATCATGGGCGGCAACAAGATCATCGCCGCCACCGTCATCACTTTCATCGGCCTTCTGGTCACCATGGGTATCGGCAGCTCTTTCAGTACTGTTCCCGTGGTTGCGGTGCTGTATGTGCCTCTGTGCCAGCAGATGGGCTTCTCCGTGCCCGCCACCATCATTCTGATGTCCGCCGCCGCCGCTCTGGGCGACGCCGGTTCCCCCGCTTCCGACACCACCTTGGGGCCCACGGCCGGTCTGGACGCGGACGGACAGCACAACCACATCTGGGATACCTGCGTACCTACCTTTATCCATTACAACATTCCTCTGATGATCGCGGCGATCATTGTCTCTCAGTTTATCTGAGCCAGATTCAAACACAATACGACAGGCTGCGGCCCGGCATTTGCCGGACCGCAGCTTTGTCTTTCCCTGCGCAAACGCAGTACCCCCCGAAACGGACCTCTCCAGCGGGACGTCTCTTGCGGCAGAACTTTTCCATCTCTCCGAACATTCCTGCAAACAGTTTGCGTGCTGGAGACTTTGGACCCACGCGGCAAAGCATCCTTACCGCCCAGACGCGCAGAGGACTTGGATCTGCGCAAGCCATGTATTCTGCATCGCAAGCTCCAAGCGCCACTCGGATACACCGTCCCTCCAGAAAGCCTGTCGGCCTGCATGCATTAAACCCGTCCTCCGCGGGACAGCCGTGCATCCGCCGTGCCTTTTTTCGCGCTTCTACAAGGTCACATAACGGGTCGTTGGTGCTTCACGGCAAAAGGACTTTCATTGCCGAGAAGCATCATCTGCGAAAAAGCAAAGCCCGCCTGTAAGCGCAGGCATGGCTTTTGCATAAAACCGCGCAAAAAAGCCGCCGCGCCGAACTTCGGCGCGGCGGCTTTTATCTAATTTGCCGGGATGCGGCTTATTCAAACTCGGGGACGTGCTTCTTGACGATGTCCAGCAGATCGCCGCTGCGGACCATCTTCTCCACCTCCGCGATGTCCTGCCAAATCTCGCGGTCGATCTCGTAGAACGCAACCTTCTCGCGTACGTGCTTGTACATGGCCTCGTGGACAGGCGCCATGCCCTGACCGTGGGTGTTCAGGCTGCGGCGAATGTCGATGGCCTGGCAGGCAGTCATCAGCTCATCCGCCAGAACGGACAGAGTGTTCTGCACAATCCAGCCGGCCTTGCGCGCTGCGGTGGTGCCCATGGAGACGATATCCTCCTGATTGGCGGAAGAGGGAATGGAGTCCACCGACGCGGGATGCGCCAGAACCTTGTTCTCGGAAACCATGGAAGCGGCGGCGTACTGCACGATCATAAAGCCGGAATTCACGCCGGGCTTGGTGGTGAGGAACGGGGTCAGTCCGTTGGACAGAGCCGCGTTCACCATGCGCTCAGTGCGGCGCTCGGAGGCGTTGGCAATCTCGCTGCACGCGATGCCCAGCGTGTCGAAGGGAATGGCCATGGGCTCGCCGTGGAAGTTGCCGCCGGAAATAACCGCCTCGTCGTCGAGGAACAGCAGCGGGTTGTCGGTAACGGCGTTCAGTTCGATCTCAACCTTGGCGCGCACATACTCCAGCGCGTCGCGGACGGCGCCGTGGAGCTGAGGGATGCAGCGCAGGGCGTAAGCATCCTGCACCCGGTCCTTCTGGCAGTTGTCCAGAATCTCGGAGTCGGCCAAAAGCTTGCGCATATTGGCGGCCACCATGATCTGGCCCTTCTGGCCGCGAACAGCGTGAATGCGGGCGTCAAAGGCGTTGCGCAGGCCGGTGAGGGCCTCGAAATCCAAAGAGCTGATGGCGTCGGCCAACTGGGCGGCGCAGATGGTGTCAAACAGAGCCAGAGAACCGACAGAAGTGATGGCGCAGGTCCCGTTGGTCATGCCAAGGCCTTCCTTGCACACCAGCGTCTCCAACGTCTGGATGCCGGCCTTGGCCATGGCCTCCGCGCCGGTGAGCTTTTCGCCCTTGTAGTTTGCCAAGCCCTTGCCCAGCAGGGGCAGCGTCATGTGGGCCAGCGGAGCCAAATCGCCGGAAGAGCCCAAAGAGCCCTTCTGGGGAACCACGGGAGTAACGCCCGCGTTCAGCATGGCCAGCATCATCTCCACCAGAATGGGACGAATACCGGACACGCCCACACACAGCGCGTTTGCCCGCAGCAGCAGCATACCGCGCACCACCTCGTCGGCATAGGGGTCGCCGGTGCCGGTGCAGTGGCTGAGAATCAGGTTGGTGGACAGCTCGTTGCTCATCTCCTCGGGCACGGCCACCTTCTGGAAGTCTCCAAAGCCGGTGGTGATTCCATAAGCAACGCGGTTCTCCGCCACAATTTTTTCCGCCAGTGCGCGGGACTTCTGCATGGCCTCCAGCGCGGAAGCGGCCAGCTCCACCGTCGCACCATAGCGGGCGACAGCCACAAAGGACTCCAGCGTCAGGCTGTGTCCGTCAACAACGACATGCTTTATTTCAGAAGGCTTCATAATCATTTTAATCGTTACCTCGCTTCAAATTTTTGCCCTGCAATATCAGCCTCTTTTAAAAAGCGTGTACCCTTGCGGGCCGCAGCCGGAAAGAGATGCGCAATAAGCGGCATTTACAGGTCCTATGAGATGTGAGAAATGGTTTGGATGATTCGGGTCAGGCGCGCTTCCGGCACTCTCACGCCGGAAGCGCTGTTCACCCTGCCCAGGGGTGAGCCTGCCGCAATCCTGTCTGTATTGTGCGCTTGTCGGTTTAACGTTCTCGCACAAACACATAATAGCATCATTTTTGTACGAAATCAACATTTATTTTTTAATTATGCCTTAATTTTTTGTTTATTATCACGGTGTATCGGTAGCGTATTAGCGAGATATGGGGGTAGTGTATTATCATGCGGACATTTCAAGCGTAAATACCTGCCGATGTTTGGAAAAATTGACGTACCACAAGGGAAAGTAGATTGACAGTGACTGAAAAGTCTGTTATTCTTTGGCCATAGGATACCCTGTTACCGTATAAAAGCAATCCTGCCGCCGGAGCCGGCGCACGGCGGCGTCTGATTTTGAAAGTGGGGCTGCAAGATGTATGAGAGCAGAATGAAATCGGAAATGGTGGACCATCTGTATCAGGCAATTCTCTCCCTGAAGGACCAGGAAGACTGCTATCGCTTTTTTGACGATTTGTGTACCGTCGGGGAGATTCAGGTCATGGCCCAGAGATGGATGGTGGCCCGGATGCTTCAGGACGGAGAAACCTTCAACGCCATCAACGAAAAAACCGGCGTTTCCTCCGCTACCATCACCCGCGTGCGGAAATGTCTGGTCTATGGCGCAGAGGGCTATGCCCGGGTGATTGACCGCTTGGCGGAGCCTGAGCCTCCCAAAAAGAAAAAGGGATAATACCTCCATTGACATTAAAACTCCCGCCCTCCGGCAAGCGTCCCATTCCCATCGGGAAGGAGATGCCTGCCGGAGGGCGGGGTTCTTTGATCGGTAAATCCCCGGCGGCGCAGTTTGCTCCGCCGGGGATTTTTTATACGCGAAGCCCGGGTCATTCCTCAGACGCGCCCTGAATCTCCAGCAGCTCCAGAGCGTGCTGACCGGCGGCGGTAAGGGCCATGCTTCCCTTGTGGGCAAAACCCTCGTAAGCCGTATAGTCAAAGTTTGACAGCGGAAGATCATAATCCAGCCGAACCAGCCGCTTTTGGGCCAACGACGTGATAATCTGACCATACTCCGCAGGGGTATATCTTGCGCCCTCCAGATAAATCGGCTCCTCGGCCCCCTCCCGCCGGGCGATGGGAAGAAAGGGGGTCTGGCCCAGGTCCTGCAGCAGCTCCAGCTCCCCCTCGCCCATCCATACGCTGGCTCTTGCGCTGCATCCGCTGCATCCATCGCAGCCGCCGCCCACGCCGCAGGCTCCTCCGCCGCACGAGCCGCACTGACTCTGTTCGTTGTTCATGTGTCCATCTCCAATCATCATTAAAAGTTTTATGATTTATCATTCTGCCCGGTTGCCCGGTCCTCCGCCGCACGCAGCAGTACGGAACGCTGGTTCGGCAAGTCTCCGTCCACCACGGCGGATAAAAGCTCTTCCAGTATCATGCCGATTTCTGGCCCCCGAAGGCCCAGCGCCAGCATATCCCGTCCGTTCACCGCCAACTGCCGCAGTGATACGCATTCGTCCCGGGCCAGCAGATCCTCCATGATCTTTTGTATCTGCTCCACATCCAGCAGCCGTGCCCGGTACGCGGGGGCCTGCCCCAGATTGTCCGCCCGTTTCACCTCGGTCAGCTCCCGCAGGCGCTCCGCCCCCAGCTTTCGCAGCGCACGGCGGATACTTTTCTCCGTCCGGGGAATCTCCCTGTCGTGCCACAGCACCAGCGTAATCACCGCCTCCCGGGTGGCGTTGTCAAATTTCAGCCGCCGCAAAATCGCGTCCGCCATCCCCGCGCTGACCGTGGGGTGTCCGTAAAAATGACCGCCCCGCTCGTCCCGGGTGTAGCACCGTGGCTTTGCCACGTCGTGAAGCAGCACCGCCCAGCGCAAAACCGGCTCCGCCGGGACCTCGCTCAGTGCGTGGAGTGTGTGTTCCCACACATCATAACAGTGATAGCGGCTGTGCTGGTCAAAGCCTACCATGGGCAAAAGCTCCGGCACCACTGTCCCCACAACCTCTGGAAATTCCCGCAGAACCTCCGCCGCCGCAGGCCCGCACAAAAGCTTCGTCAGCTCAATTTGTATCCGCTCCGCGGCCACGTCACAAAGCAATTTTCTGCACGCCCGAAGCGCGTTCGCTGTCTCCTCTTCCACAGAAAAGCCCAACACTGCCGCCAGCCGTAGACAGCGCAGAATGCGCAGCGCGTCCTCTTGAAACCGCTCCTCGGCCAATCCCACGCAGCGCAGAAGCCGATTTTTTAAATCCTCCTGCCCGCCGAAGGGGTCCGTCAGCGTTCCCCGCAGGTCCATCCCCATGGCGTTCACCGTAAAATCCCGGCGACTCAAGTCGTCCCGCAGGGAGCGGGTGAAGGCCACCGAGTCGGGGTGGCGCCCGTCGGTATACTGTCCGTCGGTGCGAAAGGTGGTGACTTCCACAGGAAGCCCCCCCTCCCGGACAGTCACGGTGCCGTGGCGCAGCCCGGTGGGTGCGGCCCGGCCCGGAAACAGCGCCATCGTCTCCTCCGGAAGTGCGGAGGTGGCCACGTCCCAGTCCCCCGGCTCCCGTCCCAGCAGGGAATCCCGGACGCAGCCGCCCACACAGTGGGCCGCGTGGCCATGCTCCTCCAGCGCCTTCAATATGCTTTTCACCGGCTCGGGAATATTCACCTGCTCACCTTACTTTCTCTTTTCAAATCAGCGGACCGGAGCCGTTTCCCGCTTGGCGGGCCGCGCCTTTTCGGTTGCATTTTCCACTCTCGCATAGTATAATACCTTTTCTGAGAAGGACAGTCAATCGCCCCGGCCCGAATACAAAAAAATTTACCCGGGCGCTATAAATTCCGGCGCCGAAGTTATAATACAATATCATACAATGAGCGGCGTCCCATTTGCAAGTCATTGCAGGAGAAGGAGCAAACTATTATGATGAATAATCCAAAGCCCATCAGCGCTTACATGGTTCCCGGAAAGCAGGTTCATCTGGTGGGAATCGGGGGCGTATCCATGGCTCCGCTGGCGGAAATCCTGCTGGGGATGGGGCTTGCGGTCCACGGCTCCGACATTCATCAAAGCGAGGCGGTGGCCCATCTGCGGTCCGCGGGCATCCATGTGGACATTGGTCACAGCGCGGAAAATTTGGGCGAGTGCGACTTTGTGATCCGCACCGCCGCCGTCCACGACAACAACCCGGAAATTTCCGGCGCGGTGACCCGTGGCATCCCGGTCTACGAGCGGGCACAGGCACTGGGGGCCATCATGCGCCGCTATCCCAACGCCCTGTGCATCTCCGGCACCCACGGAAAAACCACCACCACCTCCATGTGCACCCACATTTTCATGGCGGCCGAGGCAGACCCCACCGTGATGATCGGCGGCACGCTGCCCCTGCTTAACTCCGCCTATCGGGTGGGCAATGGAGACACCATGATTCTGGAATCCTGTGAGTATTGTAACTCATTCCTCTCCTTCTACCCCACTGTGGCGGTGATTCTCAACGTGGAGGAGGACCACCTGGACTTCTTTAAAGATTTAGAGGACATTGAGCACTCCTTCCGCCGCTTTGCCCAACTGGTGCCGGACGGCGGACGGGTGGTTGCCAACGCGGATAACGACGGGGCCATGGCAGCCCTGAAAAACTTAGGCCGTCCGGTGTTCACCTTCGGGCTGGAGCGCACCGCCCACTGCACCGCCGAAAACCTCCGCGAGGAAGGGGGGAAACAGCTTTTCGACGTGACAGTATACGGCAAGCCCTATGCCAGCGTGTCCCTGCCCGTCCACGGCAGGCACAACGTGTCCAACGCGCTGGCGGCGGCTTCGGCGGCCTATGTGTTGGGCCTGCCCGGCTCCGCCGTAGAGCGGGGGCTTGTGGACTTCACCGGCGCGGGCCGGCGCTTTGAACGCAAGGGCGCGTTTCACGGCGCGGACGTTTATGACGACTACGCCCACCACCCCGACGAGCTTCACGCCCTGCTGTCCATGGCCAAGGACCTGCCCTACAAGCGGGTGGTGCTGGCGTTTCAGCCCCATACCTATTCCCGCACCGCCAAGCTGTTCGACCGTTTTGTGGAGGAGCTGAAGCTTGCGGACGCGGCAATTGTGGCGGAGATTTACGCCGCCCGGGAAACCAACACCGTGGGCATCAGTTCAGGCGATCTGTGCAAAAAAGTCCCCGGCTCCATCTATTGTTCCAATCTGGAACAGGTGACGGACCGTCTCCGCGCCATCGCCCAGCCGGGGGACTTGATTCTGACTGTGGGCGCAGGGGACATCTACCGGGCGGGTGAAGCTCTGCTGAAGGAATAAGCTGTTAAATACAAAAGTCCCCGGGGAAGCTGCTTTCCCGGGGACTTCTCCCGCACCGCGCCCGGGCGATGCGCTTACTTTTGAAAAATCCGCGTTTTGGGATGCTGCCTTTTCAAGCATGCGTCCCCGGAAATTCTTAACGGCTATACCATCTGTTCCAAAGAGAACTTTTGAATCCTGCTCACGCCCTCGGCGCTGCGGGTGGCCACTCCAGCAACATACCCGGGGAACGTCTCCACGTAATAGAAATATTCTCCGTATTGCAAAGGAGCCTCCCCCTCCCGCATGATGCTCACTCCCGCGCCGCTGCGCTTGAAGCGCGCCTCCCGCCGGACCCAGCTTTGGAAAAACGCCTCCTCCGAGGCCGCATCCGCCAGCCGCTTCATGGCTCTTGGGGACACGGGACGTATCTTTTCGATATCCACGCCCAACGGTTCGTTGGAAAGGCCCACCAGCACCGCCCCGGGCGTGTGGCTCAGATTGAAGCACACCTCCGGAAACGCGGGAAATTCCGGCTTTCCCTGCGTAGTCAGCGCGATCTCCGGCAGCTCCCGCCACCGGTATTTCTCCCACAGTGCGCGGCGCAGAATCGCATAGGCGCAAAGCGGCTCCCTCCACCGTTCGGTGTCGCGGACCCGGGCAAGCCGCTCCCGCCGCTCAGGCGGCAGCATTTCCAGCAGCGCGTCGTTCTCCCGCCCGCTGAGCGGACGGTCCAACCGCGCGGCCCAAAGCTCCACTGCCATTCTTCCACCTCTTTCTCTCTTATCTCTAAGCACTTATTTTAGCCGTCAAATGTGAAACTGTAAAGCCGGGAGAGAAAAGTTTTCTGAAAATTCGCAAAAAAAGAGGAAATTTCAGCCCAATGGGGTATAAATAGAGTGACTTGAACTGATTGTCTGGGTATGACCCGGGACAATTCCGGTAAAACTCACCGGGAGGGAGGGATGTTCGTTGCCGTTTCCGCAAAACTTTCTGGACGAGCTGACGGCCCGCAGCGACATTGTGGATGTGGTGGGCAGCTATGTCCAGCTTACAAGACGAGGCGCGAACTACTTCGGCCTCTGCCCGTTTCACAGCGAGAAAACCGGCTCCTTCTCCGTCTCCCCGGACAAGCAGATTTACTACTGCTTCGGCTGCAAACGGGGCGGCGGCGTCATCAACTTTATTATGGAGGAAGAAAGTCTCCCCTTTCCGGACGCGGTGCGGTTCCTTGCCCGGCGGGCCGGGCTGGAGGTTCCGGAGGAGACGGGGGACCGGGAGGCAGAGCAGAAGCGACGGCGCCTTCTGGATTTGAACCGCGACGCGGCCCGGTTTTACTATCAGCAGCTTCAGGACCCGGAGAGCCGCGCCATGCGGGACTATCTGGACCGACGGCAGATCGGACAGGCCACGGCGGTCCGTTTCGGCCTTGGCGCGTCACTTGACCGTTGGGACGCGCTCATCACCGCCATGACCCGTCAGGGTTACACCAAGTCGGAGCTTTTGGGCGCGGGCCTTGCGGTGCAGAACAAGAACGGCGGACTTTACGACAAATTCAGAAACCGACTGATGTTCCCCGTCATCAACGTGCGGGGGGATGTGGTGGCCTTTGGCGGGCGCGTTCTGGACCACTCGGAGCCAAAGTATATGAACTCCTCGGAAACCCCGGTTTACAGCAAACGCCGGGAGCTGTACGCTTTGAATCTGGCGAAAAAGTCCAAGCGGCCCAACATCATTCTGTGCGAGGGCAACATCGACGTGGTAACGCTCCATCAGGCCGGGTTTGACAACGCCGTGGCCTCCATGGGCACGGCGCTGACGCAGGAGCAGACCCGGCTTCTGAGCCGGTACACCAAGGAAATCGTTTTGTGCTATGACAACGATAACGCCGGAAAAGTTGCCACGGAGCGGGCCTTGCAGATTCTGAACAACTCGGAGTTTTCTGTCCGGGTTCTCCGGCTTCCAAACAAGCGGATGGAGGACGGCTCCATGGGCAAGCAGGACGCGGACGATTTTATCAAGGCCTTTGGCCCCGATGCGTTTGAGCGGCTGCTCACCGGCAGCGAAAACGGCGTGGAGTTCCGTCTGGCTCAGATTTCCGGAAAATACGACTTGACGGACGACCGCCAGCGCCTTGCCTACGCCGAGGAGGTCAGCCAGCTTTTGGCGGGTCTTGAAAGCCCCGTGGAGCGGGACATTTACACCGTTCGGGCGGCGGAGGCCGCGAAGCTTACGCCGGAGGCCATGAAGCTGGAGGTTCAGCGGGCCTTCAAGCGCCGGATGGGCAAGGAGCGGCGGGCACGGGAGCGCCGGGACCTGAACCCGGCGGCGGAGCTTCAGCCCAAGGGACGGGACCTGCGCTATACAAACCTCCGCTCCGCCATGGCGGAAGAGGGCATTTTGCGGCTTTTGCTGCTGGACGACAGCTTGTTTGCGGAATCGCCGCCCCTGCGGGAGGAGGAATTTTCCTCACCGCTGCTTGGCAGGGTCTTCTCTCTTTTGTGGCGGCAGCGGGAGCAGTGCAGCGCTCCCAAGCTTTCGTTTCTGGCGGGAGAGCTGTCCGGCGAGGAGATGAGCCACATTACAAATCTGTGTCAAAAGCCGGAGTCCGCCGCAAACGGGCGGCAGGCTCTTGCCGATTACATATCAATTGTCCGCCGAGAGGCGGA
The DNA here is from genome assembly GCF_032018205.1 of Oscillibacter sp. GTDB lineage: Bacteria > Bacillota > Clostridia > Oscillospirales > Oscillospiraceae > Oscillibacter. Next base: position 217,410 of record NZ_DALZOY010000003.1, on the reverse strand, counting down.
AAAGAGAGCAGGCGCGGGCGCAGCGGACCCGCTACTGGCCAAAATGGAAGAACTCAAAGATCAGAAAAAAAGCGACGGAGGAAAGCGACATGTCTAAGAAGAAAGAACCCACCCCTGAGGAGCGGCTGGAGCAGGAGGCCAACGCCCTGCTGAAGGCCGGAACGGCAAACGGGGCGGATAGAACGGCGGCAGCCAGCGGTAAGTCCGGTCAGGACACCGCTCCCATCATGACCGACGAGGAGGCCAAAAAGGCCGGCATCCTCCGTCTGGACGACAGGCAGGTGGCGTCTCTGCCTGCCTCCGCATGGCTCTCAGGCAACGAAAAGCTGCGTGAGCTTTTATATAGGGCCCAGAAAAAGGGCAAGCTGGACTCCGGCGAGCTGGCAGAGTCGCTGGACACCCTGAATCTCGAAGGCGACCAGATGGATCAGCTTTATGATTCTCTGGAGGCGCTGAACATCGATATCAGCACCGACGAGGACATTCTCCCCGAGCTGCCCGACGACGGCCCCGCCGCCGAAGAGATTGCGGACGTGGAGGAAGAGGAGCTGGTGGACCCCAACACCTTGGTTGGGAACTTTGCCATCGACGACCCCGTGCGGATGTATCTGAAGGAAATCGGAAAGGTCCCCCTGCTGACCCCCGACGAGGAGGTGGACTTGGCCCAGCGCATGGCCGCCGGCGCAGAGGCGGAGGAAAAGCTCAAGGAGTTAACCCGCCAGAAAGAGGCAGGTGAGGAGCCCTCTCTTTCCAAGGAAGAGGAGGCCGCCGTTAAAAAGGTTTTCCGCAGCGGCGAGCTTGCAAAGCAAAAGCTGGCGGAGGCAAACCTCCGTCTCGTGGTATCCATTGCCAAGCGGTACGTGGGCCGGGGCATGCTGTTTCTGGATTTGATTCAGGAAGGCAATCTGGGCCTGATCAAAGCCGTTGAAAAGTTTGACTGCACCAAGGGCTTCAAGTTCTCCACCTATGCAACGTGGTGGATTCGTCAGGCCATCACCCGCGCCATCGCGGATCAGGCCCGCACCATCCGCATTCCGGTGCATATGGTGGAAACCATCAACAAAGTCATCCGAGTGAGCCGCCAGCTTTTGCAGGAGCTGGGCCATGACCCCAGCCCTCAGGAAATCGCCATTGAGATGAACGGCGGTCCCGCCGCGTGGGAAAAGGTCCGGGAGGATGAGAAGAAGCGGGCCGTGGACCGCATCCGCGAGATTTTGAAAATCGCGCAGGAGCCGGTGTCTCTGGAAACCCCCATCGGTGAGGAGGAGGACAGCCACCTTGGTGACTTCATCCCCGACGAGGGCGCTTCGGAACCGTCCGAGGCCGCGTCCTATAAGCTTCTGCGGGAGCAATTGATGGATGTGCTCTCCACCCTGACTCCCCGGGAAGAGCAGGTTTTGAAGCTGCGCTTCGGCATTGAAGACGGCCGTGCCAGAACCTTGGAAGAGGTTGGCAAGGAGTTCAACGTCACCCGCGAGCGCATCCGCCAAATCGAGGCCAAGGCCCTGCGCAAGCTGCGTCACCCCAGCCGCAGCAAAAAGCTGAAGGACTTTTTGAATTGATTCTATGTGGAAATCGCAATTCCACAAGCCTTTCCATATAAAAAGCCGGGACCTGCCGTATTGGCAGGTCCCGGCTTTTCAGCTTTACAGAAATTGTTCCAGCGCGGCGCGAAGTTCCTCGTCAGACGGGGGAACGTTCCAAAACAGGGGCTTTTCGTTCCCTGTGAGAACCGGGAGATACAGTCCGTTCGGGTCAGCAAGCGACATGTGGTTGGCCCGACAGCCGGGGCAGTAGGATGGCTGGCACACGCTTTCAAATCCCCGGGCGGCGATGTCCGCCTCATCCATGATTTTCTCCACGGTGCATATAAGGCCCAGTTCCCGGGCCATCTGCTCCACCCGCTCCAGATAAAAGTCGTTTCGGGGACACTCGGAGGCGTACAGCCGCAGCCTGACGCCTATTTTCTCCCCGCCTGCCATTACTTTTGAAGCCCGGCGGCCCATGCGCCGTACTTTTCGATATTCGCGTCGCACGCGGCCCGGTCGGCTCCTTGGGTCAGGATGTAGACCTTAATTTTTGGCTCCGTGCCGGAGGGGCGCACCAAAATCGCGGTGCCGTCTGCCAGCTCAAAGCGGAGCACGTTGGACCCGGACAGCTCCATGGCGGTCTTTATCCCGGTCGCGCAGTCCACCACGGAACCGTCGGCATAATCCTTGCGTACCGAAACCTTTACACCGCCGATGGCGGCAGGCGGATTTTCCCGCAGACCCCGCATCAGTTCCGCCATGTCCTTCAGTCCGTCCAGCCCCGGCATCACCAGATTATAGGTCTTCTCTCCATACTGACCATACTTTTCATAGAGATTCTCCAGCGCGTCAAACAGCGTCATCCCCTGCGCGGCATACCACGCAGCCATCTCCGTCAGCAGCATGGAGGCCGTCACCGCGTCCTTATCCCGGACGTAATCGCCCAGCATATAGCCGTAGGATTCCTCGTAGGAAAAGATAACCTTCCCATCTCCCGCCGCTTCCAGCGCGTTCTTCTTCTCCGCCATAAACTTGAAGCCGGTGAAGGTGTCAAAGCACTCCACGCCGTTGGACTCCGCAACCTTCCGCGCCATCTCCGTGGTGACGATGGTTTTCAGCGCCACGGGCCGCTCCGGCAGCCGACCCGCCCGGCGCATGGCGCCGATGAGATAGTCCAGCAGCAGCACGCCGGTCTGGTTCCCCGTGACGGGGCGGTACTCCCCGTCCTTGTCCCGTACCATAATACCCACCCGGTCGCTGTCCGGGTCGGTGCCCACGATGAAATCCACGTCGTTTTCCCGGGCAAGATCCACCGCCAGATAAAACCCCTCCGGGTTCTCCGGATTGGGGGACTTCACGGTGGGGAAGGTCCCGTCAATCATCATCTGCTTCGGCTCGCACAAAATGTGCTTCACCCCTAGCGCTCGCAGTGCCTCTGGCACCAGCTTATAGCCGCAGCCGTGGAACGGGGTATATACCAGCTTGAAGGTGTCCGCCACCTTGGCGACAGTTTCCCGGTCGTTGATCATGGCGGTGACCTCTTCCATAAACCGCCGGTCTGTCTCCTCCCCCATCACGGTGACAAGTCCGGTGTCCAGCGCCTCGTCCCACTCAAGCGCCTTCACGCCGGTGAAGATGTCGATTTCCTCCATCTTCTTTGCAACCGCCGCCGCGTGGTGGGGCGGGAGCTGGGCTCCGTCCTCCCAATAGACCTTGTAGCCGTTATACTCCTTGGGATTGTGGCTGGCAGTGACGTTGATGCCCGCGATGCAGCCGTATTCCCGCACGGCAAAGCTCAGCTCCGGCGTGGGACGCAGCGCGTCGAAAATCCGCACAGCCACGCCGTTAGCCACGCAGACCCCCGCCGCTTCCCGGGCAAAGTCCATAGAACCCACCCGGCAGTCCATACAGATGGCGACGCCACGCTTCGCCGCGTCGCCTCCCTCCGCCAGAATCACCTGGGCAAAGGCCTGAGTTGCGTGGCGGATGACATGGACGTTCATATTGTGCAGGCCCACGGCCATAATCCCCCGCAGTCCGGCGGTGCCGAACTCCAGTGGGCCGTAAAACCGGGCTTCGATCTCCTTGGTGTCGTTTTTCAGGGCGGACAGCTCGTCCTTTTCCGCCTGAGACAAGGCGGGGCTGTTCAGCCACTTTTCATATTCCCGCATGAACTCCATGGAATTTTCCTCCTTATTCTTCGCCGCCCGGTTGGGCGGGATTGTCCAGAATCGCCTTTGCGTCCTCCAGCAGGGATTTGGGCACGTAGATGTCCACACCCCTTCCTGCAAAGCCGAAAATCACCTTGCCAAGCGTGCCGGATTTAAACGCAGGGATGCCGCAGCCACTCAGCATGGACAGCAGCACATCCGCGCCGCCCCCCAGCTCCGACTGGGCGGAAATCAGCAGCTCCGCCCGCTCCGGCTCTCCGTCCGGTCCTGTGGGCCAGCCCTCCGGCAGGTCGCTTTGGCGCAGACCCCAGTTGTTCTCGTCTTTCATTGGGTCCCTCCTTCTGCAAAATCAAAAATTTATCAGGATTAAAAGTTAACTCACTTATGATACCGTCCACCCGTTTGAATCTGATACGCCCGGTATATCTGCTCCAGCAGCATTACCCGGGCCAGATGGTGGGGGAAGGTCATGGGTGACATGGACAGGCGCAGGTCCGCTCTGTCTTTCAGGCTTTGATGCAGTCCCACGCTGCCGCCGATCAAAAAGGTAAGCTGGGACGCGCCGGACACGGCAAAGCTGCTCAGCGCTTCCGCAAACGCCGGGGAGGAAAGCGTTTTCCCCTCAATGCACAGGGCAATCAGCGCACCGGATTTGGGAAGCCGTTCCTCCACCCGGCCCGCTTCCTCAAGAAGCGCCCGCTCAATTTCGGCGGGAGACGGCGCTTCGCTCAGCCGCACTTCCTGAAGCTCCACGATTTCCGCCTTGCAATACCGCGACAGGCGCTTCAAATACTCCGCTGCCGCGTCCGCGTAGAACTTCTCCTTCAGCTTGCCTACGCACAGAACGCTCACCTTTTGCATACGCCCTCCGTCACCTGATGGCAGGGGCCTGTGCACTCCCGCTCCGCAACGGACAGCGCCGGGCCCTCCCCCGCCTCCGCCAGCGCGGCGGACACGGCGCAAAGAGCCGTCTCCGGCGTGTTGTTGTCCCGACTCAGGTGCGCCAGAACCAGCTCCTCCGTCCCGGACCGGCACGAGCGGACGGCAAACCGGGCCGCCGCCTCATTGCTCAAATGACCCTCATCGCCAAGAATCCGCCGCTTTAAGAAATAAGGATACGCCCCGCCCCGCAGCATATCTACGTCGTGATTGGCCTCCAGCATCAGCAGCGGTACGCCGCAAAGCACCTCCGCGGCCTCGTCGGTGACAAAGCCTGTGTCAGTCAACAAGCCGAAGTCCCCCACCCGAAACCCGGCGGAGCCGGGAGCGTCGTGAGAGGTGGGAAATGCGTCTACATCGCAGCCGTCCACGGTGAACCGCTCCCCCATGGCAAAGGGCGACAGGCGGTTTTCAATGCCCGCCAATCGCCGCCGCAGGTCGCGCCCCGCCGCTTCGCTGGCGTATACCGGACCGTCCCACCGCTTTAAAAGAGTTTGCAGTCCCGCGATATGATCTGCGTGGGTGTGGGTAATCAAAATGCCGGACAAGTCCTCCAGCGACCGGCCCAGCTCCCGCAGCGCCGAGGTAATCCGGCGGCAGGAAATGCCCGCGTCCAAAAGAAGACAAACGCCGTCCTTTTCCAGCAGGGCGGCGTTTCCCGAAGAGCCGCTGGCAAGCGTATGTAAAATCGTCAAAAAAAGTCCCCCGTGCGTTTTGAATTCAGGCGGCGGCCGCCCGGTGATAAAAATGCGTCCGTGATGGAGAGTGTCGACGAAAGTCGGCGACCTCCATCGCGGACGCGGTAATAACTCAAAAAACCAACTGATGCGTCATGTGCTTTTGGCCCGGGCAGATCAGCCGATGTGGGCTTCCAACTGCTCGTTTTCTCCCGGCTCCTCCACCACGCGAATGTCGGCCCCCAGACTGCGGAGCTTATCAACAATGCGCTCATAGCCCCGCTCGATATACTGCACCTGACTGATTTCGGACTCACCCTTGGCAGCCAGCGCCGCGATGACCAGCGCCGCGCCCGCCCGCAGGTCGCAGGCTTGAATAGGCGCGCCTGTGAGATAGTCCACGCCCTGAACCACCGCGGTCTTGTCGTCCACCTGAATAGACGCGCCCATGCGCTTGAGCTCGTCCACATAGCGGTAGCGGTTGTTCCAAACGCTTTCCGTCACCAGCGATGTGCCCTCGGCAAGCGAGAGCACCGTGGTCATCTGGGGCTGCATATCCGTGGGAAAGCCGGGATACGGCATGGTTTTCACGTTGGTCTGGTGCAGCGGCTCGCTGCGGCGGACCAGCAGCGTATCCTCCCGTTCCTCCACCTCCACGCCGCACTCCTGCAGCTTGGCGGTAATACAATCCATGTGCTTGGGAATAATATTTTTCACCAGAATCTGTCCGCCGGTGGCGGCAACCGCCGCCATGTAGGTCCCCGCCTCAATCTGGTCGGGGATAATGGCATAGCTTCCGCCCAGAAGACGGGAAACGCCCTGAATTTTAATGGTGTCGGTGCCCGCACCCCGGACATTCGCCCCCATAGAGTTTAAAAAGTTGGCCAAATCCACGATATGGGGCTCTTTCGCCGCGTTTTCAATCACAGTGCTCCCCTCCGCGAGAACGGATGCCATCATGATGTTCATGGTGGCGCCCACGGAAACCACGTCCAGATAAATGTTAGCTCCGTGAAGCCGGGGTTCCCGGCAGGAGGCGTGAATAAAGCCGCCCTCCACCGTCACGTCGGCCCCCAGCGCCTTAAAGCCCTTGATGTGCTGGTCGATGGGCCGCACACCGAAATTGCACCCGCCGGGCATGGCCACGTCGGCCCGGGCAAAGCGGCCCAGCAGCGCGCCGATTAGGTAATAGGACGCGCGGATACGCCGCGCCATCTCATAGGAGGTGCGGGTGGAACGGATATGGGTGCAATCAATCTCCACGGTGTGGGGATTGATTGCGCGGACAGACGCGCCCAGCTCGTCCAAAATGGTGTAAAACAAATGCACGTCGGAGATCTGAGGGATATTTTCAATGCGGCAGACTCCCTCCACCAATAGCGCGGCGGGAAGAATGGCAACAGCCGCGTTTTTCGCGCCGCTGATTTCCACCTCGCCAAACAGGGGCTTGCCGCCCCGAACGATATATTTTGTCAAACCCAAAACCCTCTCTTTTACGTCAAAACGGACCGTCTGTCTTCATTGTACCCCCAGATGGGACTTCCATACCGAAAACAGGGTCCAAAACAAGCTGATTTTTTTCACGTCCACACCGCCCGCCTCGGCGGGTTTCTCCATCGGGCCGCAAAGCGGCTGCAGGCGGGCGCGGTGCGCCGTGCGCACAGTTACCATAACACATTTTACCACACATTTCAAGAAACACAATCAAAACTTTTAAGCCCTTTGAACGGCCTTCTGTTTCGATAAAAGGGACCTTTTTCTTCCCTTTTTCACGCGTGATCCACCGCGCCGGTGACGCAGTTCACATAGTAATCCACCGCGTCTGTGTCCACGAGCCACAGGGGCGTCAGCGTCAGGGCGGAGGCGGTATTTTGCAGCTCGTAACAGGGTGACAGTTCCTTGACGGCGCTGACCACCGCGCCGGAAGTCCGCCGTGCCTCCAAAAACGCGGTGAGGGCAGTGGAAGCGGTCAGCAAGTTCTCTCCCTGCACCGCCGTGGAGTGCAGCGGCAAAAACGTGCCGCTGACGGAGCGCAAAACATTATTTTCCGACAAAAACGTGACGGTACAGCCCTCTACTGGATAGCCCCTGCACAGCCGGTTCACGGTGACGGACCCGCTGCCGGACGCGTCAAGCCACTCGTCGGGCGCCTCGCATTCATAGCTGCGGCAAAAGCGGCGAACCAAATCAGCAGGGGTCTTCCCCAGCTCTCCCACAATTTCAAACGCGCCGGAGGCGCGGAAAACCGCTCGGCCCAGCGCGGAGGTATAGGTCAAAATGCCGCCGCCCTCGTCGGCGGCGGTCAGCTCATCTCCCAAGAAAACGGCGGCGGCGGTCTTCTCCGCCCCGGCGTCCCGCTCCAGCGTCAACGCCGGAGGGGGCGGGTCAAAGGTGACGGCGGCTTCACTGAGGGTCACACCCTCAGCGGCAAAGAGCTTCACCAGCTCCTCCGTGGCTTGCCGCCGAGCGGCGGCCTGCTGCGCCTGACGTATTCCCAGCGTTCCCAGAAGAAACACGTTCATCAGCAAAAGCGTGAGAATAATGATACTTTTCAGGCGATGCGTCTCCATTTTCTCCGCCCCTCTCCTTGTTTCTTACTCTGCCAGCCACTGGGCGGTGACGGTGCTCCCCCCGTCCACATAACGGACGGCAAGCTCTCGTCCCGGCCAGGCCCGGGCAATGGACAGCGCCTGCGCCAGCGGCAGCAGGCTTTCTCTGCTTTCGGCGGGGGTGTATTGCCGCACCCGCAGAGTCAGCCGGACGATCGACGCTCCCTCCAGCGTCACCTCCGCGGCAACTCCCCCGTCCGAGAAGCGGATGGGAAGTCCCGCGTACTGATAGCCAAAGCGCAGCGTGACGGAATCCTCGCCTGCGGTATACTCCTGCAAAAATAATGCTCCACTGTTCTGCTCAGGCAGCAGCCCGCTCAGAAGCTGAAAAACCCCCACCACTGTTTCCGTCTCCGTGGGAACCTCTTCCTCGGAAGTGATGCGCAGCGACCCGCTGCTCCCCTGATAAGAAATCTCTCCATCGGGGTGAATACGAAGGTTTCGGTCTCCCTCCACCACCACCTCCGCACCGGAGGGCTCCGGATACCGGGAGTTGGTGTGGGGATTGAAGGACAGGGCCTCCAGCACCGCGTCAGAATCCGTAATTTCGGCGGAGACGGCAAGGTTTACAGGAGGATCAAGCTGATCGGAAAAAAGAGAAAAGTCAGCCACATGCCCGTCGCTTTCCGGTCGGTCAAAGGCAAACCAAGCGCTTCCAAGAGAATATCCTCTCACCAGCTCCCTCACGCTTTCGGCAGAAATGGCCGTGGTGCAGACAAAGCAGACGCTTTCCCCATCCCATGCGAACAGGCGCACCGCGTCTTCATTCACCTGTACCAGCACCCGGCGGGCAGAGATTTCCCCCCCGTTCCACCGTGCGCCCACCACTCCTGCCAAAATGGACAGGGGCAGCGCCCCGCCAAAGTCATAATAGACGGAGCCGCCGGCGTCCGTCCCCATTTGCAGCGCGGCGCGAAAATCCTCCACGCCGCACTTTTTCATCGTCCCGGCGGAGCCCAGCGCCTCCATCAAAAGATTCCCCGGTTTTAAAAAGTCCTCGTCCCCGGTGGTCAGGGCCAGTCCTCCCCAGCGGCCATAGGCTCCCGTAACAGCCACCCGCGCGGGCAGCTCAAGATCCGTCAGCCCCGAAACGCTCTGGCTTTTTTGAACCGAGCCGGAGGAAAGCAGTCCGGAGAGATAGCCTCCGTCGCCCCGGAGATTAAATAGCTGCGTCTGGACAAACAGCGCCACGGCGGAGACGCTCAACAGGGCGATGGCGATATTTTGCAGACGGTTCCGCCGCTTTTTCGCTCTTGGGTCCATGCCCGCCCTCCTTCTTGTCTCTTTGCGTCATGCCTCCCACCGCGTCTGGCGAAGAGGCAGCGTCAGCCGGACCGTGGTGCCCGGCCCCTCGTGACGGGTCAGCCGGATGGTGCCCTGATGCCGCTCCACAATCTCCTTTGCGATGGACAGGCCCAGACCCGTTCCGCCGGACTCCCGCGAGCGTGCCTTGTCCACCCGGTAAAACCGCTCGAAAACGTGTTCCCGGTCTTTTTCCGGGATGCCAATGCCATTGTCAGCCACCTCCATCCACACATGCCCCTCGGTGGTTCCGGCAGTGACCAGAATGCGCCCGCCGTCGGGCGTGTATTTAATGGCGTTGCCTAAAATGTTCATCATCACCTGCTCCAGCCGCTGGCGGTCCCCCTCGATAATGGGCAGGGTCTGGGCCAGCTCCAGCTTCAGCGCATGGCCATGGTGCTGTGCCTCCAGCGCGTTGGCCCGGACCACGCTGGCGATGGCGCTTCCAAAGTCGAACCGGGCGCAGCTCATCTCCGTGTTCCCCGCGTCCAGCCGGGAAAGCGTCAGCAGATCCTGCACGATATGGGTCATGCGGTCCGTCTCGTTGATGATAATATCCAGAAAATTGTCTGCGGTGTCCCGTGGAATGTCTCCCCCGCTGTCCCGCAGAGTTTCGGCATAGCTTCTCACATTGGTGAGAGGGGTGCGCAGCTCATGAGAGACGTTGGCAACAAACTCCTTGCGCCGTTCCTCGCTGCGGTGGTGCTCCGTCTCATCGTGCAAAACCACCAGCACACCGCCGCTCGCCCGATCGGAAAACGGGGCGAAATACGCCTCCAGCGTCTTCTCCCCCACCACCATCTCCGTGTCGGCATAGTTGGGCCGCTGGAGGGCCAGTATCTGCTCCAGCGGATAAACAGAACCGAACAGCTCGTCATAAACCGCTTCCTTTGGAACGGAGCGCTGCAAAAGCACCGTGGCGGCGGGATTGCAGTGGATCAGTTTCCCGTCGTGGTCAAAGGCGGCCACGCCGTCGGTCATGTGGAGGAACAGGGTGTCCAGCTTGTTCCGCTCGTTTTCCACGGCGTTCAGACTGTCTTGAAGCACGTCTGCCATGTGGTTGAAGGTCCCCGTAAGAATGCCGATTTCGTCTGGAGATTCCACCGGCAGCTTGTTGCCAAAGTCTCCCCCCGCCAGCCGCTCCGCTCCCTCCGTCACCTTCTCGATGGGACCCACAAGGGTTTTGCTGAGAAGATAGCTGAACAGCACGGAAATCAAAAGTCCGATCACCAGCGCCTGCATGATGATGGTGAAAAGCTGGCTGTTGAGACTGGACACGGTGTCCCGGTTGTCCAGTATATAGATGATGTAGCGTCCTTCCTCCCCAGAAATGGGAATGGCCACATCCATGTAGTCTTCGGTCAGATCGCTGCGGTCCCCCACATCGCCGTTGAGGGCCTTAATCAAGTTTGGCGTGGACGCGAGAACCCCTCCGCTCTCTCCCGACTCCGCCAGCACCGCACCGGAAGCTCCGTCCAAAACGTAATAGTTCCGTGAGCGATAGTCGATGCCAAGGCTTCCGGCGTTGGCCTCCAGAATCTTCTGCATCTGGGCCGCGCCCTCCGGCGCATCGGCGGCGGCGAGAAGGTCTGCCATAAAGCTGGCATTTTTGGCCGCGGCAACGCCGTCCGCCTCCGATGTGGAGCCGAACATATCGTTCATCTGCTCAAAAAACCCGTCGATGTAGAAGCTGGCGACGTTGGTGGTGAGAAACGCGCCCACCGTGGCCATCAGCGAGGTAATGAGCAGCAGCATAATCAGCATCAGCTTCATGTGGAGACTTTTGAACACGGCTGGCGCCTCTCTTCCCTCCGGAAATCCAGGGCCCCCGCCCCGGGCGGTTCCCCGTCTGCTTCAGGGACCATTTCCCGCTTTTTATGTTGCGAAATAGTAGCCCGCCCCGCGCCGGGTAAGAATGTAGCGGGGGTTTGCCGGGTCCATTTCGATTTTCTCCCGCAGCCGGCGGACGGTCACGTCCACAGTTCGGGCATCGTCACCCACGTAGCCGTAGTTCCACACCTGCTCCATCAAATCAATGCGGGCGTAAACCTTGTTGGGGTGGCTTGCCAAGAAGGTCAAAAGCTCGTATTCCCGCTGGGTCAGCTCGATGACCTCCCCGCTGCGGAACACCTGATGGCTGTCTGTATTGACGGCAAGATCGCCCGCCACGGTCATGGCCGCCTCAGCGGCGGAAGCCGCAAGGGGGGCTGCCATGCCGAGCCTTCGGATATTCGCGCCCACGCGGGCAATCAGCTCCCGCATGGAAAAAGGCTTTGTGATATAGTCGTCCGCCCCGATTTCAAGGCCCAGAACCTTGTCCGTCTCCTCCTCCCGAGCGGTGAGAATCACAACGGGCACGTTGTTGCGGCTCTCCCGCAGGGCGCGGCACACGTCAAAGCCGTTCATCTTGGGCAGCATCACGTCCAGAAGGATCAAATCCGGCTTCTCGGTCTGGGCTTTTTCCAGCCCGTCCTCCCCGTCGTATGCCTCCAAAGTCGCATAACCCTCCCGCTGAAGGTTAAAGCAGACGATGTCCACGATATTTTTCTCGTCCTCCACGATCAATACTGTCTTTTTCGGTTCCATGGAGTCTCCTCTCTCAGCTTGTCAAAGGTTCAGTAAAAGCTTGGCCTTCAAAATGGCGGCAACGGTTTTCCCGTCCTCAATTTCGCCCCGAAGGCAGCGGTGCGCCAACTCCTCCATGGGAATGCGCTCCAGCCGGAGAAACTCGTCCTCGTCGGGCCGGGCCTCCCCCATTGTAAGGCCGCGGGCCAGAAAGAGATACAGCTCCTCCCCCAAACAGCCCGGGGACGGAAGAATTTTTCCCATGGGCAAAAGCTCATCCGGCACCGCGCCGGTTTCCTCTCTCAGCTCCCGCAGAGCGCCCACAGCCGGTTCCTCGCCCTCCTCCAACTTCCCCGCCGGAATCTCCAGCAGGGTCTTCCCGAACGCATAGCGGTATTGGATCACTGTCAGAACATTGTTTCCCCCGTCCAGCGCCACAACGGCGACGCACGGGCAGTGATCCGCCACCTCCCGGGAAGCGGTCTTCCCGTCGGGCAGGCGCACCTGATCCACATGAACGTTCAGTAGCTTCCCTGAAAATACATCCTGCCGCGAAAGGAACGTTTCTTCCAGATTTTCAACCATTTTAAAGGCACCTTCGCTTCTTTATTTTGGCCCTACGCCATTTTAACGCCATTATAGCAAATAACCAAGGGGATGACAACGTTTCTTTTACTTGAAGATTGGGCAGGATTATGCTAAACTACCATCATCTTACAGAACGGAACCCGAAGGGAGGCGCTTTCCACGGAGAAGAAGGGAATCAAGATCGCGGCCCAGAACCGCAAGGCGTACCACGATTACTTCGTGGAGGAGAAATTCGAGGCGGGCATTGAGCTGTTCGGCACGGAGGTGAAGTCCATCCGGGCCGGAACGCTGAATCTGAAGGACGCGTGGTGCTCCATTCAGGACGGCGAGCTGTTTGTCAACGGCATGCACATCTCCCCCTACGAAAAGGGCAACATTTTTAATCGTAATCCCGAACGGGTCCGAAAGCTTTTGATGCACAAAAGTGAAATCCGAAAGCTTCAGGCCCTTGTGAAGCAGGACGGATACACCCTGATTCCGCTGTCCGTCTATTTTAAGGACGCGAGAGTGAAGCTTGAAATCGGCGCCTGCCGCGGCAAGAAGAACTACGACAAGCGGGAAACCATTGCCAAGCGGGACGCAGAACGGGAGATGGACCGCCACATGAAGGAGCGGAACCGCTGAGCATCGGCGTGGAAGCAATTGCTCCAAACGGCACACGATACACAATTGAAAAACCCGAAGGAAGAAAGGAATCTTTGATATGTCTGAGATGAAAAACCCCATTGCCACCATCACCATGGAAAACGGCGCGGTGATGAAGGCCGAGCTGTACCCCGACAAGGCCCCCAACACAGTGAATAACTTCATCGCACTGGCCAACTCCGGCTATTACGACAAGCTGATTTTCCACCGCTGCATTCCCGGCTTTATGATTCAGGGCGGCTGCCCCCAGGGAACCGGCACCGGCGGACCGGGCTATTCCATCGCGGGCGAGTTCTCCGGCAACGGCTTTGCCCAAAACGATGTGGTTCACACGCTGGGCGTTTTGTCCATGGCGCGGACCATGGCTCCCAACACCGCGGGCAGCCAGTTTTTCGTCATGGTGGACGACGCGCCCCATCTGGATGGGCAGTATGCCGCCTTTGGCAAGGTGACCGAGGGCGCAGACGAGGCCGTGCGCATTTCCAAGGTGAAGGTGGATTTCAACGACAAGCCCAATACGCCGGAAGTGATTGCCTCCATCCGCGTGGACACGCAAGGCGTGGAATACCCCGCGCCGGAGAAAAAGGCCGAGCGCTAAGCGCGGCGGCTGCCTGATTTTCAAGGAAAGGGAGCGCGTTTTATGAAAATCGCCATCGTCACCGGCGCGTCCTCGGGGCTGGGCCGGGAATTTACCCGCCAGCTCATTTCCGAATATCCTGAAGTAGAGCAGCTCTGGCTCATCGCCCGACGGCGCGACCGGCTGGAGGAGCTGGCAAAGTCTCTGCCCCGCCCGGCGCTGTGTCTGGGGCTGGATTTGTGCGACCCCATGAGCTTCACCGTGCTTCAGGAAAAGCTTTTGTCCGAGCGGCCAGAGGTTCTTTTGCTGGTGAACAACGCGGGCGTGGGCTATTGGGGCAATTTGGGCGAGACGGACACGGTGCTCCAAACCCGCATGATCGATCTGAACCTGCGGGCGCTCACCGCCGTCACCAGCCTGACGCTCCCCTATGTTCCCCGGGGCGGAAAAATCCTGAACGTGTCCTCTATCGCAGCCTTCTGCCCCAATGCCCGGATGACGGTCTACTCCTCTACCAAGGCGTTTGTCTCCCACTTCACCATGGGGCTGGGCGAGGAGCTGCGGGGAAAAGGCATCTCCGTCACCGCTGTGTGTCCCGGCCCCATGGCCACAGAGTTTTGTGACACGGGCGGAATCACCGGCAACTCGAAAATGTTTGAGCTGCTCCCCTACTGCGATCAGGTCCGGGTGGCCCACGGTGCGCTGCTGGCGGCAAAACGCCGCAGAAGCATCTATACCCCCACGGCGTTTTATAAGTTTTACCGGCTGGCAGCGAAGCTGACCCCGATGAAATTGATGGCAAAGCTGACAAAGACATAAATTTCATGAAATTGTAACATACTTCCGGGTGGGAGTATGTTATAATTTCAAAAGAAGATTTCGCATTCAGATCCAAGCACCCATTTTAACTGTCCGCAAGAGTTTTGCGCCATTGTCTTTTGCCGCCGTGGTGGAGCGGCGGGCAGGGCACAGAGCGCGGCAATATATGGGGGTGTACCGGTTTCGACGGGGATATGGAGGCGGGACCAGCGGGCGGATGCGCCTGTCATCCGAAAAACGGGCAAATTATAAATTAAACAACAATAATACTGTTGCTTACGCTGCCTAATTAGGCAGCCGTCCGACCCGGAAGGACCGCGAGCCGGGAAGGGCGTCGTTTAGCGGTAAATGTGCGTACGCAAAGCTTTGCGCGTGCCATAAATTATGAAGCTCACCTGACCCACCGGCGTGACGGCTTGCCGGCGGAGAGGGGAACAGGGAGAGAAAGACTCCCAAAATAACCGTCTGCGCCCGGAGAACGTCTCGTTAAAGTGTTTTCGGACGGGGGTTCAACTCCCCCCACCTCCACCACAGCATTTAACATACGAACCCCTGGATTGTAAGAGTTCGTATGTTAAATGCAATGCTCCACCAAATGAACCTTACACGAACACCTACTTTTTCAAAGGCGGCTTTGCCGTTACGGTGTGGATATAAGGTTAAAAAGAACGATCGAGGTTTAATGGCCTTAATCGTTCTTTTTGTGCGCTTTATGCTTCTCTTATAGCATTGGGTGTGTAGCACTCACACCCAATGCTATAAGAGAAGCATAAAAAAAGTTGGGATATTTCGCTGAAAAATTAGGGTTGATCAACATGAAAATGTGTGTGCGATTCCAAATGCAGTCAACAAAATCCTTTTTGTGGCCGATAGTATTGACAACGTAGCACATTAATTGTAAAATAGCCAAATATGGAGGGATCTCAATGAACAAAACAATTTCAATGAGTGTCCGAGTTAGCGAAGAAGAACTTGAAAAGTTAAAAACCGCTGCAAAACTCCAGGCCTATTCGTCATACAGTGAGTTCGTTCGCCGGACTGCACTTATGGAGGCTTCCAAAGTAATTAAGGAAGAGCAAGAACGTCATAGTGGAGGTAATACATAGGTGAAGGTTGCTTCTTTTTTTAGCGGCATTGGTGGTATCGATTTAGGCCTAGAACAAGCAGGAATGAATATTGCTTTTCAGTGCGAGATTTTGACTTTTGGGCAATCTGTTTTGAAAAAGCACTGGCCAGGCACTCCGCTTGCATCCGATATTACAAAGGTTACTGGAGTAGATATTCCAGAAGTCGATTTGTTTGCGGGTGGTTTCCCCTGCCAGGATTTGTCACTTGCAAACCAAGGAAAGAGAAAGGGATTGGAGGGAACAAGAAGTGGCCTCTTCTACAAATACTCGGAACTCATCAAAGAAAAAAAGCCTCGCTGGGTTTTTATTGAGAATGTTCCCGGGCTTCTTAACAGCGCCCAAGGTGGAGACTTTAGTGTCGTCCTCTCAACGTTGGATGAACTCGGGTATGGTGTGGCGTGGCGAGTATTGGATGCAAAATTCTTTGGAACATCTCAGCGTCGTCGAAGAACATACATTGTCGCAAGTCTTGGAACCATCGGCGCCGCTGAAGTACTTTTTGAATGTGGAACAAATCCAGTCGCTGATAGCTCGAGCAACAGAACGAGGAACTTCACTGCCACCGGCAATGATGACAGCATATCAGAGTCAAATATCTTTTCTATCCAACATGCAGGTATTGGTCGAAGAGCAAGTGCAGGGCCGCAAGGGAAAGGTTACCGAAACGATGGAGAAACTTATACTCTCGACTCCAGAGGAAGCTCGGATGCTGTATGTAAGACGGATGCTCCCTTCAGAGTGCGAACGTCTACAGGGATTTCCAAAGGATTGGACGGAAACCGATACCGAGCAGTAGGAAATGCAGTATGTGTACCTGTGATTCGTTGGATTGGATCACGCATTGTAGAAATAGATAAGAAGTACTATCCTGAATTTTACTAAATAAAGGGCAGTAGCAAATGTTTGCTACTGCCCTTTATTTAGATAACATACGGATGGTTGTTAAGATCGATATAATCGCCAGTGAAGGCATCAGGAGAAGGTAATCCTTGGTTAATCAGTGCATGTACGAATGTCTGGTAATTCGTATAGAGTAACCGTGTATCATCAACAACAAGCGGAACCGGACCGGGTGTAGGGGGTCGTGATGTATCCTCTTTAATTCCAATTAGTGCAAGCGTCCAATTATGAGCATGTAAATCAGGAAGCTGTCTAAAATCAATTTTTCTGCTTAAGTAATCATAAAGCAATGTTCCAACACAAAACGCAATACCATAACCTTTCCAAGTTAACATGGCGATATTCCCTTTGACAATAAACTGTTCTTGTTGTCTGCGCCAAGCGTTTGTTTCAAGGGGCGACGCACCAGAAGGTCCACATAAACGTGCATTAGTTGGAGCTAAACTAGTTTTCCACTCTTTCACAATCTCGGTAAGTTTCTCTGTTCCGCTGGTTTCTCCACCGCCCTGCATCTCAAGAATGACTCGGTCAGGGCCGGGAAATGGACTCTGCCCATTATTTATAGTCATAATGTAGTCTGCCTTGTATTTGGTTGTGTCAGATACGTGTAATTGCTCTTCACGTTTAACTAAGACTTGATCTGCTGTAATGGTTGGTGAAAAAACATGCTGTGCAATATCTAAAAGGATGGTCTGTTGATGGGAGCACAATGGAATGTCCTTTTTTGTTGTGCACAACCTGTTCTCGCACACAATCCAGTATGTACCATCTTCTTTTCTCACACTGCAAATAGGATTTTTACCACCGCCCGTTTTCATACAGTTATTACCAGATGAAAACGGGCACGGAGATTTTACATTAACAGGAATTATATTAGGAGTCGCAACATCAGTCCGTTGTCCTAAGTATTCAGCAACAGAAACACCCATAATAGACCTCTTTCTAATTATTATCTGTAGGCAATAAAAGTAAATAAGGATCAATGTTAAGTGCCGTGGCAATTCGTTCAATGTTTTCGATTGAAATATTTCTTCGTTCTCGTTCCACTGCACTAATATAAGTTCTGTGGAGACCAGCTAGTTCAGCCAACTGCTCCTGTGATAATTTTTTGCCCATCCGAAATTGCTTGACATTTGTTGCAAAAATATGGATTAGCGTCATGTCATTACCTCAACTCATTTTTAATCAAATTATCTCGAAATGTTGACAATAAGTCTACAGACAATAAGTCACAATAGCTGACACAGCAAAACTACGTCAGCTAACCATAATATCATTCCTCATTTTGATCAGGAAGCAGATTATCCTAGTGGTTGGAACATTTACATTTAAATACACAATACTCAACAGAAGGAATACTTTAAAACTGAAAGAACACATTGACGATGGAAATTAAGGCATCAACTATACGTAATTATCTAAATAAAAACATGTCAGCCAAACATTTGCTTGGCTGACATGTTTTTATTTATTCTCTTGTTCCTTTTGCCATTCGCCAAACTCACGCTGCCCTTCTACGCTGTCGTAGAATTTCCGTATCTCTGGCACGAGAAACCTGGCAAAGGATTCTATAATGGACTGCGGCAACTCAATGTCATGTGGTTTCTGTTGCTCCTGTGCCAATAGGGCCTCCCTCCTTTGAGGCAATGTTATACTGCCGATAGTTGATGATATTTTTGACTTCCCCGGCCTCGTCGGTGATTGCGATAGTCTTTTCATAGGTGAGCGGCGCACCGTTTATGGCCTCTTGTGCTTCGGCCTCGGTGGTCTGCCATATCTCCGGCCTTTTTACTCCCCGGCTTGCCCGGTACAGGTTAAAGCCGGGAGGATACAAGCGCAGCCGCGCACCCTTAATAATTGCTTTCTTTTGGTGCTTTCCCTGCTCGTCGGTGGTGTCGGCCTCGGTAATACGGCCTCTTGTGACCCCCGTACCCATAGCTTCGGATAACTCCATATCGCCTAAATAGACTGTGAGGTATAGGCCGGGATTTTCTATCCCTTAGACGGCGTAAAGCTCATCGTGGGAGACAAGTGCATGGGCATGCTGGAAGCCGTCGGAGAAGTATTTCCGCAGGCCAAATACCAGCGCTGTACCGTCCACTTCTACCGCAATGTATTCTCTGTCGTTCCGCGCTCCAGGGTAAAACTGGTGGCAAAAATGCTCAAGGCAATCCATGCACAAGAGAGCAAAAAGGCCGCCCGAGAAAAGGCAAAAGCGGTGGTATCTGAGCTTCAGGCAATGAAGCTGAAGGAAGCCGCCAAAAAGATTGAGGACGGCATAGAAGAAACACTGACCTATGCGGAGTTTCCCTCGGAGCACTGGACGCGCATCCGTACCAATAACGTGATTGAACGGCTGAACCGAGAAATTCGCAGACGTACCCGCGTGGTGGGCTGCTTCCCTGACGGGAATTCGGCACTCATGCTGGTTTGTGCCAGACTGCGGCACGTGGCCGGCACGCAGTGGGGCAACAAGAAGTATCTGAATATGAAGCATCTGGAGGCGGCGACTGAGGACGCTTCCATTGCCGGATGACTTTATTTTCCCAGAGCCTGCAAACTAATTTGCGCATAACTCTTGACGCTACCTTTGAACCCACACGAAAGTAGAATATAATAATTATATGAGCACGATGGCTATCAAAGCTATGGTGCTTTTTTCGTACCCTAATTAAGAAAGTGAGGATATGGAATATGACGAATCATATAGATAAATCAAATGTGATTACAGAAGGCTTGCGCAAATCCTTTCAAAGTACAGACTGCAAGATGGCGAACCGTAGGTGCTATGGTTACGATATCTCGCCCAATGGCGACCTCACCGTCAATCAGGCTGAGGCGGAAGTTGTCCGCTTGATGTTCGGGTGGTATCTTGCAGGAGACAGCTTGGGTAAAATCGCTGCCAGTCTTGAAAAACAAGGAGTGATTTCCCCTACCGGAAAAGCAAAATGGAATCGTGAAGCAATTTTTAAATTGCTCTCAAACGAAAAATATACAGGCTCTGTTTTGCTGCAAAAGACGATAAGCATTTGCGGTACGCAACTTAAAAACGAAGGAGAGCTCAAGCGGGTATTGATTACACACCACCATGAGGCAATCATTTCAGTTCAAGATTTTGAAACGGCGCAGCAAATGAAAAATGAGCGTGCAAAGTGCCCGGTTCAAGAAATAAAAATGACGCTGTCGTTTTAACAGGAAATATATTCAAATAAATCAAAATATGGTATACTATTAACAAAGAGAGCGATGAAGCCTATGAATCATAGAACTATTACTCATATTACCATCACGCAATACAATTTGATTATGGATAAACCTCTTCGGATTGCGGCCTATTGCAGGGTTAGCAGCCTCAAAGAAACCCAGGAATTAAGCCTTGAAACGCAGCTTTAATACTATACAGATAAAATTGAGGCCTATACCTTTGAAGAAAATGACAGGGTGTTTTCAGATACAGCAACAGGCCGGAATATTCGGCAACGTCCGGCGTTTACGAGAGCTTCGCAGCCGGAACATTGATGTTTATTTTGAACAAGAGAATATCTATCTGCTTGATCCCGTTATACACTATATTATTGGTATTTATATTTGGAGTAATACAAATTTCTACTTTAGGAGGAGAGTTTATGACGTTCCGGGAGAAAATCGAGATACTACGCAAGGGTGCAAGCGAAGCACAGTCTGCCTCCAAAATCATTGACAAACTCAAAGCGCTTAAAGATAGCAATAGCCCAGACACATCTTACAGATGGATATGGGAGTTGATTCAAAATGCCAAAGATGTTGTAAACTCAAGTAGATTAGTAGATATTGAAATAAAGTTTAGTGAATTCAATAAGACCATTGAATTTTGTCACAATGGGCGACTGTTCACAACTGAGAACATTGTATTTTTGATTGAGCAAGTTTCATCGAAGGAGCGGTCTTTGACTGCCGAAAATAAAAAGAAATCAACTGGTAAATTTGGTACTGGTTTTTTAACGACGCATTTACTCTCTGAGAAAGTACAAATTCATGGTTACTTGCATGACGACGGCGAAAAACCTCGTTCTTTCCAAACATTATTAGATAGGACAGGCCAAGACAAAGCATCAATCATGAAAGCTATAAGTAATAGTTGTGATATGCTTGACAATGGGACAGAGTGTTATGTGGATGAAACTCAAATGAACACTAAGTTCATATACGAGCTAGATGAAATTGGGATTAGAACAGCCATTTCCGGCTTAAAAAATCTTCTTGTTTCAATTCCGTATGTGTTTGCATTTGTTCAAGAGTTAAATTCAATAACCGTAAATACGGACAATTTTCAAAGAATAATCAAGAGAGGGGAAAAAGTAGCTGTAGAACTTGAATCAGCAATGGTCACTCACGTACATGTATCCACGACTAAGAATGGAGAAACAACTATCGCGGATAAATATGTATTTGTGGTTTCAAATGATTTGGTTTCGATAGCTTCAGAAATAATAACAATAGGTAATGATAAACACTTACTTAAACTTCATGATGATTTGCCGCATATTTTTTGTGATTTCCCCTTGTTAGGAACGAATGATTTTTCATTTCCCATAGTAATCAACAGCCCACTGTTTAATCCAACCGAGCCGCGTGATGGCATCCCTTTAGTTCAACCGGGACGCGAAGGTGGAGATTCTCATGAAAATAGAAACAGAATTACAGAAGCAATAGCCTTATATAACACCATGCTTGACTATTTTGCAAGGAAAGGTTATAAAGACCTCTATAATATTGTTAGAATTTCTGAACAACCCGAAAAATATTGGCTTGATACAGAATGGGTTGAACAAACGCTTATTCAGCCCATCAAAGAACATATAAGAACAACAACATTCATCCATAATAGTTTGGAGGATATCTGTTCTCTTTATGATGACTGGGAAACCCCCACTGTTTTCATTATGAAAGATGAAACGCCTGAATTTAGAAGAAAAGTCTGGGAGTTGTCAAATAGATTGATGCCCGCAATGATGACTCGAAAAGATGAAATCGAACATTGGCACAACTCATTGTGGGCGGAGTGTCGCAATTTTGGGATCATCGACCTAATTAAAGAGGTTGAGGGATGCGGTGATTTAGTGACCCTGAGTAATAGGTTAGGCGGTGATTCGATAAAATGGCTTAACGACTTAATTATTCTTTTGTATCATAATTCAAGTAAGTTCATTGCTGACTTAGGACGCAATCCATCCATTCTGCCTAACCAATATGGAGATTTCTTACCTTGGGACAAAATATATGCTGAAAATAATATCGGTGAAACATACAAGGATATAGCCTTAATTGCAGGTATTAATTTTAGAGAAAGATTGCTTGACAATAGGATTTCAAGAGAATATCTGCAAGGGTTGCAAGAACTTAACTTAAAAAATGTTTTTTACGAGCTTATTCATGCCCAAATTAACCAAGAAACAAAACTTGAATTTTATAAATCTATCATCAACATTCGTGCAGGGAAAAATGAAAAGCAAAATGAATTTGTTGACATAGCTCAACGCCTGTATCCAGATTGCTTTAATCAATACAGTAGAGTACCTTATTACAATGAAAAATTGCTCTCCGACGCATTGAGGTTTTGGAGAGATAAGATTTGTATGGATTTAAGTTACTGTATTTCTATTAACAGTGTTCTTGAGCGATATGACTTTCAAAATGACGAAGAAGTAGCTGAATGGGTTTCAAAATTGGTAAAACATTTAAGCATATGCGAGGACGACAACTTGCTTGACAAATACTCTGTATTACCTAATCAAAATGGAGCTTTTATGCGCAAGAGCGAAATTTTTGCTGACGATGGCAGTGTTAATGAAATTTTAAAAGACGCGGCGATGTACTCAGAAAATGATATAAGACAAAAAATGTTGTTTAGGGGCATTACGCTTGATTTGCCTCCGAGCCGAACTATATCACTTGAATCTGTAGCTCCTGCAATTACTGCATATGTTCGCAACAATAATAAATCCATAAGCAAGCAGAATTCTGAGGTGCGTGAAACATTTAGAAATACTTGTACCTGGATTAGGAATAACCGCAAGGATAGTAAAGTGAGCAAGTGTTTCAAAGAGCTTATAGAAAACCTTCATTGGTTCTATGACGATGAAGAAATTGCTGAAAGCATGGCAAAGTCAGAACAGTATGATGAAGTTTTAAAAAAGTATAATGTAGCTGATATAAATCAATTGGCAATTATCCTTGCATCGCATCCAGCTGTAAATTCATCTGAGGGCGAAACTATTAGCATTTCAAAAGAAATGCTTGCTCAGTGGGGCATATCATCAGAAGAGGAGCTTCACAAGGCACTATCAAAAAATGTCTTTGGCTCTGCCCAAATTCATCATTCCACAAATAGTGTTGAGCTATTTAGTTATGTTAAGAACATTCTAAATCGCTCAAGAATTAACATCGTCAACTTTTTGGATGCGCACGATGATTACGAGTTTGACAAAGACAATCTTCAGCTTATAGCAAGTACGATTTTTAGAGTTCGTAAATTAGGACAAGAAATTTACATTATTGCCAGACCTTCAGATTTTGGCCAAATAATCTTGTACTATGATACCGAAATAGATCTTCTAGATTTCGATAAAGACTGTGAGCTATGGGTGGAGAACGGAATTGACCCAATCCCTAAAAAAATTACATTTGGCAGAATATTAAAATTGACAGGGGTAAATAAAATTCCATTAAGGAGTTTGAAGGATAGTGATAGATAAAAATATAATTGGCAAATTATTAAGTACAACAACATTTAAGAACTTAGTTGGTGTAGGTATGGAGTTAAAGCCCTATGAATTGGCTTTGCTTATGTTGCGTTCATTAGATAACTCCGAAGAATATGGGTATATCGTGATGGGCGTATCTAAGCTCATCAACAACTACGTGGTTGATGGGTTAAGTCCCACAACTAAAGACAGAGCTAAAGAACCCATTGCGACTGCATTAAGACTTATATCCTTTGAACTTGAAGTGGAATACGAAAACATAGATATTAGTGGTAAAAATGTATTTGCAATAAAGTTGAAAAATAGTGACAAAGCTCTTTCCATGAATTTTACAAAAGACTTCGGTTCGGAAGAAGCTTTTGTAAAAAATCTAGTTTTGGCTTGTCTTAATTTACAAGCAAGAAGGCATTATTCTAACGCAAATGAAGATGACCGTAACGATTACATCGGTGATATACTGGGAGCTATCGGCTATACGGTAAAAGATCAAACTAGACGCGGAAGTTCTTCATCGGGGAAAGATTCCGGTGAACTAGATTTATTTGTGTCAAAAGACGGACTGCCGTTTACTGTTATTGAAGCAATGAATCTTGATTCTTTGAGCACAAGGTATATCAACAAACATTTGGATAAGATTTTTTCATATGATACTTCAGGAAATAAATTCAATGTATGCCTATCCTACGTCAAAACTGCGGACTTCGATTTGTTTTGGAAAAAATATTCTGCGCATGTGGTGAATTATAGCTATCCTGCACCGTTGCTTTCATCAGACACAAGCATTGATGATGAAAATGGATATTCAGAATTAAGAATAATAAAAACCTATCACAGTCGTTCTGGTAGAAAGGTTAGCTTATATCATATTTGTGTTAGAATTCATTGATTTACTATGTTAAGTATCAACTTCCTATAATCTATATTTTTTATGTGATGATAGTTCGAATCCCGATGTTAAAACAGGATGATATCCAGAATTGACGTGGTTCGCACAGCATTTAACATGCGAACCCCTGGATTGTAAGAGTTTGTATGTTAAATGCAATGCTCCACCAAAAAAGTAATGCCGCCGAACCGTAATGGTTTGGCGGTTTTTCTTTTAATTTCAACGGCTTTACGGCTTTTATGCGCATTCCCATTTGAGAAAAACCCGTTCTATTCTGAATACTCGCAAGCAAGTTTGATGCTTCAATTTGCTTACGAAATGCTTATGAAAATCCCCCGTAAAAACCGTACTGGCTCCTACGGGGATTGCTTTATTTCCTTCCCATCCACTCCATGCGCTCGTCAATGGCCTTGCATATGAGAAATCGTTCAGGCTCTCCCCCTACTGCGTCCGCTGCGGCCTGTATCTCCGTTAGGACATCTCCTTCATAAACAGAACAAGCCGGACGCCACATGGCATCCGGCTGCTCCGTAAGAGGATACGAAGAATAGAAAAAGGTCTTGCAAGCTTTATAATAAATGCGCTCTGTTAAAACCGTAAGCATGATTTATAAATTTTATGTAAAATTCCCCCGGAACCTACTGTTTGGTAAGTTCCGGGGAATTTATTTATCCTAAAATTAGCACCACCAGCGCCAGCGGCAATTACACCGCCACCAGCAGCCGCGCCAATTATTCCGATTACGACGGCAGCAACACATAGAACACCCTCCCTTCCTTAGTGATGTACTTTGCGAAGACTGCCGTATTAGCATTATATGGTGAGACGAGCGGCGGGGTGCTTAGCGGAAAACTCCTCGGAGCCTACCGATGGTAAGTTCCAATACAAATACGCGGTCTTTATTTCAGCGTGGCATCCGGTCTTCCTTGCGGAAAAGTTTTTATATCTTCAACAATGATATCGGTGTACTCAACGCTATTAAAGCTGTATTTATCTCCTGATAGTTTCCCACGCACCTGAGAATCAAAATTCATGTGAATATCAGCAGGCATCCAAAGCTGGGAATTTGCATCTCTGAGTGCGGCTCGTACAATTGCAGTGCGTCTAGCTTTTTCGAATACCGCCGGCGGAACATAGTTGTTGGATGCGGGCAGAAAGGTAACATTCTGAAACAGCATAGACTTCGGTATTCCTTTATAGTTAACGATTTGAAGCAAGCCGATTTCAACATCTGTATTATCGTGGAATATGGACTTCCCATAATACTCATTTGTTTCACCATCATAGATATCTATATGAGGAATTTCGACTCTGTCAAACATGTATTATCTACTCCTTTCATATCCATTGTATTCAATAAACGCCCGTTTGATATCCTCCACACGAGACAAACACCGCCCGAAGAAACCAATTCTCGGGCGGCGCTCTTATTTATACCGCCGTCTCCAACCCGACGACCTCCAGCTTTCGATCAAACCCACCTCCCCGGTAGATGAATACCAGCGTGCGCACCTGCTCATGCGTCAGGTTGATAATGTCCCCGTTGCCGGTGGGGTCGGAGCCATCGCCCTGAATGATGCCTGCCGACATAAGCTTATCAATCATAGGCCGGAACCTCTCCGGCACGTCCTCTTCCTCCTTTCCAACGTATTTTGGCATCGTAGGTGGATACCTCCCCGCCAGAATGTCGCTGCTCTTATACTTCCCGTTGCCGTTCCACTGGATATGCGGATTGTCCGGGAAGCTCGTCCAGTCCGCCCCGCAGGTAAAAGCCCATCTTCTGGGCAATCGCAGGCACGCCAACCCAGAACGCCGCATCCGCCGCAGCCCGCACCCCGGCCTCAAAAGAGCTTTTAAGGTTCCTTTAAAAAGCTTCTGATACTCTATAAACGTCCTCAAGAGAGGGCGCAAGCCGGAATACAGCATGTCAATTTTTTTATCAAGTCCGCTGCCGAATGTATCAACGGCGGCGGGCTTGATCAATTTCATACTGCGTGGCAATAGGACCCCGTCAGCTACGGGGGAACGCGCCGCCACATTGATATAAGTACCGTAAAAACAAAAAAGCATTTTATTCTTAGGACCAGCCGCATATATCCTGATACTAAGGGGGCGATGAAATGTACAGCAAAATAACAGATAGTTTTTTTGACATTTTCGACAGAGAGACCGGTCTTTACATGGGTCACTCGCATTTTACGCTAACGGAGGGGTCTGAGAAGAAGCTGCTTGATTTTCTCAACTACAATAAGGTTCCCGATTCGCTTGTGCTGCTGAATGTGTCCTTATCCGACACCTCCTCAAATTATATTCCACCGGAGCTATTTCAAAAGCACAGCCGAACTTCCGTCATGTTAATCGACGTCGTTGACACTTATTCTCAAAGGCTTATCCCCATCGAAATTGAGATGAGCTATGATGTTCTGGTAAGAGGAAACTTGTCTGATACCCCATATTTTTTTGAAAGCGTTGAGTTAAGGAATATAAAAATTTTAGATGTAGATTACAGATTCATCCAATGATGTCTCACTTCATAGCAAACAATCACCCCGGAGCCTGCCAGACGGTAGGTTCCGGGGAATCTGTTATGTACTGACAGCTTTAGACCGGCCGCGATACCGTTTAAGGCGGGGTAGTTTGCTTGCATTTTGCACCTTGCATGTAAGCGCTTTTACGGCTAAAATAAAGCAAGAATCGTTTCTGGTGGGAGGTGGTTTTCATGCAAGCGAGCATCAAGCGGCATACTTCGACAGCCATCCTCCTCGCGGCGGTACTGACGCTCGTTGCCCTGACGCTGCTGGTCCGGCTTCCCAATCTGCACGGAGACACGCTCAATACCGTCATGCTTGCGGAAGAAAGTACCGGATACGACCTAAGCGGTATTACAGATTGGAATAAACGCGCTGTCATATTACTCCCCGGCTCGACTTACTATCCCAGCACGCTTCTCACGCCGGAAACCGCCGACGCCGCCATTCCCATCAGTACAAACGAATTTGCCGCGCTGCGGGCGGACTACCTCTCCCAGCGATTTGTGCTCAGCCTGCCCGACACCAACGAAGCCTACACCCTGACGTTTAAGCTTTCCGGTCGGCACGCCATGCGCGTGTATGTGAACGGCACTTTGGCGGGAGAAACAGGCCGCGTGGGAACCACCAAACAGGACACCGAGGTATGGGAGAACAGCATCACCGTCTCCGCCTCTCCCGCAAACAGTAAAATGGATATTCTTCTAAACAGCGCCCAATTTTACCACATCCGGGGCGGCGCAAATCTGGCGACCCTCTCCGTGCAAAAGGCCACCGAAACCGTTACGCCCCGTCTTTCCGAGCCGTTGGAGGGTCTGGTGATGACGGGTGCGCTTTTATGCGCGGCAGCGCTTCTGATGAGCGTCTATCTGTTTCTCTCCCACACGAAGGCGACGCTGTATTTCGCCCTGGCCTGCCTTGCCATGTCCCTGCGGGAATGCGTACAAAGTCAGTCATGGACCTATTTCCCCATGGACGGGAATACCGCGTTCATGCTGGAATACCTCAGCGTGGCGCTGCTGACCATTTTTTTATCCCTGTACTTGGGGCAATACGCCGCGGGGCCGATTCTCCGGGGCATTCAAATTGCCGCCATTGCCGGTTCGCTGGTTTACGGCGGGATAACGCTGCTGGGGGACTCGCTGCTGTATACCAGCCTGCTGAAATTCTATCAGCTATGGCTTATTGTGTGCATTATTACCGGCACTTCCGGCTTATTTTGGAACATGCGCCGCCCCAGCCGAGAACAAGCGGCCGTGCTGTACGGCATCGCGGTGTTTTATCTTGCCGCCGTAAGCGATATCGCCATGTACCGCGATCTGTTCGGAGCCACCTATTCCAACGCCCCCATTTCCGAAGCGGCAATGCTGATCTTTACCGTGGCGCAAACTGTTTCCCTGTTCTTCATGAACAGCCGCGTACTGGCCGAATCCAAAGAGACGGAGCAGCGCCTTGCATCGGACAAGGCGGCACTGGAAAAGCTGGACCGTATGAAAACAGAGTTTCTCGGCAACGTCTCTCACGAGCTGAAAACGCCGCTTACCGTCATGTCCGGCTACGCCCAGACCACGAAACAGCTTTCCGGGCAGCTTTCCCCGCCGCTCTCGGAAGAGGTGTCCCGCCGGATGACCCTGATTTCCTCCGAAGCGGATCGGCTCTCCCTGATGGTGGGGCAAATTCTCGACGTGACCCGCATGGAGGAGGGGCAAATGGTCATGGAGCCGGTGCGCTGCCATCTGGACGAGATTGTCCACGCCGCTGTAAATACGCACTATCCCATGCTCAACAAGAATCAAAACCGCCTGAGCATTCGGATTGACCGGGGCTTGCCCGACCTTTATGCTGATCCCGCCCGTATCTCGCAGATAATTGTAAACCTGATTTCAAACGCCGTCCGCTTCACCTCCGACGGAGAGATCGGTCTCTTTGCCGGGCAGGACGGAAATCGTGTTCTTATCCGCGTGTCAGATACCGGGGTTGGCATCGCCTCGGAGCGTCTTGCCCATATTTTTGAGCGATACCATCAAAAAGAAGCATCCGGCGCCGGTCAAGACACCGGCACCGGACTGGGGTTATATATTTGCAAGCATATCGTGGAGCAGCACGGGGGCTCTATTTGGATTGAAAGCCTTGAGGGCCACGGCACGTCTGTCTTCTTCACCCTGCCCGCCGCTAATACCGGACCTTGCTGAAAATGTACTCGCTTTTCCCGGCGCTTGCAAGCTCGAACCAGCCGCCCTCATCCAGCCGGAGCTTCCGGCGCAGATTTGCCACATGGGCTTTCACGGTTCCCGACGCGCCGGGAGACTGCTCGCCCCACGCCCGGAGGTAGATATCCTTCGCCCCCAGCCGCTGCCCGGCAAACAGGGCAAAGCAGCCCAAAAGCTGCAATTCTTTCAGCGTCAGCGGAATCCGCTCTCCATCCAGCACAGCCATTCCCGCCAGAAAATCCACCGTCAAGGGCGGCAGCTCAATCACTCCGGCGGACAGAAATCCGTTGCGGCGAAGCTGCGCGGCGACCCGCGCGCTTAAAACGTTCAAATCATAGGGCTTGGTGACGTAATCGTCTCCGCCCTGTAAAAGCCCCTTTACCACGCTCTCATTTTCATTCCTGCAAGTCAGGAAGATAATGGGGGCGTTGGTTTTTGCCCGCAGCTCGGCGCAGAAATCAAAGCCCGAGCCGTCCGGCATCATCACGTCCAGCAAAATGAGATCCGGCGCGTGCTCCTCCAGTGAAAAGCGTGCCGCGGCAAGCGTGGGGGCGCAGACGGTTTCATATCCCTTGCCCTTAAAATATTCCCGGTTGATTTCCAGCACGTCGGCCTCGTCTTCAACGAGCAGCAGCCTTGCCTTCCTCATCTCATCGCCTCCATTCACAAGGCAACAGTACCACATCACCGGGTAAAAATCCAGCGTCCCAAAACATTTTAAAATCCGGTAAAGAAATCTTTACCTTTTACACGCAGGGAGATTCTTCCTCTACAATGAGAGCATACAAAAAAGATAGCAACCGCGGAGGAAACGGAGGTGATACATATGCCGCAGATCACCCGGGTGGATATTCTGGACGGACAGACGTTGGATATTGAGCTGAGCAACGGCCACTTAATTCTGTTTGACACCCGGCGGCTG
Source organism: Oscillibacter sp. (assembly GCF_032018205.1). GTDB lineage: Bacteria > Bacillota > Clostridia > Oscillospirales > Oscillospiraceae > Oscillibacter. The sequence continues at coordinate 187,673 of NZ_DALZOY010000003.1, read as the reverse complement.
CCGGAGGCAGACCTCCGCTACGACTGCCTGCGGGCGATGGAGCTGCTGCCCCGCCCCGACACGGACGGACGCAGCGTCTACTGGCGGGACGGCCCCAGAATCGGTCTGGATCAAATTCTAAGCCTGCTTACAAAGCAGGAAACCCCAAACGAATAAGGAGGTATTTTCCGAATGAAACAACACTTAAAAAAACTATGCGGCACATTCCTCGCGCTCTCTATGCTTCTGACGCTTTTGCCGGTAACGGCATTTGCGGCGGACGCCACCATCGACCTGTCCACCCTCAGCACGACACCAAGCGGCTCCGGCTGGTCATACGACAGCGGCACACAGATGCTCGCCATCGGAGACAGCGGTTCCTATAACATCACAGGGACATACTCCGGCTCAAGCCTGGGAATCAGCGCACCCAACAACGGCTTTCAGATCAACGGCGCATCCTTCGCGGTTTCCTCCGCCGGTATTCAGGCGGGTCAAAGCGTTCAAATCAAAGAAAACAGCTCTGTGACCGGCGGCGGCGGCATTTACGTCATTAATTCCGCCACCAATGTCAGTATTAACGGCAGCACGGTCTCGCTTTCCGGCTCAATCTACGCTGTCCGTGCGGCCACCAGCGTCCTCATTGGCAGCAGCACGGTGAGTCTTTCCTCCTCCATCGGCCCAGCCGTCAGTGCCGGAGAAGGCATAGGCATTTCCGGCGGCACGGTGAATCTTTCCTCTGACAGCGGCCCAGCCGTCAGCGCCGGAACAGGCATAACCATTTCCGGCGGCACGGTGAGTCTTTCCTCTGTCAGCGGCCCAGCCGTCAGCACCGGAACAGACATAATCATTTCCGGTGGCAGCGTGAACCTCTCCGGGGCATCCCCTCTTAGCGCGCGGCCTCAAAATGGGAGCAGCTCTCCCGTCTATCTTGTCACCCTGACGGGCCTGTCCGCAAATAAATCCGTCACCGCGATCACAAGCCCCGCGAGCTACGGAAACGTAGACGTGAAAACCGACAGCTCCGGCAAGCTCTATTTCTGGCTTCCCACCGGATTCACAAATATTTCCCTCACTGTGGACAATTACACTTACACCGACAGCCTGACCGTGGCAGCAAATGACACAAACACGCTGGCTTTAGGTGGCGACATCACAGCCAGCTTCACCGACGCAAACTTCCTCGCGGCGGTGCGGGCGAATTTAGGAAAGAACGATGGCGATCCGATCTTCGTCTCGGATGTTGCGGGAATTACCCTCCTTGACGTTAAGTACAAGGGTATCGCAAGCCTTGCAGGCATTGAGCATTTCACGTCACTTCGTATCCTTGACTGCTCCGGCAACAAGCTGACCTCGCTGAACGTATCGGGCCTTTCAGAGCTTACCGAGCTGTACTGCTTCGGCAACAAGCTGACCTCGTTGAGCGTGGCAAACTTGTCCCATTTAATGTCGCTCACTTGCTCATACAACCGGCTGACCAGCCTGACACTGACCAATCTGCCAAACTTGGCAACGCTGAACTGTAATAACAACGCGCTGGAATCGCTGGACTTGCAGGGCACACTGAACAACTTGAGTAAGAGCAACCTTCAGTCCCTATCCTGTCAATACAATCGCCTTACGTCTCTGAGCATTCCCTCATTAACACATTCTAACGTCTTCACACTCAACTGCTCAGGCAACTGGATGAGCAACGAATCGGACGTTACGGATTTACCAAATTCTGATGAAGAGCACTTCACCTTTGCGCCGCAGGCGCCCGGCTTCATTTCGGTGCAGGAAATTCTTGATTTGCCCACCACCGTTGAGGTCGGAGTACCCCTGCCGCTGACCGGAACAGTGTTCCCTGCAAATGCCTCAAAGAGCAGCAACGACATTGCCTTTTCAATCTCAGCCATGGACAGCGGCACAACGGGCGCTCGCATTGAAAACAACATTCTGACCACTTCTTACGCGGGAACAGTTCAAGTCCAGATCATCGTGGTCGGTGGAATCGCCGGGATTGAAAACTACTATCAGAGCTTTCCCATAGAGATCACAGGCACGGACCTTTCCTTCGCATTTCCTGACGGCAATTTCCTGTACGGGGTACGGGTTGCTCTGGGGAAAGGCTATATCCCAGATGCCCCTGTTTATCAGGCCGAATTAGCGCAAATCACCCAGCTTGATATCAACAATTGGGGGATTGGCAGCCTTGCCGGAATTGAATATCTTACCGGACTGCAAACCCTCAACTGTTCCGGCAACAACCTGACCTCGCTGGACCTGTCAAGCCTTTCCGCTCTGCAAACCCTGAATTGCGGGAACAACGACCTGACCTCGCTGGTTTTGTCAGGCCTTTCAAATCTCACAACGCTCAACTGCTACGGAAACGACTTGGCCTCGTTGAACGCATCGAGCCTTTCCGCTCTGCAAACTCTGAATTGCGTAAGCAACAACCTGACCTCGCTGGACCTGTCGGGTCTTTCCGCTCTGCAAACTCTGAACTGCAACGACAACAGCCTGCCCTCGCTGGTCCTGTCGGGCCTTTCCGCTCTGCAAACGCTGAACTGCAACGACAACAGCCTGCCCTCGCTGGACCTGTCGGGTCTTTCCGCTCTGCAAACCCTGAACTGCTCCTTAAACAACCTGACCTCGCTGGACGTGACAGGCTTGTCCGCACTGAAAAATCTTTACTGCACATTCAATTACCTTCCTTCCACAGCGGCACTCATCGGCTATGACAGCGCCGTGACCACGTCGCTGCTCTTTGACCCCCAATCCCCTCTTCCCGGCTCGCATTCCGCGACCGTAGCTGGCAGCTACGCAGTGCTGGCTGGCGGGGGCAGCTATCTTCCGGGCGTCACGGTTTCCATCGACGCGGGCAGCCGCAGCGGCTATACCTTTTTCGGATGGAGCTCCTCCAATGGCATGTCCTTTGCAAACGCGGCCAGCGCCGCGACTACCTTTGTCATGCCCGATCAGGACATAACCGTGACCGCAAGCTGGACCGCCAATGGCGGCGGCGGGAACGGCGGCGGCTCCGGCGGCGGCGCTTCCTCAACGCCTGCGCCCACAACCTCCGGCTCCACCGCAACCACAACTGTGACCCCCACCGTGAAAAATGGCGCGGCAACGGCTTCTGTTCCCGCATCTCAGGTGACAAGCGCGCTGGAACAGGCACAGAAGGCGGCGAAAGCCTCCGGGGAAACGCCAAAGGTTGAAATCAAGCTGGCTAACACCTCCGGCGTTTCCAGCGCGGCGGCAACAATTCCGCAAGAATCCGTAAAATCTCTTGTCTCCGGTAATGTGAGCGGCCTGACCGTTTCCAGCAGTCTTGGCTCCGTCACCTTCGACGCGGCATCTCTAGCTGCCATCTCCGGGGCAGTCTCCGGCAACGTGACAGTGTCCACCGCCCGTGTGGATCCCTCCGCACTGCCTGCGGCGGTTCAGGCTCTTGTGGGGAGCCGCCCGGTGTATGAATTCACTGTCACCAGCGGCGGAAAAACCGTTTCGCAGTTTGGCGGCACTGTTGCTGTTTCCGTACCTTATACCCTCGGCGCAGGCGAGGACCCCAACGCCGTCATTGTCAGCTATCTCAACGCAAGCGGCAATCTGGAAACCGTGTTAAGCGGCCGTTATGACGTAGCCTCCGGCACGGTGACGTTCACCACCACCCACTTTTCCAAGTATTCCGTGGGTTACAACAAGGTGACCTTTGCCGATGTGTCCGACGGGGCGTGGTACGCCGACGCCGTCACCTATCTCGCCGCCCGGGGCGTTACCGGCGGCACAACGGACACAACCTTCACTCCCGACGCAACATTGACACGCGGGCAATTTATCACCCTGCTTTTGAAGGCATACGGCATTGAGGCAATCGACGGCGCAGCGGATAACTTTGCAGATGCCGGAAGCACCTACTACACCGGCTATCTGGCGGCGGCAAAGCAGCTTGGCATCACAAGCGGCGTCGGTAACAACAGCTTTGCACCGACCCAGACCATCAGCCGCCAGCAAATGTTTACCCTGCTGTATAACGCACTAAACGCGCTGGGCCAGCTTCCTGAGGGCGATTCCGGAAAGGCGCTCACTGATTTTGCGGACAGCGGCAGCGTCGCACCCTACGCGCAAAAAGCCATGGCCTATCTGGTGGAAGCCGGGGTTGTAGGCGGCAAAAACGGATATCTCCTGCCCCAAAGCTCCTCCACCCGCGCACAGATGGCGCAGGTCCTTTACAATCTGCTGCGCAAGTAACCCCTTTTTTTCCGGCTCATCCGGTATACAGGCAATCCAAACGGCGAGGGCCGGCACACCAATGTGCCGGCCCTCGCCGTGCTGTTGACCCAGACATTCAGCGGCCTGAATGGAAAATGCCATGAGACAACGCGCAGGTGGTCATTCCCCGCTTCTCTCGTACACCAGCTTGCCGCCAAGATACGTACTTCTGACCTGAATGTCTTTAATTTTCATGGGGTCCATGGCAAAAGCATCCTCGTCAAGCACAATAAAGTCCGCCAGCTTTCCAACTGTGACGGTCCCCTTAATATTCTCCTCGTAGGACGAGTACGCCGCGTTTTTTGTGTACATGCACACTGCATCATACACGCCGATGCAGTTTTCCGGGTACCATCCGCCCTCGGGCTTTCCCTCGAGATTTTTGCGGGTCACGGCGGCATAAATGGCCTCCCACGGGTCGTGGGGCGTTCCGGGCGCGTCCGATCCGCCGGTGAGAAGAATTCCCTCCCTGAGCAGCCTGCCAAACGGATTGACGTACGGCGCGCGCTCCGCGCCGACGCGGGCTTCAATCCACGGCATATCCGTGTGGATAAACATGGGCTGTATATCCACATAACGGGAAGCTTTTTGATGCGCTGGATAATGTCCTCATTCAGCACGGACATGTGAATCATGCGGAAGCGCGGGTCGGGCTTGGGATTTTCAAGATACACCGTCGCAATGGCGGTGGTAAGCATATCTGCCGCCCGGTCGCCGATGACGTGCACAGCCACCTGAATATTGCGCTCATAGGCCGCCCTGATGCGGGCGGTCATTTCCTCCTGCGTGTAGTTGGCCTGGCCGCAGGTATCCGGCCTGTCGCTGAACGGCTCCAGCATGGCGGCAGAGTAACCGCCAAAGTTGCCGTCGGCATACAGTTTGTAAAAGCCGTATTTCACCATGTCGTCCCCAAAGCCGGTGCGGATGCAGCAGTTGGGCAGTTCGTCATAGCCAAGGTAAATCCGCGCGGTCAGGCGGCCTTCCAGATTCAGCTCCTGATAGGCGTTTGTATATTCCATCAGGTCCACATGCTTGCCCTGAATTGCGTGCGCACCGGTCAAGCCGTGGGTATTCAACTCATAAATGGCCCTTTCCAACACGTTCTTCTTGGCCTCCAGCGATGCAAGCTTGTCAGGCACCAGCGCGGGAATGAGAAGCTTGCCGCCGTGAAGGATTGCCTCTTCAATCGTCTTATAGGGACAGCCGGTGAGTGCCAGCAGAAGGATGGTCACGCCAAGGCAGGTCATCATGGCGATGTGGAGCTGCTGTCCGGTCAAAAAAATCGCACAGCACATTGCCGCAATCACTCTCTCCATTGAAAGCGCCGCTGTTCATAATTTCTGCTTGAATTTTTGTACAAATTTGTGTTACCCTCTTGGTATATCACAATAGAAAGATGGTGTGTAAATGCCCGCATTATTTGTCGGTCACGGGTCCCCCATGAACGCAGTTGAAGAGAACCGGTTTGTCGAAGAGTGGAAGGCCCTTGGCAATAAAATTCCGCGGCCCGCGGCTATATTGGCCGTGTCCGCGCATTGGTTTACGGAGGGCACCCGGGTTACGGACGCGCAGGCTCCCAGAACCGTTTATGACATGTATGGTTTTCCGGATGCGCTTTATAAAATTGTCTATCCTGCCAAGGGCGCTCCTGAGTTTGCACACCTTGCAAAGAGCATGATCAGCCGCAACGTCACAATTGACAATTCTTGGGGGCATGACCATGGCACGTGGTCCGTCCTGCACAGAATTTATCCGGATGCCGATATCCCCGTATTTCAGCTTAGCGTTGACAGGGGGCTCTCCCCCCATGAGCATTATCAAATCGGCAGGGAGCTTTCCGCCCTTCAGGAGGAGGGCGTTTTGATTTTTGGAAGCGGCAATGTGGTGCATAACCTTGCCCGCGTAAATTGGGGCATGGACGGAGGCTATCCCTGGGCGGAGGAATTTGACGCGTATATCAAAGAACACGTGCTGGCTCGCCAAAACGAAAACGTGATCAATTATCAACGGGCAGGCGCTTCCGCCGGGATGTCCGTTCCAACGCCGGATCATTTTTCGCCGCTTTTGTACGTATTGGGCGCATCGGAAAACGCTGAGCGCGTGACCGTTTTTAATGACGCCTGCACCCTTGGTGCGCTTTCCATGACCAGCTATCTGTTTCAATAACGAGCCGCTTTTCAAACTACTCTGCTTTACAAAAAAGGAAGCCCTGAAAATCAGGGCTTCCTTTTTAACGCCTGAGGCGGGTCTGATTTTTGTGCGAAGCACCTCTCCCTTTCAGCGCCCTTATTTCTCAGTCGGTTTGCCATTCAGCACTTTTAAAACCCAGCTTGTGACAGCGGCCTTCTCCCCCGTTTGGCTGCGGCAAGTCTCAGGCATATTGGCTTTCAGCCACAAATGCGGGAAAGGGTTTCTAGTTGCCCTCCTGCCCTACGCCAGCTTTCGGTCGTAAAGCAGGGCGGCGTTCAGCACCACCAGCACGGAACCGGCATTATGTACCAGCGCGCCGGTAATCGGATTCAGCACGGCGGCGATGGAGAGAACCACGGCAATGAGGTTGATTGTCATAGACAGCGTGATGTTGAATTGAATGGTACGCAGCGTGGTGTTGGAAAGCTTCTTGAGGTAGGGAATCTTTGAAATGTTGTCGCCAACCAGCGCAATATCCGCCGCCTCCACGGCAATATCGCTTCCGATCCCGCCCATGGCAACGCCCACCCGGGCGACCTTCAGCGCAGGCGCGTCGTTCACGCCGTCTCCAATCATGCAGACCGTTCGCCCCTGCCGTTCAAGCTCCTCAATGGCGCTAACCTTGCCTTGGGGAAGCAGCTCCGCTTTTACCGTCTGAATCCCGGCCTGCGCGGCAAAATACTTGGCGGTGTGAGCGCGGTCTCCCGTAAGGAGCACCACCTCCGCATTCATCCCGCGCAGCTCCTCCACCATATCGCAGGCCGACTCCCGCAGGGTATCGGACAACGTAATCACACCGATCAGTGACTGTTCCCTTCCAACAAGAATAGCAGCCTTTCCTTGTGCGCAAAACCCATCCAGCGGACCGGCGACGGCTTCGTCAATCAAAATGCCCTTTTCTTTAAGAAATTCAAGCGTTCCGCAGATCAGCGCCTGCCCATCCACCACCGCCGTGATTCCCCTGCCGGGAAGCATTTGAAAGTCGGCGGCGCTTTCCACCGCAACGCTCTGCTCCTTTGCGCAGGCAACAATCGCTTTTGCAAGTGGATGCTCGGAATAGGACTCAGCCGCGGCGGTCAGTTCCAACAGCCGCTGGGGGCTGACTTCTTCCACCAGCGGAAGAATATCCGCCACCACAAGATTTCCGTTGGTCAGCGTTCCCGTTTTGTCAAAGGCGATGCAGTCAACCTTTCCCATATTTTCCAGCGCTTCGCCGGATTTGATAATTACGCCGTGCTTGGTGGCCTGTCCCACGGCCGCCATAATGGAGGTGGGCGTGGCCAGCGCCAGCGCACATGGGCAGAACACCACCAAAATTGTCACGGCGCGGATAACATCCTTTGTTGCCATAAAGGTAATCACGGCGATGACCAACGCGGCAGGAACAAGCCATGCCGCCCATCTGTCCGCAATCCGCTGCATGGGCGCCTTTTTGTTCTCCGCATCCTGGACCATGCGAATCAGCTTTTGCAAAGAGGAGTCCTCTCCGACTCTGGAAGCAGTAATGTCAATTGCGCCAAAGCGGTTTATGGTCCCGCAAAACACGCTGTCGCCGGGGCCCTTATCCACGGGAAGTGATTCACCCGTCATGATGGACTGGTCAACCGAGGTGTTCCCGGCAGTGATTTCGCCATCCGCCGGAATGGCCTCTCCGGGTAAAACCCGGAGAAGATCGCCCTTGCGGATTTGCTCCGCCGAAATAATTTCCTCGGTTCTCCCCGACGCATTGGAAACAATTTTTCTTCCCTGTACGGGCGTAAGACCAATCAGCTTCTTTAATCCCTTTTTGGCCCGCTCAACGGTTTTATCCTCCAAAATTTCACCGATGGCCATAATAAAGGCCACTTCACCGGCGGCAAAAACCTCTCCAATTGTAATAGATGCAATCATGGCAATGGAAATCAGCAGCGCAGAGGATATCCGTTTTTCGCACGTGAGATTGAAAATCGCCTCATAGACCAGCGGATACCCGGACAACGCCACCGTCACCCAAGCCGGGTCCACGGGAAGCTTTGTTTTCGTCAGCAGCAAAATCAGGCTACATATCAGAAACGCACCGGAAACCAGAGTCCACTTTAATCCTGTCAGCAATTCGCTCGCTTTTTTGAACATATTCTCCCACTCCTATATTGGCACTTGATTATTCCGCCAATTTTCAGTACAATCAATTCACAACCGAATAGATTGTTCGTTAGTTAGTGTATCAAACGTGCATTACGGTTACAAGAACCGGGTTTTACGGAATGTGCGCTACCGAATAAATTGGTAAAACTGTTCCGAAAGGGTGGGCGTATGGACAGACGTCAGAGAAAAACGAGAGATGCGATTTTCGAGGCATTCAGTGAGCTGCTGCTGCACAGCAGCTATTCGCAGATCACAGTGCAGGAGATTATCGACGGAGCCAACGTGGGCCGGACCACCTTTTATGCGCATTTTCCCACTAAGGACGATCTTTTGCGGGAGATGTGCGCAGAGATGTTTGCCCACGTTTTTTCCAAAGCGCCCAAAGCGGAGCCGACCCACGATTTTTCCATGACCCGGGGCGACCCAAAGGCAATTGTCACCCATCTTTTCTACCATCTGCGTGAGCACGGAAGAATGCTTGTGGTTCTTTTAACCTGCGAGCAGGGTGAGCTTTTTCAGCGTTATTTTAACGAATATTTCAACGAGCTGGTGACCCGGCATATTCTTGGCGGGAGTATGCGCAAAAGCGCCGTGCTGCCGGAGGATTTCTTGATGGATCACATTGCGGGCAGCTTTGTGGGCGTGGTCCGGTGGTGGCTGAAAAACGATATGGAGCAATCGCCGGAGGAGCTTGCGAACTACTTTATGGCGGCAATTCAGTCGGTGGTGTGACGGTTCTTATCTGCAATTGCCACTTCTTCTGGCTCGACCCGGATTTTGCTACGATGGACTACACGCAGCCTTTTTACGCAGTTATACACCACGATAAATCGGCAAAAAAGGGAGGCTAATTTCCGAATCTTGCGCATATTCCCGATTTGATGTAGAATAAGAGCATTCAAATAGCGGTTGGCAATTATTTTCATTACTGCAACCGTTTACCTTTTCCGGTAAATGTAATTTTGATGGGCCTTGAACCGAACGAAAAAGGATGCTGTTATGAAAGAAATCACAATTATGAATACGTCAATTACAATTGAAAAGCTGTTTGAATCCATGCCGGTGGCAATGGTGCTGATTAACCGAAAAGGCGAGCACGTAGCAGTTAATCAGGCACTTGCATCAATCAGCGGCTCTCGCATCGAGGACCTCATCGGGCGAAAAATTGAAGATATGAGCAAAGAGAGCGGCAGAAATATCATTCGTGATTTTCGTATGTTTGACGCGAATCAGCAGGCCCCGGACCATGAGGTGGTCATTGAGGGAAAAACCTTCTATGTCTCCGTTTGCCCGCTGCGGGACGATACAGGATATGCAATCGGGGAAATGGTTGCATTGATGGATATTACCAAGACAAAAAAACTGGAGCAAGCGCTGGAGGAGACAAATAGAAAGCTCCTCTACTTGTCGAGATACGATGACCTGACGGGCGTTTTAAACCCGCGCACGTATTACGAAGAAGCCGAAAAAAAGCTGTTTTCCGAGCAAGCTTCTCATGCGCCCTGTTCCGTGCTGTTTCTAGATCTGGACCACTTTAAGAAAATCAACGATACTTACGGTCATGGCGCGGGAGACATGGTTCTTTCAAATACCGCCAAATGCATCCGGCAGGCTTGCAGAAAGCGCGACCTAATTGGCCGTGTGGGCGGAGAAGAATTCTCTCTGTTTCTTCCGGAAACCGACCTCAGCGATGCCATGGCCCTTGCCGAAAAGCTCCGCCGGAAAATTGAGCAGATGGAGATTGCGGTGGAAGGAAGTCTGGTGAAGATCACGGCAAGCATTGGCGTGGCTTTAAAAAGTCAGTGTCACCAGTCCATTGCGGACATCCAACGCGAAGCTGACTGCGCCATGTATTACGCCAAACAATCCGGCAGAAACAGGGTCTTCAGCTCAAGCGATCTCCCTGATATTAAGCGGCAGGGATGCCTTTTTTAACGGCAAGACGGGAATGGGCCTTATGCGCTAAAACGGCCATACCCGTGGGGATATGGCCGCCTTTTGTCCTTTATGTCTCCCCCGCAGCTCATGGCCGGGCGGGCACGGCCCGATGCGCTTCTTCCGTGAAATGTCAGGTCTTCCCCCCACCTTCTCATTGCATCTATCACCTGTCCGTGCTATGATAGCCATATCATTCAATTAGTTTCTTGAGCCTTGCGGCAGAAGGGAGAACAACCTATGAACCTGTTTGACACGCTCACTGTAAAAAGCATGACTCTGCCCAACCGAATCGTCATGCCTCCCATGTGTATGTACAGCACCGAAGGCGACGGCGTACCTACGGACTTTCACTTCACCCACTATACCTCCCGGGCCGTGGGCGGCGCGGGGCTGATTATTGTGGAGGCCACCGGCGTGCTGCCCGAGGGCCGCATTTCCGACCGGTGCCTTGGTCTTTGGAACGACCGGCAGGCCGAGGCGATGAAGCCGATTGTTGCCGCCTGCCAGAAATACGGGGCCAAGGTGGCCATTCAGCTCAACCACGCGGGGCGCAAGTGCGAGGCCAAGGAGAAGACGATTTTCGCCCCCAGTGCCATCCCCTTCGAGGAAACATCCCCCGTGCCCAAGGAGATGACAGAGGATGAGATCAGGGACGTGGTTCAGGCGTTCCGCAGCGCCGCGGCCCGGGCGGCCGCCATCGGCTTTGACGCTCTGGAAATCCACGGAGCCCACGGATACCTGCTGAACGAATTTCTCTCGCCCCTCACCAACCACCGCACGGACGGCTACGGCGGCTCCACAGAAAACCGCTGCCGCTTCCTGCTTGAGGTGCTGCGGGCGGTGCATGAGGTCTGGCCCGCGGAAAAGCCCGTGCTTCTGCGCGTCTCCGCCGAGGATTATGAGCCGGAGGGCATCCACCCGGAGGAAATGGCCAAAATTGTGGAGCTTGTAAAGCCGTATATCGACGTGCTGGACGTAAGCTCCGGCGGCGTGATGCCCACGCCGCCGACGGCAATCTATCCCGGCTACCAGGTAAGAGCCGCGGAGATTTTGAAGCAGTCCTCCGGCCTGCCCGTGATTACCGTGGGCCTGATTACTGAGGCCCATCAGGCCCAGCAGATTCTGGGCGAGGGCCGGGCGGACCTGATCGCTTTGGGCCGCGAGCTTTTGCGGGACCCCTATTGGGTTCTTCACACAGCCCGGGACCTGAACGTGGAATACTCTTGGCCGGAGCAGTATGTCCGGGGGTTCAAGGCCAGAAAGTAAGGACGCCAGTGGGCAAACTGCCCTTCATTTCGCCTGTTTTTAAAATTGCCTATGCTGCCACCTGCGGGAGTTCTTCCTGCGCCAACCAAATAAAAGAAACAGGACAGAGGCTTCGGCCTCTGTCCTGTTTTGTATTTCTTCTGTCAAATCCTTCGGAATATTGCCCGTGAGACTCTCCGACACTTGGGAAGAGCCCCCTTCTGCCGCGTCCGCCGGTTGAGATGCGGCAATGCCGGTCTATCTGAAAAATTGCCGTCTCAGTGCTCGCTGTCTTTCTGGAAAAGGCTTCCGGGAACGCACCTCAGATGCGGGCAACGCCGGTTTTCCGGGCCGCTTCCGCCACGGCCTTCGCCACCGCGGGGCCTACCCGGGGGTCAAAAGCGGCGGGGATAATATAGTCCTCGTTCAGCTCGTCCCCGGAAATCAGCTCCACCAGCGCCTGCGCGGCGGCCATCTTCATTTCCTCGTTGATGTCACTGGCGCGCACGTCAAAGGCTCCCCGGAAAATACCGGGAAACGCCAGAACGTTATTGATCTGATTGGGATAGTCGCTGCGCCCTGTGGCCACCACCCGCGCCCCGGCGGCTTTCGCTTCGTCGGGGAAAATCTCCGGCGTGGGGTTGGCGCAGGCAAAAATAATCGCGTCCTCCGCCATGGAGCGCACCATGTCTGCCGTCACAGAACCGGGAGCAGACACGCCGATGCACACATCCGCGCCCGCTATGGCCTCTTTCAGCCCGCCCCGAAGCTTCCGGGGGTTCGTGATCTCCGCCAGCTCCGACTTAATCCAGTTCATTCCGGTTTCCCGGCCTTTGTAAATGGTTCCCGTGCGGTCGCATAGGACGATATCCTTCGCCCCGGCGGCAAGCAGCAGTTTGGTCACAGCCACGGCGGCGGCGCCCGCGCCGTTCACCGCGATTTTCACGTCCTCCAGCCGCTTGCCGACCACTTTCAGCGCATTTTGAAGCCCCGCCAGCGTGATGACGGCAGTGCCGTGCTGATCGTCGTGAAAAATGGGAATGTCGCACTTTTCTTTCAGCTTCCGCTCGATTTCAAAGCAGCGGGGCGCGGCGATATCCTCCAGATTCACGCCGCCGAAGCTGCCGGAAATCTGATACACTGTGTTGACGAACTCGTCCACATCATGGCTTTTCACGCACAGAGGAAACGCGTCCACTCCGCCAAAGGCCTTGAACAGCACGCACTTGCCCTCCATCACGGGCATACCCGCCTCCGGGCCGATGTCCCCCAGACCCAGCACGGCGCTGCCGTCCGTAACCACCAGACATAAATTGTGCCGCCGGGTCAGTTCGTAGCTCTTGTCCGGATTCTTTTGAATCTCCAGACAGGGCTGGGCCACACCGGGGGTATAGGCCAGCGACAAGTCCTCCCGCGTGGCCACCGGAACGGCGGCCACAACCTCAATTTTTCCCTTCCACTCTCCATGGAGCCGCAGGGATTCCTTCGCGTAATCCATTTCTCTCTCCTTGTCCGGTCCGCGCGGGCCCTGCGCCCTCAGACGGAGCCTTTGTCTGATTTGGCCCTCTCCAAAAACTCCTTGACCCGGGCGAACGTCTCCTCGTGGAGATCGTGCTCCACCCGACAGGCGTCCTCCGCGGCAATCTCAGCGGGCACGCCCAAAAACGTAAACAGCTCCGTCAGCGTTCTGTGCCGCCGATAAACCCGGGAGGCAATCTCCATGCCGGCGTCACTCAGCGTAATGGTTCCGTCCTCCGCCATGGAGATGTAGCCGTTTTCCCGCAGCTTTTTCATGGCAATGCTGACGCTGGGCTTGGAATAGCCCAAATCGTTCACAATGTCAATAGAGCGCACGGACCCCAATCTCTCCTGCACGACCAATATGGACTCCAAATAGTCCTCCGCCGACTCATGAATCTCCATGGTCCCACCTCCTGATGACAGATTTTCACCGGCGCATCTGCGCAACCGGCAGTTTGTTCTGTCTATCTTATCATAAATGTGGAATTTTGCAAGTCCACACCTGTGAAGTTTTTGCGAACACCCCGTCGATTATACCGACGGTGCATCCACCGTGGGGCTTTCGCTAAAAGACCGTGCGGGCGCACAAAAAGTCCGGGGCCGCCGCGCATAGCGGCGGCCCCGGACAAGGCCTTTTATTCTGCAAACAGAGGGGTAGAAAGATAGCGGTCGCCAGTATCCGGCAAAAGAGCCACAATGGTCTTGCCTTTATTCTCCGGACGCTTTGCAAGCTGCACGGCGGCCCACACGGCGGCTCCGGAGGAAATACCCACCAGAACGCCCTCGGCTCTTCCGATTCTTCTGCCCTCGGCAAACGCGTCGTCGTTCTCCACCGGAATGACCTCGTCATAAATCTTGGTATCCAGCACGTCGGGAACAAAGCCCGCGCCAATGCCCTGAATCTTGTGGCTTCCCGGCGCGCCGCCGCTCAGCACGGGAGAGGCCGCAGGCTCCACAGCCACGATTTTCACATTGGGGTTCTTCTCACGGAGATATTCACCCACGCCGGTGACAGTGCCGCCGGTGCCGACGCCCGCCACGAAGATATCCACCTTCCCGTCGGTGTCCTCCCAAATTTCCGGGCCGGTGGTCGCCTTATGCACCGCCGGGTTGGCGGGGTTGACAAACTGGCCGGGAATGAAACTGTCCGGCGTTTCCGCCGCCAGCTCCTCCGCCTTGGCAATGGCGCCCTTCATGCCCTTTGCCCCTTCGGTAAGCACCAGCTCTGCGCCATAGGCCTTCATCAACTGGCGGCGCTCCACGCTCATGGTTTCCGGCATGACAATGATGATGCGATAACCCCGGGCAGCCGCCACGGAGGCAAGGCCGATGCCGGTGTTGCCGGAGGTAGGCTCTATGATGACGGAGCCGGGCTTCAGCTTGCCGCTGGCCTCCGCGTCGTCGATCATGGCCTTTGCGATGCGGTCCTTCACGCTGCCCGCGGGATTGAAGTATTCCAGCTTGCCCAGAATCCGGGCCTCCAGTCCTTCTTCTTTCTCAATATGGCTCAGCTCCAGCAGCGGGGTCTTTCCGATCAGTTGATCAGCGGAAGTATAAATATTGCTCATAGTCTGTTCCTCCTATAATTCATTCAATGTTGTTTATGTGGTTCAGCAGGACGCTTCCCTCCGGGTATGGGAAACGGGGTAACATCGAAAGCCAATGGGCAGAGACAGCACGAAATTCATATATCATTACCAACCTTTCAAGTAGGTTAATATGAATTATAAGCATTCTTCTTGAGTTTGTCAATAGGCAGAGCGAAAAAAATTTCCAAGGCTTTCAGTTGATTCCCCACTAACCATATTATATAATAGGTTTAACACATCTGGAGGAGTTTTATATGCTGATTTCAACAAAGGGCCGCTATGCTCTGCGGGTGATGATTGATTTGGCCGAGCACCGGACGGAGGGCTATGTCCCCCTGAAGGAGGTCGCAGAGCGGCAGGATATCTCAGAGAAATATCTGGAGAGCATCATCAAGCTTCTGGTCAAGGGGAAGCTTTTGACCGGTCTGCGGGGCAAAGGCGGCGGATATCGCCTGACAAAGTCTCCCGAGGAGTATTCCGTGGGGGCCGTTCTTCGCCTGACGGAGGAATCTCTGGCTCCCGTTGCCTGCTTGGAGGGGGAGTCCGTGTCTTGCCCCAGAATGGCGGAGTGCCGAACGCTTCCCATGTGGCGCGGGCTGGACAAGGTGATCCGCGACTATCTTGACAATATCACCGTGGCGGATTTGACAGCCTCCGATACCGGCGGCAACTATGTGATCTGAACGGCGGCCCACAGAAAGCCCGGCTTGCGCCGGGCTTTCTGTGGCGGAATACGACAAAGCGGACGGCCTGCCAGCCGTCCGCTTTGCCTGTATGGTATAGAGAAAGGAGAGGGAGAAATTGGAGAAATGTATCAAGTGTTCCGCTTGATGTGTTCATAATAACGTCGGGCCGGAGAAATGTCAACGGCCCCAAGGCACCTTTCATAGTTTGTTTACAAACGTTGCATTTTTTCAAAATTTGTTCACAATACGTTCAAATAAAATCCAAAATTGCGTGTTGACAACTTTTCTAAAACGTGTTATTGTTTAGCACGCTAATAATTAGCCTGCGTAATATATTTGGAAAGGAGCCGGCATTATGGAAGAAATGAAATCTCTGGGGCGTTCCATCGGCTGTGCGGCCCATTTGTTTCGGGAGCGGGCGGACGCGCGCATGGCAAAATACGACGTGACGCCTCTTCAGGCGCATGTCATGGTACATCTTGCCCATCAGGGCGGCAAATCCACTCAGCAGGCGCTGGGTGAGCATCTGCGGGTAAAGCCCTCCACCGTCAACGGAATTGTGGACCGCATGGTGGAGCGGGAGCTGATTGTACGCAGCGCCGACGAGTCGGACGCACGCCGCCGGCTTGTGGCCCTGACGAAAACGGGGCGGGCGCGGTTGGAGCAGCTGCATCAGGAAATGCGGGAGACGGAGCGCCTTTTGGAATCCGCCTTCACAGCTGAAGAGCTGTCCCAGTTTTACGCCCTTGTCAATCGCATGATTCAAAGTTTAGAGGAGGACCGGAAAAAATGCTGAAAAAACTCCTGCCATATACCAAGGGCTATCGGCCATGGATCGCGCTGGGTATCGCCTGCTCTGCCATGGACGCCATCTTCCAGCTTCTCATTCCGCTGGTGATGGCCGACATTGTGGACATCGGTGTTGCCAACGCCGACACGGGCTTCATTGTGCGCAAGGGCCTTTTGATGGTGGTCCTGGCGGCGGTGGCCATGGCCTTCGGTCTTGGCAGCGCCGCGTCCTCCGCCCGGGCGGGCATGGGCTTTGGCGCAAATCTTCGGACGGCGGAATACGCACGGGTACAGAACTTCTCCTTTTCCAACATCGAAAAGTTTTCCACAGCGTCTCTTGTGACCCGCCTGACCAGCGACGTGCGGGTTTTGGAGATGACGCTGATGATGAGCATGCGGCTGCTGGTCCGGGCGCCGGTGATGCTGGTGGCGGCGCTGGTGCTGGCCGTGCGGCTGAGCAGCCAGCTCTCCCGCGTGTTTTTGGGTGCGATTCCGCTGCTTGTAATCTTCGTGGTGCTGCTGATGACAAAGGTAGGCCCTTTGTTCCGGCTGCTTCAGGAGAAAACCGACGATGTGAACCTGGTGGTACAGGAAAACCTCACCGGCATCCGGGTGGTAAAATCCTTTGTCCGTGAAGAGTATGAGAAGGAGAAATTCTCCAAACGGAACAACAGCCTGCGGGAAACCTCCGAAAAAGCCTTTGGTTCCGTGGTCGTAAACATGCCCGTGATGATGCTGATTATCTACGGAACCATTATCGCCGTCATGTGGTTCGGCGGGAAAATGGTTTTCGCCGGCACCATGGAGGTGGGCGGCCTTACCGCCTTTTTCTCCTACATCACGGAAATTTTGATTTCCCTGATGATGGTTTCCATGATCTTTATGATGATGTCCCGCTCCATCGCCTGCGCAAAGCGCATCTGCGAAGTGCTGGACGAGGTTCCCTCCGTCACCGACGCGCAGGCCAAAAACGGAGTGGCGGTGAAATCCGGCTCCGTGGATTTTGAAAATGTAAGCTTCCGGTACAACGACGAGAGCGCCGGGTGGGTACTCGAAGATGTGAGTCTTCACATCCCCGCCGGGTCCACCGTGGGGATCTTGGGAGGCACCGGCAGTGGAAAATCCACCCTCGTGTCCCTGATTCCCCGGCTGTACGAGGCGCAGAAGGGTTCCGTTCTTGTAGGGGACCGCCCCGTGGCGGATTACACCATGGAGCACCTGCGGGACGCGGTGTCCGTGGTGCTGCAAAAGAACACCCTCTTCTCCGGCACCATCCGGGAAAATCTTCTCTGGGGCAATCCCGATGCCACGGAGGACCAGCTTCTTGCCGCCTGCCGCTCCGCCTGCGCGGACGAATTTCTCGACCGGATGCCCGAAGGGCTGGACACCGACCTTGGACAGGGCGGCGTGAACGTCTCCGGCGGGCAGAAGCAGCGGCTGTGCATTGCCCGGGCTATTTTGAAGCAGCCAAAAATTTTGATTCTGGACGATTCCACCAGCGCTGTGGATACCGCCACGGATGCAAAAATCCGCGAGGCTTTCCGCCGGGACCTGCCGGGCACCACAAAGCTGATTATCGCACAGCGGATTTCTTCCATCGCGGACGCGGATTTGATTCTGGTGCTGGATAAGGGCCGGGTTGTGGCGCAGGGGTCCCATGAGGAATTGATGAAGACCTGCGAAATTTATCAGGACGTGTATCTGTCCCAGCAGGAAGGAGTGAGTATCGGTGGCTGAACAAAAAAACGGCGCGAATCGTGCCCCCGTCCCCCGGGGCGGACCCAATCAGGGCGGCTATCAAAAGCCAAAAAACCTGCGGGGTACCGTAGGAAAGCTGATGGCCTATCTTGGCCGCTATAAGCTCCGGCTGGCGGTAGTGGCGGTTTGCATCCTCCTCAGCGCGGCGTGCAGCGTGGGCGGGTCCTATCTGATGCGCCCGCTGATCAACGACTATATTCTCCCCGGCAACTTTCCCGGCCTTGCAAAAATGCTGGCCGTGATGGGGGGAATCTATCTTCTCGGCGCGGGATTGAGCTTTGCCTATGCCCGGATGATGGTCCGGATTTCCCAAAGCACCGTGGCCGCCCTGCGGCGGGACTTGTTTGCAAAGCTGCAAACCCTGCCCCTGAAGTATTTTGACGCGCACACCCACGGAGAGTTGATGAGCCGCTTTACCAACGACATTGACAACGTGAGCGAGGCCATCAACAACTCCTTTGCCTCCCTGATCTCTTCCGCAGCCACCTTTTTGGGGACACTTGCCATGATGCTTTATATCAGTCCCCTTCTGACGTGCATTACCTTTGCCGTGCTGGCGGTGATGCTGGCGGCGGTGCGAGGCATCGGCGGG
>NZ_DALZOY010000003.1:153834-168995 GCF_032018205.1 Oscillibacter sp. | reverse complement strand
AAAGCTTCACCGCGCAGCAAAAGGCCATCGGCGCGGTGAACGGCTATATTGAGGAGATGACCGAGGGCCAAAAGGTCATCAAAGTCTTCAACCACGAGTCCGCCGCAATCAAAGGCTTCCATGAGCGGAACGAAACCTACCGGCAGGCGGCCACCAACGCGCAGACCTTTGCCGGGGCCATGATGCCCGTAATGGGCAACCTCAGCTATTTAAACTATGCCGTCACCTGCATGGCGGGGGCGCTTTTGGCCATCCGCAGCGGCGATCTGGGAGGGCTTGCGGCCTTTTTGCAGTACACCCGGCAGGTGTCCCAGCCCGTCAGTCAGGTGTCCCAGCAGGTGAATGTCCTTCTGGCGGCGGTGGCGGGCGCGGAACGCATTTTCGAGGTCATGGAGACGGATCCGGAGAAAAATTCCGGCAAAGTTACCTTAGTCCGGGCAAAATGCCTTTCCGGAAACCGCATTGAGGAAACCGACATTGAAACCGGCGCATGGGCCTGGAAAAAACCCGATGGCACGCTGATTCCCGTCCGGGGTGACGTGCGGTTCGACCATGTGGTGTTTAGCTACGACGGGAGCAAGTCGGTATTAAACGGCATCTCCCTTTACGCCGAGCCGGGGCAGAAAATCGCGCTGGTCGGTTCCACCGGCGCGGGCAAAACCACCATTACAAACCTCATTAACCGGTTTTACGAGATTGACGACGGAACCATCACCTACGACGGCATCGACATCCGGGACATTGAAAAGGACTCCCTGCGCAAATCCCTTGGCGTTGTTTTGCAGGACACCCACCTGTTCAGCGGCACCGTGGCGGACAACATCCGGTATGGCAGGCTGGACGCCACGGACGAGGAGGTGGAAGCCGCGGCAAAGCTTGCAAACGCTGACGGCTTTATCCGCCACCTGCCGCAGGGCTACGCAACCGTCCTTTCCGGGGACGGCGGCAGTCTCAGTCAGGGCGAGCGGCAGCTTTTGAACATCGCACGAGCGGCGCTGTCCAACCCGCCGGTGCTGATTCTGGACGAAGCCACCAGTTCCATCGACACCCGGACGGAAAAGCTCATTGAAAAGGGCATGGACCAGTTGATGGCGGGGCGCACCGTGTTTGTCATCGCCCACCGTCTTTCCACCGTCCGCAACTCTCAGGCCATTCTGGTGCTGGAACAGGGCGAAATCATTGAGCGGGGCGGACACAACGATCTGCTGGACCAGAAGGGCCGCTACTACCGGCTCTACACCGGTCAGGCGGAGTTGGCCTAAGAAAGCTTTTAAGATAATTTCAGTCCCATTTCGGCACAAAGCTAAAAAAGCAGGAGCGTCTCTCCCGGAGAGACGCTCCTGTTCCTTTTTTAACACCCCGCACCGACGTGGGCAGGTTTTTGGGAACAGCGTTTTTGCCGCTTCACGTTTTCATTGATCGCTTTATGTAGGCTTTTGGCGCTCTTCGCCTGCTTTCACCGTTCTGCCTCACATTTGCGCCCCGCGTTTGCTTTGCGGAAAGAATATCCGAAAGCGCCTCCAAGGCAATGGCAGTCCCGTCAACGGGGGTCCTTTCCCAGACGGAACAGCTCTGTCATAGTGTGGGTCAAATCAATGGGGCCGTGGCTTTCGGGAATCTCCTCACGGCGCAGCCAGACGGCCTCCTTCACCTCCCGGGTATCCAGCGTGACGGTTTCGTCCCCGTCCAGCTCCGCCCAGAAGCCCACCATCTGGTTGCCCGCAAAGCCCCAGGGCTGGTCGGCATGGTACCGCACATTTTTCACCCGCAGGCCCACTTCCTCCATGACCTCCCGGCGGGCGGTCTCAGCCATGGTTTCCCCAATCTCGGTAAACCCGGCAATCAGGGCATACTGCGCCACCATGGGCCGGTCGGCATAGCGGATCAGCAGCAGCTTATCCCCGTTTCGCACGGCCACCACCACCGCAGGGTTGATGCGGGGATAGACCAGCGCACCGCAATCGGAGCAGCGCATGGCCCGTTCCTTGTCGTCCCGGACCGTGGGCGCACCGCAGAAGCCACAGAAGCGATTGGAGCGGTACCAGTTTGCAAGGTGCATCGCCGTGGCCCCCACAAGACGGAGAAACGGCGGCTCCATGCGGCGAAACGCCGACGTGGGCGTCGCCCGCAGCCCGGCGCAAACGCCCTCGGGCGGCTCCTCCAGCAGGTAAAATCGCTGCTCGTCCACGGAGAAGAGATAGATCAGCTTCTCCTCCTCCGCACCCAACGCCAGCACCTCCGCCACCGTGGGAAAGCCTCCCGCCTCCGTCAGCAGCACGGATCCCTTGTAAAACAAAACCGCCGAATCGCCGCCGGATGGCGGCAGGGGCGGAACCTTAAATTCATTGTGAAAGCTGTGGGGCGCGATATCCTGAAGCATGAAAACATCCCCCTGTTATAGCCTTCGGTTCTTTCCGAAGCTTACTCACCCCACGTCACGTCCACAATGGTGACTTCACTGAACTCAATGTACTCACTTTTCAGCACGTAATCTGTCTTTCCCACCCGGACCTCCTGATCGCCCACCTTGGTGGTCTGGACCGCCGCGTCCGGCACGTTGATGCTGGCCGTGAAGTAGAGATTCTTATGATAGGGGTCCTCCACCCAGTTTCCGTTTTCGTCCAGCGCATAGTAAGGCTCCTGCTCAACGGAATCAATCTGCCCATCCAGCAGCTTCCCGGAGGCCATCAGTCTGGAAGGGATGTGCTCCAGAGAATTTTCATAGAGGGCGTTGTCCACCCCCTCGGCCTTGACCACGTAGGTCACACGGACCGTTTTGGCCTCCCCGCCGGAACTGCCGCTGCCGCGGCTGATTAGCTTGCTTCCCACAAACACTGCCACCGCCAGAAGCAAAAGGACCGCAATCACGTCGATCACGTTAAATTTCTTTTTGGACCGCTCCATCTGTCAACCTCCAAGTAAATTGTGTTTTCCGGCTTGGGCTTGTCCGTGCCGGACCGCGCCCCAGCGCGGGTTTTCAAATAAACGCGGGACTTTGGCGGGCCGCTTTTGCCGCGCCGATAACCCGCCGCATGGAAATCAGAGATACGAAAAATTCTCCGCGTCAAAGGGCTTCACCGCAGGCTGGTCTGCAATGTGGGAGCCGAGGTGCTTTTCCATAAACACCGAGTCATACCAGCGGCCAAACTTATAGCCGCACTGGGAAAAATGCCCCACCAGCTTGTATCCCAGCCGCTGGTGAAACTCCACGCTGTCCCGGGTCAAATGCGGGTCCTCTCCGGCGGGATAGGCAATGGAGGCGTAGAGATTTAAAATATTCTGGGCCGCCAGCGCCTGCTCCAGCGCGTCGTAAAGCCGCTTTCCAAGGCCCCGGCGCTTCGCCTTCTCCGCGATATACACCGTGGTTTCCACCGCCCAGCCATAGGCCGCCCGCTCATGAAACGCATGGGCGTAGGCATAGCCCAGAATTTCGCCGTCCTCCTCCGCCACGAGGTAAGGATACCGCTTCAGAATTTCTTCAATGCGCCCGGCAAACTCCCTGACGCTAGGCACGTCATATTCAAAGGTAATGGCCGTCTTTTCCACGTAGGGCGCATATATGCGCACGAGCGCCTCCGCGTCCTCCGGGGTAGCCACTCTGATCTTACAATTTTTACGGTCATTTTCCATCAATGCGCCTCCGTTCGTCTCTTGCTCCTTGCTTTCGAACCTTGGCTATTGTATAATATTTTTCGAGTTTGTACAAGAGGGATTTCACGCCCACGGGCGTTTTTCAAAAGAGGGAGCGCTATGAAAGTCATCCATCTCATCAGCGGCGGCGATTCCGGCGGGGCCAAAACCCACGTTCTGAGTCTTCTGCGCCATCTGAACGAAACCATCACGGCCCAGTTGGTCTGCTTCCGGGACGGGCCCTTCGCAGAAGAGGCCCGGGCGCTTGGGATTCCCACGGAGATTATGTCGGGAAACCATATCCTGCGCATCCGCAACCGCCTGACGCAGTACATCCGCGAGGGCGGGTATCAGGTCATCCACTGCCATGGAGCCAGAGCCAATCTTCTGGGGGCCATGCTTCGCAGAACCACCGGCCTTCCCGTCTGCTCCACGGTCCACAGCGACTATAAGCTGGACTACATGGGCAGACCCTTCAGCCGTCTCACCTTCGGCAATATCAACGCCCGGGCGCTGCGGACGCTGGACTATCGCATCGGCGTGTCCGACGCGATGGTGGACCTGCTGATTCGCCGGGGCTTCCCTCCCGACAGATTTTTCACCATTTACAACGGCATAGACTTCACCCCCGCCCCGCCGCAGGGGGATCGGCTTCCCTATCTGCGGGAGCTGGGCCTTGCCGCGGAGGAGGATAGCGTGGTGGTGGGCATCGCCGCCCGGTTGAACCCTGTAAAGGACATCTCCACGCTGGTGCGGGGCTTTGCAAAGGCCCACGCAAAGTGCGGCCGGCTGCGCCTGCTAATCGCAGGAGACGGCGAGGAGCGGCAAAAGCTGGAGGCTTTGGCGGACGAGCTGGGCGTTGGAGGGCAGGTGTGCTTTGCAGGATGGATTTCCGGCGGCATGGACCGGTTTTACAGCGCTTTGGACGTCAATGCCCTCACCTCCGTGTCTGAAACGTTTCCCTATGCCCTGACGGAGGGCGCTCGGTTTCACTTGGCCACCGTGGCCACCGCCGTGGGCGGCATTCCCGCCCTCATCGACACGGACGTAAACGGCTATCTTTTCACGCCCGGCGACGACGAGGCCCTTGGCGCGGCGCTGGCCTCTCTGGCGGAGAACGACGATCTGCGCCGGGACATGGGCGAACGGCTGTATGAAAAGGCGTCCACCCAGTTTTCCATTCAGAAAACGGTGGATACCCAGCTCCACATTTACGGGGAGATTATCCGCCGCCACAACCGCCCCAAAGCGGGCCGTGACGGAGTGGTCATCTGCGGAGCCTACGGACGGGGCAACGCCGGGGACGACGCGATTCTGGAGGCCATTTTGCAGGAGATGCGAGCCATCGACCCGGATATGCCGGTGCTGGTTTTGAGTAAAAACCCCGCGGAAACCCGCCTTGCTTACCGGGTCCCGGCAGTACAGCGGTTTAACTATCCCGCCTGGCGCGCCGCCATGCATCACAGCAAGCTGTATATCAACGGCGGAGGCAGCCTGATTCAGGACGTGACCTCCCGCCGGTCCCTGTGGTTTTACCTGCACAACATCGCCTCCGCTAAGCGACTGGGCTGCAAGGTGCAGATGTATGGCTGTGGCATCGGCCCCGTCTCCCGCCCCAGCCACCGGAAGATGGCGGCAAAGGTGCTGAACGCCTCCGTGGACGTGATCACGCTGCGGGAGCCGGACTCTCAGGCGGAGCTTGCGTCCATGGGCGTGACGGGTCCCGTGATTCTTCTCACCGCCGACCCGGCCCTGACTTTGCACTGCGCTCCCCCTGAGAGGACGGACAGCGTGCTTTTGCAGGCAGGGATTCCCACGGACGGGCGGTATATCTGCTTTGCCCTGCGTCGGTGGAAGGGCTTTGAGGAAAAAGCCCCCGTTTTTGCCGCCGCCGCAGAGTATGCCTACAATCGCCACGGGCTGACTCCGGTATTTTTAGCGGTGGAAACCCATCAGGACCCTCTGGCCGCGGCACTGGCCGCGCAGGGCCTTACGGTACCCCACTATTTCCTCAACGACGCGGGCCGGGCCGACACCATCATCGGCGCCCTCTCCCGGATGCAGGTGGTGGTGTCCATGCGGCTCCACGCGCTGATTTTTGCCGCCGGACAGGGAATTCCCCTTGTGGGCGTGGTATACGATCCCAAGGTTTCTTCCTTCCTGCGCTATATCGGGCAGGACCTGTTTGTAGATCTGGATGAAGCGTCCTCCGGGCCGCTGTGCGCCATGATTGACAAGGCCGTGGAGCGGACAGAGCGTCCGGGCGAGCAGGAGGCCGCCGTGGCCCGGCTCCGGGAGATGGAGCATCGGAACGTGAAGGCTGCAAAGCGCCTGATGGGCGTTTAAACGGCGGACAATCCGCAAAAGGCGCGGTTTCCGGCCCGAAAAAGGCGTTTCCAGTGCTGGAAGCCACGTTTTTTTCATACCCTGCATCAGGGTGATGTTATGAATCAAAACTGCTCCGACCCGCTGCCCCTGACCACGGCAATCAACTCTTTGGCGGTGTGCATGGCCGGGTCCCTGAACGACGACGAGTTGGCTTTCTGCGCCGCAGTGCTGACCCAGCTTGGGGATACCTTGGGCACCATTGCGGCCCAGCGGGCGCTGTGCGGCAGTTCCTGACCCCCGTCGGCAAAACAAACGCCCTTCGTACAAATTTGTACGAAGGGCGTTTTTCTCACGGTCAGGGCCACGCGTTTCGACCGGGTCCCGTTTTTCAAAACTTCTCGTGGCAAAGGTCGGTAACAGCGGCGCGGACCTCTTTCTCCTGCCCCTGGGGATAGAGCACCACAAGGTAGTCTCCAGGAAGCAGCGTGGTTTCGCCCCGGGGGATCATGTCCCGGTTGCCCCTGAGGAGACTGACTATCAGCGTGCCCGCAGGCCAGCCGATCTCGTCAATCCGCCGCCCCGCCGCGCAGCAGCCCAGCTCCACAGGAATCTCCATCAGGTCTTTCCCCTCTGGGGCTGCGGCGGTCTCGGCTTTGCGCTCCTTCGCCACAGACCGGTTTAACAGCGCCTCGTAAATCGGCTCCACCTTCATGAGGTCAGAAACCAACAGCGCGGCAAACGCGCAGGCGGCCACCGGCAGCATATGTACCAAGGTTCCGGTCATCTCCACCGTAAGCAAAATGGCTGTGATGGGGGCCTTCACCGCCGCAGCCATCGCCGCCGTCATGGCGCACACGGCGAAATCCGGGATATATTGCGCGGGAAACAGCCCCAGCTCCACGCAAGCGATGCCGAACACGCTTCCCGTCAGGGTCCCCACCGCCAGAATGGGCATAAAAATACCGCCGGGAACGCCGCTGCCGAAGCTGGCGCAGGTAAATAAAAACTTCACCGCCAGCAAAACAAGCAGCAACGATATGCCGCCGGTGGCGGTTTGAGCAAACTCAATCAAGTCACGCCCGCCGCCCAGCGTCAGCGGCAGAAACAGTCCGCATGGGATGGACAGCAGCATCACCGCAGCAGGCCTCCACCGCGCGGGCAGCAGCTTTCCGTACAGCGGGCCTGCGGCCAGCAGCGCCCTGTTGAGAAGTCCTCCCACAACCCCCGTCAGCGCCCCCAGCGGAAGCATCCAGAAATACATTTGAATCGGCATCTGGGGAATCTGGGTGAAATGCAGCTCCGGCGTCAGCCCGAAAAAGTATTTTGAAACAAAGTCGGCAACCAGCGACGCGGCGGTTGCCGTGAGCATAATGGCGGGGGAGAAATTACGGTGTACCTCCTCCAGCGCGAAAATTACACCGGACAACGGCGCGTTGAACGCGGCGGCAAGGCCCGCGGCGGCGCCGCCGGTGATGAGATAATTCTCCTCCACCTTGCTTCTGCCCAAAAGACCGGACACCGCCTTGGCGCTCGCGGCACCAATCTGAATGGAAGGCCCCTCCCTCCCGAGAGAAAGGCCGAAGAGGCCGCACAGTCCCCCGGCCACAAACCGCACCGCCAGAACAGAGCGCCACTTCAGCTCCATACCCAGCAGCACCGCCCCCTCCACCTGCGGGATTCCGCTTCCGGCGGCGGACGGCTCCAGCTTTACAAGCCAGGCAACTGCAAGCCCTGCTATCACGGCCCCCAGCGCCCACGGAATCAAAAACACAGGGTGCTCCCGAAAATAGGCATAGCACGCCACGGCAAAGGCGGTCCCGTGCTCAATCAAAAGACGGTACAGCACCGTAATCAGCCCCGCCGCCGCGCCGGTGAGCAGCGCCTTGACCGCGATGCCCCATTTCAGGCGGTTGAAGTCGGATAAAAACCGATAAAATTTTGTTCTCTGTTCACTCATTGTCAAAATCCCCTGCTTTGATTCTATTAAAAAACAGCTACTTACAGTATAGCACATGTTAAGATATCTTAACAAGGCCGCTTGCATCAAAAATCTGCCGAATGGAAAAAGGCCCTGTGCAAAAATATCGTGAAAACTGTTATTCTATAAATTTCGGAGAAATATGCGTACGAGATAGCGGCATCAGACGGTCTTCCTTCCCACCTGTCTCCAATATGGGCAAATATATAGAATACGTAATCGTTTTTGGGCTTTTTCCATAAAAACTCCTTGGTTTTTTAGCTTCTGCAATCTTCCCCTTTACGGTTGAATATTCCTCTAAAGCATCGTATACTGTACGTCAGATGTATGTCAGATTTAAAATGGCATATCTGGATTTGAAAACGCGATAATATGAATAATATGGAGGATCAGATGATGAAGTACGGACGTACCTACAATTTTTCCGCCGGCCCCGCTATGATGCCGGAAGCGGTTCTGGAGGAGATCGCCGCCGAAATGATGAACTACCGCGGCAGCGGCATGTGCGTCATGGAGATGAGCCACCGGTCCAAGGTTTTTGAGGAAATTCTGGCCGCTGCCAAGGACGACCTGAAGAAGCTGATGGGCATTCCCGACAACTATAAGATTCTGTTTGTGCAGGGCGGCGGCACGCTGCAGTTTGCCATGGTGGCCATGAACCTGCTCAAGGGTGGCGTGGGCTGCTATGTGGAAACCGGCGCCTGGTCCAAAAAAGCGATTTCCGAAGCCAAGAAATTTGGCGAGGTGAAGGTGGTTGCCTCCTCCTCCGACAAGAACTTCTCCTATGTGCCGGACTGCTCCGATCTGGACATTCCCGACAATGCGGACTATGTTTATATCTGCGAGAACGAAACCATCAACGGCCTCACCTATAGCAAGCTGCCCAACACCAAGGGCAAGGTTCTGGTGTCCGACCAGTCCTCCATGTTCCTCTCCCGCCCCTGCAATGTGGCCGATTACGGCATGATCTGGGCCGGCGTGCAGAAAAACGTGGGTCCCGCCGGCATGGCCGTGGTCATCATCCGTGAGGATTTGATCCGCGACGATCTGGATTCCAAGGTTCCCACCTATCTCAGCTACAAGACCCACGCCGACAACGACTCCCTGTACAACACCCCCAACTGCTGGGCCATTTACTGCTGCGGCAAGGTCTTCAACTACCTGCTGAAAAACGGCGGGCTGGAGGCCATGGAGCAGCGCAATCAGGAGAAGGCCAAGGTGCTGTACGATTATCTGGACCAGAGCAAGCTGTTCACCGCTCCCGTTGAGAAGGCGGACCGCTCCCTCATGAACGTGCCCTTCGTCTCTCCCAGCAAGGAGCAGGACGCCGCCGTGGTGGCCGCCAGCAAGGCCGCAGGCTTTGACAATCTGAAGGGCCACAAGTCCGTTGGCGGTCTGCGGGCCTCCATCTACAACGCCATGCCCAAGGAGGGCGTCGAGGCGCTGGTGGACTTCCTGAAGAAGTACGAGCAGGAGAACGCCTGATTCACACAGCCGGGTATCCATCCCCCAATGGATATGTGCTTTTCCGACGAAATGGCGCCCCTGGGGTGCGCCGGAAAATTGATGAAAAGGGGACTGTGAAAATATGAGAGTCTTAGTAACCGACGGCATGGACGCAGGCGCCATTGCGCAGCTGCGCGGCGACGGCTTTGAGGTTGTGGAGCAGTTTTATGAGCCCGATCAGTTGGGTACAGCCCTGCGGGAGTTTGACATTGTGGTAATCCGCAGCGCCACCAAGATTAAGGAGCCTCAGATTGACGCTGCCAAGGATAGCCAGCTCAAGCTGATTATCCGCGCCGGTGTGGGCGTGGACAACATCGCCGTGAAATACGCCGAGGCGGCAGGCATTAAGGTGATGAACACCCCCCGCGCTTCCTCCAACGCCGTGGCAGAGCTTGCCATTGCACTGCTGTTTGCCTGCGCCCGCAGCCTTTCCGTGGCGGGCCACACCATGCGAGAGCAGAAGTGGGAGAAGAAGGCCTATTCCAAGGGCTTTGAGCTTCAGGGCAAGACCATGGGCGTTGTGGGCTACGGCCGCATCGGCCGCCTGATCGGCGAAAAGGCCCAGGCTCTGGGCATGAACGTGCTGTCCTCCGTCCACCGTAACAAGCCCGAGGGCTGCGAGGGCGAAACCATGCACTTTGTCTCCATGGAGGAGTTGATTTCCCAGTCCGACGTGATTGCCCTCAGCGCCCCCGCTGGTGACAAGCCTCTGGTGGACGCGGAGAGCATTGCCAAGATGAAGGACGGCGTGGTGATTATCAACACCTCTCGCGGCTCCAACATCGACGAGGCCGCTCTGCTGGACGCGCTGAACTCCGGCAAAGTGAAGGCGGCGGGCCTTGACGTGTGGATGGACGAAAAGAACCCCAATTGGGAGCTTGCGTCCCATCCGGCGGTTTCCTGCGCTCCCCATATCGGCGCGGGCACCAAGGAAGCCCAGAAGCGCATCGGCGCAGAGCTGGTGGACATCATCGAAAACTTTAAGTAAGCAGAATGTCATTTTCCGCTTTGCGGATATGCGTTTATCAAGCTTGAAACAAAAAGGCGGGCGTCCGGTAAATCCCGGACGTCCGCCTTTTTTCATAATACAGCTTAAAATCCCCGGGGAACCCACCCGACAGGGCGCTTCGCCCTGAATCAGCCTGACGGCAAGCTCTCTTGTCAAATTCTTATTAGACGCAAACCACCATCTCCCGTCAAATCTCAAGCAGCGCTTATCCCTTTGCGTGGCTTTTAAAATAGCTTTCCAGCACCGCAAGGCTCTCCTCCCGCAAAATGCCGGAGGTAACCTGCGGGCTGTGAAAGGAATTTTCAAAGACCATCCGGCTGCATTCGCAGCCATCATTGCCCAAAATACGCTCAAGGTCATCGTTACTCGCCCCATAGACCAGCCGTCCAAGCTTCACCCATACCATTGCCCCGCTGCACATAAAGCAGGGCTCGCAGCTTGAATACATGGTATACTCCGTCAAGTCCGTAATCCCGGTCTCCTCGCAAAACCGCCGGATCAGTCCGGCTTCTCCGTGGAAGGACGGGTCGTGCATCGTGTAAATCTGGTTTTCGTTCGTATACACAACTTCTCCGTTTTTGACCAGCACCGCGCCAAACGGCTCGTTTCCGTGTTCCACCGCCAGCCGGGAAAGCTCGATTGCCCGCTTCATAAAAACATTGTCGTTCACGCTGTTCGCCTCCTGAATGTTGGTTTGCCGATGGATTGGGGCAGCTTTCGCTGCCGGATTTTCCTCGGCTTATTTTGCGGTCGGCTCCGGATACGAAAGTGCATCCGGAGCCGACCTTCTTTTTAGTTTCGTCTAAATCCTGTTGACAGTCACCCGCCCACAGGCGAAAGGCTCAAATTCATTAAAGGGAGTTCTTTCCCCGGGCCATGTATTTTCCATGAGGCTCCGCCACCAGAATTCTGCCAAGCTCCGCCATCAGTCTGCCCCGCAGATAGACCTGCGCGATGCCGCCGGAGGTGACAACCCCCTCGTAGGGAGAATATCCCGCCGCACTCACGCTGTCCTCCCCCCGGATAACATGGCTTGCGCCGGGGTCGTACACCACGATGTCCGCGTCGCTCCCCACTCGGATGGCGCCCTTGCGGGGATACAGTCCATACAGCTTGGCGGGGTTCTCGCTGAGCACCTGACACATGGTGGGCAGCGCAATTTTCTTCTTCTCCACACCAAAGGAATACAGCAGCTCTCCTCTGGCCTCCACGCCGGGAAGCCCGCCGGGAATCTTTGTGAAGTCCCCCCGGCCCACATCCTTCTGCTCCAGCGTGAACGCACAGTGATCGGTGGAGACGGTCTGAATCAGCCCCCGCTTCAACCCCCGCCACAAATATGTCTGCTCCTCCTTCGCCCGGATAGGCGGCGCACAGACATACCGCGCGGCGGCGGAGAAATTCTCGTTAAAATAAACGCTGTCGTCCAGCACCAAATACTGGGGGCAAGTCTCCACATAGACCTTCTGTCCCCGCTTGCGGGCGGCTTCCGCCTCCTCCAGCGCCTGACGGTTGGTGAGGTGCACAATAATCACCGGGCTGTCCGCCGCCTGCGCGATGCGCAAAAGACGGCTCACCGCCTCGGCCTCCAGATACGGGGGCCGGGTCTGGGGATGAGAGGCGGGAGACAGCTCTCCGAGGGCCTTTTTCTCGGCAATCATGGCGTCAATCACCCCGGCGTTTTCGCAGTGGAAGCCGCAGATGCCGCCCAGCCTCCGCAGGGCCTTCAGCGCGCTGTAAATCGCGCCGTCGCCAATCATCATGGCGGGATAGGTGAGATACATTTTAAACGACGAAATTCCCTGAGCAAACATGGCCGGAAGCTCCGCTTCCACGGAGGGGTTCCAATCGTCGATGGTCATGTGGAATCCGTAGTCGCAGAAGGCGCGGCCGTCGGCCTTTTTGTGCCACAAATCCAGCCCGTATTGCAGGGACTCTCCCTTGTTGGGGCACGCAAAGTCGATCACGGTGGTGGTGCCGCCGCGGATGGCGGCCCGGCTGCCGGAGGTAAAATCGTCCGCGGTGGTAGTGTTGGCCACGTCCAGGTCAAAGTGGGTGTGCGCATCGATAAAGCCGGGGAACAAGAGCATTCCCGACACGTCCACCACATTTTCTCCCGCAGCGGACAGTCCCCTGCCAACCTGAACAATCTTTTCTCCGTCGATCAGCACGTCCGCCCGGCGAACTCCCCGGCCTGACACCACGCCGCCGCCCTTGAGCAATGTTCTCATCCAAAATCCTCCCTTGCGTTTTGTCTTGATACGACCTCAGCATAGCATAGTTTTCTCCGGATTTCCAGATGTGCAGAGCTCCTGTTGCAAAATATTTTTGCTCCGAGACCCAGCTTCTTTTTTTCGCGCGGCCATTGGGCCGATCTGGCAAATTTTACGCCGATTTTGCGTTTTCCTCTTTCTTTTTTTCCCGGTGCGGGTTATACTGATCTCAATATAAAGCACGGTTTCCGCCGCGCTTTTAAAATGAAGGAGGTAAAAGATGAGAAAGGCAATTTCCCTGTTGCTGGCTGTGATGACAGCCATGTCTTTGACCACGCTCAGCTTCGCCGCTGAATCCCCCGCCACGGCGGACAAGGGCGACATTGTAGTGCTGTACACCAACGACGTTCACTGCGGTGTGGACGACAATATCGGCTACGCAGGCTTCGCGGCCTACGCCGCCGAGATGCGCAAGGCCACCGACAACGTGACCCTTGTGGACGTGGGCGACGCGGTGCAGGGCGCGGCTCTGGGCACCCTGTCCAAGGGCGAATACATCGTGGATATCATGAATCAGGTAGGCTACGATGTGGCTATCCCCGGCAACCACGAGTTTGACTACGGGATGGATCAGTTTTTTAACCTTTCCAAGGCCCTGAAGAGCGGCTATATCTGCGCCAACTTTATGGACCTGCGGACCAATAAGCCCGTGTTCGATGCGTACAAGATGGTCACCTACGGTGACACCAAGGTGGCCTATGTGGGCATCGCCACGCCCGAGTCCATCACCAAGTCCACCCCCACCTACTTCCAGGACAACACCGGCAAGTACATCTACGGCTTCTGCGCCGGCAACAACGGCAAGGAGCTTTACAACGCCGTGCAGTCCGCTGTTGATTCCGCCAAGACCGCAGGCGCGGACTATGTCATCGCTGTGGGCCATCTTGGCGACGACGCGCAGAGTGCTCCCTGGCGCTCCGCCGACGTGATTGCCAATGTCTCCGGCCTGACCGCCTTCCTCGACGGCCATGCCCACAGCACCATCCCCTCTCAGAAGGTCGCGGATAAGGACGGCAAGACCGTTCTTCTCACCTCCACCGGCACGAAGCTTGCCGCCATCGGCAAGCTGGTCATCAAATCCAGCGGGTCTGTTTCCACCGAACTGGTGACGGACTATACCGCCAAGGATTCCACCGTTGACACCTTTGTCAAAGGAATTCAGGCCAAAAACGACGCGCTGCTGAACAAGGTGGTTGCCAAAACCTCCGTTGATCTCACCACGTTGGAATCCGACGGCAAGACCCGCGCCATCCGCAATCAGGAAACCAATCTGGGCGATCTGGTTGCCGACGCTTACCGCGACGCGGCGGGCGCAGACGTAGCCATTGTCAATGGCGGCGGCATCCGTGCCGACATCAAGGCAGGCAGCATCACCTATGGGCAGATCATCGCCGTGCATCCCTTCGGCAACGAGCTGCGGATGGTGGAGGCCACCGGAGCGCAGATTCTGGACGCGCTGGAAATGGCCGCCCGCACCACTCCCGATGAAAACGGCGGCTTCCTTCAGGTTTCCGGCCTGACCTACACCATCGACACCAGCGTTCCCTCCACCGTGAAGACCGACGACAACAAGATGTTCGTCTCCGTCACCGGCGCACGGCGGGTCAAGGACGTAAAGGTCGGCGGCGTGGACATCGTGGCCACCAAGACCTACAAGCTGGCTTCCCACAACTATATGCTGGAGGACGCGGGCGACGGCCTGAATATGTTCCAGAAGTGCAAGACTCTCAGCGTTCCCGCCATGCTGGACAATGAAATTCTGATTAACTACATCACCGGCACTTTGAAGGGCACCGTTCCCGCCGAGTATTCCAAGGCACAGGGCCGCATCACCGTGACCGGCGCGGTCATGCCCTTCACCGACGTGGCGTCCAACGCGTATTACTACGACGCGGTTCTCTTCTCCATTGAAAAGGGTCTGATTCCCGGCACCACAGCAACCGCTTTCAGCCCCAACGTCACCATGACCCGGGGCGACGTGGTGCTGGCCCTGTGGAATCTGGCTGGCAAGCCCTCTGCCAAGGCGAACCCCGCCTTTACCGACGTGGACTTTGCCACCGATTTGGGCAAGGCTGTGGCTTGGGCCAACGAGAACAGCATTGTCAACGGCAAGACCGAAACCACCTTCGTCTCCGGTGACTCCGTGAGCCGCCAGCAGTTTGCGGCGTTTATGTTCCGCTATGCGGAGGCTCTGGGGTACAGTGTCAGCGTCGGCGGCAGTTTGGGCGCATTTACTGATGCCCAGCAAATTGCTTCTTACGCCACCAAGGCGCTGGTCTGGGCCAACGGCAACAGCCTCATCAACGGATTTAACGACAACACCATCCGTCCTTTTGCCACCGCCACCCGCGGCCAGTCCGCAGCAATTATCTATCGCTTTGCTTCCACCCTGACCGCCGCCAAGACGGCCTGAGTTTCACAGCTAATTGTTTAAAAGGCC
>NZ_DALZOY010000003.1:0-153685 GCF_032018205.1 Oscillibacter sp. | reverse complement strand
TTTTATAAACGTAACGCGGCTCCCGACAGATAAAACCGGGAGCCGCGTATTTGCCTTAAGAGAAGTTACAGGGACTTCTCGTAGGACTCGATCATCTTCTTAACCATCTGGCCACCGACAGAGCCGGCCTCGCGGGAGGTGAGGTCGCCGTTATAGCCTTCCTTCAGGTTGACGCCAACCTCGGAAGCAGCCTCCATCTTGAACTTATCCATTGCCGCGCGGGCCTCGGGCACGTTGATCTTGTTAGTGTTCTTGCTAGCCATAATTGTTTCTCCTTTTCTCAATTCCGAATTTATTGAATTCGTGTTTGTGGGTTTCTGGGTATCGCAAGAGTAGTTTGACTCGAAAAAATAAGAATATGCCGAAATTTTGGCGGTAAAATTTTGAAACACTGCAAATTCTCACCTTCTAAAAAATTGACGGCACGGTGCGCAGAAACCTCAAAACCCTGTGCAGCTAAGATAGCACCCGCTTGCGAGGCTTTCGTCAGCCTCAAGGAAGGTTAAAACAACGGCTTCACTTTTTCAGTGGCCGGACAGCCAATCGATGATGGGGTTCCAGAAGCAGCCTGTGGCTGCTTTAATCTCCAATCGTTTTTTTGCATATGTGTTTATCTATGATCTTATCCGCCGATTGAACGGTTTTGAGATTCATATTAAGATGATTATAAAAATACGGACGGAGGAACGCTATGGACACGATTTATTTTGACAATGCCGCCACGTCGTTTCCCAAGGCTCCCGGCGTGGGACGGGCAATGGCCGAGCTGATTGAAAACGGAGCCTTTAACATCAGCCGGGGCGGCTATGAGCGGTCCTATGAGCTGCTGGGACAGGTGCTGGACGCGCGGGAGCGATTGAAGCGTCTTTTCTCCGCCCCCAAGGAGGCCTGCGTCTGCTTCACCGGCGGAGTGACCGCCTCGGTAAATCAGTTTTTAAAGGGGCTGCTGGTTCCCGGCGACCACATCATTGTCTCCTCTGTGGAGCACAACGCGGTGATGCGCCCTCTGCGCACGCTGGCTCAGTCTGGGGTGGAGGTCAGCGCCGCCCCGTGCGCCCCGGACGGGACACTGGAGCCAGAGACGGTCCGCGCCCTTCTTCGGAAAAACACACGGGCCGTGCTTTGCACCCATGCATCCAATGTCTGCGGAACCGTTCTGCCCATAGGGGAGATCGGCGCGATTTGCAGGGAGCGGGGCGTGTGGTTCGCGGTGGATGCGGCCCAAACCGCAGGCGTTCTTCCCATCGATATGGCAGGTATGTGCATCGACTTTCTGGCCTTTCCCGGCCACAAGGGGCTGCGCGGCCCGCAGGGCGTGGGCGGCTTTGTGGTCCTGCCGCTTCTTGCAAAAGCCATGCGCCCGGTGATTGAGGGCGGCACCGGCTCCCGTTCCGACTCCGAGGAGCAGCCGGAATTTCTCCCGGACAAGTTTGAAAGCGGCACGCTGCCCATCCCTGCAATCATCGGTCTGCGGCAGGCTCTGCTGGCTCTTGAGAACGGTCCGGAAATGGTTCTTGAAAAAGAAATGGCACTGACATCCCAGTTTTTAGAGGGACTCTCCGAAATTCCCGGCGCAAAGGTGGCAGGGATTTCCGACCCGGCCCAGCTTTCCCAGCGGCTTGGCGTGGTCAGCGTGGATTTCTCCCCGGCGGATAACGCAGCGGTGGCCTATGCGCTTGAGCAGGAGGCCGGAATTATGACCCGGGTAGGTCTGCACTGCGCGCCCCGCGCCCACCAGACTCTAGGTACCTTTCCACAGGGCACGGTCCGGTTCTCTTTCAGCCCCGAAAACACCGCTGACGAAGTGGCCCTGTGCCTTTCGGCCATTCGGACGATTTTAAAATAACGTAAGCGCCAGTTTTTTTGCCTTTCCGGAACTATTGTACCCCATAAATCGCAAAAGGAAAAAGCGCGGGGCAGAGAAAACTCTGTCCCGCGCCTCTGCGTTGATGGTACTATATTGCCTCGGCTCTTTCGTCCGACACAGACCGGCGCAAAAGCGCCTCTACAAACTCAGCGTCCCTCAATCCATAAAAAACCAAACCCGCCGCTCGGTCCTGTCCCTCCGCACTTTGGAGGTCCGTTTTCGGATTGCACGCCCTGAAGCGCGGCTGGCGGTCCGCATCCTCAAAAATGGCGCTTCCCATCACCAACGCGTCCGCCTCCGGCTGAAGACACACCCGTTTCACGTCGTCCACCTCGTCCAACTCCATATAATATACACTTTTATCCCGGGTGAGCAGAATGGCTCTGCGGTCGGTGACGAAATACTTCATCCCCATTACGCTCCACCGCTCCAGCCACGGCATGGCAATCACCAGCGCCGCCACCAGCGTCACCAGCGCGGCAAATTTCCCGCTGAGCGCGTCGCTCCCCGTGCTGTAAATCCCTAAAAGTGTGGAAATGCATACCAGCGTGATCGCCCATCTGACAAGAATTTTTCCTCTTTCCCGCTGACTCAGCAAAGGAACCGGCGCCGACCGTCCGCTCCAGCGGACGACTTCGCCATCCCACAGATATTCTCTAAGCTCCTCGTTCATCTCGCTTCCCTCCCATTCCCTTTTGTAAAGCGGACACGCCTTTCCTCCGCGCGCCGCCCGACGTATTTTCCTGTTTTATTATAGCCTTAACCTGTGTTCAATGACTGCAAAGGCCCCGTCTGCTTCTGCTAATTTTTTGTAAAGTTCCATTGCCCGGTCTGCGGTTTTCACGGAAAGCCGCAGACCGCGTTGCTTCACTTTTCTTTTGTATTCCGGAGAGTTTTCTTGTTCTTCACCGACTCTTTGCCGGGCAGCCGTTTATGTTTCTTTATATGCTCCGCTGTAATTTTCGTCAAAGATTTCGTTTTTTCCGAAATCTTCTTGAAAAAGTCCTTGCAATCCGTAAAAAACTGTGTTAGACTGACTTGTGCCTTTGTAAGGGGCATTAGCGATTGG
Organism: Oscillibacter sp.; assembly: GCF_032018205.1. Classification (GTDB taxonomy): domain Bacteria; phylum Bacillota; class Clostridia; order Oscillospirales; family Oscillospiraceae; genus Oscillibacter. Next base: position 150,749 of record NZ_DALZOY010000003.1, on the reverse strand, counting down.
ATCGAAAGAGGTGAACGAGAGCAATGAAGGAAGGAATCCATCCCGATTATCAGCAGACTACTATTTCTTGCGCCTGCGGTAATGTGATTGAGACAGGTTCTACCAAGAGGAATATCAAGGTGGAAGTCTGCTCTAAGTGTCACCCCTTCTTTACGGGCAAGCAGAAGCTGGTGGATACCGGCGGACGCGTAGCCAAGTTCAACAAGAAGTTCGGCTTGAGCAACTAAGACCGACGACACGTTCACAAAGTCCCGTATCCGTGAGGATACGGGACTTTTGCGCCTTTGTCCGCTTTACAATTTTTCACGAAGCGGATATAATACTACCACTATTAAAATGATGGAGGAGACGATTGTCATGCGCTTGAAATCTGTAAACCCCAAGGAGCTTTCCATAGAGGCCCTGCGCCTGTTTACGGGGCGGATGCCTCTGCTGACAGCGGGAGACAAGACGGCCTGCAACACCATGACCATCGGCTGGGGCGGCTTGGGCAGCCTCTGGAACAGGCCCGCCTGCACGGTGTACGTGCGTCCCTCCCGCTACACCTTTCAATTTATGGAATCCAACGACTATTTCACCGTGTCCATCCTCCCCAAGGAGCGAAAGGACGCGCTGACCTTGTGCGGCACCAAAAGCGGCAGGGATACCGACAAAATTGCCGACTGCGGTTTTACGCTCTGCTACGGTGCGGGCGACGCCCCGTTTTTCGACGAAGCGGAGCTGGTTTTGGTGTGTCGCAAGCTGTATGCGCAAGACATGACGTCTGAGTTTGTCATCGACTCCGGCGCAGCGGCCTCTTTTTACCCGGAGGGCGACTGGCACCGTATGTATATCGGCGAGGTCGTGGAGGCCTATCAGGCATAACCGCCACAGGCGGAAAAAGGAGATTTATGCAAGAAACAAACGAAATCAGAGATAAAGTGGTGCTGGTGGGGCTGAACTCCCCCGTGCTGCGCAAAGAGGATCTGGCCGATGAAACCACTATGGAGGAGCTGTCCGCTCTGGTGGATACCGCCGGCGGCGTGACGGAGGGAATTATCCTTCAAAACCGGGAAAAGCCGGACCCCCGCACTTTCATCGGCGAGGGAAAGGTGGCGGAGGTGCAGCTCTACTGCGAAAACACGGGAGCTACGATGGTCATTTTTGATAACGACCTCTCCCCTTCCCAGCAGCGGGTGCTGACGGAGCTTTTGGGCATTCAGGTGCTGGACCGCTGCGGATTGATTCTGGACATTTTTGCCCAACGGGCCAAGACCAGAGAGGGCCGCCTTCAGGTGGAGCTGGCGGAGTATCAATACCTTCTCCCCCGTCTGACGGGCATGTGGACCCACTTAGAGCGTCAGGGCGGCACCAGTGGAATGGGAGCCATCGGCTCCAAAGGCCCCGGCGAAACCCAGCTTGAAACCGACCGTCGGCTGATTCACAAGAAAATCGACAAGCTTCGGGCGGATTTAGACGATGTGCGCCGGGTGCGGAGCACCCAGCGCCAACAGCGGCGAAAAAACGAGATTCCCGTGGTGGCCATTGTGGGCTATACCAACGCGGGCAAGTCCACCCTGTTAAACAGGCTTACCGGCGCGGCGATCCCCGCCAACAACCGCCTGTTTGACACGCTGGACACCACCAGCCGTCTTTTGACCGTCAGCGAGACGCAGGACGTGATTCTCAGCGACACCGTGGGCTTTATCCGGAAACTTCCCCATCAGCTCGTGGAGGCGTTTAAGGCCACGCTGGAGGAGCTTGAGTACGCGGACCTTCTGCTGCATGTCATCGACGTATCCAACCCAGAGTGGCAGCAGCAGGCTCAGGTCGTGGAGGAGCTGATCGGGGAGCTGGGCGCCAGCGACCTGCCCCAAATTGAGGTATTTAACAAGAGTGATCTCTCCGGCGGGGAAATTCTGCCCCGGGGCGAGGACATGGTCACCATTTCCGCCAAAACCGGAGCGGGCATTGAGGAGCTTTTGCACCTCATCGACCTCCGGCTGGACAAGGGCGCGCGGCGGGTGGTCATCCACCTCCCCTACGACAAGGGCGGAATGCTTGACATGCTGTACCGGGAAGCGAAGGTGGAGCTGGTGGAATACACCGACACCATCGACGTGACCGCCGTATGCGCCCCCCGGGTTTTGGGGCAGTTGGTCCCCTATGTGCAGGAGACGGAGAACGAGGACGGCGAATGAACTCTGCGTGAAGCGCCTTCTTTCCCGCTGAGTTCTTCTCAGCTCTGAAGCACCAGGCTGTCGCCCCGGTCAATTTGGTGGGGCAGGACCGGGGCGGTCGCGCCGAAATAGGAGGAACGGTATGGACGAGTATCTGGTCCCCTTTGCGGACGGGGCAAGCGAATTTACGGAAAAGCGTTCCCGTTTTATCAGCCGCCTCTGGCGAACAGAAAACGAGGACGAGGCCCGCGCCCGCATTGAGGAGACGAAAAAGCAGCATTACGACGCTCGCCACAACTGCTGGTGCTATTCCATCCGGGCAGGCGGGATCGTTCGCTACTCCGACGACGGCGAACCTCAGGGCACGGCGGGACAACCCATGCTGAACGTATTTCAGCGGGAGGGTATCACTGATTTCTGCTGCGTGGTAACGCGGTATTTCGGCGGCGTGCTGCTGGGAGCGGGGGGATTGACCCGCGCCTATTCCAAGGGCGCGAAGGACGCGCTGGACAGCAGCGGCATCAGCCGTGTAAGCCTTTGGACGCTGTGGGAGGTCCCTTGCCCCTATCCTCTGCTGGAGCGCATCAAGCTGGAGCTGGGGGCCGCAGACGCGGTGGTTGAAAATGCAGACTACGGCGAAACCGTTACGCTGCTTGCCGCATTTCCCAAAAGCGGCGCAGAAAACTTTTCTCTTCGGCTGACGGAACTGTCCGCCGGAGCGCTGTCCATGACAAAGCGGGGAGAGGAATTTCGCCCGGGACCAAGAGAGCCACGGTAAATCGCCGGATTTGCAAAAGAGCGGGCCGCTTGTGCGGCCTGCTCTTTTCAACTTATAAAAGCCCCGGGCATGTACGCTTCCGAAAATTTATCCCGTGCTGTGCGCGCCCCGCCGCCCGCTTTTAACGGGCGGCGGGGCGCGGCGTATTCTCTTCAAAATTCAACTACGGGAATTTTTAAAAGATTTAAATGTCGCACTCTCTGGTACGCCACGCAACTTCCATCTCCAAGTCCCGCTTCAGCTTGGCGTTCTCCGCCAAAAGCTCGTCATAGTGGCGGCTCTGCACGTAATACTTTACAAAGCTAAAACTGGCCTCCTGAAACTCCTTCTCTGTATATTCAGGCAGGAGTGAGCCGTTTTCCCGTTTCAGCCCCTGAACGGAGATCACCACGATGCGGCGGTTTTTCTCCGAGAGGTGAATGATGCGCAAGTTCTCCGGGATTTCCAGCTTCAGATCGTAACTCTCGTTGACCTCTTCCAGCAACCTGCGCTGCTCTGGTTTGGCCGAAACAATCACGCCATATTTTTCAAACAGTTCTTTTAAGTAATCGACAGAGACTTCCTCTCTGGTGATGGTCCCCTTTCCAATGCCGGAAAACATGGTGTTGGAAATGGAAAAGCTGATAAACACTTCCTTGCCGGTCTTCGGATAGCTCATATTTGTATACCTCCCCACATATGATCCATGATGACGGAACCCTTTTCTGCACCGCAGGCTTGCCGCTGCGGATGCAAAACACCGCTGTGAAATGTTCTTCTGTGGACAGTATATCACAGTTCCCGGAAAAAGAAAACACTAAATTGCGCAACATTGCGCAATTTAGTGTGAAATGTTGCCTGTACAATCGCCGTGCCGCTCTGCAAAAAAACACGGCGGACAGCAAAGCCGTCCGCCGTAAATCTCATTTTCCTATGTAAACCAAGCTCAAACGCGCATACCGCCCACAAAATAGGTGTTGTAATACCCACTGGTCAGCGTACTGACAATCACGCCGCCGCTGTTGGCGGAGGAAGCGTGGATAAACTGCCCGCCGCCCATATAAATACCGGCGTGGGAACACGCTTTTCCATTAGAGCGGCTGGGGTCATTGAAAAACACCAGATCGCCGGACTTCAGCTCCGATGCAGAGTAAAGCTTCTGGCCCTTTCCGCTCTGCCACTGGCTGGTGGCACTGTGGGGCAGGCTCACGCCCATCTGCTTGAACACGTACATAGTGAAGCCTGAACAGTCAAAGCCGCTGGGAGACGAACCGCCATAGACATACCGGGTGCCCAGATACTGCGTTGCAATATCAGCCGCGCCGGAGGCGGATGCCTCGTCAGAGACCAAATCCACAAAATCACTGCGGATATAACCGATAGTCCCATACTGGCAGGTCACGGCGTACCAGCCGTCGGCAAAGCCGTCCACCGTTACGGCGGCGTCCTTGTTTACCGTGGCAACGGCTTGCGCGTCAGGATCGGCGGAAGCACGAACATTCACTCCATCGCCGTTTATGCGGCCCGGAGCAGTAAAAATGCCATCCTGATCCTCAATGACATACTCGGCGGAAACATAGCCGGACTTCCCGTCAAAGCCCACATAGTACCACCCGTCCTGCTTGCCCAGAATGGAGACGGCGACACTTTTGTCCAACTGCGTGACAACGGAAGAGGAAGTGGATGCCTCGGCCCGAAGCCGCAGGCTGGAGCCGGTGGTACAACCGACGCCGATTGCAATTTGATCGGCGGCGGAAACGGAGGCCGTGGCGGCCAAAAGCATCGTCATTGCGGCGGAAAGAACGAACATCCCGGCCGCTTTACCTGCACGGTGTTTCATAAGTGTACGCTTCCTTTCGAATTTTCGTTTGTCGGGAAGTGGAAAAGCCGCCTGCCTTACAGCTTGCCGGCCAATGCGCGCTCCAGCCAGATGGCGGAGATGTCCATGGCCTCGTACAGGCTCTCTCTTTCACTTTTTTTCACCACGCGATCCCGGGATTTCAGATCCGGGTCCGTTAATTGTAATTGGACGGAAACCTTGGTAGCCACATTCATGTCCTGAATCTTTTTGCTGTCCATTACCTGCATCATAATGATATATTTCTCAGCCATCGTGCCGTAGTAAATCAGATTATCCACCCGGCGAAGCGGGTGACCCTTATAGGTCAGGCCCGAGGCCTTCTCCATACTTTCAGCCATCAACATGCTCCTTTGAAATTATTTTGTAACCAAATTGTAACAGAATTTTTCCGCTTTGTCAATTCTAAACAAACCCAATTTTTTAGGAAATTTTTTCCTCACTCTCTGCCAAGCATGATTCGTAACCCCTTGTCCCCGTGCAGTCTCCTCTGCTTTTCCCACGGATTGGCGCAATTTCCAGTGCTTATGCTCATATACTTTTTTATCTGAGGAGGGATTTTATGAAAATCATTATTTGGAAAAAAAAAGCCACCGCCCTGCTGGCGGCGGCGCTGGCGGTGTCCCTTGGCGGCTACGCGGCCTCCTACCCCACCGAGGCGCTCGCCACGGAACGCCAGCTTCCCATCTACTGCGTGGACAGAGGGCAGCAAAAGATTTGCTCCATCAGCTTCGACGCCGCCTGGGGAAACGAGGACACCCAGACCCTCATTAACATTCTGGAGCAATACAATGTAAAAACCACCTTTTTTGTGGTGGGCGACTGGGTGGACAAATACCCGGAGTCCGTCAAGGCGCTCAACGACGCAGGCCACGAAATTATGAGCCACTCCGCCCACCACGACCACTACAATTCTCTCTCCACCGAGAAAATCACCGCCGACCTAAAGGAGAGCAGCGACAAGATTGAGGCCATCACCGGCGTGCGTCCCACACTGATTCGCTGTCCCTACGGAGAGTATGACGACCATGTGGTCAAGGCCATTCGGGATTACGGAATGGAACCTATTCAATGGGATGTTGATAGTCATGTTATAAAAATAAATACAGAGGGACTGGGAGTTTCCCAGTCCCTCTATTTTTTCTTGTGACGATATGTCTGCCAGCGCGAACTATGTTAAAGTGAAAATTTAATCCATGTTCGACGGATTCAGCGCTTCCAGAATAGCATTTGCCTGATCATCCGAAATCGTACCAGCGTTGAGGAGATTATCCAACGTTACCTGAATGGAACTCGAGTCGGTATCTGAATCCGAGGAGCTTGAGCTTATGGCACTCTCAATCGCATCTTGCTGGTCATCCGACAGCGTACCGTTTTCAACCAGACTTTGCAGCAGTTCCTCCAAATAATCTTCATCTTCATCGCTGTCATCCTCCGAATCGGCAGGAGGGGGAGGCGGCGGGCCCATCGGTTTATCAGCCTTTAGGCCAGAGGCGGCGCCATCATCTTTCGGAGCCAGAGCTTCCGCAACGGCACTTTCCTGATCACTGCTAATCGTCCCATCATTCACCAGACTATCAAGCGTTGTTTTCAAAGGATTTGATCCATCTGATACATCCACAGAATTCGAGTTCATGGAATTTAAAACTGCGTTAGCCTGATCGCTGGTAATTGTTCCATCACTTACCAGACTGTCAAGTGCATCAGAAACAGCAGAGGTACTCCCCAAAGATTCAGCATAGTCATTATAAGCATTGTCGCTTATTTCAACTGTGTCAAACCTCTGTCGCTCGGTTGATTTTGTGGAACTGGAATCGCTGGACGAAGAACTGTTCTTTGTGCTGTCGGTACGCTGAGTTTGGTATAATGCCATCAGAGAACTGTTGCCATCAATTTTCATGCTTTCGTCATCCCTTTTCAGCAAATTTTTGTTGCCAAAATTTGCTATCCCTACATCTTTTTATCGGCCTCGCTTCTGATTATGATAACAGCAATTTTGAAAATTTAGGCATTCTTTTTTTAAGCTTAGATAATAAAGCAAACTCGCCATTGTGGGATGGATCCACGCAGGCGAGTCTGCTTTTGTAGGGATATGCCACTTGGCAAACATCCTCATCTCGAGGACGTTAACTAACATACAACTTGAATATTGATATAGCCTTGAAACCTGATAAGAGAACAGCACCCAGCCCTATACTTCGTGGAAAAGCCAAGCCCAGTTACGTAGAACTTCCCCAGAGCCTATCAAGGCTCTGGGGAAATTGAAGGCTGCGCGGTTCCTGCTTTAAGCGCGGGAAGAAGTCATCGCATAGGTGCGGCGGGATTTAATTGTTGGCAGACTGAGCGCCGGAGCTGCTGCCAGCAGAAAGATCGGCATTTGCATCATCAGGCACAGCCGAAGGGCCTGCCATGATATTCTTGACAATTACAGAAGTGGCCGTGTTATTATCTCCGAGTACAACATCAAGAACAGTTCCCTCTTTAATGTCATCAATCGTTCCGTCTGTCTCTCCGGAGATGCTTTGCACTGTAATTGCCGTGTCGCCTGCTATTGTAATAAATACTGTCTCTGTACCCGCCACGAAGGTCTTTCCGCCACCGGGCTGGCCGCCGCCAGGCTGTTTCCCGTCGGGCTGGTCGCTGGGCTGCTGACCGCTGGGCTGGCTACCTGAGGGGGCTTGCCCTTCATCCGAAGAGGGCTTTATTGGCTCGCCGCTTGCGCTACTGCCGGCCGGCTGGGCGGGTCCGCCGGCTTGCCCCTGTCCACCGTCCTCCATTGTCCCCAGAAGCAACGTGACTGTCTTGTCACTGATGCTTTGCACCTGTCCGATAATTTGAGAGCCGCCAGACTCACCGGAACCGGATGTACTGGCAGAATTGCTTGCCGCGCCTGTGGGATTTTCCGAATTCGCGCCGCTGCTTCCGCATCCGGCCAGCGCCATGGCCATCAGTCCCGTAACACACAAAAGAGATAATGTACTTTTTAGTTTCATTGTTTTGCCTCCTTATTTGTATGGACTATACATAAACCAAAATTCTGAAAAAAAGCTTAAATTATGGAAAATTTTTATTGCCGCCTATATGGATTCGCTATCTGCGTTGAGCATAACCCGGCGTGTCAAAACGCATGCAATTTTTTCGGCGATATTTACATTTTATTCATAGTTTTTTAAGCTTGTTTATAAACTTTCCCGATATGATACAAACATGCTCAACGGAACGAGGCACTGCCGAAGAGTATAAACTTTTTCATTTTCTTCTTCTATCTCTCCTGCAAACTAATTCCCGCCTTCCATCGTGAAGGCGGGAATTAGTCTTTATATTGTCCCGCCATACCCAGCAGATGCCCAGACTTGGGATTCTCTTCCTGCTTGGCATTCCACAATTTCGTGCGGTATGCGCTGTTGATGTTAATGAGCTTTCTGACGTGCTCCCAGATAAAGTTTCAAAAAAGAAATTATTTTCACAAACGGCCCCGCTCTCTGCTGCACACACTGATATGCGGGAGGATGATCGCCCATCAACTGCCTCCCTCCAAAACCCCTGCAAGGCACTCCGCATATGCTGGGGGTAGAGGAGGACTTTAATATGGCAAGAAATCCTTTTTGTTTTTTTACACCGTGGAATCCCAAATGCCGTCCACCTAAGCCACCCGGGCCTCCGCCCGGACCGCCTGGGCCGCCCAGGCCACCCTGGTCCCCATGGCCCCCCTGGACTCCCAGACCTCCTAGGCCGCCGGGACCTCCGGGACCGCCTAGGCCACCGGGACCTCCTGGCCCTCCTAAGCCACCCTGGTCACCTAAGCGATAATCTTTCATATGCTCGCCGAAAGGAATCTTTCGGCGAGCTTTCCGTTTTTCCTGCGCACGAGCGTAGCTAGTATATTCAGGCATCGGGCCAACTTCCTTCCGGCCGCATATAGCGAATAATTTCCAGTAAGTACAATTCTCTCCGCAAAAATTTTAATTGACAAATTATTCCATTTATTGTACTATTGTAAATCATTGTAAACGAGGTGATTAAATGGCCCGCACGGTAAAAACCATGGAAGAACGCATTGCCATTCTGGACGAGAAAATTGCCAAAAAGAAAACTGAAATTGCAAAATTGGAATCTCAGAAATATGCGCTTACGCATCCTGTGTCTATCAGAGATCTCGTTATGAAGGCAAAGCAATCCGGCATGACACCCAACGAAATTGCCCAAAAGCTTGGCATTGATATTGAGTGACCTATTGCCCCGCCGTTTCGGCGGGGCGCTTCTTTGCTCCTTATTTATCTTGTCCGCCCTCTCCGGCCTGCTGCACCCTCAGGCGCATCGTGCCATTTGCAATTGATGCAGCGTTTCAGGTATTTTTGACAATCGCGTTGCCCATGGTAATCCTCTCCCCCGGTACTCACACCGACTATTTTCATTTGCATATGATGCTTTGGGTGATTATCTTGAATCCTTGTGAAATGAATATGCTGATTGCGGCCCTGACCAATTATTTTTATACCAATCTCTCGGAAAAGGATTTTATATGCCTGAGTATTTTCCTGCGCGAACTCAGCAAGTCAATGATTGGCACAACGGTATTTGACGGCCTTTGCTACAAGGAGAAGAAATAATCCACCACTTTTTATTCCCCACTTTCTTTCCCCGTCTCCTGAGGGCCGCGCTTGCCATAACCGATCAACAAGGCAGTTCCCCGGATTCCTCCTCCTCGACAAGCTCAGAGTGCCCGTCATACGGGGCCGGGGCAGATGTGCCCGAATTGGAGTGAAGGCTGTCCCCGGTGGTTTTCACGGACTTGTGGTATCCATTTGCAAAGTGGCGGTAACGCACTCGTCGCCGCTGTCGTGATATTCGCTCCAGCCGATCCACCCCTCATGGGAGGCGGCGATACAGCGGCTACTTACGATGATATCCTCCCCGCGCTCCAGTTTCGACCAGAAATCCGCTTTCCAGAACACCCACGAGGGCGACCTGTTCTCATTTCGCTAATAGGCAACCCCCAAGACATACTGAATTTTTATTTTGCAGCGCCGCGGGCGACGTGGAGCCGCGCCCAACTGGCAGCAACATACTTTTCCCCCTCCGGGCCGGTGATGTCGTCCAGCGCCGCCAGCTCCTCGCCCCACGTCTCAACGTCCGTGCCCTATAGGCTCAAATTGCCGCCCTGCTTAGCGTCGTACAGTTTTCACTGATAGTCCTCCGACAGCCGCGCCACCTCATAGGCGGTATCCTCGGCAAGCTTGTCCGTCTTTTTTCCGCAGCCGGGCCCTCCCAGCCGCACAAATTATTTTTTTTCATAAGTATCTTCAATAGGAACGAATCGAATGGCATTTGCCGTCCTCTCTGGGTGAGCGAGTGCATAAGGGATGACGTCCCGAATTATGATTTTTCTGAAGTGCTCCTGGTATTCCGGCTCGTCCCCGGTGATTTCCCGCCCGTTCCATGTCAGTTTTAATTCCATGAAAGGCACCACCTCCTTTGGAATTTTATTGGCAGGGCCTGTCCACTATTCACCCCATCCCCAAACATTGAGGTGCTATCCGCCTCTTCCGCATATTCTCTAGACTTTCGTTGCAATTCGGACCTCCGTGATATCCGCCATGATTTCATCCATCAGCGGGCGCTCCTCCCAAAACCGCTTGATATTGTTCATGGCATTTCCTCCCTTCCTGAGGTCTTGAAACATCTGTACTTCCGTGATAAAATAACCTATCAGTTGAAACTAATAAGATGAGTGACCCCTTCGTTACCGAGTCTTACATCAACATTCTGTACAAAGCGAATACCCGCAAGGGGATTTGTCGTCTGCGTCTTACGGCTAGCCAAAAAATGTTGATTATCCCGGATGAAAATAAGAATGATATGAAGTATCCGCTTCAGGATATTTATGAACTGAATCAGTACAAGGACGCACTGCCTGCCGTCTTACAGCGGTATCTGTAACAATGTGTCCAATCCGGACACATTGGAGGGCATATGAACAACGAAGAAAAGATTCTAGAAATTCCGGAAAAACAGGGGTAAATGCTGGAGCGGCACGGTAAACTGCTGGGGACGATCCAGACTGCTGGGGACGATCTGAAAGAGCGCGTGGTGAAAATTAAAATCACACAGGAGAATGTCATCATCCCCAGCATTCAGACTCTGTCCGAAGGACAGGCGAATCTCCTCGCCACGCTGGCCCCAAAGAACCGTGTGGAAGCTCTGGAGGACGAGGTGGCCTTCATGAAGTCCGTCGTTAAAATCCTGTCTCAGGAAGTCGCGGAGCTGAAGAAAGCCCAGTGACCAAAAGCGCCGCCCCGCCGGGGCGGCGCAAAGTATAGCGTGCTCGAATTGGGCAGATGGGGGTGAGGCATGTATACGGCAATCTACGCCCGGCAGAGCCTTGACAAAAAGGACAGTCTTTCCATTGAGGGGCAGGTGGACCTGTGCCGCGCCGAGGCTGCCGATGAATTTAAGGTTTATACCGACAAGGGCTTTTCCGGCAAGAACACTCACCGTCCATCCTTTGCCAAGCTAATGAAGGACGTTGAATCCGGAGAGGTTGAAAAACTGGTGTGCTATCGGCTCGATCGAATCTCCCGTTCCATTATGGACTTCGGCATGATTTGGGAGACGCTGAATCAGAATCATGTTGAGTTTGTCTCCATCAATGAAAAGTTTGATACGTCCACGCCGGTCGGACGCGCCATGCTCTATATCATTATGGTTTTCGCGCAGTTAGAGCGGGAAACCATAGCAGAACGAGTGAAGGATAATTATTACCAGCGCGTGAAAAAAGGCGCTTGGCCCGGCGGCCCTGCGCCCTTTGGCTTTCAGATTGCACAGGAGCGGGTAAACGGGCAGAAATCCCTTGAACCGACGCCGGAAATAGAAACCGTAAAGCACATTTTCAACATGTACGCAGAGGCCGGAACGTCGCTTGGCAAAATTGCAAAAGCGCTGACCGAAGAGGGGATTCCGTGTGCCAGAAGGACCGGCTGGGACGGCGTATCCGTGGGGCGCATTTTGCGCAACCCAGCCTACGCCAAAGCGACCGAAGCAGTCTATGCGTATTACAAAGCAAAAGGCGCAATTATTTATAATGACGCCTCTGAATTTACAGGGAAATTCGCCTCCATTATGATCGGGAAACGCACGTCAAATGAAAGAAAGTACACCAACATGCAGGAGCATCTTCTGGCAATCTCCTCTCACAAAGGAATGATCGAAGGGGAGCAATTTTTAACCTGTCAATTCCGCATGGACAACAACCGGCAGATTAAAAACACCGGAAAGGGAAAGCTTACTTGGCTTTCCGGACTGCTGCACTGTGCGGAATGCGGTTATAGCCTGCGCGTTATCGAAGATAAGCAGTACAATCGAAAGTACCTGTCCTGCGCGGGCCGCTCGAACCTCCACATCTGTTCTGTTGTCCATAGCGAACGTATCGAAGACGTCGAAGCAATGGTAGAATCGGTTTTGATGAAGCGCTTTGCAAAGCAGCAGGCTTTTCCACCCGCAGAAACCCTCAGTCCAAAGCCGCAAGACAAATGGGTGAATGAGTTAGAGCAAATCGAAAATAAAATTTTTAATTTGATACAGGCTCTCGCAGACGGCAATGATGTTTCCAAACAGTACATCAATGCGGCGATTCAAAAGCTGGACGACGAAAAGCAAGCCATCCTGAGCAGGATAGAAACCGTCGCAAACACGCCTTCCACAGAAGCAATTGCATATGATTTCAGTGGCTTGGATTTTGAAACAAAAAAGAAGACCGCCGCAGCAGTCATCAAAAATGTGCTGTGCGCTCCATCGGGTATTGAAGTCAAATTGCGTTGAGCATCAACACTTTATTTTTGTGTGGTATGTTGACAGCTTAGACTGGAAGGGTCTATCGGCGGACGAAATCACACGGCGGGTGACCTCCAAAGTTCAGCCCGGGTCCATCGTCCTATTCCACAACGCGGCGGAGCACACCCCCGCCGCCCTGCCAGGCATTCTGGAATATCTGATCGGGCAAGGCTACTCCGTGGTTCCCATCTCACAAATCATCGTCAAGGGCGAGTGTAATCAGGACTACACCATCGACCACACCGGCCGCCAGAAAGCAGCCAAAAGCTCCACGGAGGGCAGCGCCGCGCCCGGAGCAAGCGGCAGCGCGGAAAATTCTCCGGCCGCCTCCGCTGGAAATACCTGACGCGGGGCCGCTCCAAAATTGTCCGGTTCAACATCCACCATTTCTTAATAAACCGCCTTATCCGGGGTACAACGTCTCCGTCATCCCGACGCGTCCCCTTCCCCCGCGGCAAAGGACCCCGGCGCGGAGATATTCCGCGCCGGGGCAGCTCTATGCAATCCCTCTGCTTTCCGAAAATAATTGGCTTGCGGATTCCTCAGCCACGCTTACGGCAACACCATACAAAGGGAAGCGCGGGACTGCGCCGTCAGATTTGAAGTATAATCAAAGGATGCAAGCAAGTCTGCGTTTCAGGCGTTAGTCGCTTTTTGTTCGGTGTTGCCTTAAGTATCATACTGCGCCGCGCAGCCCGGGCGGTGCGCCCGGGCCGCACGAACCAAGGAAAATTCTTCTTCAAGTATTTGACATTTTTCTCAAATACGGATATAATACAACCTCTGGCAACGAATGGTTTGTCCCGTATTTTTTGGCCTTGCGCTCCCAAGACGGAGGGCACGGACCGGACCGCGAGGCGAACCGCTTTCAACCCTGACGGCCGGACCGCGAAGAAGCCGTGTCTCCGCTGGGACGGAGGATATCGTGTGCAGAACATATGTTGAAAGGGTATCGCGATGAGATTCGTAGCGGCAAATTGTTTACGCGAGGGCATGCAGCTTGCAAAGCCCTTGTACCGCGGACCGAACACCATGCTCTCTACCGGAATCACACTGAACAACGCATATATTGGCGGCATTCTGCGGGCCGGCTATGCGGGCGCTTACATTGAAGACGACCTTTCCCGGGACATTGAGGTCATCGACACCATCAGCGGCGAGCTACGCACGGAGACGATGCGGGGCATTCAGAAAATCATTTCCACCGCCCGACAGGGCGGTAAAAAACCGCACCCGGTCAATGTCTCCGCCCAGATTGAATGCATTGTGCGGGAGCTTTCCGGAAACCGGAACGTAATGGTGAACATGCTGGATTTAAGCAGCTACGACAGCTACACGTATTCCCACTCTCTTAACGTTGCGGTGCTGTCCATCGTTTTGGGCATCGCTATGAATTTTCCCGTGAGCGACCTGATTGCCTTGGGCAGCGGCGCTCTGCTGCACGACATCGGAAAAGTATTTATCAACAAGCAGATTGTTCAAAAAAGCGGGCCTCTGACTCCAGAGGAATTCGAGCTGATGAAAACCCATTCCCAGATGGGCTACGACTATATCATGTCGGAATACCGGCTTCCGCCCCGAAGCTGCCGGCCTATTTTAGAGCACCACGAGCGGTACGACGGCTCCGGCTATCCTCTGCAAAAGAAGGGTACAGGCATCTCCCTCTACGGACGGATTACCGCCCTTGCCGACGTGTACGACGCGCTGACCTCCGAGCGGCCCTATCGGAAGGCGCTGCCGGCCAACGAGGGTGTTGAATTTGTGATGGCCAGCGCTGAAACCCTGTTCGACCCGGAGGCGGTCAACGCCTTTACAAAGAGAATTGCCCCCTATCCTGTGGGCACCTCCGTGGCGCTGAGCAACGGGTGGACCGGACTGGTCATCAGAAATTACGCGTCCTACTGCCTGCGGCCCAAGGTCCGTATTTACCGACAGGACGGCAGAGCGGTAAAGCCCTTTGAGATTTCTCTGAAGGATGATTTTGGCTATTTGAACGTCACTATCAAGGGCGTTGCATAGAGAAAACTTTACGCCGCTAAATTTTTAAATAATTGTCCATCGCCCCGGCGGTGCGGCGCAAGATGGCATACCCTCATAAAAAATTACCTTTTTCTAAAAAGAACGGCCCCGGCGCGGAAAATTCCGCGCCGGGGCCGCATTATGTCGTTTATTCAAGACCCAGAGGTAGGATTTTGCAGTAATCCTCCACGGTGCCGCCGGCAGCAAAGCACTCCAGGATCTGCCGCCCCACCGGATGCAGCTCCGGCGTGTCGTAGACCAGCAGTTCCTTGGCAAAAAAGTCGGTGAGTATTTTCGCGCCCACCCGATAGCCCTCCTCGCCGAGAAGCTCCTGCAATTCCGGACGGAGGAACTTGGGGGGGATATGCTGACCATCCACCTTCATGTCCTTCAGGCAATAGCCCAAAATCGGGCAGGGCGCGGGTGTAAGCCGGTCCATGCGCATATTCACGCCGCCACGCCGGGCCAGATATTCCCGGGAAATCCACTCCGGGGCAAAGCCCACCTGATAAATGCCGATATTCTGGTTAGGCGTCAGCACATACCGGGTGGCGGTACAGCGCAGAATCTGCTCCATCAGAAGGTTTGCCTGCTTCACCCGCAATCCGGTGGCAAAGGGCCAATAGGACCCCACGCCCTCCGCCGCCAGCGCAGAATCCCCGCTGACGGAGGGGTTGTTGTATCCCCGGGGAGCCACCAGCCGCCACAGCCACGCCAGCGCAGGAGGCAGAATGTGCAACAGCCCCACGATGCCATAGCTGGGACGCTGGGCCGTTGACGGGGGCATGCGCACGCCAAAGCTGCGCACATTCACCTCCACCGGCCCGGTGACAATGTTGTCCACCAGCCGCCGGGGAATGATGACCCGGGGGTTGGAGCAGGGCCGCCCCGTGGAGTCCAGCGTATGCTCCCACAAAAGGCAGGTGGAATTGGGCACGCCGTCCAGATTAAAGAAAATCAGCGGTTCCTTCGTGTGGATGGTGATGCGTTCATACAGCCGGTCGCAGCCGTACTCCGTAATGCCGTCCACCCGGACAAACCAGCCGTCTTCCCCATCCGCCAGCGCCAGCTTGCCGTTTGCAGGCTGAAAATCCGGCGGGCAGATGGCCATGTCGTCCGTCACGGGCTGAATGGTGCAGGTGTCGCTCATGCTGATATAGTGGCGGGTCCCGCTGATGGAGTTCACGCCCACCAGCACCCGTCCGTCGGAGTCCCGGTGTACATCCTCCAGCAGCTCGCTCTTTCCTCCGCCGGACGCGCCCTCGTGCATCATCACCATCTCGTTTTCATAAGGGGTGATGATCCGGGCGGCGGAGGCGTGGGCCGTGACCCAGCCCTCCTGCTCTCCAATGTCCAGCAGCACGCTGTACACGCCCTTTTTCGCCGAGGGGCCGGGATAGAGGTTATAGGAGAAAATCTCGTGGAGCTTTTCTCCCCGGCTGTGCACCACCACCTGCCGCCCGCCAAAGCGGGTGTGGCGCAGGGGCGGGGCCACGTAAACGATGGCCCGGGGCTCAAACTTCTCCAGCTCCCGGACGTTGACAAAGGCCTGAAGCTGGGAGAGGGCAAAAGCAAAAAACGCCGCGTTCCGGGGGCACACCAGCATCGCTTCATAGCCATAGTCGTATCCTCCGGCCTTGAAGGGCACCACAATCAGCTCCTGCCCGGAGAGCCAGTGGAACGTCTCCTCCCGCACCTCGTCAAAGCCATAGCCATACGTGTCCTCAAACCGGGGCTTATCGGTGGGCTGGTCGTCGGCGATGCGCATGCAATCCGGGTCTCGGCGGCGCATATAGTCCTCTGTGTAATTCACCACGGCTCCGTTTTTGCAGCGGACCACGTCCGCCTCGTGGACGGGCCGCCCATCCACGTCGTATACCACGTCAATCCGGGTAGTGTGCTCGTTGCCGAAAATCAGCTCGTAAAGCGTCTCCTTGCTCTCCGGAACGATGACACTGGGACTGCAATCCACAACAGCGGCCAGCTCCTCCGGCAATACAAAGCGTTTTAATATCTCATTCAAATCCGGTCCCTCGCTTCCAGTGCAGTTATCTGATCATTTTTCAATCATTTGGTCTAAAAAATTCATCGGTTAAATCATGCAACCGATTAACTATAACATATTTTTCGGTGCTATTCAAGTCCGCTCCGCGCTTTTCGCGGGTCTTTCCACTTTAAACGCTCTCACCGCTTTGGGCGGCACGATAGCGGTTGGCCGCGTCCTTCAGACAGGCAATCAGGGGCTTTTGCGTCAGCGCAAAATAGCGGGTGCGGATGTCCGCCTCCATTGCCGCCAAGTCCTCTCCAAGGCGGCGGCCCACCAGCATTTCTCGGACGAACGCGGCCGTCACGTCCAAAATCGTGTTGCAGGCGGCGTCCAGAATCAGCCCCGTGTCCCGCTCCAGCACCAGACTGATGTAAAATTCTCCGTGGGTTTGGCAGATGGCGTCGCCCCGGCTGGGCTTGGCCTGTCCCACCACCAAAATCGTGTTTTCCGGATATCCCATAGCCGCCCCTTTCCTTCCCCTTTCCTTCCCCTTCCGGGGAGACGCCGCTCCGTGTTCTTTCCGGTCGGGCAAGGCGCCATGAAGTGGTTATACCACAGATTTTGCCGAAAATCCAGCGTGAAATTTGTCCTCTCGCCGCCTTGACGGACCGGCGCTTCCCTGCTATACTGTCCCCAGAGCAAAGCGGTCCGCTTTGGCTCTTTGATTCGTTTTTGCCCGCGCGGAACGTCTCTCCGGCGCTTCCCCCCGCGGCCAAGATCCACGAATTTTGTGTTGCACAAAATTAGTGGGTCTTTTTTTGTTGAAAAGGCCCTCCTCGGGAGGTATTTTATGGATTTTTACGAACAGCTCTGGGCGCTTCTGCGCCGGGACGAGACAGGCCGGGGCCTTGCCCGGTGGCTGCCCACCCCGGATTTTGACGCGCTGACCCACACGCTGCTCTCGGCAGAGCGGGCGGTGATTCTCACCGGCTTTCCGGTGGACTGCGGCGGCGTGTTTCATGGCGAGACGGACGGCCCCTCCGGCGCGGCCAATCTGGCCCGGGCATTGATGGCGGCGGACTGCAACGCAATCCTGCTGTGCGGAAGCGTCTCCCTCCCGCAGGTGCGGGCCGCAGCCGGTGTTCTTGCTCCGGGGGCTGAGATTGTCTGTCTTCCCGACAGAGCCACGGCGGCCTTTGCCCAAGGTCTTCTGAACCGAATCTGTCCCACTCACTTTTTTACCATCGAGCACCCCGGCAAAAGCGCGGACGGCCATTTTTACAATATGCACGGATGCGTAATCGACGACATGGTGACGGACGCGGAGATTTTTCTGCCGCTGGCCCGCCGGATGGGGGCCGTGACCATTGCCGTGGGCGACGGGGGAAATGAACTGGGGATGGGCGCGCTTCGTCCGGTGGTGGAGGCCCATGTGCCCCACGGCAAGCGCCTTGCCGCCGTGGGGCGGGCGAATTTCACGCTGGCAGCCGGGGTCTCCAACTGGTGGGGTTGGGCGGCGGCTGCGCTTTTGTCCGCCGCCACCAGGCAGCGGCTGCTTCCCTCGCCGGAAGAAGAGCTGATGGCGCTTCAAGCCGTGATCGCCTCCGGCGGTGTAGACGGCTGCACGGGAAAATCGGCCCTCTCGGTGGATGCGCATCCCTTGTCCTTTCATCTGGAGCAACTTCGCCGCATGGAGGATGCACTGTGCGCCGCTCCGTGTCGCGTGCTCAGCGGCGTATAGTCCCCTTTTTCCCAGAAAGGAGCGGCAGAGTTTTTCGGGTTCCCACTCGCTTTTTGGGGGACAGGCCGGAAACTGCCGCATAAAAACGCACTTCAATATGGAGAAATTCCTGATCGACGCGGAGTACATCTACAATGGGATATGCACGGCGGGGCCGGGCGGGAAATTCCCGTCCGGCCCCGCTCACTGTCCGATTTTTCTTTTACCGGCGCGCTTTCTTTCGCGCTTCGCAGGGGCTTTATTTGTTGATCAGGAACAGCCCCAGCATGCACACCAAAATCCCCACGATTTTGGTGGGGCTAATCGTCTCGTGATAGGCAAGCACACCCACCAAAATCAGGCAAACGGCCAAAATGCTGCTGTAAACCAGTTGCCCGCTGCTGACGTTCCAGCCCGCCTTGTACATATAAATGGATCCGGCCTCCAACCCCACCACAGCGAAGCCCAATACAAAGCTGCTCCAATTGATGCTCTGATATTCCCGGAAAAGCGAACCGCCCCGGTTCAGGGCAAAATACATCAGTGCGGAAAACGCCGCGCCGATGACATACGTCACGGTCAGCGCCGCAAAGGGATTGATTTCCGCCGGCGTCTCCTTGGAGCACACATTATAAAACACGTTGGAAAGCACCACCAGCGCAATGGGCCAGATCATTGAAAACGACATCGTTCTTCCTCCACAGCAAAAAACAGACAGCCAGACCAGCCTGACTGTCGAAAAATACGCATCCGAGCTATTCCTTATGTTATCATACCACATTTCCGATTGCAAGATGAATCCGCGCCGCGCGTGCACTGTCAGCCAGCGCCGTGAACCTCCCTGCGCGCAAGCGTCTTATTGCAATAGTAAGGTATTCTTCTTGGCCCTACCATTTCCGGTAAAAAGTGATACAATATAGCTTAACAGGATTCAGCAATTAAACAACTTGAGATTGATGGAAAGCGTGATATCTATGAAAAAATACTGTATTGCTTTTATGGTATGTCTTCTACTTCTTTTAGTTGGCTGTGGGAAAAACACTAAGGACCCCAACGATTCCTTATGGACAAACGCCAGCAGCTCCGTCGAATCAAATACGCCCCCTGTGGATATTGCCATTGATTACGGAGCATCAACGCAGTTTACACAGCAAGACATGGATTCGGCGATTGAAACGATTCAAAGCGAATTTGCCACATGGGACGGCTGCGTATTGCATTCACTTGCATTTTACGGTGATGAGGCAGGCAACAACTATCTTGAAGAATATAACACTTGGGGAAATCCGACCTATAAGGAATGTATTGTCTTCAATTCCACATTTCACTCTCCAGTGAAGTCCAGCACAGAAACTGCGTTGGAGGAAGATTCCGAATATACGTGGCAGTGGTATTTGATCAGAGACAGCAGCAGCGACCCATGGACTCTTATAACATGGGGCCAGGGCTAAGCGAGTTTTAATATCGGCAATCCCGCATAGCGCGGCCCACACAAGGCACAATAAGCCCTGCATTTATTACGTCAGAAGCACCCACCCCGCTATACTGGGCGGGCGCTTTTTCATATGCGTTCAAAGACTCCATTTAATATCATTGAGCTGTCATATGGTGTTTCGCGCTCCTTGGGCCAAACGTCCCTTCCCCGCAGCTTACCGCTTTGCGTATAAATTCCGGGATTTCCCTTGAATGACTTGACGCGGGCGGGGTTTTCGGTAAAATAGAGAGTATGAGGGACAGGCCCGGGAAAGCCACGCAGACCCGGGATAAGTTATAAAGGAGGCATCGCAGGGTGAAGCATTTTGATTTGGTCATTGTTGGAAGCGGCGCGGGACTGATGGTGATGGAGGCCGCCTTGGAAAAGGGCCTTCGCTGCGCGCTGATAGAAAAGGCAAAGCTGGGCGGAACCTGCCTGACAAAGGGCTGCATTCCGTCAAAGATGCTGGTTTATCCGGCGGATTTTATCCGGGAAGCGGAGCGGGCTTCCCGCATCGGCGTCAGCGTGGGGCATCCTACCATCGACTGGGAGGTGATCTCCCGCAGGATGTGGGTGCAGATCGACTTTCACAAAACCATCGAAAAAAATCTGGGGCAGCTTCCGAATCTGACACTGTACAAGGGTACCGGCGCTTTTACCGGTCCCAACAGCATGACCGTTCTACAAGAAGACGGGACGGAGGAGGAGATCACCGGAGACAAATTTCTGCTGGCGGTGGGAGCCAGAACTTCCGTTCCCCCGGTGGAGGGCTTGGAGGAAGCCGGTTACGTCACCTCGGAAACCTTTTTCGGGGAAAAGTATCCCAAAAAACCATGGGAAAGTCTTATAATCATCGGCGGCGGCTCCATCAGCACGGAATTTGCCCACATTTTCTCCGCATTCGGCACAAAGGTGACGATTCTCGTCCGCTCCGGCGGGATTTTGAATAAGGAGGAGCCGGAGGTCGCAGAATTTGTCAGCCGCCAGTTTGCCGAAAACGGAATCGAAATTCTGACCTACAGCACTCCCGTCTCCGTCCGGGCCGAGGGTGGAAAAAAATACGTCACCGTGGAAAACACCGCCACGAAAGAGCAATCTGTTTTAGAGTGCGAGGAAATTTTTATGGCCTCCGGCACCCGCTCCAACGCCGACACGCTGGACTTAGACAAGGCCGGAGTGGGGACGGACAAGCACGGCTGGATTGTGACAAACGGGTATCTTGAAACCTCTCAGCCCGGCATCTGGGCGCTGGGGGACGTGAACGGGAAATACCAGCTCCGACACAAGGCCAATTTTGAGGCCCAAATTCTCAGCCAAAACCTGTTTTCCGGCGAAGGCAAGCAGGAGGTGCGCTACGACGCTGTTCCTTGGGCCGTTTTCACCCATCCGCAAGTGGCGCATGTGGGCCTGACGGAACAGGAGGTGCAGGAGAAGGGCATCCCGTATCAGACGGCATACAACCACTTTTCCGAGGTGGTGGGCGGTCGGGCCATGGGCTATCACAGGCGGGACGGGGACGACGGGTTTGTGAAGGTGATTATCGGGTACGATAAAAAGCTGTTGGGCGTCCACATTGTGGGCCCGCAGGCGGCAGTGCTGCTTCAGCCCTTCGTATATCTCATGAACGCGGGCTATCAGTGCCAGAAGGTCCGGCGCGCCATGGCCGCCCGGGAGGTGGACGACCTGCGAATCATGTACCCCAACCTTGGGACCTATGCCCCCATCAACAACTCCATGGTTATCCATCCCTCCCTCAACGAGCTGACCGCATGGGTCTTTGAAAAAATTCACATCCCGGACTGAGTTCCCGACCCATGACGGGTTTCACAGAAAGACCATACAGATACCATCGCTTCCCCGGAAAGCTGTTGGGTAAATGCAAAACACCCCAAACACAGGAGCGCGCCGTCCGGGCCGGGCCCGCTCCCCAAGTATTATTTGAAAAGAGGAGGATTCAGCATGAACGCAATTCAAGTGGGCACAAAAGCTCCCGACTTCACCCTGTCCGACGGATTCGGCAAGGAAATCAAGCTCTCCGACTATCGGGGCAAACAGGTACTGCTGTCCTGGCATCCCCTGGCGTGGACCAGCGTGTGCACCGACCAGATGCGGGCACTGGAGACACACTTCGACGCTTTCGCAGCGAAGAACACCGTGGCCATTGGACTGAGCGTGGACCCGGCCCCGGGCAAAAAGGCTTGGGCCACAGTTCTGGCCATTGAGAACACCCCCCTTGTCAGCGACTTCTGGCCTCTGGGCAAAGTTTCGCAGGACTACGGCGTATATATGGAGCACCACGGCATGTCCGGCCGGGCCAACGTGCTGGTGGATGCGGAAGGCACTGTGAAATGGGTCAAGGTCTATCCCATCGGAGAGCTGCCAGACATCGACGAGGTACTCTCCGCCCTGTAAGAGGCGGCTTGCCTCCAAAGGGATTTCCCTGCCCCTGACGGGCGGATGAAACCTCCCATCTATTAAAAAGGGCGCGGGCCGCATTGCGGCCCGCGCTTTTCCGTTTCTCTTAATATTCCGCAATGCCCTCGTACACCAGCGTTGCATCGGCGGTGAGCGTCATCTCTTCCCCGGTATAGCGGACAACCATGTCCCCTCCGGCGGCTTTCACTGTGATGTCCCGATTTTTTGGACAAAGGCCCAGCTCCACTGCCGCCGCCACCGCTGCGCAGGCTCCGTCGCCGCAGGCGGCCGTCTCGCCGCTGCCCCGCTCCCAGACCCGCATTTTCACGGTGCTTTCGTTTACCACCCGGACAAACTCCGTATTGGTCCGCTCCGGCGCAAGCACGCCCCGCTCGAACCGAGGACCCAGCGTCGCCACGTCAACTTCGTCCACCCGGGGGCAGAACACCACACAGTGAGGGCTTCCCATGTCCACGCAGGTGACGCGCCACTCCGTTCCCCCGATTTCCACAGGCGCATTCACAAGCCGCCGCCTTGCGTCCAGCGAGGCCCGCCCCATGGACACGCAGGCGGAGGAAACCTGCCCGTTCATGACGGAAAGCTCAACGGCACGAACGCCGCTGACCGTTTCGATTTGCAGCTTTTCCTTATCTGTAAGCCCCTTGTCGTGCAGGTATTTCCCCATGCACAGCAGGGCGCTGCCCGACATGCTCCCCTCGGACCCGTCGGCATTGAACAGGCGCATCTTCGCGTCCGCCGTCTTGGAGCGCTGCATCAAAACGATGCCGTCCGCTCCCACGCCGGTATGCCGGTCGCACAATGTGATGCAGAGGGATTCCGGGCAGGTAATGGCCCCGTCGAAATCCTCCAGAAACACGAAGTCGTTGCCGCAGGTCTGGAGCTTTGCAAAGGGAAGCTTCTGCCGCTTTGTCCGCAGACGGCAGATGTCCACCAGCTCCGTGTTCTCCTGCGTATAGCGGCTGGCGAGAATATCCGCCAGCGCCGCGGCGGTATCCAGACTGGTAAGGCACGGAATCCCCAACTGAACGCAGCGGTGGTTCAGATGGATGAAGTCCCGGATATACTCCGGCTCTGTAGAGCCGGTGAGAATCACGAAGTCGATTTCCCCCGCTTCCAGCAGCTTAAAGACCCGGTTGTCCTGCCCCAGCTTACCCACAACCTCCACGTCCGCGCCAAGGCGGGAGATTTCATAGGCCGTGCGCTCGGTTCCGTAGAGCTTATAGCCCAAATCCACCAGCTTGCGGGCGATATGCACCACCTCCGGCTGGTCCCGACGGTTAACAGAGACGAGAATACCGCCCCGCCGTTCCCGCTCCACCCGATAGCCCGCGGAAACCAGACCTTTAAACAGAGCCTCCTGCAAATTTTTCCCAAGGCCCAGCACCTCCCCGGTGGATTTCATCTCCGGAGAAAGGGCGGCGTTTGCGTCGGTGAGCTTTTCAAAGGAGAAGACGGGAACCTTCACGGCCACGTAGGGCGGCGTTTTATAAAGTCCTGTGCCGTATCCAAGGGTGCGCAGGGGCTGCCCAGTCATCACCCGGGCGGCAAGGTCCACCATGGGCACACCCGTCACCTTAGAGAGGTAAGGCACCGTGCGGCTGGCACGGGGATTCACCTCAATGACATACAGCTCACCCTGATAGATTAAATACTGGATGTTGACAAGGCCCTTGGTTTTCAGGCTAAGAGCCAGCTTTTCAGAGCAGTCCACAATGGTTTTCAGCAGTCGGTCATTGATATTAAAGGGCGGATAGACCGCAATGGAATCCCCGGAGTGAACCCCGGTGCGCTCGATGTGCTGCATCACGCCGGGAATCAGCACGTCCGTCCCGTCGGAAATCACGTCCACTTCCAGCTCCCGCCCCTGAAGATACTGGTCCACCAGAATCGGTTCTCCGTTTCCGTTGGTCAGAATCGGTTCCATATACCGGCGGACTTCCGCCTCGTTGTGGGCGATGACCATGTTTTGCCCGCCGATGACGTAGGAGGGCCGCAGCAGCACAGGATAGCCCAGCTCCCCGGCAGCGGAAAGGGCCTGATCCAAGCTCAGTACCGCCCGGCCCTGAGGCCGCTTGATGAAAAACCGCTCCAACAGCGCGTCAAATTGCTCCCGGTCCTCCGCCATATCAATGGATTCGGCGGAGGTTCCCAAGATTTTCACGCCCTGTGCGTCCAAAAATTTGGTCAGCTTGATCGCCGTCTGACCGCCAAAGGCCACCACCACACCCACCGGGCGCTCCACCTCGATGATGTGCATCACGTCCTCGGGGCACAGCGGCTCGAAATACAGCCGGTCAGCGGTGTCATAGTCCGTGGAGACGGTTTCTGGGTTGTTGTTAACGATGACCACCTCATAGCCCAGCTTTTTCAGCGTCCATACGCAGTGGACGGAGGAATAGTCGAACTCGATGCCCTGTCCGATGCGGATGGGGCCGGAGCCAAGCACCAGCACCACAGGCTTTCCGCTGCGGGGAAAGGACCGGGACTCGCAGGTCTTGTCAAAAGAGGAGTAGAAATAGGGGGTCTGCGCGTCAAATTCCGCCGCGCAGGTGTCTACCATTTTATAAACGGCGGACTTGGCCCCGCCGGGAAGCGCCGTCTCACCGGACAATCGCAGCAGCGCCCCGTCGGGATAGCCGTACTGCTTTCCAGTTTTGTAATGCGCGGGAGTCAGACCGTCCCTTGTCAGGCGCTTTTCAAAATCCGCCAAATTTTGAAGTTTTCCCAGAAACCAGCGGTCAATTTTTGTGATTTGGTGGACTTCCTCCACGTCCACGTCCGCTTTCAGCGCTTCGAACACCGTGAAAAGCCGTCGGTCGTCCACCCGGGTCAGCCGCTCCCGCAAGGATGCGTTATCTCCGTCTTCCGCCGGACGGTTCAGGGTGTCCAGTCCAATTTCTGCACCCCGGACGGCCTTCATGATGGCCATTTCAAAGCCGGGGGCAATGGCCATCACCTCGCCGGTGGCCTTCATCTGGGTTCCCAGCTTTCGGCTTGCGTCGGCAAATTTGTCAAAGGGCCATTTGGGGATTTTCGCCACAATGTAATCCAGCGCAGGTTCAAAGCAGGCGCAGGTTTTGCCCGTCACGTCGTTCTTGATTTCGTCCAGCGTATAGCCAAGGGCAATTTTCGCCGTGACCTTGGCGATGGGATAGCCCGTGGCCTTAGACGCCAGCGCGGAGGATCGGGAGACACGGGGATTCACCTCAATCACCGCGTAGTGGAAGCTGTCGGGGTCCAGCGCAAGCTGGCAGTTGCACCCGCCCACGATGCCAAGAGACGAGATAATTTCCAGCGACGCGGTGCGCAGCATTTGAAACTCGCGGTCCGAAAGGGTCTGGGCGGGGGCCACCACGATGGAGTCCCCCGTGTGAACTCCCACGGGGTCCAGATTTTCCATAGAGCACACGGCAATGACGTTTCCGGCGGCATCGCGGATCGTCTCAAACTCAATTTCCTTCCAGCCAAAGATGGCCCGCTCCACCAAAATCTGCGAAATGGGGGACGCGTCCAGTCCGGTGGCGGCAATGATTTTCAGCTCTTCCCGGTTCGCTGCCGCGCCGCCGCCCGCGCCGCCCAGCGTAAACGCCGGGCGAACAATCACGGGATAGCCGATTAGCTCTGCCACAGCCAGTGCCTCGTCCACGGTGTTGGCAATATCCGATGGAACCACCGGCTGACCAATAGTCTCCATGGCTTCTTTAAACAGCTCCCGGTCCTCCGCCTTGGAGATGGCGGTCGCGTCCGTTCCCAGCAGGCGGACGCCTTCCCGCTCCAAAAATCCCTCCTTGGCAAGCTGCATGGCAAGGGTCAGTCCCGTCTGCCCGCCGAGGGAGGCCAAAAGACTGTCGGGCCGTTCCTTCTTAATAATGCGTTTCACCGTGGTCACGGTGAGAGGTTCTAAGTAAATCTCGTCCGCCATGGCCTGATCAGTCATGATGGTGGCGGGATTGGAGTTGCACAAAACCACCTCCACCCCCGCCTCTTTTAAAACGCGGCAGGCCTGCGCCCCCGCGTAGTCAAACTCGGCGGCCTGTCCGATGACGATGGGGCCGGAGCCGATGACCAAGGTTTTTTTAATCGACGTATCCAAAGGCATTACAGGTTTCCTCCCTTCATCAGCGCGGCAAAGCGGTCAAACAGGAACGCGGTGTCCTCCGGCCCCGAGCGGGCTTCAGGATGGAACTGGACAGTAAACGCCCTCAGCTCCGGATAGTCGATGCCCTCGCAGGTGCCGTCATTGGCGTTGACATAGCGGACGCGCCCGGCAGGTAGAGAATCGGCGTCCACCGCATAGCCGTGGTTTTGGCTGGTGATGAAGGTCCGAGGGCCGCTCAGGTCCCGCACGGGCTGATTCACGCCCCGGTGTCCGTACTTCATTCTATAGGTCCGTCCCCCCAACGCCAACGCCAGAAGCTGGTGCCCAAGGCAGATGCCGAACAGGGGCAGCTTTCCCGCAAGCTCCCGGAGCTGGTCAATCTGAAATTCCGCCTCCGCCGGGTCCCCGGGGCCGTTGGAAAGCATCACACCGTCCGGCTTCAGATCCAGCACCTCCGCCGCCGTGGTCATCGCAGGTAAAACCGTCACCTCACAGCCCCGCTTTTGAAGCTCCCTGACGATATTGCGTTTGGCTCCGTAGTCCAGCAGGGCCACGGAATGCTTTTTCTCTCCCTCCGCCGGATAGACCCGCGTCTCCCGGCAGGTGACGGCCGCCACCGCGCCCGTGACGGCGTACTTTTGCACCTGCTCCAGCCCGGCGGGCGGCGCAGCACAAATTGTGGCGTTCATCACGCCGTGCTCCCGGATAATCCGGGTCAGCTCCCGGGTGTCCACCCCGCAGATGCCCGGAACATTCTCCTGTTTCAGGTACGCATCCAAATCCATTTCACAGCGAAAGTTGGACGGGGCGGCGCACCACTCCCGGGCAACATAGCCCCGCACGGCGCAGCTTCCCTCGAAATCTTCGGGTATTACACCGTAGTTTCCCATCAAGGGGTAGGTCTGCAACACAATCTGCCCGTGATAGCTGGGGTCCGTCAGCGTTTCAAGATAGCCGCACATGCCGGTGGTAAACACCAGCTCCCCCACCGTGTCCCCGTCTGCGCCGAAGCGAATTCCCTCAAATATCTGCCCGTCCTGTAAAACCAGATACGCCTTTTTCATCCCTTTTTGACCGTCCCTTTCCCGTCCGCAATTCCACCGTGGCGGCTTCTTTTCATTTTAATTATTATCTGCTTTTTCGGCTCTTCCGTCAATTAGTTTATGTAAAATTATTCACAAATTTATGTATAATATTCTTTTTTAATTTTTGCTGCTTTTTAGTCATTTTGATGCAGTGCTAATAGCCGCAGCTTTTATTTTTTTCACTCCGCCGCGCATTAAAAACTTTCGCTTTGCCAAACGATATGTGTATTTTTATAATGCGCCCGCCTTCTTACAGAGCACAGAGCAGTCGCTTATCCCCGGCTGCACAAGAGCTTGTTCAGGCCGCCCGTTGGGCGGGCCTGAACAAGCTCGAAGGAATGAGACTCAATATGGGCCCCGGAGTGCGGGGCAGTTTTAGTTTTCGCTGTAATTGGGTGTAATCACCAGCTCGCCGCTCTTGATCTGATCGATCACGGCGTTCACCTTTCCGGACACGTCGTCGGACACCTCCGCGCTGAAAGCCGCCATGCTGACCACGCCGTCGTGCAGGCCGGGGAAAGCCTGTCCTCCATAGCCGCCCGCCTTGATGAGGTCAATCTGGGAGGAGATCATGTAGGGGATGTCCACCATCATGGAGGTGAGGCACAGCCCGTCGGCAACCAGGGCGGACTGGTCGGAGGTATAGCCGATGCAGTAGACCTTTTCGGCGCTGCACGCCTCCAAAACGCCAAGGCCCGTGTGGTCGCAGGTCTGAAGAATCACGTCCACGCCGTCCTCAATCATGGCGATTGCGGTTTCCTTGCCAAGGGCGGAGTCATCAAAGGTTCCGGTGATGACGGTTTTTACCTCGACGTCGGCGCTAACGCTGGCAACACCCTCAATAAACGCATTTTTATCGGACTGCTGGGTGGTGTTGTTGCCCCCGCCCACATAGCCGACTTTGCCGCTTTCGGTCATCAGGGCGGCAACCACGCCGGAGACATAGGCTCCCTCGCACTCTCGATAGTCCGCGAACATGATGTTGACAGGCAGCTCCGCTTCGGCAATGTCCTCGGGGGCGTTGCCGGTGATAAAGAAATTCACATTGGGATAATCCGCCGCCACGCGGCAGCACGCATCACCATACTGTGCGCCGTGGCCGATGACGAAGTCATAGCCGTCCTCGCAATAGCTGCGGAACACCGCCTCCATGTCGTTGGAGCCGACATTTTCCGTATACGCCACCTCATAGCCCGCGTCCTTAATCTGCATCAGGCCCTCGTATGCGGTCTGGTTCCAAGATTCGTCCGTGATGGAGCCGGGCAGCAAGATGGCGATTTTGGAGACGGTGGAGCGGTCGCTCACCTCGGAGGACGCGCCGCCCGAAGCGGGGGCGGAGGATTGACCGGCGGAGCTGCCGCCGCAGCCGGCAAGGATTCCGGCGGACAGAGCCAGCGTCAGGGCAAGAGAGAGAATCTTCGTGTGTCTTTTCATAAGGGACCTCCTAAAAATATATCATATCTTCCTTTGGAAGCGGGGAATTTGTGCGTCAGCGGCGTTCCCGCTCAAAGGGTATGCCCAACTCTCGCGGCGCTCTGATATTCCGGCCTGCCAGAACCAGCACCAGCACGGTAATCAGATAGGGCAGCGCCACAAAGAATTGATAGGGCAGGGACGAGCCCAGCACCTGTAAACGGATTTGCAAAGCCTGAATGGAACCGAAGCCAAAGGCGGCAACCACCGCCATCAGCGGGTTCCAGCGGGCCAGGATCACGATGGCAAGGCAGATAAAGCCCCGGCCCGCCGAAATGGCCTCTGTAAACGTGCCGACGGAGCTTAACGTCAGCGAAGCCCCCGCCACCCCGGCGGAAAACCCGCAGAACAGATATGAGAGAAACCGAAACCGGGCAACCCGGATACCGCAGGCCTGCGCCGCTTTGGGATTTTCCCCAGCCGCCGCCAGCCGAAGGCCCAGCTTCGTTTTCGCAAGGACAAAGTACACTCCCGCCGCCAGCAGAACGGAAAGATAGGTCAAAATATCCTGATTGAAAAAAACGTCTCCGATCAATGGCAGCTTGCTCAGGCCCGGAATCGGAATATGAGAAAACGTCTCCACGGAAATGTTGGCGTTGGAGGTTCCAAAAATCAGGCGGTTTAAGAAATTGGTGAAGCCCATAGCAAAAATATTGAACATGATGCCCACAATCGCCTGATCCTGCCGAAGCAGCACGGACCACACCGCCACGATGACGCTGCTGAGCATTCCCGCCACCGCGCCCATCAAAACACCTGCCCACAGGCTTCCAGTGCGCAGGGCGAACAGATAGGAGAAAAACGCGCCAAAAAGCATTTCGCCCTCGATGCAGATGCCCATGACCCCGGATTTTTCCGAAAGGGTATCTCCCACGGAGCCGTAAATCAGCGGGACGCTCTGCCGCACGCCGGAGGCGAACAGCGCCGCGAGAAATCCGACGTTGAAAACACCTGATGCATCCATCAGCTTCTGTCCCCCTTCCTTCCAAGCTTCATGCCGCCCACCGCCATCCCCAGCAGAACAAACAGCACAATGAGGGCCTCCAACACGCTGGTAAACGAGGTTGGTATCCCGGTTTTCACCTGCATGGTCACAGAGCCAGCCGAAAGCAGCGCCATAAACAGCGCGGCAGCGGCGATGCCCAATGGATGAAGCCCGCCCAGCATGGCCACCACGATTCCGCCGAAGCCAAAGTCCCCGGCTACGCCCTCCATCAGCCGCATGGTGTTGCCGCTGATTTGCAGCGCACCCGCAAGGCCGCACAGCGCACCGCTGAGCACCATGGCAAGAAAGTAATACCGGTCCTTGGGCACGCCGCCGTAAACCGCGGCCTTTTCGCTGCCGCCCAGCGCCCGCAGGCGGTAGCCAAAGGCGGTGCGCCGCACCACCACGCCGTAAACCACCGTCAGCGCCAGCGCAATCAGCACCCCCCAGTTCAGCCGGGAGGTGGCCCACAGCTTTGGCAAAGCCGCCGCCAGCTTGGCGGACTGCGGTTCCGCGCCGCTGCGCAGCGGGTAAAACACCAGATAGCTGATGATCTGCCGGGCCACATAATTGAGCATCAGGGTGATGATGATTTCACTTGCGTGAAACTTAAATTTAAAATACCCGGCAATGGCCGCCCAGCCCGCCCCCAGCACAATCCCGAGTAAAATTCCCGCTGGGAGGGACCAAATCCCCAGCGCGCCGCCCACGGGGGGAATCCCCATCAAGGTCATACCCAGCGCACCGAAAAGCATCTGCCCCTCTCCGCCCAGATTGCTGAGCTTTGCATGGAAGGCAAAGGACACGCCGATTCCCACCAGCAGCAGCGGCGTAAAGTACATGGACACCTCTCCCAGCGCCGTGACGGAGGTCAGCGGGCGAATCAGCATGTAATAATAAGCTTCCAGCGGATTCGCCCCCACCGCCAGAATAAACACGGAGCCAACCAGCATCGCCGCCGCCACAGCCGCCGGAAGCAAAAGAAGCTTGCTCACGCCGCCTTGTCTCTTCCCGGCAAGACCGCCGCCCACGGAAGCCACAAAGGAGGATACTCTATTCATGCCTGTCCTCCCATCATCATCAGAATGATATTCTGGGGCGTGGTTTCTTCCGGTCGGCACTCGCCCACCACGCGGCCCCGGTACAGCACCACAATCCGGTCGGAAAGGGCAAACAGCTCGTCCAAGTCGCCGGAAAACAGCACAATTCCAACGCCCGATTCCTTGGCCCGGGTCAATTCACTGCGCACGAACCACGCGGCCTTCATATCCAGTCCCCGGGTGGGATAGGAGCACACAAGCACCTTTGGCGCACCCCCCAGCTCCCGGGCGAGAATAAATTTTTGAAGGTTTCCGCCGGAGAGGTTGGCGCTGCGGGTTGTGCAGTCGGCCCCCCGAACGTCAAACTCCTCCATGGCACGAGAAGCCTGCCCTGCCGCCGCGCGAAGGTCTGTCAGCCCGTGCCGCTTGGGCCAATTTCGGTTGCGCAGCAGCCAGTTTTCACGAAGGGGGAAATTCGGAACGGTTCCCACCGTATTCCGGTCGGACGGGATATAGCCCACGCCGCTTTCGATAAAGCGGCCCGTCTTTGCGGAATTTAACAGTTTCCCGTCCACCTGTATTTCACCGGAAGAAGCAGGCCGCACACCGGAAAGAACCTCGGCCAGCTCGTCCTGTCCGTTTCCCTCTACTCCCGCCACGCCCACGATTTCCCCGCAGCGCACCATAAGGTCCACGCCGTTCAGCGTCTTCACCCCGCGGTCGTCAAATCCTTCGAGCTGCCGGCAGGAAAGGCACACCCGCTCCCCGGCGGGCTTTTTGACATAACCGCCAAGCTCCGGCACGTCATCGCCGGACATCATCCGCAGGATGAGGGCCTGATCGGCCTGCGCCGTTGCCACCTCTCCTGTGACCTTTCCGTGGGAAAGGACGCTGATCCGGTGGCTGACCCGCAGCACCTCTCCCAGCTTATGGCTGATAAAAATGACGCCCTTGCCCTGCGCCGCCATCTCCCGAATCATTTCAAACAGCGCTTCGCACTCCTGCGGCAGCAGCACGGCGGTGGGCTCATCCAGAATCAGAATTTCCGCGCCGGTGTACAGCAGCTTTAGAATTTCGATTTTCTGCTGCATGCTGATGCTCAGCCGCTCCACAGGACAGTCCAGCTCCACCTCGATATGGTACTGATCCTTCAGCTTTTCAAGCTCCGCGCGCACCTTTTTCCGGTTCCACACAGTCAAGGAGGCCGTCCCATCCATCAGGCATACGTTCTGCACCGCGTCAAACCGGCCCACCAGCATAAAATGCTGGTGCACCATGCCGATGCCTTGGCGCATGGCGTCCTCCGGGCCGGTGATTTTTACCTCCCGACCGCGAAGCAGGATGTGACCGGCATCCGGACGATACATGCCGAAAATAATATTCATGAGGGTGCTTTTCCCCGCGCCGTTTTCCCCCAGCAGAGCCAGCACCTCTCCGCTGTTTAAATACAGGTCGATGGAGTCGTTGGCCGCCGTCGCGCCAAAGTATTTTGAGATGCCCCGCAGCTCCAGAAGCCTGCTTTCAAGCTCTTTCATAGCGACTTCTCATTTGCAGTGGGTCCGGCACCACAGCTCCTGCACCGGGGGAATCTGCTCCCGCATTCCGGGGGCGAGACGGCACCAGATGATGCCCTTGCCGGGCCGGGGAAACTCGTGGCGGGTTTCAAGAATCCGGGTGGGGGTCACAATGTAATCAATCGCTGTGTCGTATTCCTCCACGGTCACGTCCACATCCGCCACCTGACAGTCGTGGCCCGCGCCGATAATCACGGTGGACGCATCAGCCATTCCGCAGGAGGACAGCATGGCCCACTCCAGATCAAAGTACCCATGACCCTTACCAAAACGGATGCCGCTGGGCGTGATGGCAGACGCGCCGGTGACCATCATGTCGATGTGGCCCACACTTTTCGCCAACTGCTCCAGCGTCTGGTGCTTCCAGTAGCGGGACACGCCGTCAAGCAACGAGGCAACCTCTTCCTTCCCTGCGGGAATCTGGCCGGGGGCGATCATAAAAAAACCGCGGGTAATGCCATAATTGGTCATGACCACGGTTTTTTGATCCAGAAACGCCTGCTCTCTCAGCGTTTCCAAATTATTATCGGGGGTGATGAAAATAACCCTCGCGTTTTTGTACATCTCTGTTGCCGTCAGCAGCGCGGTTCCCTGCTCGCTGCCCTCATAATCACAAATAAACTCCGAAAACTCCCAGCTAAACTTGGAGTCCGGCTTCGCCACCTTCAAAAGGTCCTCCCAGATTTTGACCCGCGCGGTTTTTGCGTCCATCTTTGCTTCCATCCCGTTCTCCTTCTCCCCTGTTCCCGTTTTTCCAAAGTTGTCAGGAGCAAAGGTAATACCTATATAATTTGCTATCTGATATGATAACATCAAATTCTTACCTGTCAAGACGCCAAAAAATAATTTGGATTTTTGCACAAAGTACACAGAAACCCACTCCTGAAAATTTGACAGAATCGGATAGGACGGCTTTCCTTATGGCAAGCACCCCCGTTTACTGTTGGATGCCTGTCAGGGTTATAACAGCGGCTCTTTTCCGCATGGGTGTGGCGTATTCCGGGGCCCCGCCCGTGAAGCGCTTGACTTTTGTCAATTCTGCGTATATAATCACCTAAAATGCGAATGAATTGCATTTGCATTTGAAATGCAGTCTTACTCCCCGCGTACTCCGAAAATCAGCCCAGAGGACAGCGACCCCAATCCCCCTTTAAAAAAGTGACGAGGTGAATCCCGTGAAAGAAAATAAGACGGTATGGCAGGCGGGTGTGAAGCGAACGCGGCAGCGGGAAAGCGTGCTGGCAGTTCTTGAACATTCCGACAAGCCATTGAGTGCCGCGGAAATTTGCTCCAAAATTGAAATGGACGGGGACACCGTCTGGATGTCCACCGTCTATCGGGTGCTGGAGCTTTTCGTTGAAAAAGGCGTGGCCCTTAAAACCACCGTGCTGAACAATGAAATGGCCGTGTATGAGCTGAACCGCTTTCAGCATAAGCATTACGCCGTGTGCATGAAGTGCCGCAAGATTATCCCCATGGGCAACTGTCCCATGGAAAATTTTACGCCGATGCTTGCGGAGGAGGGCTTTCAGATTGTGGGACACAATTTGGAGGTGTTCGGCTATTGCAGAGATTGCAGGTCCCGCTGACCGGCGTTTTTATCAGAATGCGCGGAGTCCGCAAATCCATTGTCCACATCCCACTGAATTCGGAAAGGAAATCCTATGCAAACAAGAATCCCCGTAACCGTCCTGTGCGGCTATCTTGGGTCGGGAAAAACGACCCTGCTCAACTATCTTTTAAACAGCGACCACGGCTATAAAATTGCCGTAATCGTCAACGACATGAGCGAGGTGAACATTGACGCGGAGCTGGTAAAGCAGGGCGGCTTCAGCCGCGCCCAGGAGGAGCTGGTACAGATGCAGAACGGCTGCATCTGCTGCACTCTGCGGGGCGACCTGCTCAAGGAAGTAGACAGGCTTTCCGCCCTTGAAACCATCGACTACATCCTCATTGAAGCCTCCGGTATCAGCGAGCCCATCCCCATCGCCATGACATTTGTGTGCTACGACGAAAGCCAGGGCGTAAATCTGGCGGAGAAAACCCGGTTGGATACCATGGTCACGGTGGTGGACGCCCACCGGTTCTGGTCTGATTTCGGACCGGGCGACGCGCTCATCGCACGGCAGGACATGGACACGGACGAATCGGAGGATATCACGGACCTTCTGATCTCTCAAATCGAGTTCTGCAATGTGATTCTGCTGAACAAGTGCGACCTTCTCTCCCCGGAGGAGGTTGCCCAAGTGGAGGCCGTTCTGCAGACGCTCCAGCCCGAGGCAAAGTTGCTCCGCTCCGTGCGGGGCGTGGTCCCTCCCTCCGAGATTCTAAATACCCGACGTTTCGATTTTGAACGGGCCTATGATTCTGCGGGCTGGCTGAAGGAGCTTAACCGCGAATCCCACACGCCGGAAACGGAAGAGTTTGGCATTACCTCGTTCGTATATGAAAGAGTCAGACCTTTCCACCCCCAGCGCATCAACGCTTTTCTGATGGAGCGTTTCCCCGAGTCTGTGGTGCGGGCCAAAGGATTTATGTGGCTTCCCAACCACAACGATGTGGTGATCCTGATGGAGCAGGCAGGCAGAAACATTGAAATATCTCCCGTGGACTACTGGGCCGCCGCCATGTCGGAGGAGGACCGGGCAGAATATCTGAAAGACGAGCCGGAACTTGTCCAAAAATGGGATGCCGAATACGGCGACCGGCGCAATCAGATTGTCTTTATCGGCATCAACCTAAACCGGGATGAAATTGTGGCAGAGCTTGACGGCTGCCTGCTGACGGACGCGGAGATGCAGACCGACTGGCAGACCCTGCCCGACCCCTTTGCCTGGGAGCTGGAGGAGTAACACGCTTTTAATATCCGAATTAAAAATTTCCTGCAAGCGACCTATATCAATCGTTTTAAGCTTCGAAGTTTTCCCGGTTTAAGTCAGCCGCGGAAAGCGCGCTTCCGCTGCGCAGCTTATGCCGCGCGTGCTGGACCACGGCGTCCATTTTTTCAAGCTCCGCCAGAAGGGCCTTTTCCTCGGGACTAGTTTCAACCACCTTGCTGATGCCGCCGTTTTTGATGACGATGCGCTTGTCGGCAATCAGCGCCAGCAGCGGGTCGTGGGTCGCCATCAGCACAATTTTATCCTCGGCCACCAGCAGCTCCAGCGCCTTTTTACGGTCAATGCCCGCGTTTTCAATCTCGTCGATCAGTACGATGGGTGAGGAGCTTAAAATCGCAGTGTCGGCAATCATCAACGCCCGGGACTGTCCGCCGGAAAGGCTGGTCACGGGGGTGTCCATGCGGAACTGCTCCCCCGCAAGTCTGTTTGCCTCCTCAATGATGCGGTCAATCACTGCGTCCGGATCCTCCCGCAGACGGCTTTGGGCGTGAAGTTCCAAAAATTCCCGCACGGTCAAATCCATTACAAAGTTCATGTTCTGTGAAAGCTGGGCCACCAGCTTGTTGTTGGAGGAAAACCGCCACTTGTTGTCGGGAACCTCTTCATTGATTAAAATGCTGCGCCCGGTGGGCGTGTCGTTCTGGGCAGCCCACTCGATATCCGCCAGCAGGCGGCTTTTTCCCGAGCCGGTGGGTCCGACAATGGAGACAATTTCGGAGGCGTGAATTGTGAACCGCGCAAAGCCCTCTGCTCCGCCGGACTTGTCATGTCCGGGAAGAATGGTCAGCGAGTGCACCTGATTGGACGCACCCAGCCCCAGAAATTCCTGCATCTGGGCAATAAACACCTCAAGGTCAGAGAGAAGCTTTTCCCGGTCAATGGCCAAATCCTCCAGCTCGTCCTGCGTAAAATGTTTTAAATACTGGGGAAAGGTCAGCTCCTCATAGCCAGAGACGTCCAGCTTATTCTGCTCGAAATACGCCGCCGCGTAAGGATACTCCGCCAGCAGGCGGGCAATGCTCAAGTCCATCATTTGCGGTCCACCCCCAAGTCCATTTTCTTCACGTTGCCCATCTGGAACGCCTCGCCAATGCGGGTTTCGCCCAGACAGTAGGAGCAAAGCGCCGCGGGCATGGGGAAGCGGAGCTGCATCCCCTGCACCGAGTCCACCCGCTGGGATGCGTCATAAATTAAAGTCCCCAGCTCGTAGGCCCCTTGGCCTGTCAGGCCGTTGACATGCATGGTGACAGCCTTTGGATTCACTGAGCTGACCCGGGAGGCAAACACCTCCCGCTCCGCCTGAGAAACGATGTCCCCCTTGGTGATGACCACCAGATCGGCAGACTTCAGCATGGGTCCGATTTTTTTCGGCGTGTTGATGCCGGAGAGATTATCAATGACGCACACGCCCTTGATGTCCTTGATATAGGGCGAGCAGCGGTTACACAGTCCGGCAGATTCGCTGATGAGCAAATCC
The DNA here is from genome assembly GCF_032018205.1 of Oscillibacter sp. Classification (GTDB taxonomy): domain Bacteria; phylum Bacillota; class Clostridia; order Oscillospirales; family Oscillospiraceae; genus Oscillibacter. The sequence goes on along the minus strand of NZ_DALZOY010000003.1, from coordinate 113,879 downwards.
AGCCCCGCGTGGTTTCCCCAGCGGACGATTTCCTCGATATTGGATGCAAAGAAATGGTCAGGGCACAGCGCACCGGAAAGCCCCTTTTTTACGGGTACGCCCGCCTTTTCATAGGCCACGTCGTCGTCGGTATACAGACAGTCGAATTTCACCACGCCCACCCGGATGTCCCGGCTTTGCAGGGACGCGATGGTTTTCAGAATGACCGCGGTCTTCCCCGACGAGGGAGGGCCTGAAAAAATCGTCAGATTCATATTCAATCCTCCTTATATGCCCGGAAAAACAGCTCCTCCGTGGTTTTAATCAACTGCCCGATGTCATGCTGGTGGATATAGTCCCACCCCAGCCACATAAAGTGCTGATCGGGGCGCAGACCGTTTTCCACCAACGGATTGGTGGAGGGGAATTTGCCCCCGGAGGTGAAGACCTCCCCCACCTCCTTCGAGAACAAAAAGTCCACAAAGGGCTTGATCTTTTCCTTGGAGGCGCCCTTTGCCAGAAGGAAAATGGGGCTGACAATCGCGCCGTCCTTAGGCCACACGGGAATCATGGGGCCCTTGGCGTCCAGCATCTGGGTGAAGAAATACGGGGCGATGGTCACGGCGGGAACTGCGTTCTCTCCCCTTTTAATGTGGGATTTCACCATCTGAGCCGGGTGCATACTGCGCAGCATGGCGCGGCCCAGCTTGGTGACGCCCTCTTCGCCGTAATAACGGTAAATGTGCAGCAGCAGCGCGTTGAACAAATCCAAATCCCGGGTGGGAAGAGACACACTGTTTTCAAACTCCGGGCGGAGCAAATCCTCCCAGCTTTCGGGGCAGGGCCGGTCTCCCAGCGCGGCGGTGTTCACCATGAAAATGGCGGGAACCACGCCGATGATGGCATACTGCCCTTTCAGGTCCCTCAGGCTCAGGCGCTCGTTTTCAAAATCCGGGTTCAAATGCTCCACGCCGGAGATCTCCTCGAATACTCCCGCATCCCGATACTGCCCCATCAGCGTTTGATCGAAAAACAAATCAAAGCCCGCCGACAGGTACAAATCAGACAGTGCGCCGGGATTTCCATTAGCTTCCAGCACCCGCGCCTTGATGTGGTCAAGGCCCATGCTGGCGGCCTGTAAGCTGTAATCCACTTCAAAGCCAAAGCTGTCCTTCTTTTTGTTGAACCAGCCTTCAAACCGCTCCAGCAGAGGAATACGGATGGGACAGGGCAGCACGCCCTCGATGCGTACATCGGCCCCGGTTTCCTTTTTCATCTGGGTAAGTCCCGTGGAAACGCTGTACTGGCTTTGCTCAATTGCGTCCTCCAGCTTCTTTACAAACAGCTCCACATTGATTTTTTTGCTGTGCAGAGCTGTTTCCAGTGAAATGGTTTTACCCAGCGTTTTTCTCATCATCTCGTTTTTCAGCGGCTCAAAGCCGTTGGCCGCCAAAAAGGCAATCAGCTCGGGGTATTTCTCCGTAATATCGTAAATGCTGTCCGTCACCTTAAAATAATTTGCCATAAAAGCCTTCCTTTCAGGTCTGTTCGGTTTTGTCCGCTCTTTGCTTGTATCTGTTTTTTATATCTGAAGTATACCACGGCAGGGTAAATATTCACGTTGTTTTTCCAACGTTTTAAATTTTTTCTGTAAGTGCAGGCCAACCTGCCTGTTAACAAAAGAAAACAGTACGGCCTTCATGGCCGTACTGTTTTTCGTATTTTTTCCGGTATGGAGAAATTCGACTATCCCAGATAAGACTGGAGCATCCACAAAAGCTTCTGGTATTCGCTCAAATAGCCGTTAAACTGATCGGCCGTGGCACCGTCGCCCGCCTCGTCCGCGAGCTGCGCAATCTCCTTTGTGTCCCGAATCCAGTATTCCACGTCTGACATAAGGCTTCGCATGGTGTCCTCTGAGGAAACAGGCACGTCCTCCCGCTCCTTAATGGTGGTCATGGTCAGCGCCTTATTCAGGCTGGCCACGGGGAATTGCCCAAGAGCCAGCAGCCGCTCGGCCACCTCGTCAATGATGACCGCGGTCTGGTTGTAAAGTCCCTCCAGCTTGGTATGGAGGGTGAAGAAGCTCCGCCCTTTCACATACCAATGGAGATTGTGCAGCTTGATATAGGCAACCTCCTGATTTGCAAGGTAGACGTTCATTTTTTCATACAAGTCTGCGCTCATAAAGCACTCCTCCTTATCATTATTTTATCGCTTGCAGAGCAGCTGGGACGATTATTCTCCCCGCTTTACCCTCTCATAGTTCTCCGCCACCGTATCCCAGCGAACAACGTTGTAAAACGCCTTCACATAGTCGGCCCGCAGGTTTTTATACTTGAGGTAATACGCATGCTCCCACACGTCGATGCCCAGAATGGGGACATAGCCCATTCCCTCCATGAGGGGGTTGTCCTGATTCGCGCTGGAGGAAAGCACCAGCTTTCCATCACGATTGGCGGACAGCCATGCCCAGCCGGAACCAAACTGGCCCGTGGCCAATGCTCCAAGCTTGTCCTGAAGGGCGGAAACGCTTCCGAATTCCTGCTCCAGCAGCTTTGAGAAAGCTCCCGTGGGTTCCTTCCCACCGTCGGGCCCCATGGTGGAGAAATAAAGGTTGTGGTTGTAAAACCCTCCGCCATTGTTGCGAATGGCCTGCCGAACAGCGGGGTCTTCAATGTCTCCCAGCGAGCGCAGCAGCTCTTCAATTTCCTTATTGACGCCGGCCTTTGCCACCGCGTCGTTGAGGTTTTTCGTATATGCGGCATGATGTTTGGAATAATGCGTCTCCATGGTCAGCGCATCAATGTGCGGCTCCAGAGCGTCGTAAGCATAAGGCAACTTATATTGTGTGTACATATTTAAACCTCCTGAATTAATTTGGTTAGTTATTGCTAACTGGTGTAATGTCATTATATCCCACATATTTTCGGAAAGCAAGTCCTCCGTGACAAAAGACGCAAATTGTTTACAATTGGCAATCGCTCGCGTAATCAGGCGTGCACATCTTCCCAGTCACTGGAAAGGCTGGCACCATCGCTTAAATCATGAGCGTCTCACAAAAACGGGGAAGCAATGCAAAAATCAGATTAAAACGCCGCACGAAGCGGCGAAGCGTTTCCCAGCGGAAAGGTGCAGGCAATATTACCTTAATATTTTAAAAAACACTTGCAGTCCGATGCATTTTGGCATATACTTAAAATATATTTAGGTATGCCTAAAATCAACAACGTGCGGATAACGAATGGAGAAGCTATGGACGCTTATATCAAACGGCTGCTGCTTCGTAAACTTCCGATATTAACCGCAATCGCTCTGGTTCTGCTGTTTGGCACGCTTGCAAAGCTGTTTGCAGGATAGGGCATCAAGCGGCACGGTGCAGCGCAATTGCGAAAAAGCGGAGGGAAACGACATGACGCCGAATAAAGAAGACTACTTGAAAGCCGTTTATAAGCTGGGCGGTGTGAAAAATCTGGTGAGCAATAAGCAGATTGCGGAAGCTCTTCAGATTTCGCCCGCCTCGGTGACGGAAATGCTGGGAAAAATGAAAAAGGAAGGGCTGATTCATTATGAGCCCTATAAAGGCTCTCGCCTGACGGACGGCGGTGTGAGCGCGGCCATCTCTCTGGTGCGCGGGCATCGCCTGTGGGAGGTGTTTCTCATGCGCCATTTGGGGTACTCTTGGAGCGAGGCCCATGAGGACGCGGAGCTGTTAGAGCACATCACTCCCCCCCGGCTGATCTCCCGACTGGACAACTTTTTGAATTTCCCGGCGTACTGTCCCCACGGCAGTGCGATTCCACATCCTGACGGGCAGGTGGACATGGTTCCGATGCAGCCGCTAACCCTTCTCCCCGTGGGTGTGCCCTCTCATATCCGCCGGGTCATGGAAGAAAAGGAGCTGCTGGACTATCTTCAAACCAGCGGCGTTGAAATTGGAAATTCTGTCCGCATACTGGAAGCAGCCGCCTATGAGGGGCCGCTTACGCTTGAACTGGAAGGTAAGCGCGTTCAGATTAGCTTCAAGGCCGCCTGTCAAATTTATGTGGATCAGGCAGCGGAGCTATAATTCCAATTTATTTTTAACAGAGCGTGTCTTTTAAAAGACGCTGGCAAATGGTCAAGCTCCCGCCCAAAGCTTTTTGCAAAGCAAAAGGCCCTCTCCTTCCGGAGAGGGCCCTTTTTTAAAATAATGCGCCTGAAACCAAAGCGCTTTATCTAATATAGCACTTGCAGCGACAGATGTCCGCAGCTCAATACACCGGACGCATATTTACGCGCCAAAAGTACGGTGTTTCGGCTTTTTTGCCCAGGGCTTTGCGGCGGCGTGATGCGCAGGTTTCTTTCGGACCTGCTGCTCCGGAACCGGCATAACATGAACGGGCTTGCCGCAGATTTTGCACCCACGCATGGCCCGCATAACCTCCTCCAGCAGATCAGAGGGGACCTGAACAGTGGAAAAGGATTCGGAAATCTGCACCTTGCCGATGTCGTGAGAGCTGACGCCCGCCCGCTCTGTGACGGCGCCGATGATATGCCGCTCCGTGGTTCTGTTGGCCGAGCCAACGCTGACCACAAAGGCAGACATGGGGCGGCGCTCCTGCACTCTGGTCTTTTTCCCCGTGGCTCCGGGGACGCTCAAATCCTTCAGCGCCTTGGTGTCATGAAGATGAGAAAGGCCCAGAAGTGTGACGGCGATGCGCTCCGGCGCATGTCCGCGCCGAATCAGCTCCTCCACCACCTCCGTATGGAAAGGAAGAGGGTCCGACTTCATGGCCCGCTCCAGCTCCTTGAGGGTCCGTTCACGATTGACCTGCTCAATGTCGGACACTCTGGGCAGAGAAATCGCCTCGATGCCGGAACGGGTGCGCGCGGCCAGCCGCTGAAGCTGAATCACCTGCATCCGTCCGCAGCAGAGGGTCACCGCTGTGCCGGCCCGTCCGGCCCGTCCGGTCCGTCCGATGCGGTGGACATAGGAATCGGGTTCCTTTGGAATATCAAAATTGATTACATAGTCAAGGTCGCTGACGTCGATTCCCCGGGCCGCCACGTCGGTGGCCACCAGAATGGAGACGCGGCCCTGACGGAAGCTGTTCATCACCGTGGTACGCTGAAGCTGCTTCATATCTCCGTGCAAACCCTCCACAGAGAATCCGGCGGCGCTGAGCTGCTCGGTCAGCTCGTCCACCATGGTCTTGGTATTGGAGAAAATGATGGCTCGGCAGGGCTGATAATAATGAAGCAGAAGCGTCAATGCTTCCGGCTTCTTCTTCGGGGGAATTTCCACATAGACCTGCCGAATGTTTTCCAGCGTAATCTGCTCGCGGTTGATCTCAATGCGAACCGGATCCCGCTGAAACTGCTGGGCAATGGTCAGGATTTCCTCCGGAATGGTGGCGGAGAACAACACGATCTGCCGGGTTTCCGGCACATCTTGCAAAATAACCTCGATATCCTCCCGGAAGCCCATGTTCAGCATTTCGTCGGCCTCGTCCAGAATCACCATTTTCAAATGGCTCAGATTCAGGGTTCCCCGTCGCATATGGTCCATAATTCGCCCCGGGGTGCCAATGACCACATTGGCAGACTGCAATTCCCGGAACTGCCCCCGATAGTCTCCGCCGCCAAAGATATCGGCAACGTTTATATAGGGAAGGTGACGGGCCAGCTTGCGGATTTCCCCTCCGCACTGGCGTGCCAGCTCCCGTGTGGGAGAAAGCACCAGAACCTGTACATTCCGGGAATCAGGCGAAATGCACTCCACAGCGGGAATGCCGAAAGCCACCGTCTTTCCGGTTCCGGTTTGGGAACGCGCCAGAATATCGACGCCGGTGCGGATCAGAGGGATGGACTCCGCCTGAATATCGGTGGCTTCCGTAAAGCCCATCTCTGTCACCGCCTCCAGCAGTTCCTCGGAAAGGGCGAGTTGGGAAAAGGTTTGATTTGTCATGGATTTCCTCGTTTCAATCAATTTAAGTGTCCTGCTTATAAAGTCTCTTCCCCCTCAGTCAAGGGCTTTTGGTGCTCTTTTTTGCAGGGGCTCTTTTCTTTAAGGCGGCCTTCTGTTCCAGCAAGGCGCGCTTTTTTTCTTCTTCCTCCGCAAGGCGGTTATTCAGCTCTATTTCCGCAAATGCCTGCGTCAGCTTCATCTCATTGTTCATTCGATCCTTTGCAGCAGGGTTGCACAAACTGAGAAACGACTTAAATGCCGCGGGATAAAAAAACTTTTTTGCTCCGCTTTCTTCCGCAAATTGGACCGTGATCGTTGACGAATCCTGCGCAATAATCGTCCCGGTTCCAAATTTCGGATGATTTACCTGTTCGTGTACAAGATTGATTTTAACTCACCCATTCATCCAGTTTTAACGAGCGGCAATCTATCCAGCCGCTTCGCTTTTAGAAATATGATGTACAGCAGTGAACGCTCCAATAAAAACAAAACTCACATATTTTGCGGAACATCAAAACAATGTCCTACAAAATATGCGAATACGAAGAAATTATATTGAGTGCTTTTATAGTAACACATTTAGTTATAGTTGTCAACCGCCGATTCCTTTGATCATTCAGTATGCAAGGATTTCGTCGGCTCGAGCACAGGTGTCGACCGGAACTGATCGGGCCGGATAAAAGAAAGTTTTCGCCTGAAATGTTGTGTTTTGCATAATTATTTTTAACGGATACGCTGTAATTATGGCAATGTCGCCATTGACATTTCGTGCTTTAGTTTGCTATTCTTAAAAACAATAAAGGCAATGACGAAGAACGCCGACGAAAGATGGTTCACAGAGAGCCTGCGTATGCTGAAAGCAGGTAACCGGGTATCGTCCAAGCAATCCCTTCTGAGCCGGCGACCGAACACTTTGGTAAGTAGAGTCGCACGCGCAGGCTGCGTTAGTGCCATGGGCTTGTTGGAGCCTGTAAAGTGGCATGGTTTCGCCGCCGTGCAATTTGAGTGGTACCGCGGAGTTGATTTACAGCTTCGTCTCAAAGTAAAACTTTGGGACGAGGCTGTTTTTGTTTTGTCCCGTAAAATTGGGAGGATAAATACTATGAGCTACACCAACTGCCTGCCCGCCTGGAGCGTTGGCCCCGACTGCTACAAGGACGTTTACGGCATCGTCCGCCGCTTCGGCAAAACCGCCGCCGTGATTGGCGGCAAAACCGCGCTTTCCAAGGCCTACGAGTCGCTGAAGGAGGCCCTGAGCGGCACGCCCTTCATGTTGTCCGAGCCAGTCTGGTACGGCGACAACGCCACCTATGAAAACGCCGCCGCGCTGGAAGTGCTGGACGCCGTCAAATCCGCCGACATGATTTTCGCCGTGGGCGGAGGACGGGCAGTGGACACCTGCAAGGCCGTGGCCGAACATCTGGACAAACCTTTGTTCACCTTCCCCACCATCGCCTCCAACTGTGCGGCCTGCACGGCAATCGGCGTGTTTTACAATCCCGACGATACCTTCCGGGATTACTTTTACCCCACCCGCTGTCCCGAGCATACGTTCCTGAACACGAAAATCGTCGCGGAAGCGCCGGAGGCCCTGCTGTGGGCCGGAATCGGCGACGGGCTGTCCAAGGAGTGCGAGGTGGAGCTGGCCTCCCGTGGGCAGAAGCTGTTTCACACCACGCTGCTGGGCGCCCAGCTTGCCCACTCCTGCACAAACCCCATGGTGGAATACGGCGCCACAGCCATGGAACAGTGCCGTCAAAACACTCCCGGTTACGAACTGGAGCAGGTCTCCTTGGCCATCGTGATGTCCACGGGCATCGTTTCCAACCTGACCACGGACGCCACAAAGTATTATTACAACAGCAGCCTGGCTCACTGTGTCTATTACGGCTCCACAATGGTTCCCGCCTCCGGCGGAAAGCACCTGCACGGTGAGATTGTGGCCTTCGGCGTGCTGACGCTGCTGACCTATGACAAGCAGTTTGAGGAACGCGACCGCGTGATGTGCTTCAACCGCTCCATCGGTCTGCCGGTCACACTGGGCGAAATTGATCTGTCAGAGGAAAATCTCCAGACCATTGCGGACAAGGCCGCCACCGTTCTGGAGTGGACAAAGGCCCCCTACCCCGTCACAAAAGAGGCATTCATGCAGGCTATGCGGGACGCTGACGCCGCAGGCAAAGCCCTGCTGGCAACCGAACAGTAACCGCCGTATATAAAAGGAGAGAGTACAATGAAAGCGATGAACCGTGCTGCCGACCTTCTCAATAAAAATCTGGCGCTGCTGGCCGTCGCCGTGGCGGCGTTTGCGCTGGTCGTCCCCTCCGTGTGGGTGAAGCTGGCGGGCAGCGTCAGCGTCAATCTGGCGTGGGTGCCGTTTATGGGCACTTACTTTCCAAAGCTCAGTCTTGTAAATCTGCTGCTGGGCGTAATCATGTTTGGCATGGGAATGACCCTGCGTGCAGAAGATTTCGCTCTGATTCTGCGCCGTCCCCGGGACGTGCTGATTGGAATTTGCAGTCAGTATGTGTGCATGGCGGGTTTCGGCTGGCTGGTGGCAAAGCTGCTGACTTTAACCGGCGTGGGTGGTCCGGAGGTCTGTGCCCAATTGGCGGTTGGTCTGGTGCTGCTGGGCTGTGTGCCGGGCGGAACCGCTTCCAACGTCATGACCTTTCTGGCCCGGGGCGACGTGCCCCTGTCCATCACCATTACCATGTGCACCACTCTGCTGGCGCCCGCGCTGACGCCCGCGCTGACCCTGGCTCTGGCCGGACAGTGGGTCGAGGTCAATTTTTGGAGCATGTTTTTCTCCATTGTTGTAATCGTCCTTTTGCCCATCTTTCTGGGGCTGGCTGTACACGCCGCCATCGTTAAGCTGGTGGAACAGATGAAGAAACTGCTGGTGCTGGTTTCCACCGTCTGCATTCTGCTGGTGATCGGCATGTGCGTCGGCCCGAACCAAAGCAGCTTCACCCAGAACGGTCTGGCAGTGGTGGGCGTGAGCGTCATGGCCGTGCTGCTTCACCACGTTCTCGGACTGCTCGCAGGCTACGGCATTGCAAAGGTCTTTCATTTTGATGAGGCCAAGGTTCGCGCGCTTTCTCTGGAGGTAGGTCTGCAAAACAGCGGCCTTGCCTGCACGCTGGCAAACTCCTCCTTCCCCGGTACCATGGCCATCCTTCCCTGTGTGCTTGCCACCGTGGTTCATCAGGTGGTGGGCCCCATCGTGGCCAATATGTTTGCCGCCAGAGACACGAAGGAAGCACCGGAGCCGCGGGGCGCTGCCGCTCCCTCGGAGATGTAATCGTATCTCGTCTTCGCCACACCATCACGCCGGATATGCCTCCCGCACATTTTTATAAGGTGCAATTTGAAAAATCTCAAATTTATGTAGGCGCTTGTAACAGTCAAGGTTACCACAGGCCTATGAGACGAACCTCGGGAAGAGTTTTCCCGAGGTTCGTCTTTTTTGTGCGCTGATGCCCTAAGATTGAGCTTGCAGGAAAAATTTCTCTATGGGTGTGTCAACTTCCGGATTTGGCAGAGTTACAACAAGAAAAACGTTGCAATCGCAACGGACACTAATCCGCACATCACCGGAACAAAGTTTTTACGCACCAGCTCCGCCGGACTCACATCACAAATTGCCGCGACCGGGACAACCGCCCACGGGATCAGGGTCCCGCCGCCAACCCAAATGGTGATGATCTGTCCCATGGATGCCAGAACTTCTTTATTCAGCGGAAGAGCATCTGCAAAGGTTTTGGCAGTTGCGCCTACAATGGGCAGCCCTGAAAAGCCGGATCCATCCAATCCTGTAATGACTGCCACCGCAGCTTGTGTGACAATTGCGGAAAAACGATTTACAGGAACATTTTCTGCAATATACCTGCCAATATCGCTTAAAATTCCTGTCATCTGATTGCCAAACACCGCCTGACTGCCGCCTTCTCCGCCTAAGAAAAAGAAGCCGCCAATGACAATGACCGGGGCAAAGATTTTTATGCTGAAGCCAAACCCCTCTTTTAGATAATCTCCCACGTCGTCAAGCGCGTGGGAAACACCTTTATCAAGGCACGCGCACAGCACCAGCAAAAGTAATGCGGACCCGCCCACCAGTGCCGTTGCGTCTCCGCCCTGAAGCTTAAATACCAGCATTGCGGCGATATTTCCCAGATAAATGACGGGCGTCAGCACAGCCATCAACGGTGCAAACCGCCCCACGGCTTTCATTTGAACTGCATCCATATCAACTGTCTGCACGGGCGAGCTTCGCATATCCCTGCAATAGCATAAAAAGGCCGCTGCCGCCGTTACCACACACATAATGGCCCACAGCGGCACCGACTGGGACATCATGGTTCCAACATCCGTTCCGGCCGCTTTGGCAGTGATTGTGGGTGCGCCTTGAATAAAAAAGTCACCCGACAACGCCATACCGTGGCCGAATATGTTCATAACAACCGCCGCCCAAAGAACGGGCATTCCAGTTCTTACAGCCATTGGCAGCAGCAGTGTTCCCACCAGTGCCACCGCGGGGGATGGCCATACGCAAATTGATACAACAAACATCACGAACCCAAGAATAAAGAAAGCCGATCTGGGTCCTCCCATTCGATTTTTCAGAGAAAAAATCAGCATCCGATCCGCTCCAATGGAGATGAGGGACCGGCTCATGGCCACCACCAATGCAATGACCACAATAATTCCCAAGAACTCTGATCCCGCCCAGACTAGCGCGTTAAACAAGGTCTGAATTGCGCCAATTGGACTTCTGGTTACGATTGCGCCAAGCAACACGATGCCAAGAGCACATGGAATTACAATGCTTTTTTTGCAAGCCATGACTATCAGAAATATAACAATCAACACGAGATATGAAACATGTATCAGAGAAAGATTTATCATAAGCTACTCCTTACCTTTGAAGTCTGTAAGAATAGTTCATACTATGTGCATGGGGCCTGTCGCGTGTGGATGCCGTAGACTGCAATTCAATCAGAGAACGGCGGCAACAAGTGCCGCCAAATTTTTCGCCTCCACGGCCTTGCCGTTTCGCATGGTTTTTTACTGCGGCATGCCTTTTCAATTGGAAAAACAACGGAAACCAAAAAACTTTTTCAAAGCACACGTTTGGCCGGGTACTGCTTAAAGAAGCAGGTTTCGGCCAAGGAAGGGATATCTACTTTTGTCAAAAAGCCTGTAATATCAAGAAAAATGCACAAAAGGCAGTTTATTTTTATGCGAAAAAGCAGTTGTTTTTATCCCAACCAGTTTATACAAAGCATGGTTCTACAAAAACTAACATTTTGTGAACTGTTGACAATCCATGAACACATGATAAAATATAAAGGTCATCGTATCCCTTGTTAATAAAGATTTTGGAGGTTAGAAATGAAGAAGAAGCTAGTCAGTATCTTGCTTGCGACCACCATGCTCCTCGCACTTGCCGGCTGCGGCACTACTCCCAGCAACTCCCAATCTTCCACCCCACAGTCCTCCGGCGCTCAGGGCTCTGACGCCCAGAACGTCCACATCGGCATCGTCACCGGTTCCGTTTCTCAAGCTGAGGACGACCGCCGCGGCGCCGAGGCTTTCCGTGACATGTACGGCGAGGATATGGTCAAGTTGGCCATCTATCCCGACAACTTCACCGAAGAGCTGGAAACCACCATTCAGACCATCGTCAACCTGTCGGACGATCCCGACATGAAGGCCATCATTGTCAATCAGTCTGTCCCCGGCACCACCGAGGCCTTCCGTAAAATCAAGGAGACCCGCCCCGACATCCTCTGCATCGCCGGCGAGTCCCACGAAGATCTGCCCGAGATTGGCAGCGCCGCCGATCTGGTCTGCAACAACGACTTTGTGGCCCGTGGCTACCTGATCATCCGCACCGCCCACGAGCTGGGCTGCGATACTTTCGTACATATCTCCTTCCCGCGCCACATGGCTTATGAAACCATGAGCCGCCGCGTGGCCGTCATGAAGGAAGCCTGCAAGGAATTCGGCATGGAGTTCGTCATGGAAACTGCTCCCGATCCCACCTCCGACGTCGGCGTCGCCGGCGCGCAGGCTTACATTTTGGAGAAGGTTCCCGAGTGGGTCGGCAAGTACGGTGAGAATGCCGCTTACTTCTGCACCAACGACGCTCATACCGAGCCTCTGCTCAAGCAGTTGATGGAATACGGCGGCTACTTCATCGAAGCCGACCTGCCCTCTCCCCTGCTGGGCTATCCCGGCGCTCTGGGCATCGACCTGACCGCCGAGGCCGGCGACTTTGAGAAGATTCTGGCCAAGGTGGAATCCACCATCAACGAAAAGGGCGGCGCCGGTCACTTCGGCACCTGGGCCTACTCCTATGGCTACACCACCGCTGCGGGCCTTGCCCAGCACGCTTTGAACGTCATCAACGGCGAGAGCGAGCTTCGCGACATTGACGATATTGCCAAGGCGTATCAGGTCTTCTCTCCCAAGGCGGAGTGGAGCGGCTCCAACTACACCAACGTGGAAACCGGCGTCAAGGCCGACAACGTGTTCCTGGTGTATCAGGACACCTATATTATGGGTGATCCCGGCCACTTCATGGGCAACGCACAGATTGAGGTTCCCGAGAAATACTTCACTGTCAAGTAATTTTCCCATTCAAAATAACAAGTTCGGATAGCGGGGGGCGGGTACATCCCTCCCCCCGCTGTTTTAGGCGAGGTAGGACTATGATGAATAATAACGCCCCCCTGCTGGAGGTGCGAAATATCAAGAAGGATTTCTTCGGCAACCAGGTCCTGACGGACATCAATTTCACATTGCAGGCCGGCGAGGTCATGGGCCTCGTGGGCGAAAACGGCGCCGGTAAGAGCACCCTGATGAAGATTCTCTTCGGCATGGATGTCATCCGGGAGACCGGCGGCTACGGCGGCGACGTTCTGATCAGCGGCGAAAAGGTCAGTTTCTCCACGCCCTTTGACGCTCTGGCGGCGGGCATCGGTATGGTGCATCAGGAGTTCTCCCTGATCCCCGGCTTTTCCGCCTCGGAAAACATCCTGCTCAACCGTGAACCCAAGAAAAAAAATGTGATCTCCGAGATTTTCGGCGACCGCTTGGACACTTTGGACTATAAGCAGATGGCCTCGCTTTCCCGGGAAGCCATCGAAAAAATGGGCGTCGAAATTGATGCTGATATGGCCATCAGCGACATGCCCGTGGGCCACAAGCAATTTACCGAAATCGCCCGTGAGCTGAGCAAGGGGCATCTGAAGCTGCTGATTCTGGACGAGCCCACTGCCGTTTTGACGGAAAAGGAAGCCGAGGCTTTGCTGACGTCCATCCGCAACATGGCCGCCAGCGGCATCGCCATCATTTTTATCACCCACCGGCTCCATGAGATTTTGAACGTCTGTGACAAGGTGGTCATCATGCGGGACGGCTATGTGGTCAAGGACGTGCCCTCCAAGGAGACGAACATTCCCGACATCACCAAGTGGATGGTGGGCCGCAACGTTCAATCCTCCGTCAGGGAAGACATCCGCATCGACCCCAACGCCAAAACCATCATGTCCATCCGCAACCTGTGGGTCGATATGTCAGGCGAGACCGTGCGCAACGTCAATCTGGACATCCGGGAGGGCGAGATTTTGGGCATCGGGGGATTGGCCGGGCAGGGCAAGTTGGGCATTCCCAACGGGATCATGGGGCTTTATGAATCGGGCGGCTCCGTGGAGTTTGACGGCAAGCCCATACCCCTCAACAGTCCCCGGAAGTGTCTGGACGCATCCTTGGCCTTTGTGTCCGAGGACCGGCGGGATGTGGGATTGCTGCTGGACGAATCTCTGGAGTGGAACGTGGCGTTTTCCGCCATGCAAATTCAGGATAAGTTCCTCAAGAAATATCTGGGCGGCCTCATCTCCTGGCGGGATGAAAAGGCCATCCACGAGGTGACGAAGAAATATATCGGCGAGCTGGCCATTAAGTGCACCAGCTCCACCCAGAAGGCAAAGGAGCTCTCCGGCGGCAATCAGCAAAAGATTTGTCTGGCCAAGGCCTTTGCCCTCAGCCCCAAATTTCTGTTTGTATCCGAGCCTACGCGCGGCATCGACGTAGGAGCGAAGTCTCTGGTGTTGGACGCCTTGAAAAACTTTAACCGGGAGCACGGCGTGACTGTCGTCATGATCTCCTCAGAGCTTGAGGAACTGCGCATGGCCTGCGACCGCATCGCCATCGTTTCAGGCGGAAAAATTGCTGGAATCCTGCCGGCGACCGAATCCTCCGAGGAGTTCGGTCTGCTGATGGTCAGCCAGGTTAAATAAGGAGGAAGGCAATATGGGCAAAACTGCAAACGAAGCCATTACCCTTGGAAACAAGACAAAATTCCGGGAGCTGGCTGACAACTTCGGCCTGCCGAGATTGATTATCACCGGATTTCTTTTGTTTCTGTTCATCATGGCGCCCCTCGTCGGCGCCGATTTCACCACCCAGCTCACCAATACCATCAACCGCTTCAGTTGGAACGCGGTGCTGGTGCTGGCCATGGTGCCGATGGTGCACTCCGGCTGCGGACTAAACTTCGGTCTGCCTCTGGGCATAATCTCCGGCCTTCTGGGCGGTACTATGTCCATCCAGTTCGGCTTTACCGGCGGCATGAGCTTCGTCATGGCTATTGTCATCGCCACGCCCTTTGCGCTGCTTTCCGGCGGCGGATACGGCTGGCTTCTCAACCGCATCAAGGGCGGCGAAATGATGATCGCCACCTACGTCGGCTTCTCCTCGGTGTCCTTCATGTGCATGATGTGGCTGCTGCTTCCATACACCAGCCCCACAATGGTTTGGGGCCTGTCCGGCAAGGGCTTGCGCACCACCATCTCTCTGGAGGGCTTTTACGACAAGGTGCTGGCCAATTTTCTGCAAATTAACATCGGGCACCTCTCCATCCCCGTGGGCTCATTGCTGTTTTTTGCCGTGCTGGCATTTTTGATGTGGGCCTTTCTGCACACCAAGGCCGGCACCGCCATGACTGCCGTGGGTTCCAACCCCTTTTTCGCCAAGGCCTCGGGCATCAACATCGACAGGACGAGAATGCTTTCCGTTATCATGTCCACATGGCTGGCCGCAGTGGGTATTTTGGTTTATCAGCAGGGCTTCGGTTTTATCCAGCTCTATATGGCCCCGTTCAACATGGCCATTCCCGCGGTGTCCGCCATTCTCATCGGCGGCGCATCGGTGAACAAGGCAAGCATTGCCAACGTCGTCATTGGTACGTTCCTTTTTCAGGGCATCATCACCATGACGCCGACCGTCATGAACGCTGCCATCCATATGGACATGAGTGAGGTCATCCGCATCATCGTTTCCAACGGAATGATCCTGTATGCTCTGACCAGAAAGACGGAGGGAGCGAAATGAATTTGAAACCAAAGAAGCAGGGCGGCAGCTTTGTCGAGCAGCTTCAAAATAACAGCGTGCCAGTCATGTTCATTCTGATTTGCGCCATCTGCATTCCCGTTTCCGGCTTTTCTCCCGGATATCTGGTCAACGAGATCATGACCCGGCTGGGCCGAAACGCGTTTTTGATCCTGTGCCTCATCTTCCCCATCATGGCGGGCATGGGCCTGAACTTTGCCATGACGTTAGGGGCCATGGCTGCGGAGATCGCGCTGATCTTTACAGCCGACTGGCAAGTCTGGGGCATCCCCGGCATTGTTCTGGCCATGATCCTCTCTATTCCCATTTCCGTCCTGCTGGGTGTCCTCTGTGGGCAGATCCTCAACCGGGCCAAGGGCAAAGAAATGATCACCAGCTATATGATCGCCTTCTTTGTGGACGGCTTGTATCAGCTTCTGGTTCTGTTCATGATGGGGCCTGTCATCCCCATCCTCCACTCTACCCTGAAGCTCCCCCGGGGATACGGCATCCGCAATACGGTGAGCCTGCTGCATATGCGGCAATCTCTGGACAACTTGGGCGCCATTCATATCGGCGGCGTTAAAATCCCCGTTCTGACCCTTGCGGTCATTGCTATTTTCTGCCTGTTCATCGTCTGGTTCCGCAAGACGAAGCTGGGTCAGGACATGCGCGCCGTGGGCCAGAATATGGACGTGGCCCGGGACGCCGGCATCAAGGTGGAGCGCACCCGCATCATCGCCATCGTGATGTCCACCGTGTTCGCCGGTCTCGGCATGGTCATCTATCTGCAAAACATGGGCAATATCTCTACTTACAGCTCCCACAAACAGATCGGTATGTTCTGCATCGCGGCGCTGCTGGTGGGCGGCGCGTCCGTGGACAAAGCGTCTATCGGAAATGTGTTTTTGGGCGTGATTCTGTTCCATACCATGTTCATCGTGGCTCCGGCCACAGGCGCCAAAATTACGGGCGACTCCATGATCGGTGAATACTTCCGCGTATTTGCCTCCTATGGCGTCATCACCATTGCCCTTGTGATGTATGAGACGAAAAAGCGCATGGCCAAAGGAAAAATCGGGCAACAGCTTCTGCTTGCGCAACGTGAGGAGGAGAATCGATGAAAAAGATTCCTATGCGTGCCCTCCTGTTCCGTGTGGGCGCAGTGCTGCTTCTTGCCGTCATTGCGTACAGCATGACCATCATTGGCCGCGGACACACCGTGTATATGGACAGCAAACGTCTGGATTACAACGGTCAGACCTATGAAACGCCTTATAAGGTCGTGGTCTATGTGAACGACGAGCAAGTGGCCAAGCTCTATGGCAAGGAACGGGGCATGTCCACCTGGATCGGGCAGAACTTTTCCATGACTCTGGAAATCACCCAGAAAAAGGGCGGAACGGAAGAGACACAGGAAGTGTCGCTGACCCTGCCCCGCAATATGGACGGCATCATCCTCAACCTGCCGGCCCTTCTTGCGGGGCTGCCCGAGGATGCCTATCTCTCCGAGTTCGTATCCGCTCCCGCCGAGGAAGAGGAGACTGGCGACGAAGGAATCACGGACGAATTTGGCATGACCACCACTGAGGAAGTCCCCGCGGAATAATTGACTGTGCAGCCCATGCTTTCGCATGGGCTGCCTTGCTAGAAAGAAGGATTGGCATGTCTTTGTTATCAAATTGTAAGCCTCAGGACGTATTCAGCTATTTTGAAAAGCTCTGCGCCGTTCCCCACGGCAGCGGAAATACAAAGCATATCAGCGATCTCTGCGCAGGCTTTGCCCGGGACCTGGGACTGCGCTACCGGCAGGAGCCCTGCAACAATCTGATCATCTGGAAAGATGCTTCCCCCGGCTATGAGCACGCCGAGCCTATCATTTTGCAGGGCCACATGGACATGGTCTGCGCCGTGGCGGAGGGCTGCACCAAGGACATGTCTGTGGAAGGGCTTGATTTGGAAACCGACGGCGAATTTTTGTGGGCCAGAGGCACCACGTTGGGCGGGGACAACTGCATCGCCGTGGCCATGATTCTGTCCATTCTCGCGGACGACACATTGCCCCATCCTCCTTTGGAGGCACTTTTCACTGTGGACGAAGAAACGGGCATGGGCGGCGCATTCGCTCTGGACTGCTCCGATTTGAAGGGACGAAAGCTCCTGAATCTGGACTCCGAGGAGGAAGGCGAGTTTTGCGTGTCCTGCGCCGGAGGCGTTCGTGCAGACTGCTTTTTGCCCGTCAAAATGGAGGAAACAGGCGGCGAAACGGGCTATCGCGTCACCCTCTCCGGCCTTCAGGGAGGACACTCCGGCGGCGAGATTCACAAAGGCCGCGGCTCCGCCAACCAGTTGATGGGCCGAGTTCTTTACTCTACCATGGAACGTGTCCCCGGCCTGCGTCTGGCGGACATCCGGGGTGGCCGATTTGAAAATGTCATCTGCCCCCGAAACGACGCTTTGGTAACCGTCCCGGCGGACCGGGCGGCGGACTTCGAGTCCTTCCTCGCCGAATTTGACGCCACTCTCAAGAACGAGTACGCCGGCTGCGACGACGGTGTGTCCCTCTCCTGTTCCACGGAAGAGGTTCCCGCCGCCCTCAGCGCCGACGCCACCTTCTCTCTGCTCCACGTCCTCCTGCCCCTGCCTCAGGGCGTTCAGGCCATGAGCGCTGATTTCCCCGGTCTGGTGCAAACCTCCTTAAACTTGGGCGTGATGGGAATGCAGGCGGACGGCCTCCACTTCACCGTCTCCATCCGCTCCTCCATCGCCACGCAGAAGACCATGCTGCTTCAGCGGGTCCGGGCCATCGTGGAACACGCCGGGGGCACCGTGGCGGAGCGCAGCTCCTATCCCGGCTGGCAGTATAACCGGGCTTCCTCCCTTCGGGAGTTGGCTCTTACAGCCTATAAGGACATCAGCGGCAAGGACGGCATTATCTCCGCCACCCACGGCGGTTTGGAGTGCGGCCTGTTCATCGAAAAGCTGCCCGGACTGGACGCCATCTCCATGGGGCCGGAGCTTCACGACGTACACTCTGCCCGGGAGCGGCTGAGCATCCCCTCCACGGCGCGAGTGTACCAACTGGTCTGTGAGATTTTGAAGCGCAGCAAATAAGAACCTTTGAAAAGCGGCGGTCAGGCCCGGTTGGGTCTGACCGCCGCTTCAGTATTTATACCAAAGCCCGCTTATGAACAAGGTCAACTGCCAGCCGATATTTCGCGCGGGAAACCGGCATTCCCGCCCGCATGACACCTCGATCAAGCAGCGTGATGGGCATGATGCATCTGGGCAGCACATCCATCTCGCTGAAGTCTCGATTCATGATTTTCTGATAGGCGGCGGATTGTTTTTTCAGTGCTCCGCTCCCCATGTAAGCGCCTTTTTGCGAAGAAAAACTCACTGCCATCCTCGCCAGCGGCATAGAGAGAATTGGAATTACCGCACCCGAGGGGGCGGTTCCCATCCCACCCGCCGAAGTCCACCATAGAGACTCCGGCGTCCATGTGACCCGCAAAAAGAGACACAAAGTTCCTGTCCGAACGGCAAGATGCATATTGCATCGGTTCCGGACTGCTGAAGTAACAAAATCAAGTACATCTGCCCAGCAATAAACTTGCCAGACATTTGGCAACGGATGGTACACTTGGTAAACAGTTCCGCCTTGCTTAGCAAATTGCCGATGATTGACTAATTGGAACAGACCTGCCCTCGGTATACTCCACGAAGCAGGTTATCACCAGCCGCAGGCAGGAATCCGAATATGGGAAATTCCAAAGCACCGGGCCCGGAGTTTACTCCTCCTTCTGGCGGGCAATCTCCAAAAATTCCTCCATTGCTCGGCTGATATAGCGATTTTTCTTATAGTAAAAATAGATAATTCGTCGAGAAAGTTCTCTATTCAGTTTATAATAGGCAATGTTCGGGTGGGGCAGAATATTTTTTGCCAGCGTGTCGCTGACGAAGGCAATGCCCATGCCCGTACTGACCATGTTATAGGCAGTCAACTGCTGTTCCAGCGTCAAAATTACCCGAGGCGTGAAGCCGCAGCTTTGGCACATCTGAATCGCTCGCTGATTGATGTCACTGTTAGGGCGGAGCAGAATAAATGGTTCATTTTCAAAAGCCTCCAATGGAACCGCGGGATATCGTTCCGCCAGATAATCTCCGGAGAGAACATTATCCAAACTGAGCCGCCACGCAAGAAGAGAGCTGTTGACAGGAAATTGCTGCGGTACCGCCAGCAGGAGATGCTCTTCCCGATAGGGACAGGTTTCAAAAGCATCCTGCGCAAATTCCTGATAATTCACAACAAGGTCCAGTGTCCCCTTAATCAGCAGCTTTTCCAGTTGTGGTTGGCTCTCTTCCATCATGCTGACGGAGATTTTGGGGTATTTGCTTTTATACTCTGAGATCAGCGGCGGCAGAATATACGATGCAAACATGCCGATCCCGCCAATTGTCAGCTGCCCCGCCTCCAGCTTGCGGGTATCGGCCAGATAGTCGGAAAAGCTCCGCTGGGCACTGAAAATCTGTTCCGCCGCCTGAATGTACTGCTCGCCGCACTCTGTCAGCTTTACCGGCGTGGTGCTGCGATCAAACAGCGGCATACCAACCCGCTCTTCAACGCGTTTGACGCTGCTGCTGAGCGCGGGCTGGGAGATATAGAGGTTTCGGGCAGCCTTGGAAAAACTTTGTTCCTTATAGACCTCGTAAACATATTCCATACCATGAAACATGACCGGTTTTCTCCTTTGTTAAGATGTTTGTCACAATAAATACTTGGACTGCCTGAATTTGCACCGCATAGAAGTTGACGCTCTGTGCCGCCAAAAGCGGAATTTAAAAGGTTGTGGCATGCATGAGCTGGTTGTTGAAAAATTTTGCAGTTGACAGCTCGTATTATAACACAACTATTATAATTACTATATAGGTATATGTATTTGCGAATAATATTTAATGGATGTAAAATAAATTTACCAAAAAATGCAACAAAAATAGCAAAAGAAATGGAGATTTTATATGAAGAAGGAAAGCAGCAACCAAATTCTCTGGTATAGTCTGGCTGTAATGGCCTTCAGTACTGTGTGGGGCTTCGGCAACATCATCAACGGCTTTTCAGAGTACGGCGGACTGAAAGCAATTGCGGCGTGGCTTCTGATCTTCGCAATTTACTTTATTCCATACGCTCTGATGGTGGGCGAGCTTGGTTCCACGTTCAAAAACGAGGGCGGCGGCGTCAGTTCTTGGATCAACCAGACGATTGGTCCTAAAATGGCCTACTTTGCCGGCTGGACCTATTGGGTCGTCCATATGCCTTACATCTCGGAAAAACCCGGTAGCGTCATCATTGCCTGCAGTTGGGCAATTTTCCGGGATAACCGTGTCAGCCAGATGAGCACCATGACCATGCAGTTGATTCGACTGGTAATCTTTGTTATGGCTCTGCTGCTGGCCAGCCGGGGGATCCGCGTTCTGCGCCGTCTTTCCACACTGGCCGGAACCGCCATGTTTGCCATGTCGCTTCTCTTCATCCTGCTGATGATCGCGGCTCCCGCGCTGACGAATGCGGAGGTTCTGTCCATCGACTGGACGCCCTCTACTTTTACCCCGAATTTTAATCCGGCTTTCTTCCTGAACATTTCCATTCTGGTCTACGCCGTGGGCGGCTGCGAAAAAATGTCTCCCTATGTCAATAAGATGAAAGATCCGTCCCGGGACTTCTCGAAGGGCATGATCGCCCTGACCGGCATGGTGGTTCTCTGCGCAGTGCTGGGTACGATTGCGCTGGGGATGATGTTTGACTCCAATCATATTCCGGGTGACCTGATGACCAACGGCGCTTACTATGCCTTCCAGCAACTGGGCGTGCATTACGGACTGGGCGACCTGTTCCTGATTCTCTACGCAATCTGCAACATTATCACGCAGGTATCCGTTATCATCCTCTCCGTGGACGCGCCTTTGCGCATCATGCTCAATAACGTCGATACGCAGTATGTCCCCTCCGCGTTACTGAAGCAGAACAAATACGGCGCTTATTCCAACGGCTTGAAGCTTGTTTTTGTAATCGTTTCTGTTATAATTATTGTACCGGCATTGGGCATCAGCAATGTGGATGTGCTGGTCAAGTGGTTGGTCAAGCTGAACTCCGTGTGTATGCCGCTGCGTTATTTGTGGGTATTTGCCGCCTATATCGCACTGAAGAAGGCGGGAGAGCGTTTCCCCGCGACCTATCGTTTTGTGAAAAACCGGCGGTTGGGAATGTTTCTGGGCGGCTGGTGTTTCGCTCTGACGGCCTATGCTTGTTTAAGCGGTATTTACTCCGACGACCCGTTCCGTCTGATGCTGAACATCATCACGCCTTTCATTCTCATTGGACTGGGCTTTATCATGCCGTATTTTGCGAAGCGGGAGCGTATGAAGGCGCAAAACTCCAGTGAACAGAACATTGTTGGTAAGTAAGGAGTTTCTTATGTCAGATCAGATCAACGATTTATTGTCTTTTATTGAACAGAGCCCCTCGGCTTTTCAGGCTGTGGAGAATATGCGCCGTCAGCTACTGACGGCGGGATATACGGAGCTGGAGGAGAGCCAGAGCTGGAAACTTGATGAAGGAGGACGATTCTTTGTCGTCCGCAACCAGTCGGCGCTCATCGCCTTCCGGCTGCCCACGCGGAAGTATTCAGGATTCCAGATCGTGGCCAGCCACGGCGACTCTCCCTCTTTTAAGATCAAGGAATCCCCTGAGATGCGGGTGGAGGACCAGTACGTTAAACTGAATGTGGAAAAATACGGTGGGATGCTTTGCGCGCCTTGGTTCGATCGCCCTCTCTCTGTGGCGGGCCGATTGATTGTAGAGACGCCGAATGGTCTGGAGTCCCGGCTGGTGCGGGTAGACCGGGATCTGCTGCTGATCCCCAGTCTGGCCATTCATATGAACCGAGACGTCAACGACGGCTACTCCTATAACGTTCAAAAGGATTTGCTGCCCCTTTGGGGAGACGGGTCTGCGGAGGAGGGGAGTTTCCTCTCCATGGTGGCGCGGGAAGCCGGTGCCGAGCCGGACAGTATCCGCGGCAGTGACCTATTCCTCTACAATCGGATGCACGGCTGCGTGTGGGGGGACGGCGGACGCTTCCTCTCTGCCCCTCGGTTGGACGACATCGAATGTGCTTATGGTTCTTTGCAGGGCTTTTTGCATGGCAGCGTCTCTGCCAGCGTTCCGGTGTTCTGTATGCTTGACAATGAGGAGGTGGGCAGCGGGACCAAACAGGGCGCGGCGTCCACTTTCCTGCGGGATACACTGCACCGGATTAACGGCAGTGCGGGCCGCGGCGAGGAGGAATACCTCACCAGCATTGCGTGTAGTTTTATGGTCTCGGCGGATAACGCACATGCCATGCACCCCAACTATGCCGACAAGAGTGACCCCACCAACCGCCCCCATCTCAATGGCGGCGTGGTGATCAAACATAGCGCTAATCAGAAATACACCACCGACGCCGTGTCGGACGCGTTGTTCCGTTGTATCTGCGACCGGGCAGGGACCACGCCGCAGCATTTCCACAACCGCTCCGATATGCTGGGCGGCTCCACGCTGGGAAACCTCTCCGGCAATCAGGTTGCCGTCAACACCGTGGACATTGGGCTCCCCCAGCTTGCCATGCACTCTCCCTATGAGACAGCAGGCGTGCAGGATTATTTAGACTTCACTCGGATCTGCGAGAAGTTTTATAGTGTCAGCGTGGCGGTGAAGGACCGCAGGCTGATGATTCAGGAATAAAACCTTCGCTTTATAAAAGTCCGGTCTGTGGCTGCCGCGCAAGCGGCAGCCACAGCTTTCGCACAGGGCGGCAAGATTTGTCCCCGTCTGCTTTGTGTGTTGCGTCGAGATTGAAACCCCTTATATTTTCGAAAGAGGGCAAAAGAATGCGGGCATATGAGAGGCTCTTAAACTATGTGAATTTCTGGACGACAAGCGATCCGGAAGCCGACACGATGCCTACCTCCTTCCGTCAGTTCGATCTGGCACATCAACTGACTTATGAGCTTAAGCTCATGGGCATTGACAACGCGCGCATCAACAACGATTGCTTTGTCTACGGAAGCCTTGAAGCAACGCCCGGCTATGAGCACGTCACGCCTATCGGCTTCATTGCGCATATGGACACCTCCCCGGAGTTTAACGGACGGCATGTCCACCCGCAGATTCTTGAGAATTATAACGGGGAGGATGTGACGCTGGGTACATCCGGACGGGTGCTGCGCGTTTTGGACTTTCCGCGGCTGAAGACGCTGAAGGGCAGCACCCTGATTACCACCGACGGAACCTCTCTGCTGGGGGCTGATGATAAGGCTGGCATTGCTGAAATTCTCACAGCCCTGGAGGCAATGATTCAGGATAAACGTCCCCACGGGAAAATCTGCATTGCCTTTACCCCGGATGAGGAGGTCGGTACCGGAATCGCCAGATTTAATCTGGATGAGTTCGGGGCAAAATATGCCTATACACTGGACGGTTGGGAAGAGGGCGAAATCGTCTATGAAAACTTCAATGCCGCCAGCGTGGTGATCAGCATCAACGGAAAAAACATGCACACCGGCAGGGCGAAAGGCGTGATGATCAACGCTCAGCTAATTGGCATTGAAATCAACAATCTGCTGCCACCCGCCGAGATTCCCTCCAAGACCGAGGGGCGCCAGGGGTTTTTCCATCTGCTGCACTTTCACGGCAGCGTGGAATACGCCCAGTTAACCTATAACGTCCGCGAGCACAGCACAGACCTGTTCCGCCAGCGCAAGGAACTGCTATGTCAGATCGTGGAGCAGATGAATGAAACGTATGGAGAACACACAGTTTCTATTGCAATGAACGACGTTTATTACAATATGAAGGAAAAGATAGAGCCTTGCTTCCATATCATCGAAAATGCGCAGAAGGCTGCGTGCCGCGCCGGAATCCAGCCGAAAATCAGGGTGACCCGAGGTGGCACCGACGGTGCGAGTCTCAGCTTTATGGGCCTTCCCTGCCCCAATCTGGGAACCGGAGGTCAGGCCTTCCACGGCCCGTATGAGCATATCACCATAGAGGGGATGGATCAGGTGGTTCGGATGCTTCAGGAGTTGATTACAATTTATGCCGAAGAACAATAACGAGGAGACAAATCCATGTCAGTCGTGTTAGATAGATTTTTAAAGTACATTTCCAAAGACACCACTTCCAGTATGCACAGCGAAAGCTATCCTTCCACATCTTCCCAGTTGGAATTTGCACAGGCACTTGCAAAAGAGCTGGGAGAAATTGGGCTTTCCAGCGTAAAGCTGGACTCTTACGGTTATGTGACTGCCACGCTGCCGGCAAACCGGGCTGGCGTGCCAGTTTTGGGTCTATTGGCCCACATAGACACCAGCAGCGAAATGCGGGGTTCCGACATCCGGCCGCGCATTTTGGAGTATCAGGGCGGCGACATTCCGCTGGACAAAAAAGGTCAGATTGTATTGTCGGAAGAGATGTTCCCACAATTGAGAGATTACACGGGCTGCCGCCTAATCGTTACGGACGGCTCCACGCTGCTGGGGGCGGACGATAAGGCGGGTGTTGCTGAAATCGTCACCGCCGCTCAATACCTGCTGATGCACCCAGAACTGCCTCACGGGGAGATTCGTCTGGCCTTTACGCCTGACGAAGAGGTGGGGCAGGGAACCCGGTACTTTGATGTAGAGCAATTCGGCGCGGAGTTTGCCTATACGGTGGACGGGGGCCCATTGGGCAGTATTGAATTTGAAAACTTCAATGCCGCGGACGCAGATATTACGATCAATGGTATCAATATTCATCCCGGCTCCGCCAAAAACAAAATGAGGAACTCCACCCAGATCGCTATGGAACTGAATGCGCTGCTTCCCTCGGGTGAGAGGCCCGAGTATACCGAGGGCTATGAGGGATTCTTCCACCTCGTGTCCATTCATGGCGATGTCAGTAAAACCCGGATGCACTACCTCATCCGGGATCACAGCATGCAGAAATTCAACGATAAGAAAAAGTCCCTTGAAAAGATCGCTCAATATTTGAATGACAAGTATGGCCGGGATACCGTTCTCATGACAATCACGGACAGCTATTATAATATGCTGGAAAAGATCGCCGGACATATGAAGTTAATTGATCTTGTAAAAGCTTCGTTTACCGACTGCGGCGTGGTTCCCCGTGTGGCTCCTATCCGGGGCGGCACAGATGGTGCGCGGCTGTCATACTGTGGGCTTCCCTGTCCAAATCTCTCCACGGGCGGCGAAAACTTTCACGGGAAGTTTGAGTTCATCTCCGTAGAGGCGCTGGAGACAATGGTAAATGTTTTAATTTGCTTGGTCGGAAAATTCTGCGGATGACACATCGCTTTTGCAAGTGTTTCAAACAATGTCACAGATTGTAACAATCTGATAGAAACTTGGATAAACAGTTTATGAAAGCCCTGTCCCAATGACTTATTCTGTATAGTTGCTTCTATTTTAATAAAAATCAAATCGTGCAGAATGACACATTCTATTACTGTATCATCCGTCACCAAAAGAACAAACCCGAGGCAAAGATGTAAAGATTTACATCTTCGCCTCGGGTTTATATTTTTAAGCAATGTCTGTCGAGCAAATTTAAAAGCATTGCTGCGTGACATATTCACGCAACTGTTCTGACTTTGCTTTTTTTAGAGCCTGCCATCCGCCAACGTGATGATGCATTTTCCCGTTTTTCGAAATGTACACCATCAAATCAGGCGCTTAGAAAACGATGAGTGCAACAATCCCTGCCAGCAGGATCGACAGGATCACGCGCTCGATCCAGAGGACAATTAGTTCTCCAATTTTAACAGGGATCTTGGTGGATAGAATGCAGGGGATCACAGCAGAGAAAAACAGCAGTTCGGAGATGCAGCATACCGCAACGACATATCGTGTCGCCAGCGCCGCACCGGTAACAAACGCTGCCGGCAGAAACATTTCAGCAATCGTTGTAGCCAAAGACTGGGCGGCAAGCAATGCATCGGGAATTTGGACAAGCAGCGTAAAAGGATAAAAGATGTATCCAATAATGCTAAAAATAGGAGTATAGAGCGCCAGCAGCATACCCAGCAGACCGATGGAGAGAATAGTCGGCAGGATATTGGTAATCATCCGCAAACCGTCTTTCGTATTTTTCAGAACGTTGGTCCCTATATTTCCAGAGCGGTCAACTGCCTCCAGCGCCTCATGCCAAGCAACTCTCAGGTGGTCCTTGGTAACAGTGGCCTCCGGATTGGGTGTAATACCTTCCATATATTCATCGGGAACCTTCGATGTGGGGTAGAAGCGCGCAACGATGGCAGTTACAGCAAAAGTGATTAGCAGCGTTGTCCAGAAGTAGAAGTTCCAGCGATCCATCAAGTCCAGCGTCTTGGCGACCACAACCATAAAGGTGGTGGATACGGTGGAGAAGCCGGTGGCAATAATATACGCTTCCTTTTTGGTATAGCGCCCCTTAAGATACATGTCGTCTGTAATGATGAGCGCCAGAGAATAGCTTCCCACAAAGGAGGCAACCGCATCAATGGCAGACCGGCCCGGCGTTTTCCAAATCTTGCGCATCACCGGCTGCAAAAACACGGCGACAAATTCCATCAGGCCGTAGTCAGTCAAAAAAGAGAGGAAAACCGCTCCAATGGGAATCAGAAAACAAAGGCTGCAGCATAGCGTCACAAACAGATAGGGCAGAAGATCGGGGTTTGACAGCAGCTCTTCCGGTCCCACATGAAATACATACATAACAGCGCAGATTAAACCGATGACTTTGAAAATCGAGAATACAAGATCTTTTGCACTTTTGTTCCAAGTCTTTTTGACAAAGGGCAGAATCGCCCCGATCGCGACGACGATCAAAACGATGTATCCCTGAACCGTGGTGCCGAGTAGATTTCGAAGCAGAGTGGTGACATGATCCACAGGAATCGTGGTTTTCCCGTTGAACGGAATACTGACGAAGAACATGAAGAATCCTAAGAGACTGCACAAAATGAATTTTACTGCGTTGCTTGAATTTTTCTTGGTGGTTTCTGCCATAATTTCTCCTCCTCTTAATCCATCTTTTGGATGGGTATTATAAGAGAATCATATCACAGCAAGAGTCACACTTAAATCACACAGCTTCGCCAGCTATCAGCCGCCGCCTGAGGACGTACCCGTTCCGCCGCTCCTGCCCGCAGAGGAATTACTGAGCATTCCGCTGGTTGCTTCCGCCCAGCTATATTGCGCCATATATTCCCCTCGGTATAAATCCTTGCAGGCTGCATTGCGATTTCTCCACTGGTAATAGTCGCAATCTACCAGCTCTGTTTTTATCGCCAGCTTTCCTCGCCGCTTGTCAAGGATGTCCTCACAGCCCACCCCACGCAGAGTGTCCTGCAAATCCTTTCGCAGATTCTGAAAATACGATGGGTGAGTCTCATCCTCCCAGAGAATGGACATGATTTCGTCTATGATACAACTGGCACCGCAGCGATCCACCAGATAAGCCAATAGCTCCCGGGTGCGCTTGTACTTGAAATTCAGCGGCTGCCCGTCCACGGCCACTTCAAAATTGCCGAAGCAGTGAAAGGTAATCCGCTTTTTCCGAGGAACCGGATATCGCAGGTGCTGCATCTGTTTGCGCATCTCCTGAGGGTCTACCGGTTTTAGAAGATAACCGCTGGCATTGAGCTGATAGGCGTCGAACGCGTGCTCTGCATAGGCGGTAATATAGATGATGTTGAGTTTCGGCAGAAGAACTTGCAGCTCTTTACCAAGCGCAATTCCATCCATTCCACGCATCTGAATATCCAAAAACACAATATCCGCCGGGTTTTCCTCGGCAAAAGCCAACACCTCCGAGGGGCGGCGAAAACCATGGACCTCCGCATCGGGCAGCACCTCGCGGATACACTCCTCCAGCCGCTCCAGCATGATTGCTTCGTCATCCACAGCAAGAACTCTCATAGAATCCACCTCCGTACGTCACTCATCCCTCGGAATGCAAATTGTTACGACGGTGCCTTTGTTCGCGCGGCTCTCAATGATTAAGCTGCCGCTGCACATGAATCGCAACCGTCGACGCACATTTTCAATGCCAATGTGGATGCGGCCGTCCTCCAGCACGGTCTTTTCGTCAAACCCAACGCCGTCATCCTCAATTTGCACCTGACAGATGCTTCCCAGGTCCCTGCTTCGAATAATCACGGTGCCGCCTTCCTCTTTTTGTCCCAGCCCATGCTTTACGGCGTTTTCCACGATTGGCTGCACCGTCAGGGGCGGCAAATAGAAATTCTCACACGCCATATCGTATACCACCTTCAGGTCGTTTCCGAAGCGCATTTTTTCCAGCCACAGGTACGTTTTTATGTGCTGCAATTCTTGAGTAAATGGAACCATCCTGACATTTTCCATTGATTCCAGATTGGTTCGCAGATACCGGGCGAAGGTGTCGATGGCGATCGCGGCCTGCTCGGAATCTTTACGGCAGAGCTGTCCAATCGTTCCAAGGGCATTAAAAAGGAAGTGGGGCTGGATTTGAGACAGGATAATTCTGGCCCGTTCATCTGCCAGTTCGGTTTCCTTAATCGCCAAGGCCGCCTGACTCAGGGCAAGTTCCCGCTCCGCTTGTGCTTCTCGGGCGGCTGCCCGCTCCCGCTGGATGAGGGCACCGATTCCCGCGGCGCTCAAAAGGATCACGCAGGTGGTAACCAGATAAAACGTGCTGCTTTCATGCAGAACCTCTGGAAGAGAACGGGTAAACACATAGGTGGTAAACCACTTCCTTTGGAGGGAGGACAGTGTCCCGTCCAACTGCATCTCCCGGATCACACCGTCAAGCTCTGCCGCCAATTCCTTTTCGCCCTCCCGGACGCCCAGACCCAATCCACTGTCCATCATCGCAAAAACTTGAAGCAGATCTGTATATCCTTCCTGCTGAATCAGCATCTTTGCCACGGATGCGCGCATAACGGCGTAGTCAATTTCTCCGGCTTCCAGCGCTTCCAGTTCCTGAGAATAAGTATCATAGTAAATCGCGTTTTCCTCGATGCCATAGATATCAACTTCGGTTTTTCCGTTAATGGTGGCAAGGCGCCCCTGCTTCAGATCATTCACACCGCTGATGGGTGCCTTTCCATATACAACGAACGCGTCATCAGCCACGATGGAGGTAATCATCAGCCCGTCATTTCGATTGGAGATGCTCTCCAGCCCCATGACGATATCCGCGCTCCCGTTTTTCACTGCTTCAGTGGCTTTTGTCCAGGTCGTCAGGTGAATCTCAACATTTACACCAAGCCGATTGGCAACTTCATTGATGCACTCGATGTCGTGGCCGGTATAGGAGCCGTTGTCCGCAACGGAGGAATACGGCGCAAAATCAATGTCTCCCACTACGCGTAATGTCCTCTCATAGGAATTGTCGGCTGCTATCTTTACTTCTGGAACACCGGCAAACCAGCCGCCTTGGATGACCGCATTGCCGATCTGAGCTGCCAGCAGAACCACAATCAATATACTTAGCAGATAGAGCTGCAAAAAGTGTCTTTTTGAGAAAGCCGAGCTATGCATATAGGGTCACCGTCCTCTACTTTTTCTCTGTTACACACAGCTTCAGTTTTCATGGGTCGGAGTGCAGAGGATTTCCCTCATCCCGCACAGACGCAGGGCATGCTGCAAATTGCCTGAGAGAATGGCATATGATCTCACATGGTGGCGGGGACACAGCCGACCTCTTTACAGCGGTGGCTCACCATATAATTGCTTAACTTAAAATATTATTCTTTATGTTATACGTTTCGACGCTGTATTGCAAGAACTGATTGAGCTGCGCAGTTTGTTTGCACAGTGAAACTTCGCTTAATGATTACGGCATATTGCTTTTTGTGCAAATTGCTTGCAATTTAACCGATATATGGTACAGTTATTTGTAAAAAGATATCATAGCAAATGTAATCTTGAGGAGGTTTTAAAATGTCGTATTCACCGAACTTGAGTTCCCCATTCACCGGCGGTATGAACAAGAGCAAGACCACCTGTTCCACATCCGGCATGTGCTCCATGTGCACCAGAGACTGCCCGGGCACCTGCGAAATTGCGCTTTCGGCGGTGCTGGGCGCTCAAACTGTATACCCCATAACAACGGGCGACAATCAGATTGCCTCCGAAAAAAATTATCCCGTTGATTACTCTCATTTCAATATGAACGGGCGGGTATTCGGCGCGCGGGGAATTGCGGAGGATATGGAGCAAGCTACGGTTTTTAACATGGATTTATCCACGACCTATGGAACGCGCAATCAAATTGAGATGGATTTGCCCCTGATTCTGCCCGCGCTGATAAAGCTCAACTGGAAGGACTATTTTGCCGGCGCTGCCATGGCGGGCGTAAGCTGTGTAATCGGTGAGCACGCCAGAAATAACGACTCAGAACTCGTTATTAAAAATGGGCAGGTTGTGGACTTTCCCTTTCTCGCCTCCATCAGAAAAAGCTATGAGCCGTATTACCGAGGCAAAGGTCAAATGATCTTGCAGTGCAACCCCGACGACGATTTGCTGGGCGTTCCCCAGATTGCTTTGCAAAAATACAGCTTTGATGCGATTGAAATTAAGTTTGGGCAGTCGGCAAAGGGCGTCCAGCCTGTTATAAAAATCAAGGATATGGAAACCGCCCTGAAAAAGAAAGCGCTGGGAAATCTGGTCCATCCCGACCCGGAGAACCCAGCGGTGCAAAAAGCATATGAAAACGGTGTCTGTCCCAATTTTTATACATACGGCAGGCTCCCCATGTGGACGGAAGAAACGATTTCAAAGCACATTGAACTGCTTCGCTCCATGGGGGCCAAAAACATTTACTTCAAAATGGCGGGGTATGACTCCGTTGATTTGGAGCGGGTTTTAAGGATGGCCAGCGTCAACGGCGTTGATATGGTGACCTTTGATGGCGCTGGCGGCGGCTCGGGCTACAGTCCGTCAAAAATGATGAACGAGTGGTCCTACCCCACCATTATGCTTGAAAATCAAGTGGTGCGTTTGGCAAAAAAGCTCCAACGCGAGAATTTGCCCCTTCCTGCAATTACGATAACGGGCGGTTTCGCCAGTGAAGACCAGGTATTTAAGGCGCTTGCCTTTGGTGATGGGCTGGTGAAAAGTGTCGGCCTGTGCCGTGCTTCCATGGCGGCGGCTATGACGGGCGAGAGGATCGGAAATGAAATTAAGAATGGAACCGTTCGCCCCCTGTTTCAAAAGTACGGTTCAACCGTGGAAGAAATTTTCGGTGATTTGCCGGATCTCTGCGCCATCTATGGAACCGAGGCACGTAGTTACCCCACCGGCGCGATTGGAGTCTTCTCCTATTTAAGAAAAATCGGTTTTGGCATCGCCCATTTTGCGGCGCTGAACAGGAAATTTAATTTGTCGCTTTTGGACCGGAGCGACCTCATTCCACTTACAGGCGACGCGCATGATCTATTAAATTAAATTTTACAGAGGAATACGAAAAAGGGAGCCGCGTAAGACGGCTGGCTGCAAGACGGAGGACGCTGGCGGGCTGACGCCCGTCAAGGACGACAACGCCGCAGACAGCCTTTTTGCACGCTGAACT
The DNA here is from genome assembly GCF_032018205.1 of Oscillibacter sp. Classification (GTDB taxonomy): domain Bacteria; phylum Bacillota; class Clostridia; order Oscillospirales; family Oscillospiraceae; genus Oscillibacter. Next base: position 81,918 of record NZ_DALZOY010000003.1, on the reverse strand, counting down.
CCTTGCAGTTTTTGTGAAACTGCTGTAAGGTGCTCCGCTTAATATTTAATGGGGCAAGCCCAAGGGATACCACCCTTGGGCTTGCCCTGTAAAGTTTCAAGCCTTAAAACCGATTTCACAGTATTCAGTGGGTATCGTTATAAAAACAGACTAGCCTCAAAACAGTCGAGGCGGTTATCTTTAAGATGCCGTAAAATCAAGACGGAGTCTATAAAGCACCCAGAAAGTGCCAATCACATAAGATAACTTATAGTTTATTTTGATAGGCGGTGAAACCCATGTGTACGGCCATTACATTACAGTCTTTGCCGGGGGCAGCCTCCCTTGGAAGGACCATGGACTTCTCCTATTTGCTCCAGCCCCATTTTTATTTTGCACCAGAAAATTACCGATGGACAAACACGATAACCCATGAAGACATATGCAACCCTTACAGTTTCATGGGAATTGGTCAGGAGCTGGACGGGGTTCTCGGCTTTTTCGATGGGGTCAACGAACACGGTTTTGCGGCCGCCGCTTTGTACTTTGCCGGATATGCCAAGTATGATGACGCCGCCATGCGGGATGCGTCGGCCACTCAGGTGGCATCCTATGATTTTCTCACTTATATTCTGGGGCATTGCACGTCTGTGGAAGACCTCTTGAATCAGATGGATCATATTCATATCATAGGCGTATCAGATCCACTGACTCAAACGGTGGCTCCGCTACACTGGATTGCCGAGGATCGCACTGGAAATTGTGTTGTTCTGGAGCTGACGGACAGAGGTGCCGAGATGTTCCACAACTCAATCGGTGTTTTAGCCAACAGCCCTGATTTTCCGTGGCATATGACGAACCTGCGCAATTACATGAATACATCGCCCCGGCAGATGGAGAAAGCGGTTTGGGGCGATGTTCAACTGATGCCCTTCGGCCAGGGAGGGGGAACAATGCCTTTACCTGGCGGGTATACCTCTCCGGAGCGCTTTGTCCGGGTAGCATATCTAAAAACACATATTCCCCCACCGGAAAATACCGAGGCCGCAGTCATCTCGTTCTTCCAGATTATGAAAAGTGTGTCAATCCCCCAAGGGGCTGTTGTGACCGTACGAGACACGAACGATTACACGCAGTATACAGCCTTCATTGACCTGCACACATGCAAATATTTTTTTAATACATATGAAAATCTGCAAATTAAAACGGTGGACTTCCCGATCGCTCTGGCATTATCAGACACAATCGTTGACCTGGGGAGAATTGTACAGCCCATGACCTTTGAAAAACTATAATGGTTTTTTCTGATAGAAGGCATCTTCTTCCGCCGATTCTGCAAGGGAAACCGTGGATCAGATTGTCGGCTTCGTAGAGATGAAATACGCATTATCTCCGGCGTTGAGGTTGCACTTTTCTATCCAGCAAGGAGCTAAGCTCCTCTAACGCATATATTTCATAATCCGGCAGGATGCCCGAATCGTTGGGCAGCCGTGCCGGATTGAACCACACCGTTTGAATTCCCGCATTTATGCCACCCTGAATGTCCGAGGAAAGGCTGTCTCCGACGATCATTGCGGCACTTCTGCGAACGTGTGGAATTTGCGCAAAGCAGTAATCGAAAAAGTCGCTGCTGGGCTTGTTGAACCCAATCTCCTCCGAAATAAAGATACCCTCCATGTACTTTTCAAGGCCGGCGCTTTTGATGCGGCTTCTCTGGACGCTTGCCGTTCCGTTTGTGACGATGTACAGGTGATAATGGGGGGAAATATCCCGCAGCAGCTCTTCCGCTCCCTCTATAAAATAATGTCCGACTTCCAGTAGGGATTCATAAATCTCCGCCGCCTTCTCGGCTGAACACGCCGCGCCAAGCTCATCGAACAAAAGTCGATACCGCCGCGTTTTCACTTCGCTTCGGCTCAGCTTCCCCTGCTCCAGCAGCTTCCACTGCGCCAGATTCAATTCGCTGTATCTGCGGATGACGGCCTCATTCGGATGAATCCCCAGTCGAAGCAGGGTTTGTGTCAGCGCGATGCTCTCCGCCTGGTTAAAATCCAGCAGGGTATTGTCCAAATCAAATAGAATCGTATTCACCATTCTGTTTTTACAACCTTTCTTTCCTATCAGTCATTTTAAAACAGGCGCCGCGAAGCGGGTGCATCCGGCTTCGCCGAAACAATCGGCATTGATAAAACCCGAGCGCCGCCTACGATAACGTCATGTCGCCGTCTTTAATCCATCCGATCTTTTTTAAAACGAGGTTGATCAACGGGCAGATGACAGCCGGAAGGAGAAACGAAATTAGAAGCAATCCAATCCAATCCCCTGAGGTTACGGCCACCTTGGAACCCCGCGCGATATCGTCTATCCAGCCGGTATACACGCCGATTTGGCCCACAAGGCCAGAGGTTCCCATTCCGGAGGATACGGGGGCGCCGTTCATCTCCAGATGAAACAAACAGGTAGCCAGCGGGCCGGTAATGGCGGACGTGAGAATCGGTGCAATCCATATCCTCGGATTTTTCACGATATTTCCCATTTGCAGCATAGAAGTCCCCAGCCCCTGCGCCACCAGTCCGCTCCATCGGTTTTCCGGGAAGGACATCACTGCAAACCCCACCATCTGCGCGCAGCACCCTGCGACGGCCGCGCCTCCTGCAATTCCCGTGAGGCCCAGCGCCGCGCAGATTGCGGCGGAAGAAATGGGAAGCGTCAGCGCAATGCCGATGACGACGGATACCAAAACCCCCATCCAAAACGGTTGCAGGTTTGTCGCCCACATGACAATGCCGCCCACCTTCATGGCGGCGCTTCCCAGCGCGGGGGCCCACCACGCGGAAAGGGCCACGCCGGTTCCGATGGTGACAAGCGGCGTTACCAAAATGTCCACCTTTGTTTCCTTTGACACGGCCTTCCCGATTTCGGCGGAGAAGATCGCAACAAACAGCACGGCCAGCGGACCACCCGCACCGCCCAGCGCGTTGGAAGCGAAGCCAACGGTAATCAGCGAGAACAAGACCAACGGGGGACAGCGCAGTGCGTATCCGATGGCAACGGCCATCGCGGGACCGCTCATAATCGTGGCCAGAGAACCGACTGTATAGGCGACGTCATTGACCGTCACAACCGGCGCGATCAAAAACGGGATGTGAAGCTGGGCCCCCATTGCATTGATAATCGTACCGATCAAGAGAGAGCAAAACAGGCCCTGCGCCATCGCGCCCATTGCGTCAATTCCGTATCTTCTGAGCGAAATCACGATGTCTTTCCGTGCTAAAAATGCTTTTAAGCTTTCCATATATCATTTCTCCGTACAAAAACCATGTGAAGCCCCTGCTTCAAATTTACCCAAAACCTCCGGCCCGAACATAGTTCAGGCAACGCATCGGCCGCTTGAAATTACCCGCGCACCTTTTTTATATCTGATTCCAAGGCCGTTGTCAACCAAAGCCCGAGCAAACGGGCCGCCGACAGCACCTCCACCATAGACTGTAAAATAGAAGTGCCTGCACCAGCATGTCTCCGCAGATCGCGGATCATGTGGCACAGGCACTCGTCAATATTTACAATAGATTTGACCTTGCAAAACACTGTCAGGTCTTTTGCTCTGGTTCCTGGGTTTAGCTTCAACACCTTGCCCCTACCGCACTGGGGGCAAATTAACCATCTGTCCTATATACTGTGTAAAGGTGGCAGCACATGTTTTATTTTGAGAGTTTCTATTCCGAATAAGGCGTTTCACATTTTTCTTATAGGTGCACCCTACTGATGCTGACGGCCCTGCCCACTTTATCCAGCTCTTCCTGTCGGAGCGTTTGCATCTCGCTGAGCCGATTAAATTGGGAGTTTACAACAGGGCGCTTTTGAATTGCTTCCAGCGTGTCACTCAAGGTCTGGGACTGACGGAACAGTTCTTCGCTGATAATGGCTTCATGGGCAATTGAAACAACATACCATTTATTCTAGATTGTTTTTACCTGCGTGTGCACCTTATAGCTGATTACTCCATATCGTTTTTGCACCATGCTGCCAATGTACACCTGATTTTCAGAATACTCAGCACATTGCTGGCGGACCACAGTCCGTCGTTTTGTCTGGCTCCGGGATTCTGATACTTGAGCTTTTGAATCTGCTGCTTATAGGCCGTGAGGTTTGGAACTCTCAACTCATTCAGCTTGAGGGCGATGCCCCGCTTACTCATGTCGTCCAGCACAAACCAGTGAAAAATATCCCGGACAATGCTGACCACCACGTTTTTCGGCCGCCTTTGACCCCTGCGTCCTAATCTGGCCCGTTCCCGGAGCTTCTCCTTATCCTCCCGGGAAAAGCATATGCCATGCCGCCCGTACGCAATACCCCAATCCGGCATACTTCCCCGTCTATGAACGCGGGCGGGTCCTTAAAGCTGTATAAAGCGATAAGCGGAGGCACATAAATCGTCAAACATACAAATGTTTTTTAGAAAAGTTCGTATCCCTATTGACGAAGTGGGATCGGCGGTGCTACACTTGGCTTGCGACCAATCATGCAATATCGGTCGCAAGCCAAGAAAGGGAGATGATAGGATGCCCCTCAGAGTATTTACCATGAAGGAGCGGGAGGATCTGCGGGTAAGGATGCTGAACGAGGGCTTTGCCCTGATTAAGCAGCACGGGATGACCCACGCTTCCGTGGAAAAAATCACGCAGGCGGCAGGACTTGGAAAAAGCACATTTTACAACTTTTTTTCGTCTAAGGAGCAGTTTGTTACCGAAATTATTGAATTTCAGAGGGACCGTTCCAAAGAGTATTTTGACCAGCTTCTTGACGGGCGGGAAAAAATGACTGCCGCCGAGGGCAAAGCGTATTTGAAAAAGATTGTTTTCAGCCAGGACAGCATCTACCAATATCTCACGGCGGCGGATATGGAAAAGCTGAAAGCTATCTCGCCTGTTGAATACTGCAATCCCGACGACAGTGTCTACGATCAGCGGGAAGCCTGGATTATGCACGCCCTCTTCGACCATATGGAGCATGTGCGCAAGGATTTGAATATCCATGTTGTTGCAAATTTAATTAAGCTCATGACACTGGCAAAAGTCAACAGAGACGCGCTGCACGCCGATGTGCTGGATGAAACGTTGGAGCATATCTACGGGCTTCTGTTCTATCTTGTTTTTGAAGACAGCGACTAAACGGTGTTTTTTTGTTCAGAGGTTAGCTAAAGCTAACTTGAGAAAGGAAAAATAATATGAAGCAATTGCCAAAGACTCCCCCAAAAAAGCAGGGGCTCTCCCGCCTTTTTGAACTTGCAGGCGGAAAAAGAAAAAAGCTGGTCTTCGCGTGTTTTCTTGCGGTGCTTTCCTCAGCGGCAAGAATTGTGCCATTTTTCACCATTTATGGCGTGGTGCGGGAGCTGCTTGTGCATTACACGCTTGCGGCGGAGGTGGACGGCGGACGCATTGTCTTTCTTGCCGAAGTAACGTTCGGGGCGGCGCTGATTTACGGTGTATGCGCCTATTTCTCCTCCGCCATATCACACACGGCGGCTTACGACATTATTTATGAGCTGCGCATACAGTTGATGGATAAGCTGGCCCGGATTTCCTCCGGCTATTTTACCGGCACCACACAGGGCGCCATTAAAAAAATTATTTCGGACGACGCGGAGCAATTAGAGGCATTTATTGCCCATCACATCTGCGATATTGCCGCGGCAATTGCCACGCCGGTGTTTACCCTGCTGTATCTCTTCGGAATGGACTGGCGGCTGACGCTGGTAACGCTTCTGCCTATCTGCATTTCCCTGTGCCTGCTTTCCGCCTGTCTGAAGCAGCCTGACAAGGCGGCGTTACAGGTGGAGCTGCACGACAGTCAGGAAAGAATGCAGGGAACCATTGTCGAGTACATTCACGGGATGAGCGTTGTAAAGGTATTTAACCGGTCCCTCAGCGCGTTTCGGCGCTATGAAAACGACCTGAACGCCTTTGCCGATATCGTAAGCCGCACGGCCCATGCCAACGCAAAGCCCATAGGCGCATATTACGCTTTTTTTGGTGCCCAGCTCATGTTTTTGCTACCTGCGGCGCTGGTGCTGCTTCCCACAGCAAAAAGCTATCTTGATTTTCTGCCGGTAATCCTGCTATTTTTTCTGGTGGGCGGCGGACTGAAAGAGCCGATGGAAAATATGATGCAGATGGTAATTATGTCAAACCGGATTGTAGAGGGCGTGAACCGAATCGACAATATTTTGACACAGCCGGAGCTGGGGGAAGACGGCACAGGAAATCCTCAGACCTATGACATTACGTTTGAAAACGTATCTTTTTCCTATGGGCAGGACCTTCAAGCGGTGTCGGAGGTAAGCTTTTCCGCCCCGCAGGGAAGCGTGGTGGGCCTTGTGGGGCCGTCCGGCGGCGGAAAATCCACGCTGGCGCAGCTTCTGCTGCGATTTTACGAACCGCAGGCGGGAAGCATTAAAATTGGCGGAGTGGACATACGGGAAATTCCGCCCAACCGGCTGATGAATCTGGTGTCCTGCGTATTTCAGGATTCCGTACTGTTTCACGATACGGTGGAACGGAACATCCGCATGGGAAATACGCAGGCAAGTCTTGAAGAGGTGGAGCAGGCGGCAAAAAATGCAGGTATCCATGACGTAATTCAGGCACTGCCCAATGGGTATCAGACGGTGGTAGGCGATTCAAACGCGTATCTTTCCGGCGGAGAAAAGCAACGGATTGCCATTGCGCGCATTTTCTTGAAGGATTCGCCCATTGTAATTTTGGATGAAGCCACGGCCTATGCAGACGCAGATAACGAGTCAAAAATACAGGCAGCCTTTGCTGCGCTTTCCAAGAACAAAACCGTGCTGATGATTGCCCACAGGCTGAAAACGGTGGAAAAGTCCAGCCGTATTCTGGTTTTGGAAAAGGGGCGCTTGGTGGGCAGCGGAACCCACGGCGAGCTGCTGCGGGACTGTGAGCTGTATAAAAATTTGGTGGATGCCAATGAGCGGCGGGACCGCTGGAGCATTCGGCAGGAGGATGCTTGCGTATGAATATGAAGCAGTGGTTTGAAACCGTGACGCTGGGACAGCCCGGGCAATATCTGCGGCTGCTGCGCTGGAGCTTATTCGACAGCATTGTGATGAGCGTACCCTACGGATTGATGCTGGGGGCGGTCTATTATCTGCTCGTGCCCTTGGAAAGCCCGGGTACACCGCTGCCCGTGCAAAATTTATGGATGTTTGCCGGTGGCCTGCTGGCACAGTTTATTGCCTATAACTTTATTCGCCAAAAGACCTATCTGGACGCGTGCACGGGCTTTGCCGGCATTATCAGGGATTCCCAAATTACGCTGGGAGAGCACCTGCGCCGTCTGTCCATGGGGTTTTACTCCAATCGGGACGCCGGAAATCTCTCTACGGTCCTTCTGCGGGATTATCAGACCATCGGGGACCTCGCTCAGCAATTGCTGCCTCAGGTGGCGGTCATTCTGATCCGCTTTGCCTTGGCCATCGCGGTGCTCTCCACCTTCGACTGGCGGATGACGGCCTCGGTATTTCTGGTCATTCCGCTGGCGCTGCCCTTTGCGTTTCTCAGTCTGCGGAAAATGGGGTATATCAGCGCGGACCTTCAAAAATCTCAGCAGGAGGTTTCGTCCCGCATTCTGGAATATGTGGGCGGGATTCAGACCCTAAAGGCATTTAACATGGCAGGTGCGCAGTTTGAAAGTCTGAAAGCGTCCTTCGAGCGGCAGCGCAGCTCCGCCATTCGGCTGGAGACGGGGGCGGCGGCTCCCGTAAGTATGCTGGGCCGCTTTGTGCTGAACTGCGGAATGGGCATTGTGATGCTAATGGGCGCCGTGCTTCTCACCCGGGGCGAACTCCATCCCTTTTACTACATTGCGTTTCTGATCCTCACGCTTACAATTTATGAGCCTGTGCTGACCCTCTTTACCTTTATTGCCGACTTTGCCCGGACCCGCCGCAGCGGGCAGCGAATCGCAGACCTTTTCGCGGAAGAGCCGCTGACCGAGCCAGAAGAGCAGGAGATTCCCAATGGCACGGACATTACCTTTGACCACGTTTCCTTTTCGTATGGGAAGACGGAGGTTCTCCACGACATTTCTCTCTGCTTCCCCGCGCGCAGCGTGACAGCGCTGGTTGGTCCCTCTGGCTCTGGAAAATCCACAATTACGCGTCTGGCTGCCCGCTTCTGGGACCCGATGGAGGGTGAGGTCCGCCTTGGCGGTGCGAATATCCGGCATATGAAAGCCGACGAGGTTTTAGAGCGCGTCAGCATTGTATTTCAGGACGTCTACCTGTTTCACGATACCATTGAGGAAAATATTCGGATGGGGCGCGCCGACTCCTCGCCGGAAGAGATTATTGCGGCGGCAAAAACGGCGGCCTGCCACGATTTTATTATGGCGCTTCCAAACGGATACCGGACCGTGGTTGGAGAAGGCGGGTCAACGCTCTCCGGTGGAGAAAAGCAGCGGATTTCCATTGCCCGCGCTCTGCTGAAGGATGCCCCCATCGTTTTGCTGGATGAAGCCACCGCCTCGCTGGACCCGGAAAACGAGGTGTTGATTCAGCAGGCCATCTCGGCGCTGGTGGCGAATAAAACCGTGGTTGTGATTGCACACCGGCTTCAGTCCATAATGAGCGCGGACAGCATTATCGTTCTGGAAAATGGTCGTGTGGCAGAAAGTGGGACTCACAAAGCGCTTTTGGCCCGTGAGGGCCTGTATGCCCATCTCTGGGAGGAACAGAGCCGCGCGGGAAGCTGGCAGCTCGGACAATAATTGACCGAAAATATCTTCAACATTTAAAGAAAATGGATTTCCATACAATGGCGAAAGCGCAGGAGTGCGGGCCGACGGCCTGCACTCCTGCGCTTTTTTTAACTGCTCGCAGATTTTTCTTGAATTTGAAATTGTTTAGGAGTAAAATGCAGTTAGATAAAACTAACCAAAGTTTGCGAGAACCTCTGCCCTGCAGGAGGAAATACTCGGCGGTATTTTTTTATAGGAGGAAAGAAGGGTGAAAGTCAGTCACATTATATACCGTGTTCAGAATTTGGAGCAGGGTGTGGAAGCGTTTCGAGAAAAAGGCTTTGTGGTAGAATACGGCAGAGAGAAAAATCCGATCAATGCCTTGGTTTACTTTTCCGAGGGCCCTTATTTTGAGCTTCTGGCAGGCACGAAAATGCCCGCAGCGGCGAAAAAAATGTTTCGCCTTTTGGGACAGGGAAAGCTGGTTGATCGTCTGGATTCTTATGATGCCCACGCAGGCGGTCCCTGCGAGCTGGCGCTGGAAAACTACGCGGAAAATTTGGAGAGCGAGAGCGCCATTCTTAAAAAATATGGGTATACAATGTTTCAAACGCCTTCTCGCCGCAACGATACGAAGGGACGCAAGCTTCGATTCAGGGTGGGCGCCCCGAATGATCTCCAAATTCCATTCTTGATGACCTATTTTAACATCGATCCCAAGCCAAAGAGGTTTGTCCACCCCAACGGCGTTTCGAAGATCAGCCGCGTTACATTTGGCACAAGATCGGAGCTGTTTCCACTAATACGGGAGCTGTGCGACGATGAACTGTTGGAATTAAAGGAGGGCAATGGAATAACCAATATTGAATTTTCCTATACGCCAGGCCGGGAGAATCCCACGGGGCATATAACGATAAATTCTCCGCACTCCGCATTGGGGATTTACGGGCGTCTCGGCTTTTGAGAGACGGACATGGAGCAAGTGACAGACGGCGTTTGCTATACGCCCACGCGCTGCGCGATCCAGCCGCGATACCGCTCAATGATGGCAGTCTCGGAGGAAATTCCTTTGAGTCGAGGCACGTTGAGCGTTTCTTCCACACTCCCACGGACTAATTCCTTGATTTGCCCTTGATTACTTCCTCATTAAACTGTACAATTCTCTCAGACATGGTTTGCTGTTTCCTTTCAGAATGGTGTGTCGTGACTTCATTCTATCAAAGAGCTGCAAACCATGTCTCTTTTTATTCCTTCTTCAATTCGCGCAACTTATTCTACCTTATCCAGTTTGTCAAGGCGGTCTATGTCCGCCGCGACTATGAGCTTGAAATTGTGTTTAACGTATCTTTTGAGGACTTTCAATCCCTGTGCCCCAACGAGGCGGGGGAGGATCGCAAAAAGGCCGGAGCAGCAATGCTCCAGCCTACGGCCTGATATAGAAGTGAGAGCCATTTTTGAAATGCGAACCGGGTGGTGGACAATTCCAGAAATTCCGCAAAAAGGCTTGCAGGCAAGCGGTTCGCATCCCACGCAAAGCCCTAAAAAGGTTATGAAAAAACCACGAAATCATATAATTTCGCGGTTTATCTGGTGGAGACGATGAGGATCGAACTCACGACCTTACGGATGCGAACCGTACGCTCTCCCAGCTGAGCTACGCCCCCAGATTTTTTAAATTTTTAGTTTTCTTGTGTGATGCGAACCAAATGCCAGCCAAACGAACTACGCCCCAAAACGAGAGGGCATAGAACCAAACCACTTGCTCTCCCAGCTGAGCTACGCCCCCAAATATTTCCCGCAGACTTACCGGCTGCGGCTCCAGCCAAGCAAGGCGCTCCCCCAAGGCAGGGCGCACACCAGAATTCTCCGGAGCCAGAGACAAATGATATTATAGCATGATTTTTGGAAATGTAAAGTGCAATTTTGCGAAAATTGGTGCTGAACCGCCGCGGGGAAAATTTCGGAACGTGAACAGTCGGTAAATTGCGCCCGGAAACGTGAAGAAACACTACCAAACCGATAAAAGGTATGATATACTGTTATAATTGAGATAAAAAGAGTTTAGACCCTAACGGGGCGGCAAAAAGGAGGCGGACCTATTGAAAAACAAGCTGAGGTGTATGGCCGCAGTCTCGCTTTTCTCGGCTCTCTGTCTTCTTTTGAGCGGCTGCGCCGGGCTAAAGCCGGAAACTGCGGAGGACCTTTACAGCCTACCCAGTCTTCCTGCCGAATACCGGGAGCTGGAGGCCAGCATCAACACGCTGATTGAAGAAGGCGCGGAATACGCCGCCCCCACCTCCGGGTCCAACATCCAGCCGGTGCAACTGGTGGATCTGGACGGAGACGGACAAGAGGAAGCCCTTGCCTTTATGCGCAAACCAAACGAGGAAAAGCCTCTGAAAATTTATATCTTCAGCGCCAGCAACGGAAGCTACCATCGCTCCGCCGTGATTGAAGGCAGCGGCAGCGCCATCTTCAGCATCGTATACAGCGATTTTGACGGGGACGGCTACACGGAGCTGGCGGTGGGCTGGAAGACCGCCTCCGAGATGCAAGCGCTGACGATTTACGCCCTGCGCGGCCAGCAGCCCGAGGAGCTGCTGCGCACCACCTATGTCAAGTACGTCCTGACCGATCTGGACGCAGACGGCCGCAGCGAGCTGGTGGCCTTCCGGGCGGACACGGAGGGCATGGGTGTCGCCGAGCGGTATGTCTGGCAGGATGGAACCATGGCGCTGAAATCCTCCTGCAAAATATCCGTCACCATGGCGGAGCTGAGCAATCTGGGCCGGGTGGTATCCGGCGCCTTGCAGGACGGAACGCCGGCGCTGTTTGTGGTAGGCGTCTCTGATTCCACCACCGCCATCACAGATATTTTGGTGGACCGGGACGGGGAGCTGGACAACATTGTGCTCTCCGACATTACCGGGATATCCACCGAGATCGCCCGGTTCCTCTCCCTCTACCCCACGGACATCAATGGCGACAAAACCACCGAAGCGCCGGTTCCGGCGCTGATCGCCATGTCCGAGGGCGGGCAGGGTTATTACCGCATCGAGTGGCGGGGCTACGACATTTCAGGCGCTTCCACGCGGGTCGCGTCTACCTACCATGACGTGGAAGATGGCTGGTATCTGGTCCTGCCGGAAAGCTGGCTGAATCAGGTGACGGTGCGGCGGGACTCCGGCCCGGAGGAAGCCACCGTGACCTTCTCCTACCGCGATGATACCGGGACGCGGGAATTTTTGAAAATCAGTGCCGTCACCGGAAGCAGCCGGGAGATTAAAGCCGTGCGGGGCGGGCGGTTCATACTCAGCCGCCGGGCCGAAACGGTCTACTCGGCGGAGCTGTTGCCGGAAGCCAACAACACCTGGCCACTGAGCATGACGGAGGACGAACTGCGCGCCGCTTTCAGCCTCATCACGGGAGAATGGCTGGCGGGAGACAACTGAGAATACTTGGAAAGGACGGAGCACTCATGAAAAAAGTTTTGGTGCTGGAGGATGAGTCCAGCATTCGCGATTTCATTGTCATCAATCTGCGCCGGGCAGGCTACGACGCCATCGAGGCGGAAACGGGCGAGGAAGCCATGGATCGGCTGCGGGAAAACCCAGACGTGACGGTGGCGCTGCTGGACATTATGCTGCCGGGTATCGACGGGTTTGAGGTCTGCCGCCGGATTCGGGCCACCAACACGAAAATCGGCATCATCATGCTCACCGCCCGCACACAGGAGATGGACAAGGTGACGGGCCTGATGACCGGTGCGGACGACTATGTGACAAAGCCCTTCTCCCCTGCCGAGCTTACCGCCCGGGTGGACGCCCTGTTTCGCAGGGCGGGGGGCGAGGACCCAGCGCCTGCCGGGGAGTTAAACCAGCCGCCCTTTTTGCTGAACACCCGGAACCGCACGCTGGAGAAAAACGGCAAGCGTATTAAACTGACGCAGGTGGAATATTCCATTGTGAAGATGTTTATGGAGAATCCCGGAAAGGCCCTGAGCCGGGAGGAGATTTTGGACACGGTCTGGGGCCGGGACTATTTTGCGGAGCTGAAAATCGTGGACGTGAACATTCGGCGGCTCCGTCTAAAAATTGAGGACGACGTGGCAAACCCCGCGTTTATCACCACCATTTGGGGCTACGGCTACAAATGGGGCCTGTGACGCCGCGCTTACGATAAAAGGAAAAAGAGGACGGAGAATCATGCCGAAAACAGGCGGAAGTATGCGAAAAAAATATCTGCACATCGGCGGGCTGCGCCAGCGGTGGATTCTCAACACCATTATGCCCGTACTTGCCCTGCTGGTGCTGATTGTGACGCTGTTTTCCGCCGGCGTTGCCAGCTATTATTACGGCGGGATGCAGCGTGGCCTGGAGATTCGGGCGCAGGAAGCGGCGGACTCCTTCAACAGCTATTTCATGAACAGCTATGCGGAGTACTATCAGATGGCGGTGTACTCCACTGACTCTTTTGAGGACAAGGACCGCATTGAATTGCAGTTCATCAGCCCCAGCGGACGCATTCAGGCCTCCAGCTACGGACTCACCGTGGGAACCTCTCCCAAAACAGCCGACATTCCCGATGCGGTTTCCACCGGGGAAAAGGCCGTGTTTCAGGGTGAGGACCCCGCCACGGGAGAGCGCATCCTCTCCGTGTCCTACCCGCTGATGTTTAACAGCCGGGTAGTGGGCGTGCTGCGGCTGGTGACGGCGCTGCGGGACGTGGACCGGCAGGGGCTTTTATCCGTGCTGGCGGTATTTTTGATTGCGGCTGTCTGCATGGCGATGGTGGTGGTTTCAAACCTCCTGTTCATCAATCGGGTGGTGGAGCCGGTGGCGGTGGTGTCCGATGCGGCGAAGCGAATTTCCGCCGGGGGCTACGGGCTTCAAATTGAAAATAGGTACACCGACGAGCTGGGCGAGCTGGTGAATAATATCAATGACATGTCGATGAAAATCGGGCGGAACGAGAAGATGAAAACGGAGTTTATCTCCTCCGTGTCCCACGAGCTGCGCACCCCTCTCACCGCCATCAACGGATGGGGCGAGACAATTCTGGCAGACGCCTCCGGCGACCCGGCGCAGCTTCGCAAGGGCATCCGCATTATTCTGCGGGAGGCCCGCCGCCTAAGTACCATGGTGGAGGAGCTTTTAGAATTCTCCAAAATGGAGGACGGGCGCTTCACCCTGCGGGTAGAGGCGGGTGTAGACCTTCGCAGCGAGTTTGAGGACGCGATTTTTACCTATCGCGAGCTGTTCCGTCAGGAGGACATTGAGCTGGACTACGACGCCGACGGCGAGGACCTCCCCCCTATCTCCGCGGACCCGGAACGGCTGAAGCAGGTGTTTTGCAACGTGCTGGATAACGCCGCCAAACATGGCGGCTCCGGCAAACGGATCGCCGCCTCTGTGGCTCTTGAAAACGAATACGAGGTGGTTCGGGTGCGGGACTTCGGCCCCGGCATTCCGGAGGCGGAGCTGCCCTACGTGAAGCAGAAATTTTACAAAGGCTCCTCCAAAGCCCGGGGCAGCGGTATCGGCCTTGCTGTGTGCAACGAAATTGTCACCCTGCACAGCGGAAAGTTCGACATTACCAACGCACAGGGCGGCGGCACGGTGGTGACCATCTCCCTGCCAATCGGAAACTAAAAAATCCGCCCCTGCCGTCCGCCGCCTTTTGTGGCAGACACACGGGCGTCTTTGCCGCCGGATCACGCGGGCGGCAAAAATATTGTAGAACAAATGTTGCATTTACGGAAATTTTGTGCTATTCTAAGTAACTAGAAAGGACCACACATGGCAGAAAACAATTCCTGTGCCTTCCGCACCAGCATCGGCGGACAGGCTTTGATCGAGGGCATTTTGATGCGCGGGCCTGAAAAGCAGGCCATTGTCGTGCGGGATCACGAGGGAAATCTGGTGGAAAAGGTGGAAGAGCTCCACCTTATCAAGGAGCGGCATCCGTTTTTGGGCTGGCCGCTGGTGCGGGGCACCGTAAACTTTTTGGACTCCATGGTCAAGGGCGTGAAGGCCCTGATGTACTCCGCGGACTTTTACCCGGAGGACGAGGCGGCAAAGCCGTCCAAGTTTGATCTGTGGCTTGAAAAGCACTTATCCAGCAAAAAGCTGGAGGCAATGCTGGTGGCGGTGGCCACCGTGGTGGGCGTTGGAATGTCACTGCTGCTGTTTCTGGTGCTGCCCACGTTTATCACCGGCGGGATTCTCCACTTCTTCCCCGGCTTCCCTCTGTGGGGGCGCAACGTGGTGGAAGGCGTTTTGAAAATCATTATCTTTATGATTTATCTGGTGGCCTGTTCGAAAATGAAGGACATCTACCGGGTGTTTCAGTACCATGGCGCGGAACATAAAACCATCTTCTGCTACGAAGCGGGCCTGCCCTTGACGGTGGAAAACGTCCGCATTCAACCCCGGCACCATCCCCGCTGCGGCACAAGCTTTCTATTTGTGGTGATTTTTGTGTCCATCCTTATTTCCTCCGCGGTGTTCGGTATCTGGCCGATCACCAACGTGTGGCTGCGCACACTGGTACATCTGGTGCTGCTGCCGCTGGTGGTGGGCATTACCTATGAGTTCAACCGCTGGGTGGGCCGCAGCAGCTCCGGCCTTGCAAAGGCCCTGACCGCCCCGGGCATGTGGATGCAGAATTTCACCACCAACGAGCCGGAAGACTCTATGATTGAGTGCGCTATCCGTTCGCTGGAGCTGGTTTTGCCCAACGAAAAGGGGCAGGACGCCTGGTAATCACAGCTTTTTTAAAAAGGATGAAGCAAACGTGACCAAGACCTATAACAATTTATATATGGACCTTCGCGCCGGACTGAAAGCCGCCGGTGTGGAAATGGCCACACTGGAGGCTCGGGAGCTGACGTGCTTCGCCACCGGGAAGAACCGGGAAGAACTGGTGCGGGACGGGGCGCTGTACGCCTCGCCGGAGCTGGAGCAGCGGGCCCACGACCTGCTTAAGCGGCGTCTGGCGGGAGAGCCGGTGGCGTATCTTGTGGGCGAGTGGGAATTTTTCGGCCTGCCGCTGGACATCTCCCCCGCCGTGCTGATTCCCCGGACAGACACGGAGGTTTTGGCCGCGCAGGCCATTGAGTTTTGCGGCGCTCTGTCCGAGTGCCGGGTGCTGGATTTGTGCGCCGGCAGCGGCTGCGTGGGACTCGCCATCGGCTGCCGGGTGCCTCAGGCCCGGGTGGTGCTGGGCGAGTTAAGCGAAGCGGCGCTGAAAATCTGCCGCCAGAACGTGCGGCGCTGCGGCCTTTCCGGAAGGGCGGTCTGCATGCAGACGGACGCGCGGCAAAAGCCCTCCCCCGCTTTGGGGGAGTTTCACTGCATCGTGTCTAATCCCCCTTATATCCCCGTGGGGGACATTCCTTCGCTGGATGCGGCGGTGCGGGACTATGAGCCCCATCTGGCGCTGGACGGCGGCGCGGACGGGCTGGACTTTTACCGCGACATTGTGGAGCGGTGGCGGCAGGCGCTGGCCCCCGGCGGGCGGCTGTACTTCGAGGTGGGCATCGGGCAGGCGGACAGCGTACTGCGCATCATGCGCGCCGCCGGTTTCGGGGACATTCAGGTGGTGAAGGACACAAACGGGATTCCCCGCGTGGTGTTTGGAACGCTGTGCGCCGAGATTTAAGCCGGGACAAACGGACCAATGTGTGTCTGTTTGCGCGCTTTAAAAGAGTTTTTACTGCACGGTCCTAAAAATAAGGAGGAAGAAGACTATGGCAAAAGATAAAGCAGCCGCATCCTCACTGCCGGATAAGAAGGCGGAAATCGCCTCGGACAAGGATCAGGCCATTAAAAGCGCCATCGCCCAGATTGAAAAGGCCTATGGCAAGGGCTCCATCATGCGGCTGGGAGATCGGTCGAACCTGGAGATCGACACCGTACCCACCGGGTCGCTGGCGCTGGATCTGGCGCTGGGCGTGGGAGGATTGCCCCGGGGCCGCATCATTGAGATTTACGGGCCGGAATCTTCCGGTAAAACCACGCTGGCCCTGCATGTAGTGGCACAGGCCCAGAAGAAGGGCGGCGAGGTGGCCTTCGTGGACGCGGAGCACGCGCTGGACCCCACCTATGCCCGGGCTCTTGGTGTGGACATTGAGAACATGCTGATTTCCCAGCCGGACACCGGCGAGCAGGCATTGGAGATCACCGAAGCGTTGGTGCGCTCAGGCGCCATCGACGTGGTGGTGGTTGACAGCGTAGCCGCGCTGGTTCCCCGTGCGGAAATCGAGGGCGACATGGGCGACAGCTACGTGGGCCTTCAGGCCCGGCTGATGAGCCAGGCCCTGCGCAAGCTCACCGGCGCCATCGGCAAAACCAACTGCATCGTCATCTTTATCAACCAGCTCCGGGAAAAGGTGGGCGTTACTTACGGAAATCCCGAGGTCACCACCGGCGGCCGGGCTCTGAAGTTCTATTCCTCCATCCGCATCGACGTGCGCCGCATCGAGGCCCTGAAAAACGGCACGGAGCTGATCGGCAACCGTACCCGGGCCAAGGTGGTGAAGAATAAAATGGCCCCACCATTCCGTGAGGCGGAGTTTGACATCATGTACGGCGAGGGCATCTCTCGCAGCGGAGAGTTGATTGACTTGGGAATTAAGTTGGATTTGGTGCAGAAATCCGGGTCTTGGTTCTCCATGGGGGAAACCCGCATCGGTCAGGGCCGTGACACCGCGAAAAACTACCTGCGTGATAACCCGGAAGTGATGGAAAAACTGGAAGCGGATATCCGCGCCAACTTCGATAAACTGCTCACCGGTCAGTCCCGCGTGGCGGCCAAGGCGGCGGGCCGGGCCGTGGATGTGGACGCAGACGATTTTAACGATGAAAATTGACCGTTTAGAGCGGTCGAAGCATGTCTCCGGGCGAGTTCTGGTGTTTCTTGAGGATGGGACGCTGCTGAAAATCACCGAGCAGGAGCTTCTGGACTTTGGCCTGCGGGCCGGAGACGGGCTGGACGAAGAGACATTGGGGCGGCTGAAGGCTTCCGCCTCCGGCTCCGACGCAAAGGCCCGGGCAGCGGAGCTGATCGGGCGGCGGGCAATGTCCCGACGGGATTTGGAGCGAAAGCTGACGGAAAAAGGCGCGTCGGAAACGGAGGCTCGCTACGCCGCCGAATGGCTGGAAGCCATTGGCGCGCTGGACGATGGGGAGTATGCCGCCCTTCTGGTGCGCCACTTGGCGGAAAAGGGCTACGGCCCCGCGCGCTACCGGGACGAGCTTTACAAACACGGCGTCCCCCGGGAACTGTGGGAAGACGCCATGTCTTCCGCCCCGGACCCGGCGGACATTATCGCGGCGTATCTGCAAGACCGCTTTCGCAAGGGTCCGCCGGACGAGCGGGAGCACCGCCGTGCCGCCGGCGCGCTGGCGCGCCGGGGCTTTGGCTGGAGCGACGTGAGAACCGGGCTGTCCGCGTGGGCAGAGCTGCCGGACGATTCCTGAGTATCCTTTTTTTAAGGCATTGTCTGCGCCGAAACAGGCCGGAGTTGTTTTAAAAAAGCCGTATGAAGGCAGAAGCTGTGTAAAAACAGGCAAGTCCGCATTGTAACAATCAGGCCGCGTCAAAACCATCAGGACACATTGGGCCGCGCTCTTGGCGCGGCCCGCAAATCGAAACCCATGCAATGGAGGAGCTATTTTGAAGTACAGTGTTGCGTTTATTTCCCTTGGCTGCGCGAAGAATCAGGTGAACTGCGAGCAGATGATGGCCACCGTCACGGCGGCGGGCCACACCGTTGCCCCCGCGCCGGAGGGCGCGGACGTGGCGGTGGTGAACACCTGCGGCTTTCTGGCCTCTGCCTGCGAGGAGGCCATTGACAACATTCTGGAGATGGGTACGCTGAAAAAGGCAGGAAAGGTCCAAAAAATTCTCGTCACCGGCTGCATGGCCCAGCGGTATCAGGAGGATGTGCTGGGCGAGCTGCCGGAGGTGGACGGCGTGTTGGGCACCGGAAGCTACGGCGACGTGGCCGCCGCCGTGGAAGCCGTGATGGCCGGAGAGCGGCCTTGCCGCTTCGGCAGCATCCACACGGCGGAGCAAGAGGGGGAGCGGGTTCTCTCCACTCCCGGCTGGTACGCATACCTGCGGATCGCGGAGGGCTGCGACAACCGCTGCGCCTATTGTGTCATTCCCTCTCTGCGCGGAAAATACCGCAGCCGCCCCATGAAGCACCTTTTGGAGGAAGCCAGAGATTTGGCGGACCGGGGCGTGAAGGAACTGATTGTGATTGCGCAGGATATCACCCGGTATGGAACGGACCTGACGGGTAAGCATCAGCTTGCTCCCCTGCTGCGGGAGCTGTGCAAGCTGGACTTCCACTGGATTCGGCTCCACTACCTCTACCCTGACGAGATCGATGATGAGTTGATGGAGGTCATCGCGGCGGAACCGAAGATTCTCAAGTATATCGACCTTCCTATCCAGCACTGCAACGACGTGATTTTAAAGGCCATGAACCGCCGTGACACCAAGGCGGAGCTACTGGTCCTTTTGGACAAACTGCGGGCGCGCATTCCCGGTCTGGTGCTGCGCACCAGCATCATCGCGGGACTGCCGCTGGAGGACGACGCGGCTTTTGAAGAGCTTTGCGAATTCCTGCGGGAGACGAAAATCGAGCGGGCGGGCGTGTTCCCCTTCTCTCCCGAGGAGGGAACTCCCGCCGCCAAAATGGACCATGTGGATGCCGACGAGGCCCGCCGCCGGGCGGAGCTGCTGGTGGACGTACAGTCCGATGTGATCGACGGGTACAACGAATCCGTCCTCGGCTCTGTGCGGGAGGTTTTGTGCGAGGGCTTTGACCCTCAGGCCCAGCGCTATTACGGGCGCAGCTATGCCGAGTCCCCGGATATTGACGGACGCATTTGGTTTGATGCCGACGAGGCCCGTCCCGGAGAATTTATAAATGTCCGCCTCACCGGAACCACGGACGGCGAGCTGACCGGAGAAAAGGAGTGAGCCACGGTGAATCTGCCGAATAAGCTGACCCTGCTGCGCATTTTGCTGATTCCGGTATTCATGACGGTGCTGTACTGGGGCTTTCCCGGCGCGAATTACGCGGCGCTGGCCATTTTCATTCTGGCAAGTCTCACCGATTTGCTGGACGGCCACATTGCCCGGTCCAGAAATTTGGTCACGGATTTTGGGAAGTTTGCAGACCCTCTCGCCGACAAAATGCTGGTCACTGCGGCCATGCTCTGGTTTGTGGAAATCGGACAGATGCCCGCGTGGGCCCTGCTGATTGTCATTTGCCGGGAATTTGCCGTCAGCGGGCTTAGAATGCTGGCGTCTGACGCGGGGCGCGTCATCGCCGCCGGCTGGTCCGGCAAGGTGAAAACCGCGGCCACCATGGTCTGCCTTGTGCTGATGTTTTTGCCCATCCCAAAGGTGCTAAACACCGCATGCGTGTGGGTGATTGTGGTGACCACTCTGTATTCCGGCGTGGAGTATTTTACGCAGAATAAGGACATATTTCGGTCCATGTAAGGAAAAAAGGTCCGGGGGATCAACAGAGTTGATCCCCCGGACCTTTTTGCGTTTTTACATAGAAGCTTCCAAAGCTTTTGTGTGGAAACGAGCAGTTCTAAAAGAAAAGGAGTTCCACTTTTTCGGCCCGAGCTTGGGACGCAGCGGCGTTAAAAGCGGGGGCTTTTGTCTGGGAAGAATCGTTTTCTTGCGCGACACTCAAAGGAAGAGAGCGGGTTCTCATCAGGGAAATCCCAACCTCCATTCACCGGTGAGAACAAGAAAGCCCCGTCCCTCCGAAAATTTGCGACAGCACCTCCCCCGCCGAGAGAGTGGCAAACCCCTCCGGGTCAGTAAGCACGCCCCCGTCAAGCGCCCAACGGAACACACCGCCGGAAAACGCCATATAAACCTCCCACGGTTTTTTAACCGCCGCATAACGTGCATACCACGCGGGACAGCGCCGCATCACTGTCTCCGCCAGCGCCAGCGCTTCGCAGCAATCAGAATTACCGGGTGACAGTGCGCTGAGCTGTACCCCCCCTCCGGGGCAGCCCACGCGGCTGTCGGAAGGCGTGGAGTGGGCCAGCAGAACGCTGCCGTCGCCGCAGGTCCCCATGCACAGCCAGACGTGTCCCGCGATGCTGCAAATATCCCCCGGACAAAGCGCATTTCCCTCCCCGATTTCCGTCAGACGGCCCCAGCCACGACGGGCGAAATTCCCTGCCATCTCGGCAGCAGAGTACACATAGCCGGGAAGGCCGTCTTGGTCATGGAGCGTGTTGTACACCGTCCAGCCCAGATAACCGGAGCAATCCAGCCCCGCGTAATAATAGATGTTTCTACCCAATACGGGATAATAGTCCCGATAAAAATAGCATTTGTTCTGCGCCCTGAAAAATGCGCACCACTCCGGCGCAAGCCCGATGCGGACCGCCTGAGGGCCCGCGCCGGTATCCTCCCGGTTCCACCCTCCGCCGTAGATGTACAGCGCGCTCCCCATTGGCACTAAGGCGGTTGTCAGCAGATTTTTCAGCGTCCTCAGACCGGGGACAGCCCCGGAAGAGCATCCCGTTGACTCCGCTTTGGAAAGTGGGGTTTTCATTTGCTTCTCCTCCTCCCCCGTGAAACAGTTTCACCCGGCTGTTTGGATGTATGCGGAGGGAAGCGCTTTCATGCCGGGCAGGGCCAAAAGCGAGAATCCGCTTGCCTGCCTTGTCCTGCGGTTTGTTTTCCCAACAAAGGCCCGGCCCATTTTCAAGCCCCGGGCGGTAAAAACACAGCGGGCTGCGAAATTCACTTCCGCAGCCCGCTGTGGGTAATTCTCCGCCGCCTCGCAAGGGCGAGCCCCCTCTGCCGCGTCGGTCCCGGCGGGCTTGTGCAAACCCCCTCCGTCCATTCTGCACATGAAGGGGCTTTATCTTGTCAGCCCTTCCAGAGAACCGCTTCTCCCTCCCGCAAAGACGCGGGCACGTCGATAATTCGCTGGTTGGCGCTGCCGCGGAAGCGCAGGGAAATGTCCTTCAGCGACTGGACAAACTCCCCGTCCACCAGTACATCGGTGAGGGCCAACAGCTCGTCCGTTGCCTCGCATCGGGCGCGGCTCTCCACCGCCAGCTCCTCCCAGGTATAGCCGGAAAAGGCCCACACGGTTTTTCCCGGGCGCTCGGCCCGTATCCTGCGGAGAAAGGGCAGCAGCGCACGCTGGTTTTCTGGTTCAAAGGGCTCGCCCCCCAGCAGCGTCAGTCCCGCCACATAGGACGGCTCCAGCGCCCGGAGCACCAGCTCCTCCGTCTCCCGTGTAAAGGGCTTTCCATATTGGAAATCCTGCGCCTCGGCGTTAAAGCAGCCGGGGCAGCCGTGGGTACAGCCGGAGACAAACAGGCTGACCCGCACCCCCACGCCGTTTGCAATGTCGCAGGTTTTGATATTGGCATAATTCATGGCACACCTCGAAAAGTCCCGCCGGAGGACCTCCGGCGGGCTTTTTTTCGTTGATTTAGAGGTGGAGCACCCGCTCCCGAATCTCCTGCGTCCGGCCCTGATTCCAGAACTGGGTCCCGATATAGCCACAGGTCCGCCGGGCCACGTTCAGCTTGTTCTGATCCCGGCTGCCGCACTTAGGGCACTCCCAAACCAGCTTGCCATCGTCCTCCACAATAGAGATTTCTCCATCGTAGCCGCAGGTCTGGCAATAGTCGCTCTTGGTATTCAGCTCGGCGTACATAATATGGTCGTAGATATACTCCATCACGCTTAACACCGCGGGGATGTTGTCCTGCATGTTGGGAACCTCTACGTAGCTGATGGCCCCGCCGGGGGACAGCGCCTGAAACTGAGATTCAAACTCCAGCTTGTCAAAGGCGTTGATCTCCTCAGACACGTGGACGTGATAGCTGTTGGTGATATAGGCCTTGTCCGTCACACCGGGGACAATGCCGAACCGCTTTTGCAAGCACTTGGCGAATCGGTAGGTGGTGGACTCCAGCGGCGTGCCGTACAGGGAAAAGTCAATGTTTTCCTTGGCCTTCCACGCAGCGGTAGCCTCATTGAGCCGACGCATGATGGAAAGCGCAAAGGGCGTGGCCTCCGGGTCGGTGTGAGATTTCCCGGTCATGTACTTCACGCACTCGTAAAGCCCCGCATAGCCAAGAGACAGGGTGGAATATCCGCCGTAAAGCAGCTTGTCAATGGTTTCGCCCTTATTCAGTCGGGCCAGCGCACCATACTGCCACAGGATGGGGGCCGCATCGGAGAGAGTGCCTTTGAGCCGCTTGTGGCGGCACATCAGCGCTTGGTAGCAAAGCTCAAGCCTCTTGGAAAAAACCTCCTCAAAGCGGTCCATATCTCCGCCGGAGGACAGGGCCACATCCACCAGATTGATGGTGACCACCCCCTGATTGAACCGCCCGTAATACTTGGGGCTTCCCGTCTCCGGGTCCACATAGGGGGTCAGGAAGGAACGGCAGCCCATGCAGGTGTAGCAGTGGCCCTGCCCATTTTTATCAATCTTGTTCTGAAGCATCACCTTTTCGGAAATATAGTCCGGCACCATCCGCTTGGCAGTGCATTTGGCCGCCATCTCCGTCAGATAGTAATAGGGTGTTCCGGGGCGGACGTTGTCCTCCTCCAGCACGTAAATGAGCTTGGGGAACGCCGGGGTAATCCACACGCCCGCTTCGTTTTTCACGCCCTGATACCGCTGGGTCAGCGTCTCTTCGATAATCACCGACAAGTCCCGCTTGGTCTGGGGGTCGGACACCTCGCCCAGATACATGAACACCGTCACGAACGGGGCCTGCCCGTTGGTGGTCAGCAGCGTAACCACTTGATACTGGATGGTCTGCACACCCCGGCGGATTTCCGCGCGAAGGCGCTTTTCCACAATCCGGTTCAAAACCTCCCCCTCGGGATGACCGCCCATTGCGGCGGCCTCCGCCAGCACGTCGCCCCGGATTTTATCTCGGGAAACCTGCACGAAGGGCGCCAGATGGGCAAGGGAAATGGACTGCCCGCCATACTGGCTGGAAGCCACCTGCGCAATAATCTGGGTGGCAATGTTGCAGGCGGTGGAAAAGCTGTGGGGCTTTTCAATCAGCGTGCCGGAAATCACCGTTCCATTTTGCAGCATGTCCTCCAGATTGACAAGATCGCAGTTATGCATGTGCTGGGCGTAATAGTCCATGTCGTGGAAGTGAATCACGCCCTCCTCGTGGGCCTGCACAACCTCCGTCGGCAGCAGAAGCCGCTTGGTGATGTCCTTGGACACCTCGCCCGCCATATAGTCCCGCTGGACGGAGTTCACCGTGGGATTCTTATTGGAGTTTTCCTGCATAACCTCTTCGTTGTTGCACTCGATGAGGCTGAGAATCTGATTATCCGTGGTATTGGCGGCCCGGGCCAGCGTCCGGGTATAACGATAGCGGATATAGCGCTTCGCTGTTTCATAGGCGCTGTGGCGCATTAGCTCCGTCTCCACCAGCTCCTGAATTTCCTCCACGTTCAGCGTCCGGCCAACCTTCTCCGCCGTGGTCTCGACGTTCAGCGCGATTTGCTCCACCTGCGCATGGGACAGCTCCGGCGTCTGCCCGTCCGCAAGGTTTGATTTTTCCACCGCCGCCGCGATTTTCTCCCGGTCAAAGCCCGCTTCACTGCCGTTTCTTTTAATAATTTTCATGATTTTCTGCCGCTCCCTCTTGTCGAAAAGCCAAAATAGTTCTTCCCAACTTACTTTTATGTCAACCAAACGGTTTTATAATAACCACATTATATAGTGTATCAATTCATTTTGCAATACCCTATTTAGTATTTTGGCCAGAAATCTCCGCAACTTCCCGTCTCGCCTGCGCTTCGGCGAAGCGTTGGTCTGCCCTGTGCTTGGCCCAGAGATAGCAGAGCACATGGATTAAAAGGGTCACTATCCATGAGATGGGATAGGACCAGTAAACGCACTCCGGTGTGTGATACGCCGGAATCTGAAAGACCGTGGCAACCCACACAAGACGCAGGACACAGGCCCCCATCAGCGACACCATCATGGGCATCACGGAGTAGCCAATGCCCCGCAGAGCGCCTACCATCGTGTCCATCATGCCGCAGACAAAATAGGTCCCGCAGATAATGCCAAGGCGCACAAAGCCAGCCTCCACCACCGCCGGGTCCCTGGAGTAGATTCCAAGCAAAAGCCGTCCTGCCTGCCACGCACCAACGCCCAGCACCAGTCCCGTGGCCGTTACGCAGCCCAGCCCCGTCATCAAAATGCGATTGACGCGGTCCATCCGCCCCGCGCCTACGTTCTGGCTGGTAAAAGACAGCGTTGCCTGATAGACAGCGTTCATCGCCACGTATACAAACCCCTCGATATTGCTGGAGGCGGCGCTGCCCGCCATGACAATCTCGCCCAAAGAGTTGACGGAGGACTGGATTACCACGTTGGACAGCGAAAAAATAATGCCCTGCACTCCGGCGGGCAGACCCACCCGCAAAATGCCGAGGAGCTGCTCCTTGTAAAAGCGCAGCGCCCGCAGCTCCAGATGAAAGCTCCCCGTCTCCCTCATCAGGCAGGCAACCACCAGCGCCGCGGAAATACACTGAGACACCACGGTTGCAATGGCCACGCCCGCCACGTCCAGATCAAACACGATGACCAGCAGCAGATTCAGCGCCACGTTCACAATGCCCGCCAGCAGCAGGTAATACAGGGGGCGCCGGGTATCTCCCTTGGAACGCAGAAGACCCGCGCCGAAGTTATAGAGCATCAGGGCGGGCATCCCCAAAAAGTAGATTCGCAGGTACAGCACTGCCAAATCCAGCACGGCGGGAGGCGTCTGCATCCAGACCAGCACCTGCCGGGCCATGGCGATGCCCACCACAATCAGCGCCATGCCGCTGCAAAAGGCAAGAAGCATGGTGGTGTGGACCGCGCGGTGGAGCTCTCGCTCCCGCTTTGCCCCGAAATACCGGGCCGCCAGGACGTTTGCGCCCACGGAGAGCCCGACAAACAAATTTGTCAGCAGGTTGATCAGCGCCGCGTTGGACCCCACCGCAGCCATGGAATTGTCCCCGGAGAACCGTCCCACCACAATCACGTCCGCCGCGTTGAACAGTAACTGAAGCACACCGGAGGCCATCAGCGGCACGGCAAAGCGCAGCATTTTTTTCAGAATCGGTCCGCTGCACATATCAATTTCATAAGCCTTTGACTTCAACATAGGGTTTGCTGTCTCCTCGTTTTCATGCTTTTGCACGGCGTTCCCGCAAAATTCGCGGCGGCAAAGGCTGCCGCCGCGAGTTGCAGGGGTGCTTTTATCAATCATCAGATTCCATTCGCCAGCGCATCCAGCGTTTTTCTCAAATCCTCAGGGTCATATGGCTTGCGCACAAAGCCTCTGGCCCCCAGACGCAGGGCCTTTTCCTCGCTGTCCAGATTATCCGTTTGGGAAAGCACCAGCACCGGAATGTCCCTCAGAGCCGGGTCCTGCGCCTTCTTTTGCAGAAATTCGTATCCGTCCATAATGGGCATGATGATATCCAGCAGTACCACGCCGATGTTTTCCCCGCTGCGCAGGGCATCCAGCCCCGCCTTGCCGTTGGACGCTTCCAGAATGCTGTATTGAGAAGAGAGCATCTTCTCCAGCACCAATTGATTCACCCGGTTGTCCTCCACAATTAAGAGCTTGGGGCAGGTACGGCAGCCCAATATCTGCGGCTGCCGGGGCTGCCCATCCTCCTCGCGGGGGGCGGCGGAGGGCACCATGCAGCCAAACTCCGCAGGCAGCTTCAGTAAAGAGATATCCCGAAACAGTGCCAAAAACAGCTTGCGGCTGTCCTTGCGCCCCATATAGCAGACACTGACCATCAGACTTTTAATCCGGTAAGAATCCATATACCGCCGAATCACCAGCTCCTGCCGCTCTCCCGTTTCCGAAGCGGCGTCCATCGCGCCGAGAAACGCGGGACGGTCCCGTTCCTCCAGCCAGTCAGTAATCAACTGCCCGCTGCGGAACAAAAGCTCGGGAGAACTTTCCATCAGTCGGTAATACCCGTCGTTCACGCTGAGGATCTCCGCCGCGTCTCCAAACTGCTCAAACATGGCCGCCGCGTCCATTCTCCCCCGCATCATCCTGTCATAGGACTTCACAGCGCCCCACACGGCCCGGGTGTCCGCCGTCTTGTCAAAAATCCGGGGTCGCTCGAGCGCGGAAGCCGACCGGTAGCGCTCCAGCAGGGAGAAAAAATCGTCTTTGGGAACAGGGCGGGAGAAATAATAACCCTGCACCCGGTCGCAGCCGATAGAGCGCAGATAGTCCACATGAGTTTGTGTCTCCGCACCCTCCGCCACCACGCTCATCTCCAGCCACTTGGCCATGCGCACGATGCTGCTGACCACGCAGTTGGTCCGCTCGTCGCTGCCAACGCTGCGAATAAAGCCCATGTCCAGCTTCAAAGACGACACCGTCATGTTCATCAGCATATTGAGTGAGGAGTAGCCGTTGCCAAAATCGTCAATCAAAACGGCAAAGCCCGCCGCGTTGAGTTGCCGAGTCAAATCCAGCATCTGCCCCGGGTCCTCCATATAGACGCTTTCCGTCACCTCTATCCGAAAGACGGCGGGGTTCACATCGTACTTTTTCGCAAGCCCCGTCAGTTGCCCGCAGATATCCGCGCTGTAAATATCCAGCCGCGACATGTTGGCAGAAATGGTCACGTCGGGATAGCCCGATGCCTTCAGCTCCGCCAGATATTGAAATACCCGCTCCCATACATACTGGTCCAGCCGGTTAATAAAGCCGTTTTTTTCAAAAATAGAGATAAATTGATCAGGTGGAATCAGCCCACGCTTGGGGTGGTCCCAGCGCACCAGCGCCTCCGCCGACACCGGCGCGTTGGACGACAGGCTGAAAATTGGCTGGAGATACACCTGAAACTGGCCCTGCTCCAGCGCCTCATACATCCCGGAGGCCACCTCCTGCTCCCACAGCAGGCTTCGGCGCAGCTCCTCGTCATAAAGAGCCACGCTCTTGTCGCTGCGGCCGGAAACGGTTTCCTGCGCGATTTGTGCGCGGTCGCAAAGCTCCGCTACCGGGAGCGTGGGATCATCAATTTCATAAACGCCGCAGCACAGATGCAGCGCATATTTCAGATGCAACCGCCGCATCAGTTCGGCGCCCAGCCGATTGAAGCGGGAAAGCTCCAGTTCTTCCGTGCGGCACAGCAGCACAAAGCGGTCACCGCCCACGCGGCCCACCTGAATCACGCCCCGCATCGCCGTCAGCTTTGCCGCAAGATTCCGCAAAAGCTGGTCGCCCGCGGCCCGACCGAAAAGATCGTTGAACACCTTGAAGCGGTCCATATTTAAGAAGATGATGGACAGCGACCGTGGCCTCTTGTCCTGCTCCACCTCCGCCAGCGTGTCCCGTGCCTTTTTCAAAAACTGCTCCCACTGCAAAACGCCGGTCAACGGGTCCAAATCCCGATCTCTCCAGAAAAGATTCACGAGGTTCTGCACCTGGCAGGAGAGAATGTCCGGCTCTCTGGACTCCTTAAAAAACGCGGCGGCGCCAAGGCTCAGCGCTTTCAGCTCGTCATCCTCCGCCCCCATGGCAATCACGGGAATGGACTTGAGCAGCCGGTTCGTATGAAGAAAGTGCATCACATCAAACCCGCTGAATTCAAACAGGCGGCATTGCAGCAGAATCGCGGCAAAGTCCTGACGCGTACGCAGGATGTCCACCGCCATTTCTCCGTCCAGCGCGGATGTTACGCAAAACGTGCCATGCAGGACCCCCGCGGTCTGCTGACGGCGCTCTCCGTTCCCATCCACCAGAAGAATTTTCTGTTTCTTCCGCGTGTCCTTCACATCTCTCCCTCTCCTCCGGCGGGACGAAACCGCCCCGTTTTCTTATCTGCCCACCGCATCAAATGCCCGGCGGTCAGACCCAGCGCCAACCCCAGCACCGCGCCGGCCAGCACGTCGCTGGGCCAGTGCACATATAAATACAGCCGTGAAAAAGCAATCAGGGCCGCCAAAATCAAGACGGGCCCCAACAGTCTGCCGCGCTTCTCCGACAGCAGAGCGCCCACCGCGGCAAAGGACGCCGCCGCGTGCCCGGACGGAAACGACCAGTCCTGTGGGCGGGAAATCAAAAGCGTTACTGCGGGATTCATGTCGCAGGGCCGCACCCGGGCAATCAGCGGCTTGAGAATCCCGTTGCAAAGCAGCACATCCAAAAGCAGCGCCAGCGCCAAAACCGCGCCGGTACGCCGGTATCTCCGCGTAAAAAGCAAAATTGCCGCCAGCACAATCCAGATTTCTCCGTGATTACACAGCGCACTGATCAGCGGCATTAACCCGTCCAAAAGCTCTGTCCGGCAATTTTCCTGTATCCAGTTTAAAACGCTGAACTCAAGCGCTCTCACCCGCACACCTCTCCCGTACGTCCGACACATAATTGGCTGCGCCGGACAGCCTTCAAAGCTCCGTACAAAGCAATGTCGCCCGCTGTGGTCATTGTATCATCTGCTTCCAATTTTGAAAAGGATTATTTATGCGCAATTCCACCAAAGACAAACGAGTTTCGACCGCTTTCCCTTAAATTTTGCTAAATTTTACATTTTGCACAAAAATGCAAAAATATTTTGGGAATACAGTTGACATCCCCTTTATATCGTGATAGGATACCTCAAAATTGGATCGCTCAGATAGAGGCGCGAGGTTCATCAGTACCGCGAGTAAAACGGCAGGCAGCCGCCGCGGAAAAGGGGACATCGCCGAAGGGTTTTGGAGCTGCCTGCTCCAAGATACCTGGGCTGTCGGGGAATACCCGCCGGACTGTCACATTTTTTGTGAAGCGCTATCATGGCTGAATCGGGCAGTATTGCCTGCTTTTTCCACGGGTCGCTTTGCGTCAAAGCGGCCCGTTTTTTGTCGTTCTTTTTGCGGCAGGGAGAAGGATATTGTACATCAGCCGCCACAAAATACCATTGGTTGAAAGGAAGAAAAATTTATGAAGAAGTTTTTTACTCTTGTTCTGGCTCTGGCCATGGCCGCATCTCTTGCCGCCTGCGGCGGCTCCGCTCCAGCGGCCTCCGGCTCCGGTGCAGCTGCCGGTTCCTCCGCATCCTCCGCTGGCGGCGGGGTTCCCTCCGGCGTGGAGGACGGTGTGCTGACGGTGGCCATGGAGTGCGGCTACGCGCCCTATAACTGGTCCCAGCCGGACGACTCCAACGACGCCGTCCCCATCCGTGACACCAATGAATATGCCAACGGCTACGACGTAATGATGGCCAAAAAGCTCTGCGAGGCCAACGGCTGGAAGCTGGAAATTGTCCGGCTGGAGTGGGAATCTCTTGTTCCCGCCGTTCAGTCCGGCGCCGTGGATGCGGTGATCGCGGGCCAGTCCATGACCGCCGAGCGGGCGGAGCAGGTGGACTTCGCAGGTCCCTATCTGTACGCCTCCATCATCTGCCTTACCAAAGCCGACAGCGCCTTTGCAAGCGCCAAGGGCATCAGCGACCTTGCCGGCGGCACCTGCACCAGCCAGCAGGGCACCATCTGGTATGAAACCTGCCTGCCTCAGATTGAGGGCGCCGATATCCGGACGGCGGCAGAATCCGCCCCCGCCATGCTGATGGCGCTGGAAACCGGCGCGGTGGACTTTGTGTGCACCGACATGCCCACCGCCCAGGGCGCGATGGTTGCCTATCCCGATTTCACGCTGCTGGACTTCTCCGGCTCTGGCGATGACTTCACGGTTTCCGACGAGGACGTAAATATTGGCATCTCCGTCATGAAGGGCAACACCGCTTTGAAGGACGCGATGAACTCCGTCCTCTCCGGCATGACCGCCGACGATTTCAATGACCTGATGGCGCAAGCAGTGGCAGTACAGCCCATCGGGGCCTAAGCATTCCTGTCCGGGCACGCCCGCTGAATACTGAGGGAACGAGGAACCCATTATGGACTGGTCAAGATTTCCACAACTGGCCGCCGACATAGCCGACCTCTGGGTAAAATACGGCACGGTGAGCTATCTGGGCGGCATTTGGCGCACGCTGATTCTCGCCGTGGTCGCCACGTTAATCGGCTGCGTCATCGGCCTTGGCTGCGGCATTTTGCAGACGATTCCCCATTCTAAGTCCGACCATCCCGTCAAGCGGGTTGGTCTGGGGCTGGTGCGGGTGCTGCTGCGAATTTATATTGAGGTTTTCCGTGGCACGCCCATGATTTTGCAGGCGGTATTTATTTATTACGGCCTGCCCTATTTCACCAACAACTCCGTCCGCTTTGAGAACATATGGACCGTGGCGATTCTGGTGGTATCCGTCAATACCGGCGCATATATGGCAGAGTCCGTCCGGGGTGGCATTCTCTCCATTGATCCCGGACAGACAGAGGGGGCCAAGGCCATCGGTATGACCCACTTCCAAACCATGTTGGGTGTCATTCTGCCCCAGGCCCTGCGGAACATCATGCCCCAGATCGGCAACAACCTGATTATCAACATCAAGGACACCTCCGTAATGTTTATCATCGGCTTTACCGACTTCTTTGCCGCCCACAAGGCGATTTCCGGGGCCACCTTCACCTACTTCCCCTCCGCCACCATTGAAATGGCGGGCTATCTCACCATGACGCTTGCCGCCTCCTTCCTGCTGCGGTGGATAGAGCGGCGGATGGACGGGTCCGACAGCTACGAGCTGGTGCAGACCGACTCCTTGACCATGACCGCCGGAACCTACAATCATCCCGGCAGGGGCAGCAATTTTGACGAGCACAGCAAGGAGTACCGGGAAAGCGGCAAGCATTCTCCCAAAAACGGGGACTCCGCTTCGAGAGGAGAGAACTGACATGGGCGAGACGATTCTTGAAATCCGCCATCTGGGCAAGGCCTTTGGCAGTCATCAGGTGCTGCGGGACATCGACTTCACGGTGGAGAAGGGAGACGTGACCTCCATCATCGGCTCCTCCGGCTCCGGCAAGTCCACGCTGCTTCGCTGCGTAAACCTGCTGGAAACCCCCACCTCGGGCGAGATTCTCTTCCACGGAAAGAACATGGCGGACCGGGGCGTGGATGCGGCTGCATACCGCTCCCGCGTGGGAATGGTGTTTCAGTCCTTCAACCTGTTCAACAACATGACCGTTTTGAAAAACTGCGTGGTCGGGCAGGTGAAGGTTCTGAAAAGGGACCCGGAAGAGGCCCGCACCGCCGCGCTCGGGTATCTGGATCGGGTGGGCATGGCCCCCTATATCAACGCAAGACCCCGCCAGCTCTCCGGTGGACAGAAACAGCGGGTGGCCATCGCCAGAGCCCTTGCCATGGAGCCGGAGGTTCTGCTGTTCGATGAGCCGACTTCAGCGCTGGACCCCGAGATGGTGGGCGAGGTGCTGGACGTGATGAAGGATTTGGCAAGAGAGGGCATGACCATGCTGGTGGTGACCCACGAGATGGCCTTCGCCCGGGACGTGAGCAGCCGGGTGGTATATATGAATCAGGGCGTTATCTGCGAGGAGGGCACGCCGGAGGAGCTTTTGGGCAATCCCCAAATGCAGGAGACACGAGACTTTCTCTCCCGCTTTCGCAGCGTGTAAGCGGGAGGAATGATCTCCGATCCCCTTGCGCGCCTTTTCAAAAATAAAAAGAGCTTGAGGATTTTACGTCCTCAAGCTCTTTTTTATTACGACAACCGTTCCGGCGTGTGCACCGCCACGGTGACGCCGGTATAGTAGTGGGTGATGATCTCCTTCCAATCCTTGCCGTCCTTCGCCATCTGCTGGGCGCCATATTGGCTCATCCCCACGCCGTGGCCGTACCCGGTGACGAAGAAGACGATTTTCCCGTCCTCCACCTCCGCTTCAAAGGTGGAAGAGCGCAAGGAGAAAATGGTGCGCAGCTTTGTCCCCCGGACGCTGATGCCCCCCACGGTGACGGACTCCACATTGCTGTCCTCGCCAACGACCCAATCCTTCATCCAGCTCGAGGCGGAGCCGGACAGGTCCGCCTCCGGATACGCGGCCAGAAACAGCTCTTTAAACCCCGTCGGAGTAAACTCCGCGCGGCTGTAATAATTGGGGACGCCCTCGCCCTCGGGGCTTTCCACGCTCTGGAGATAGGGCAGATCACTGCTCCACACCTCACCGGCACGCTTTGTGGTTTTGGCGGAGGAGGAGTGAAACACCGCCAAAATAGGCTGCCCGCCGTACAGAATCGTCTGCCCGTCGGTGAGGGCAACGGCGTTTTCCACCTTCGCCTCGTAAGCCTGCGCGCTGTCCCCCCAGTTGGACGCGGCAGTTTCCTTGTCCAGATACGCCTGACAGCAGGTGTGATCTCCGCAGACATCCGCCGTGTCGCCGTGGTTTCCGCCGGTGGCCATCTTATACATCGTATAGGTCCGTGCCGCCACCGCTTGGGCGCACAGGGCCTGCTGCTCGAAGGAGGCGGGCATCTCCGCCCGCACCACGCCCTGAAGATATTCCCCCATGGTCATGGTTTTCACCTCGTCCCCCAACAGAACGCGGATGGTGTAGGACCCGTCCGTCTCCCCTTGCGGAAGCAGCTCTATTTCCGGCTCTTCCGGCTTCAGCTCCCGCTTCGTCCCCGCCTCCGCCTCCCGCCGGACCACATGGGTCGTCACGGTAATCAGCGGCAGCAAAAAAAGCAGGCCCAGCAGCACCGCCGACATACCCAGATACCGTCTCATCTCGTTTCCTTTCCCGCTCGTTCAAAAGGCATTCACCTCTTGAACAGCCTGTACACTTTCCGTAAATTGATCGAAGCAGGCCCGCAATCCGCGGTTTCTTCAGCATATGCGCGGAAGACGAAAAACAGTCCTGCGCATAAATTGTCGAATTTTACGGCGTTTGATTATACCACGGATTGTCCGAAACGGCAACCGTGGGGATGGGTGCGTTTTCCCCGGCGCGGTGTGGACAAACCGCCGCCGCTGGCGTATAATGGCCCCAGATCACTCCCCGGTCGAATCGGCAGGCCGCGTCGGGAAACCGCGCGGGCGCGGAACTATTTACAAATTGTGCCGGGCGCAACGTCCCGGCTTTTGAGGAGGACCCGGATGAAACACACCACGGCTATGGCTGTTCTGGCGGCGTCGGGCGGCGCGGCGGCCTTTTTTCTGCGGCTGGCGCAGGCGCGCACCGGCTTTGTTCCGGAAACCGGACTGAGTACCCCCGGAAATCTCTTTGGACGACTGCTGTGGGTTTTGCTGGCCTTTTTGGGCGTAACGCTGTTTTTGCTGGTCCGCCGTCTGCCTGACCGCCGTCCCGACTCTCGTCCGTTTCAGGATGTCTTTTCTGCACAGGGGGCCGCCCCCCTGCTGCTGTCCGGCGTTTTCCTGCTGGCCCTTTCCGGGGCGGCGGAGGTGCAGGCCGCGCTCTCGGCTCCCCTGTGCTTTCCCGGCGGCGTCTGCTGCCCGCTGTTTTTTCCGCCGCGGCGGGGCGGCGCTCTCGCGGTCACAGGGCTGCACCGTCGGTTTTGCTGCTGCCCGCCCCGGTGGCGCTGGTGTTTCATCTGGTGCTGGACTATCGCGCCCGGGCCGCAAATCCCGCGCTGGAATCCTATGCGCCGGAGCTGCTGGCGCTGGGCTTTGCCGCGCTTGCCTTTTTCCGCCTGTCCTCCTTCGCGTTTGAGGACGGGTCCGCACAGGTCTTTTCTTTTTTCGCCGGGGGCAGCGTCATTCTGTGCGCCGCCGCGCTGGCGGGCGATCGAAGCCTTTCCCAGTATGCGCTGCTTGGCGGCTGCGTTCTCTTTTTTCTAGGGCTTCTCCTCTCCCTGCGGCCCGATCCGATTCGCAGGCGCGTGGGAGATGTGGAAGAAGAGGCGTCGCCATGACCTTCTGCGGACTGCAAACGCTGTCACTGGTGGACTTTCCCGGCAAGGTGGCGGCAACGGTGTTCACCGGCGGGTGCAACCTCCGTTGCCCCTATTGCCACAACGCCCGTCTGGTTACCGCGCCCGCAAATGCGCGGGAGCACTATGAGGAGCGGGAAATTTTTGCGTTTCTTTCCTCCCGCCGGGGACTGCTGGACGGAGTGGTACTCTCCGGCGGGGAGCCGCTGCTTCACGAAGACCTTTCAGACTTCGCC
This sequence comes from Oscillibacter sp., assembly GCF_032018205.1. Taxonomy (GTDB): domain Bacteria; phylum Bacillota; class Clostridia; order Oscillospirales; family Oscillospiraceae; genus Oscillibacter. The sequence continues at coordinate 47,081 of NZ_DALZOY010000003.1, read as the reverse complement.
GCCCGGGTAAAGACCATGGGCTTTGCGGTGAAGCTGGACACCAACGGCTGCTATCCCCAGCGGCTCCGGGCTTTACTGGAAACGGGTAGCATCGATTATGTGGCTATGGATATCAAAAACAGCCTGCCCAAATATCCACTGACCGTGGGCGTTTTGGGCTTTGACGCAGCCCCGGTGAAGGAGAGCGCCGCACTTTTGATGGATGGCCCGCCGGACTATGAGTTCCGCACCACGCTGGTGCGGGAACTTCACGCTCCGGCGGACTTGCTGTCCATCGCCCAGTGGCTGAAAGGGGCGCGCCGCTATTTTCTCCAAAGCTTCATGGACTCCGGAGAACTGATCGGCTCCGGACTGCACAGCTTCTCCCCCGATGAAATGCGCGCCTTCGCCGAGATTGTCCGCCCTTTTTACGGGGAGGTTTCTCTCCGGGGCGTTGAGTGAGTCAACGCAAGATTCCGTCCAATCTCTCCTCTTTCGACACAAAGGGACTTTTTTCGAAACCGCACTCTTTTTTAGCTTTACTAAATCTGGGTGATTATTGGCATTTTTTATGAAATAATCCACAAGATATAGAGGTATTTCTAATTGACTTCCCCCAACAGCCCCGCTAGAATAAGAACGGAAGGGCGCTTCGGCGCCTTTCCGTTCTGACGGTATATGGGCCTATCTTTGATACGCTGGCGGCGGCAGGGCAGTTTGTCCCGCGCCGCGAGGCGGGAATACTTTAAGAGAGTGTGGGAGCGGTATGTATCGAGTTTTGAAGCGGGACGGCAAGGTCGTGGACTTTGCCCTGTCCAAGATCAGCGTGGCCATCACCAAGGCGTTTGACGCCGTGGGAAAGGACTACAACCCCGACATCATCGATCTTTTGGCGCTGAAGGTCACCGCAGATTATCAGGACAACATCAAGGACGGCTCCATTTCCGTGGAGCAGATTCAGGACAGTGTGGAAAACGTCCTCATCAAGGCCGGATACAGCGACGTTGCCAAGGCCTACATCCTGTACCGCAAGCAGCGGGAAAAAATCCGAAATTTAGGCTCCACCGTGCTGGACTACAAGGATTTAGTCAACAACTACCTGCACATCAACGACTGGCGGGTGAAGGAAAACTCCACCGTCACCTACTCCGTGGGCGGGCTGATTCTGTCCAACTCCGGGGCCATCACCGCCAACTACTGGCTCAGCGAGATTTACGACGCTGAGGTGGCCCAGGCCCACAAAAGCGGTGATCTCCACATTCACGATTTGTCCATGCTCACCGGCTACTGCGCCGGGTGGAGCCTGAAGCAATTGATTCAGGAGGGGCTTGGGGGCATTCCCGGCAAGATCACCTCCTCCCCCGCAAGCCACCTGTCCACCCTTTGCAATCAGATGGTGAACTTCCTCGGCATTATGCAAAATGAGTGGGCCGGGGCGCAGGCATTCTCCTCTTTTGACACGTATCTGGCCCCCTTCGTGCGGGTGGACAACCTCTCCCAAAAAGAGGTGAAGCAGTGTATCCAGTCCTTTGTGTATGGGGTGAACACCCCTTCCCGCTGGGGCACGCAGGCTCCGTTTTCCAACATCACGTTAGACTGGACCGTTCCCACCGACCTTGCGAACCAGCCCGCCATCGTGGGCGGCAGGGAGACGGACTTTACATACGGGGACTGCAAAAAAGAGATGGACATGGTGAACCGCGCTTTCATTGAAATTATGGTGGAAGGCGACGCGGACGGCCGGGGCTTCCAATACCCCATCCCCACCTACTCCATCACCAAGGACTTTGACTGGAGCGACACGGAGAACAACCGTCTCCTCTTTGAGATGACCGGGAAATACGGAACGCCCTATTTCTCCAACTACATCAATTCCGACATGGAGCCATCGGATGTGCGCAGCATGTGCTGCCGCCTTCGGCTGGATTTGCGGGAGCTGCGGAAAAAATCCGGCGGCTACTTCGGCTCCGGCGAATCCACCGGGTCCGTCGGCGTGGTGACGGTGAACTTGCCCCGCATTGCGTATCTTGCCAAGGACGAGGTGGACTTTTATCGGCGGCTGGACAAGCTGATGGACGTGGCCGCCCGCAGCCTGAACACCAAGCGCACGGTCATCACCAAGCTGCTGGACGCGGGATTGTACCCCTATACCCAGCGGTATCTGGGGAGCTTTGGCAATCATTTTTCCACCATCGGCCTTGTGGGGATGAACGAAGCCGCGCTTAACGCCGCGTGGCTGAGAAAGGATTTGACCTCGCGGGAGGCCCAGTCCTTTGCCAAGAACGTGCTAAACCATATGCGCCAGCGGCTCAGCGACTATCAGGAACAGTATGGCGACCTTTACAATCTGGAGGCCACTCCCGCCGAGTCCACTTCTTACCGGCTGGCAAAGCACGACACGGAGCGGTTCGGAGATATCACCACCGCGGCCAAGCCCGGCGACGCACCCTATTACACTAATTCCTCCCATCTGCCGGTGGGGTACACCTCGGATTTGTTTGACGCGCTGGCGGTGCAGGATGATTTGCAGACCCTCTATACCTCCGGCACCGTGTTCCACGCGTTTTTGGGCGAAAAGCTGCCGGACTGGAAAGCCGCCGCCGCGCTGGTGCGCAAAATTGCGGAAAACTTCAAGCTTCCTTACTACACCCTTTCCCCCACCTACTCCGTCTGCTCCCAGCACGGATATCTCACCGGCGAGCATTTCACCTGCCCCCACTGCGGGAAACCCGCCGAGGTTTACAGCCGTATCACCGGCTATTACCGCCCCGTGCAGAACTGGAACGACGGCAAGACGCAGGAATACAAAGACCGAAAGCTTTATGAGCTGGGAACCGCTTTGAAGCCCCACGCGCCAAGCTCCGCCGAACAAATCGCCCGGCCCGTGCCCAGCCTTGCCGCCACCTCTTCTGCACAACAGCCCGCGCCGGAGCAAAGCTCCACGGTTCGGGCCATGCGCGACGCGGTGGACGAGCTGCTGCTGTTCACCACCAAAACCTGTCCCAACTGCAAAACCGCCAAAGAAGGCCTTGAACAGGCGGGACTTGCCTACACGGTGCTGGACGTGAGCGAGCATTTGGATCTTGCCCGGAAATACCGCATTATGCAGGCCCCCACGCTTCTGGTGCGCCGGGGGGACATGATGGAAGTGGTTTCCGGTGCTCCCGACATCTGCAAGCTTGCCGCCGCGCTTTGATGTCTGTTCACAGAATCCGACTTTCATAAAAGGAACCTCCGCCGCAATGCGGCGGAGGTTCCTTTTCATAAACGCTTGAAATTCTTTCAATCGCTTGAGGACTGCTTTTTAAACACTTTCAGCTCCGCTATTTCAGCCATGCGCTTCCACTGAAGCACCCTCATTTCCTCCGCAGGGCTTTCAGTGCCTGAATCACCAGCATACTGGCAAAGGCCAGACCCACAATGGTCCAAAGATTCGTGGCCGACAAAACCGCCACGTCGAACAGCGGCTCCAGCACCGGGACCATCAAAACGCTTGCCAGCAGTGCCGCGCCAAACAAAAACGCCAGCAGGAGATACCGGTTGTTGAAGAGCTTTTTGGAAAACAGCACGGGCCGCCGGGACTTGCAGTTAAACCCGTGGAACAGGCGGCTCAGGCACAGCGTTGCAAAAGCCATGGTAGTTCCCACCGGCGCTCCACCGGCGCTCAGGCCCATGTGGAATGCAACGGAGGTGGCAATGGCGATGACCATGCCCTCCAGCCCCACGTCCGCAAGGAATGCCCGGGTCAAAATCCCCTCGTTTCGGGGACGGGGCTTTTGAAGCATCACGTCCTCACTTCCGGGCTCCAGCCCCAGGGCGATGGCGGGCAGGCTGTCGGTCAACAGATTGATAAACAGCAGATGCACCGCCGCGAAGGGCGCGGGCAGGCCCATGAGGGACGCGTACAGCACCGCAAGGATACCCGCCGCGTTACCCGAAAGCAGGAACTGAATGGCCCGCTTAATGTTGGCATACACGCCCCGTCCGTTTTCCACGGCCCGGACAATGGTGGCGAAGTTGTCGTCCGTCAAAATCATGCCCGCCGCGTCCTTGGCCACCTCCGTGCCGGTGATGCCCATGGCCACGCCGATGTCCGCCTGCTTCAACGCCGGCGCGTCGTTCACGCCGTCGCCGGTCATGGCCACCAAATTTCCCCGCTCCTGCCAGGCCCGGACAATGCGGATTTTATGCTCCGGGGACACCCGAGCGTACACACTGACTTTGGGAACGAAGTCTCGCAACTCCCCGTCGCTCATGGCGTCGATGGCCGCACCGTCTACCGCCTCGGTCCCCTCGGTGAGGATGCCGATTTTCTTTGCGATGGCGGCGGCAGTGATGCGGTGGTCCCCGGTGATCATCACCGGGCGGATTCCGGCGGAGATACACTCCGCCACCGCCACGGCGGATTCCTCCCGGGGCGGGTCCATCATGGCAATCAGTCCCAAAAAGTCCAGCCCGTTTTCATCAGATAGATTCACCGCCGGGGCGTCCAGATCGCGACAGGCAAAGGCCAATACCCGCAGCCCCTCCCGGGAAAACTGCTCGTTGACGGCCTCAACCTCAGCCCGCTGCTCCGGCGTGAGCAACGAGCGGTCCAACAAAACATCCGTTGCTCCCTTGGTAATCATCATCAGTCCGCCGGAAAGGCTGTGGACCGTGGACATCAGCTTGCGGTCGGAATCGAAGGGGATTTCCGTCAGGCGGGGATACTTCTCACGGACCTCCTCCTCGTCAAAGCGGAACCGCTCGCCAAGGCGCACCAGCGCCGTCTCCGTGGGGTCACCCACCTCGCCATTTTCGTTCACCGTGGCGTCGCTGCACAGCAGCGCCGCCCGCAGCAGCGGCTCCTGCATCGCATCGGAAAAGTTCGCGTCCTCCACCGGGATGATTTTTCCGGCGGTATAAATCTTCTGCACAGTCATCTTGTTCTGGGTCAGAGTGCCGGTCTTGTCGGAGCAGATCACCGACACGCTTCCAAGGCCCTCCACCGCCTGCAATTTGCGGATAATTGCATTCTCCCGGGCCATGGTCCGGGTGCCAAAGGAGAGGACAATGGTGACGATGGAGCTCAGCGCCTCGGGAATCGCCGCCACCGCCAGCGCCACGGCAAACAAAAACGCGTTCATCACCGGCTCGTGCCGCAAAAACACACTCACCATAAACAGCAGCGCACACAGAATCAAGATGCCCACGGAGAGTTTTTTTCCAAACTGGTCCAGGCTCTCCTGCAAGGGGGTCTTTTTCTCCCCCGCCGCCTTCAAAAGCGCCGCGATGCGGCCCATTTCCGTGTCCATGGCTGCGCCGGTGACAAGAAACCGCCCCCGGCCGTAGGTGATGAAGCTGCCGGAGTAAACCATGTTTTTCCGGTCGCCCAGAGGAACGTCCCCCTCGATTTCCGCCGTGTCCTTTTCAACTGGCAGGCTCTCGCCGGTGAGGGCGCTTTCGTCCGCCTTTAATGCGGCGCACTCCAGCAACCGCCCATCGGCACACACCGCGTCCCCCGCGTCCAGACACACCACGTCTCCCACCACTACCTCGCGCCCCGGAATCTCCCGGATCACGCCGCTTCTCAGTACCTTTGCCGTGGGGGCGGACATTTTTTTCAGACTTTCCAGCGACGACGCGGCCTTCACAGTCTGAACCGTTCCAAGAATCGCGTTCATGGTGATCACCGCCAAAATGACCACCGCGCTCTCCGCATCCTTCAGGGCAATGGACACCGCCGCCGCCGCAATCAGCACGATCACCAGAAAATCCGCGAACTGCTCCAGAAATATCCGCGCTGTGGACTTCCGCGCCTCGGCTAAAAGCTCGTTAGGCCCGTTTTGCTTCAGCCGCAGCGCGGCCTCCTCCTCCGTCAAGCCCTCTTCGCCGCAGCGAAGATCCCGAAATAGCTCCACCCTTGCCTTCTGCCATATTCCCCGTTTTTCCGCCATAATTCTCTTCCTTTCCTGCATCCATAGCGCAAAAAAACGAGACTTTTGCGCTAACGCCGAAGCGTTTGCTCAAAAGTCTCGCCATTTCGATCCGAAGCGGGGCAGAAGTTCTGCCCGACCTGACGCCAGCGGATGCACATTTCTGTGCCGGCTACTCCCTAATGATTGGACGTATCATATCCGATTTTTCGGCGGCTGTCAAGAAGTATTTCCCGAAATGCCGCTAAAAATTCTTGCGGTCTTTAAAGGCCCCGCCATTCCTCGGGCCGCAGCAGCGATAGATCCGCCGCCGCCCGGTCAATCGTCGCCAGCATGGTGGCCTTGTCGCCGTTCAGCGTCCCACGCAGGGCCAGATAATTGCTGGCATGGTTCATGCGGAACACGCTGCCGGGGCTGTCCAATCCCTCCACTAAAAGCCGGGTTTCCCGCAGGTCCTCCGCCGGGGTCAGCAGGCGGAAGGAGCCGTCCTGCACCCAGTCGTACAAAGGCGTGCCCGGCTCCACCATCAGCGTCAACATCCCGATGTATTCCGGATTCATGGCGTTGAAGGCGGCGGCGGTTTCCGCCGCGTGTCTCTCCAAAAGCGCCGGGCCGCCAAGGCCCGTGATGGCGGTGACGGACAGAGCGATGCCGTTTCTGCGGACCTTGCGCCCCATCTCCACGATAAAAGCCGCGTCGTGGCCCTTGCGCATCAGCTCCAGCACCGCGTCGCACCCGGATTCAAGGCCCATGTAAACCATGCTTAGTCCCTTTTCCCGCAGAACCTTCAGCTCTTCATCCGAGCGGATATTGATGCTGTCCGGCGAGGCATAGCTGGTTACGCGGATGCACTCGGGAAAAAGCGCCCGGATGGTGTCCAGAATTGTTTCCAACTCTCCAGCCTTGCGAACCAGCGCGTCCCCATCGGCCAGAAAAATTTTCTCCACACGGGGGTAAAGCCTGCGGGCCTCCCGAAAGTCCGCCAGAACCTCTTCCAGCGGGCGGACCGCAAAGCGCTTTTCCTTGTACATACTGCAAAAGGCGCAAGTGTTGTGGCTGCACCCGTAAGTCACCTGAACGATGAGACTCCGGGCCTCGGAGGGTGGGCGGTATACGCTTCCGTAGTAGTTCATTTCAAAATTTTCTCCAATGCGGCAAGTTTCAGCGAGGTGCACAGCACCTCCATGGCGGCCTCCAGCTCCCCCAGCGGAGGCAGGGACGGGGCGATGCGGATGTTGCTGTCCTCCGGGTCCTTTCCATAGGGGAAGGCGGCGCCCGCGCCGGTCATGGCAACTCCTGCGGCTTTACAAAGCTCCAGCGTCCGCCGCGCCGTGCCCGGCATGGCGCTCAGGGAAACGAAATACCCTCCCTTGGGGCTGCGCCACGAGGCGATGCCAAGCGGGGCAAGCTCCCGCTCCAGTGCGTCGGTGACGCAGCGGAACTTGGGTCCTAGAATGCCCGCGTGGCGGCGCATCAGCGCCAGCGTGTTTTCTTTGTCCTTTAAATACAGCACATGACGCTGCTGGTTCACTTTGTCAAAGCTGATGGCCTGCACGTCGATCAGCTTCACCATGTACGCCATATTTGCTTCCGAGCAGGCAAAGCAGGCCACGCCCGCGCCGGGCAGCGTGATTTTAGAGGTGGAGGCAAACTCAAACACCATGTCCGGGTTTCCGGTCTCTGCGCACAATGACAGGATATCCGAAAACGGAGCAAACTCCCCTTCCAGCTCGTGGACACAGTAGGCATTGTCCCACATCAGCAGGAAATCCGGCGCGGCAGGTTTCAGGGCGGCAATGCGCCGCACGGTTTCCTCAGAATAGACAATGCCGTCGGGGTTGGAGTATTTCGGCACGTTCCACATGCCCTTCACCTGCGGATCCCTCACAGCGGCTTCCACCGCATCCATGTCAGGGCCGTTGTCCGTCATGGGGATGCTCACCAGCTCAAACCCAAAGGACTCGGTGATTTTAAAATGCCGGTCATAGCCCGGGACGGGGCAGAGCCACTTTACCGTCTCCTCACGACACCAAGGGCGCGGGCTGTGTAAAAGCCCATGGGTATAGGCTTTGGAAACCGTGTCGTACATGAGCTGAAGACTGGAGTTTCCCCCTGCGAACACCTGCTCCGCCCGGCAGCCCAAAATTTCCGCGAACAGGCGGCGGGCAGCGGGCAAACCCGCTGTCTCTCCGTAGTTCCGGCAGTCAATTCCGTCGGACACATAGTCCTTCGATCCCTTGAAAACGCCAAGAAGGTCCCCGCTGACCATATCCAATTGAACTTTACCCGGCTTGCCCCGGGCCATGTTCAAATTCAACTTCCGGTCCCGGAGCTTTTCAAATTTCTCACAGACCAGCTCCTGCTCCGTCAAAAGCTCCTGCTTGTTTCTGTCGGCATACGCGGTCATATGCGCCATCCTTTCCCGCGCGGAGCGCTCCGCCCGGTTTCTTTATAAGGTTCTGTCAAGATCCAGTATACCCGCTTCCCTTGATTCTGACAATATGGATTTCGCCGGTTTTTTGAACGGCCTTTTTGAAATGCGTTTGCAAATCGGGAAGTATTCTCCCTTTTCAGGCCGTGTGCGGTCCACTCTTGCGCTTTTTTCGCCACTGTGGTATCTTAGCGGTATGGAAGCTTATACGCTGATTCGCTCCCGCCGGCGGACGCTGGCGCTGGAAATTACAAAGGATTGCAAGCTGCTGGTGCGGGCGCCCTTGCGGTGCTCTGAGGAAACCATCCAGGCTTTTGTGGCCCGGAATGAGAGCTGGATTGCCCGCAGCACAGACAAGGTGCGCCAAAGGACCGCAGAAGCAGGCCCGCCCCCCACCAAGGAGGAGCTTGCGGCGCTGAAGGCGCTGGCCCAGGCCGTCCTGCCGGGGAAGGTCGCGCAGTACGCCGCCGTCATGGGGCTTTCCCCCACTGGAATTAAAATCACCTCGGCGCAAAAGCGGTACGGAAGCTGCAGTGCGAAAAACAGCCTGTGCTTTTCCTGCTACCTGATGCGCTCGCCCGACGCGGCCATTGATGCGGTTGTGGTTCACGAGCTGGCCCACATCCGCCACAAAAACCACGGCCCCCAGTTTTACGCGCTGGTGGAGAGGTACCTGCCAGACTACCGTGCGCGGAAAAAGCTGCTGAAATAGAGCAGAGGGCAGAAGGCATAGCCTCCCGCCCTTCGCCGTATGTTTTCTTATCCCCGGCGTGCCCGCTCATAAAGTGGCTCGCCTCGCTGGAAGTTCTGGGGCAGATAGGTTACGGAGGAAATCCGCTTGCCCGACACCCCGTATTTCGGATGATAGCCAAAAAGGTTCTCATACTCTAAAAGGTCGTCCCGCTCTTCGGCCATAGCCCACAGCAGGGCAGCGGCGGCCCGCGCGTCGTCCACGGCCCGGTGGCTGTTTTGCACCGCGTCCTCCAGCCCATAGGCGGCAATGGCGTCCTTCAGCTTGTGGGGATAGTCCCGCCGGTCCTTGTAAACCGTGAGCGCATCCAGAAATTTAAGATTCTTCAAGCAGGCCGCACAGCCCTGCTCCCGCAGAAAATAATAAATAAAATTTAAGTCAAACTGCGCGTTGTAGGCCACCAGCAGCGTATTCTCCCGGGTGAGAAGTCGGCTGAATTCCTCTGCCGCGTCCGCTTTTTCCACGCCGTCCCGTTCAAGCTGCTCCGCCGTGATGCCGGTCAGTGATGTAATAAAGGGCGGCAAAGTCTTTCCCCCGGAAAGGCGCACCAGCGCGTTGAAGCTGCCGTCCTCCACCCCGTTTGTGACGCTGACGGCCCCAATTTCAATGATCTGCTCTTGCGCAGGGTCAATGCCCGTTGTCTCCGTGTCAAACAGGACCAGATGGGCAAACCGGTCCTCCAATGCGCTGTGTATTCCCATAAATGCTCTCCGTCTCTAACCCGCGCCGCGACGACAGGCTTCTTCTTTTTATAAGTTTGCCGACCAACATGCAAAATTTCCGCAAATTTGTCGATACTAAAAGCGCTTGCTTATCAGCATTATAGCTTTTTATGGAAAAAAAGGCAATCCCCGCCCGGCTTTCACAGATATCCACCGTCTTTCCTCTCCTTCATCTAATTTTTACGCGGCGGGGCTTGACATTTTCCAAAATTGTGATATTGTACTCTTGTATTAAATATATGATACAATTTTTAAGAAAGCCTTGACATTTTTCGCCGTTTGCTCTATGCTAACTGTACTAGTACAGATAACACAGTATGCATCTCCCCATTCCGCGTGCTTTGCGCGGCATGCTGACAATTTTCGCCAAGATTGAAGCGTTTTACCCTTTTTCCACGTTTTATAAAATATCCCGCGGGGCGACACGGTGAAGTCCCGCGTGCCGAATACACGCTTCCGTTATGGAAAGGATGGTTTCTCTTATGAAAGTCCTGATTACTTCCGATTGGTACGCCCCCACCGTCAACGGTGTGGTGACCTCAGTACTGAATCTTCAGCGCGAGCTGGTGGCTCAGGGCCACGAGGTTCGTGTGCTGACCTTATCCGAATCCCGCCATACGCTGGTGCGGGACGGCGTGACCTATGTGGGCGCCATGAGCGCCGGGGTCATCTATCCCGGTGCGCGGCTGCGCACGGCCCTTGCCACCCGGCAGGTTCAGTCCCTGATTCGTTGGCGGCCCGACGTGATTCACACCCAGTGCGAATTTTCCACCTTCCTGCTTGCCCGGAAAATCAGTGACCGCACCGGCGCGCCCATTGTTCATACCTATCACACAGTGTATGAGGACTATACCCACTACTTTTCCCCCAGCCGCGCTTGGGGCCGACGCATGGTTGCCTTCTTCTCCCGGCACGTAGTCACGCAGACAGCCTGTGTCATCGTCCCCACGGAGAAGGTGCGTGGCCTTTTGAAGAGCTACGGCGTCCGCAAGCCGGTGTATGTAATCCCCTCCGGCATTGATCTGCGCCGATTCTCCAGCCCCGCCGACAAGGAGCATCTTTCCCGCATGAAAGAGGATCTGGGCATCCCCTCCGGCAATTTTGTGCTGACCTATGTGGGCCGCCTAGCCAAGGAAAAGAACGTGGAGGAACTGCTTGGCAGCCTTGCAAGGCTGGAGCGGAAGGACGTTACCCTCCTCGTGGTAGGCGACGGCCCCTATCGCCATACGCTGGAGGATACCGTCCGTGAGCTGAGCCTTGGAGACCGGGTGATTTTCACGGGAATGGTGAAGCCCGACCGGGTTGCGGACTACTACCGGCTGGGGGATTTGTTTGTCAGCGCCTCCACCAGCGAGACACAGGGACTTACCTACATCGAGGCGCTGGCTTCCGGGCTTCCCGCCCTGTGCCGGAAAGACGCGTGTCTGGACGGCGTAATTGAGGAGGGCGTGAACGGCTGGCAGTTTGAAAACAGCGAGGAATTTCTTCTCCGCCTCCGGGAATTTCTGACGGACGAAGAGCTTCGCGCGTCTATGCGGACCGCCGCCGCAGACCATATCCAAAAAACCTTTTCGGCGGAGCGCTTTGCCCGCCGTGCGGCCGAGGTTTATGCCGCTGCGAGAGGGGATAGGCTGTGGGAAACCACCGCGTAAACAGTGGCATTTCCTTCCCTGCCGATTTAACCGACACAACCGCCGCGTGGGCTTGAGAAGCGCTCTTTTGCGCTGTTCTCAGGCCCACGCTTTTTTAATTACGCAAAGAAGGCCGCACTTTTTGCATGGATTTTAGCACATTCTCCAGTGTAATTGCGGGGAATCTGCTGATATAATAAAGCAAGTAAATTCGGAAGGGGGCACACCCGATGCAGTTTTGGAAAATGAACGGCGCGGGCAACGATTTTATTGTCCTGAACAATCTGGAGGAAGGCCTGCCGCCCGAGGCATTTTCGGATCTGGCGCGGACGCTGTGCGAGCGGCATCTGTCCGTCGGGGCGGACGGCCTGATGGTGGTAGACGCGCCCACACAGGGCGGAGACTACAAAATGCGGTTTTACAACGCCGACGGGTCGGTGGGCGAAATGTGCGGAAACGGCGCACGGTGCATCTGCCGGTATGGCTATGAAACCGGTCTTGCCGGGGAAACGCAGACCGTTGAAACCATGGCGGGCATCATCACCGGCAAGCGCATTGACAAGCGGCGCTATCGCATCCGTCTGAATGACCCCTCCACCATCCAATTGGAGCACCCCATTGAGGTGGACGGCGTTCGCTATTCCTGCGCTTATGTGGAGCTGGGCAATCCGGGTCTTCCTCATGCCGTGGTTCCCTACCGTGGCCTGCGGGACGCGGATGCAAACGAGCTGCGGGAGCTGGGCCGCGCCATGCGTCATCACCCCTCCTTCCCCAAGGGCGCCAACGTGAATTTCTACGAGCTTACCGGCGAGGACGCAGTTTACGAGCGGACCTTTGAGCGGGGCGTGGAGGACTTTACCTACGCCTGCGGCACGGGCACCGGCTCCGTCGCGGCGGTTCTGACCTTGCAGGGCAAGGTTTCCGGCTCCGGCGTCCGGGTAGATATGACCGGTGGGCAGCTCATCGTGGACGTGGAGCGGGAAGGCTCCGGCATCCGGTCCCTGTATTTGACAGGGCCTACCAACATTGTTTGCAAGGGCGAAATTACCGATGAGGAACTTCGCCCCGCAAAATAACGCAGCGTGTTTGAACTCCCCCCATTGTGTGTGAAAGAGAGGATTGAATTTATGAGCAAGAAAAGCTCCCTGTGGAGCAGCTACGGCCTTTTGATCTGCATGGTATGCGGCATTGTGCTGGGCTGCGTCGTGGGCGCCCTGTTCCCCAACGTGAAGGACGCAAACGGCGACGTGATTGCCTCCGGCGCTTCTATCCTGAAGCCCTTGGGCCAGATTTTTATCAACCTGATGTTCTGCATCGTGGTTCCTCTGGTGTTCGCTTCCATCTCCGGCGCGGTGGCCAACATGAAAAGCGCCAAGCGGGCCGGTAAGATCATGGGCACCACGATCGCCACCTTTGTGGTCACCGGGGCCATTGCCGCCGTCATCATGATTGTTCTGATGAAGCTGATTCCTCCTGTGCTGGTCCCCTGGCAGGACATTCCCGCCGGAACAGTGGATGAGCAAAAAACCATCGCGGAGCTGATTGTCAGCTTCCTCACCGCAGAGGACTTTGTGGCCCTGCTGAGCCGCCGGGCTATGCTGCCTCTGATTGTGTTTTCCATCATCTTTGGCTTTGGCGTGAATATGAACGGCGGGCCCGACTCTCTGGTGGGCAAGTTTCTGGAGGATTTGTCCAACTGCATGATGAAGGTGGTCAAGATCATCACCTACTACGCACCCATCGCGTTTTTCGGCTTCTTTGCCGATTTGGTGGCAACCTACGGCTCCAGCATTGCCCAGAACTATGTCCGCGCGCTGTTGGTGTACTATCCTCTCTGCCTTATCTATATATTTACCGCATTTCCTCTCTTTGCCCGCTTTGGCGGCGGCAAGGGCGCGGTAAAGGTGATGCTGCGGCATATTCTTCGTCCCGCCGTCACCAGCCTTGGCACCTGCTCGTCCGTCGCCACCATCCCCACCAACATGGAAGTGGCTGAGGAAACCGGCATTCCCAAGGATGTCAGCGAGATTGTGGTGCCTTTGGGTGCCACCATGCATATGGATGGCTCCTGCTTCTCCTGCGTGCTGAAAATTGCGTTCCTGTTCGGCGTATTCGGGATTCCGTTTGACGGTGTAGGCACCTTCCTGAAGATCATTCTGGTGGCGGTGTTCTCTTCCGTGGGCATGAGCGGCATCCCCGGCGGCGGCTACATCGGCGAATTTATCATGTGCTCCGTCTTCTTCCCCACCCAGTTGGAGCTGGCCTATCCCATTGCCATCACCATTGGCAATCTGGTGGACCCCCCCGCCACCATGATCAACTCTGCCGGTGACTATGTCATCAGCTATGTGGTGGCCCGCTTTGTGGACGGCAAGGATTGGCTGCAAAAAGCGATTGCTTCCGGAAAGGCCAACTGAGGAAACCTGCTCCCGGCTCTTGGGCATATCTTTCAGTCTGCCCTTCACTGCGGTGCAGTTGCCGCTTCGCTATGAAAAAAACCGGCGCGGCCAGTGGGCTGCGCCGGTTTTTGTCGAAGCTGCAAAGCTGCCCTGCCCCGCCGAGGCAAGCGCTTGCAGGGCTTGTGTGCGCCCGTGCGGGCTATTGCAGCGCGGGTTTTTTCCGGCTTGCCCATAGCATCACTTTATTGCGGCATGGGCAGAATTTCCGGCGCATAAAATAGTTCTGTCTTAAAAGCACGGCTTTTTTGACAGTTTAAAAATAGGCGCGATTTTACACGAATATGCTGGCTCATTCGGTTAGTATGTGCTATAATGTCGAAGTGTGGCGGCGCGGGCCGCGGCCAATTCCTGCAGTACGGGGAGGCATTGACACAATATGACGCTATGGAACAACCACCTTTTAATAAATGCGGTGATTGCCTGGATTACCGCGCAGGTTTTAAAGGTAATCATCTACGCTCTGGTCAATCGAAAGCTGGACATTCGTCGTCTGGTTGGAGACGGGGGAATGCCCAGCGGACATTCCGCCACCGTGACGGCTTTGGCCGTTACCGCCGGGCTGGAGTGCGGACTGGACTCGGCAACCTTTGCCATCTCCGCTATTCTGGCAATCATTGTTATGCACGATGCCATGGGTGTGCGGCTGGAGGCAGGCAAGCACGCCAAGGCACTCAACGAGCTTTTGGAGCTTGCCAGCAGCGATCTTGAAAACGAGGTCAAACTGAAGGAGTTCGTGGGGCATACTCCGCTTCAGGTGGCATTCGGCTGCCTTTTGGGTTTCGTGCTGGCGGTGATTCTGAGCTGACCTTCAGGAGGGGCGCTGAGTCGAGCAGATGTTTACTTGCAACGCGCGCCTTTTCCGCTTTTTGACGTGGCCCAGTCGTTTTGGGGCGCAGTCCTAAACATTTGCATGGCGCTTAGACGCTTTTGGTTTATTTGGATATTTAAATTAAAAGGACGGGGGATTGCCAGCTTGGCAATCCCCCGTCCTTTTTTCATATCTGCAAGGAAGCGGGCCGCTTAGGAAAAATTCTCCGTCCTGTCCAGCCAGTCCTTTACCAGAGCGACAAACGGCTCAGGACGCTCTATCTGCAAATTGTGGCCTGCCAAATCCAGCAGGGCAAACGCCGCCCGGGGCATATCCTCCAGCAGCTTCCACAAATCCCGGTATCCCACGCAGATGTCCTGCCGACCAGCCAGCAGCAGCGCAGGCCGGTCAAAGCCCAGCGCTCGGACCTGCGCGTCCACATCGAAAGAAAAGGCATAGTTCCGCCGCAGTTCCGCCACAAATTCCCCGTTTGAAAGGCTCAACCCGGAAGCGATCTCTTTTTCATACCGTTCGTAAACCCGCCGGTTTGCCAACACCGCCAGATTGCAGAACGCCGCCCGCTCCTTCGGCCCCAGCTCCCGGAGGAACTCCTCGTCATAGCGGAGGGCGTCCACCAAGGGTACCACCCGTTTTTCCGGCTCCGGCACGGTCACCGGGCAGATCAAGAGCAGCCCATCCGTCAGCGGGCCAAGCTCCGTGGTCAAAAGGCCCCGGGCAAGATAGCCGCCGTAAGACTCCCCCGCCAGCAAAAAACGCTCTCCCGCCGTCAGCTCGGCCACAAGGCCCCGCAAAAGCTCCAAAATATCATCCGAAAAGGCCCGCTCCATAGGCGCGTCCGACCGGCCCATGCCGGGCAAATCCACGTAGATGCGCCGATAGCCGGGCCGATGTTCAAACACCGGCTCCATGCACCCGGCCATCAATCGGTGGTCGCAGCCAAGACCGTGGAGCAGCACCACCGGCTTCCCCTCGCCTACACTATGGCAGTAAAGCCCAACGCCTTGCACCGTTTTGAACATCTTCTCCACCACCCGAATGCAGTCAATTTCGCGCTTTTCCATTTTTTCGCTGCGCCCGTGGGGCCTTTACTCCTCTTGTGTCTGGGCCGCCGTGCCGCCCAGGTCCACGTCGCGGCTTCGTCCGGAGGAGGGAGTTCCCGTCTCCGGTCCGCCCAGACCAAAGTCCCGCTCTACGCTGGCGGTATCCCGCCGGAGCATGGTTTCCATCACCCGGATATCGCTGTCTACGTCCAGCACATCGGTCTTGTAAAGCTCGTCCAGTTGGTGCTCAAAGCCCGCGACGATGGAATCCATGGTCTGCTCAATCCGCAGCTTGGCCTGACGCAGGTTCTCTCCCTCCACGCCCGCCGCGTCAAACTCCGCGTAAGAGTCCAGCAGCTTTTGGGTAGTGGGCAGGTAGTAGTTCATAAACGTGTCGATGCGGCCCTGCTTTTTCGGGTCCGCTTCCACCGCGCGGAAAATACGTGCGGTCACGTCCTCCAGACGGTCAATTTTCTCAGACAAAACAGGGTCGGCAATTTGCTCGTTGGCCCGGCGAATGCTCCGCAGAATGCCGGAATAGCCCTCTTCCGCCTCCTTGGGCGGCTGACGGGCGGGGTCCTCCGCCTCCTTTTGCCGAAGGTGGGCCTCCTCGGCCCGGGCGCTGCGGAAAAAGCAGCCCTGAATTTGGTCCAGATAGGCTTGAGACCCGAAATAGCCCCGGTCGATCATTTTCTCCAAATCCTTTTCCACGCGCCGTCTGGACCAGCCCAGCTTTCGGCTCAGGTCCTCCACGGAGATGGCCTCCGCCTCTCCCAGCACCGCGGAATAGCGCGCATAGCGGCGCATTGTCGCATCCATACTCAGCCCGCCGAGAAACAGGCCCAGACCGCCCGCCGCAATGGCCAGATACTGCAGGAGCTCCCAGAGATATCCGCTGAAACCGGAAAACATCATCTCAGCCGGGTCGCCAGCCGCCAGAATGCCGATTCCCATCGCCACAAGGCCGATAATTTTCATGGTCCGGGAATTAGACCGCTTCACCGCCGGGGGACGGGTCAGGTTCCGGGCCGCGGCCTCGGCCCGACCGCCGACATGCCCCTGCTGGCCGGACTGCTCCATGCCCGGGCGCACGGAGGACGCGGGCGCGACTTTTTTCCTGCCGCCACCCTTGCCAAACAGCTTTGAAAACAGCAGATACAGCGCCACGGGCCAAATGCCTATTGCGAACAGGAAGACGATCAGCGCCCAATGGCCCCAGTCACTGTCCTGATTTCGTTTCTCGGGGGTCATTGGCGTCACTTCTCTTTCCTCTTCAGCTTTTCTTTGGACCCGTCGGGCCGCAGAAGCACGGTATTGTCCAACTGTCCCTGTAAATTACCCAGCACCGCCCCCACATATTCTTTGTGCAGCGCAGTGCGTTCCGCCGTCTCCTCTTCACTAAGCCCCTCGGGCAACTTCGCCTTGCGGGCCAGTTCGTTGATGCGGTCAATTTTTGCTTGCTCCATGCAGTTCCTCCTGTCACTCTATGGGGGTTTCCCGCTCAAAAATCAAGTCAATCGTCTCAATAAAGCCGCCGGCTCTCTGCAGCCGGGGAACAAATCCCGCATACCGCCAGCCCTCAGTGGCCCGGCGGCGGATGGCCTCCTGATGGTCCACAGTTTCCATGCCCACGCCGCCAAAAAGGCTGTATCCGTCTAGACTGTCGCAGGGAACCGTTTCAAACTCATATTCCAGCATATGCGCGCCTCCTCAAACGGACCGCCGAACCACAATGGACGTCCGGCCCTTTCTGGTCATACCGCCAATCTCCGTCACCGTAAATCGGCCCACGCCCCGGGCGGAAACGGTGTCTCCCTCCGCCAGCAGGCGGTCCGGCTTGGTGCATTCCAGCCAGTTCACCTGAACTCGTCCGCTCTCAATCAGGGAGGCGGCCTTTCCCCGTGCCATTTTAAAGCCCGTGGCGGCAATCGCGTCCAGCCGAAGGCTCATCACCGTGTCTCGGACCTCCTCAAAGCGCTCCTCCGGCACGGACAGCTCCTCCGCCGAAATGGCGGAGACGCTCAGCTTTGCCCGCCCGGCCTGCTCCCAGCTTTGCAGCAAAAAATCCGCCACGCCCTCCAGCACAATCAAATCGCAGGACTCTTTTCCCGCCAGAATGTCTCCGATCTTCTCCCGGGTCACGCCCATGCCCATCAGGCTTCCCAGAAGGTCCCGGTGACCAATGTCGTATTCCGGGCGGTATTTCGCCCGCAGGCACCGCAGAGGACTTTGCTCCGCCGCTGTTTCCGTGTCCATCCAGTCCGGCAGGAACAACAGAATCCGCCGCTCCGCCCCTTCATAGCCGCCCATGGACACATACTCCGTCTCCCCCACGCCCGCAAGGCGCAAAAGCACCTCGGCGGAAGTCCGCTCCTGCGGGGATAGAAAATCCGTGGCAGCGGGAATATTGCGGCTTTGGGCCTGTTCCAGCCGGTCCAGCACCCGGGCCAAAATCAGCCGCTCCTCTCCGCTTTTCGCGGCCCTGTCTAAAAGCTTCGTTTTATCCATGGCGCAGCTCCTGCGTGCGGTAAAGCTGGGCATACGCGCCGTTTTTCGCCAGCAGCTCTGCGTGGGGGCCCTGCTCCACAATTTCGCCGTTCTCCACCACCAGAATCCGGTCCGCCTTTTGGACGGTGGAAAGCCGGTGGGCAATCATCAGCGTGGTGCGATTCTTGGCAAGCCGCTCGAAGGTGGCCTGAATTTTCGCCTCGGTCACGCTGTCAAGCGCGGAGGTTGCCTCATCCAGAATCAGCACCGGAGGGTCCTTTAGGAAAATCCGGGCAATGGAAATGCGCTGCTTCTGCCCGCCGGAGAGCAAGGTTCCCCGCTCGCCCACATAGGTGTCAAACCCATCGGGCAGGGCGCAGATATCATCGTAGATCTCCGCTTCCTTCGCGGCTTTGAAAATTTCCTCTTCGGTAGCGTCTGGACGTCCGTAGCGAATGTTTTCAAGCACGCTGGCGGCAAACAGGAATACCTCCTGCTGCACCACGCCCACGTTGCGGCGCAGGGAGCTTTGCTTCACATGGCGAACATCCTTCCCGTCCAGCCGCACGCTGCCTCCGGACACATCGTAAAACCGGGGAATCAGCTGGCAGAGCGTGGACTTTCCGCCCCCGGAGGAGCCAACCACCGCCACGGTTTCGCCCGGGCGGATGTGCAGGTCAACGTCGTGAAGCACCGGCAGATTGTCCCGATAGGCAAAGCTCACATGGTCCAGGTCCACCCGGCCCTCCACCCGGGAAAGGTCCTCCGCGCCCGGCGCATCCTTCAGCGCAGGTTCCTCCCGCATCAGCTCGGCAAAGCGCTTCAGGCCCGCGGACCCATTGGCAAACAGCTCCATAAAGGAGGAGAGCTTCCGGATGGGGCTGACGAAGGTGGTGATATACAGGCTGAAGGTAATCAGGTCGATGGTGTTCATCTGCCCCTGCATGATAAGCCAGCCGCCGGCGGCGATCACTGCCGCCTGCAACATGCACAGGAAAAACTCCATGGCGGCGTTAAACCGGCCCATGGCTTTATGAAACATCCGCTTGGAGGTTTTAAACGTCTCGTTGGACCGGTCGAACTTGCGCAGCTCCGCCGCTTCGTTGGCAAAGGCCTTGGCGGTGCGGATGCCGGACAGGCCCGACTCGATATCCGTGTTAATGGCGGCGGTCTTCCGCTTCACAGCGTCCGACGCTTCCGCCATGGACCGGCGGAAACTCCACACCACGGCGAAAAACACAGGAAGAATCACCGCGATCACCAGCGCCAGCCGCCACTGGATGGAAAACATCACCGCAAGGGACCCCACAATGGTCACAAAGGAGATGAACACATCCTCCGGCCCGTGATGGGCCAGCTCCGTGATGTCAAACAGGTCGGCGGTGAGCCTGCTCATCAACTGGCCGGTGCGGTTTTTGTCGTAGTAACGGAAATCCAGCTCCTGCATGTGGTGAAACAGGTCCCGGCGGATGTCCGCCTCCACCAGAATGCCGAAGGTGTGCCCGTAATAGGCGATGACGTAGCTCAGGGCCGCCCGCAGGGTAAAGGCCGCCACCACCGCCGCCATGACGGCAAAAAATGCCTGCCACGCGTTTGCGGGCAGCAGGGTATACATGCACCACCGGGACACAAAGGGAAACGCCAGATCAATGAGGGACATTACAAAAGCGCAGCCGATGTCCAAAAAGAAAAGCCGCCGGTGGGGCTTGAAATAGCCGATAAAAATTTGAAATAGGGAACGCGTTTGAAATTCTTTTGCGGTCATGCTCACTCTCCTGATTTCAGCCGGTCAAAACCGGACATTATAATGTAGGAAAACTCCGTGGAAGCAGCGGCTTCAATATCCTGCCCGCTTCTTAGACATTATAGCATGGGATTTCCCTTGGCGCAACAAGGAATCCCCGCCGGACGATACGCGTCCGGCGGGGATTTTCACTCAAGAGATGGCCTCGCTTCCGATGCTGTACTCCGTCCATGTGCCACGCTCCGGCCAGACACATACGCAGTCGGAAAAGAAATACGCCCCGTCGCCGCCGCGCCACTTCTGCGCGCCAAAGGTCAGGGTTGGCAGACTGTACGCCGCCGTTTCGCCCGGCCCGTCCGCCGTAACAGAAAAAAGCACGCCGTCCTCCCAGAAAAGCCGCTCTTTGTCAATAAATCCCTGCTCCGCCAGCTCGTCAAAGGTTCCGGTCAGGGCCTGTGCTCCGTGAAGCCGCCCAAACTGCCACGCCACGGCGGCCTTTTCCGTCTCCGTCAGGTCGCCGGGGACGCCGCTTAAATCCACGCCCACATAGGGAACCGTCCCGCCGTCCTCCATTTCGTTCAGGCCCGGGTCTGTGCTCCACAAATCGTCCAAAACCTTGAGCCACAGTCCGCACAGGTCGTTATAGCTGCCATTTGTCGGCGTTTTCGCCCGCAAAGAGACGATCTGCGCAAATTGGGCGGGATAGCTTTCCAGCACCGTACCGGAATGCTCTACCTCCACCGTCATGCCGTCGGCAAGGTCCTTTGCATCGGCAGACTGACCATCCACCGTCACGGGGAGGCCCTTCGTCGACAGGAGATATATGCCGTTCTCCGCTCCGTTCAGCTCTGCCAGCAGCAGTTCTCCCGTCTCCGCTCCGTCCACAATCCGGCACACGGTCACCGTTTCCGTCGATAAGGTTTCTCCTTTTAAGGTCTCCGCCGAAGAAGATGCCCCTCCTCCGTCCGCCAACGGGGACGCAACCTGCCCGCAGGCCGCGAGAAACGCGCACAAAGCCAGCGACAAGATTGCTATCCGCACTTTTTTCACCCAAATCAACCTCCTTTTTCCACTTGGACGGAAATCAAACGCAGGGAGTTCCCGCAATAAATATCTTCTGATGCATTCTCGGAGAAACTCCGTTGATTTTCCTCTTGACAAATTGCCTGAAACGCGTAAAATAAACATGTGATTACTAAATATCAAAAAGCTTACAGAGGTGAAGTTCATGACCCAAAGGGAGCGCCAACTGCTCAACTGGATTGAGGAAAATCCCCTGATTTCCCAGCAGGAGCTGGCGGAAAAAGCGGGCATCACCCGCTCCAGCGTGGCTGTTCACATCTCTAACCTGATGAAAAAGGGCTGCATCGCCGGGAAAGGCTACATTGTTCGCACCGCACCTTACGCGGCGGTGGTGGGCGGCGTGAATATGGACATTGGCGGGTGGCCCGCCGAGGTGCCGGTGGCCCGGGACTCCAATCCCGGCCGGGTGCGCATGAGCCTTGGCGGCGTGGGCCGGAACATTGCCCACAACATGGCACTTATGGGGCTGGACGTGCGGCTGATGACGGTGTTCGGCGACGATCTAAACGCCCGGAAGATTGCCGCTGGCTGCGCAGAGGTAGGCATCGACGTATCCCAGTCCCCCTTTCTGCCGGGGGAGCACACCTCCACCTATCTCTTCATCACTGACGAGGGGGGCGACATGGCCCTTGCCGTCAGCGACATGGAGATTTACCAGCGGCTGACGCCCCAGTTTCTTGCCCAGCGGCAGAAGCTGCTGGACGGCGCGCAGGTAGTGGTGGCGGACACGAATCCCCCTGCCGAGGCCCTTTCCTATCTGGCGGACCACTGCACTGCCCCCATTTTCTGCGACCCTGTCTCCACCGCCAAGGCGGAGAAGCTCCGCCCCATCTTAGGAAAGCTCCACACCCTCAAGCCCAATCGCATTGAAGCGGAGCTGCTTTCCGGCGTGGAAATCCGGGATGAAACAAGTCTTCGCCGCGCGGCGGACGCGCTGCTGGAAACCGGACTGCGACGGGTGTTCATCTCGCTGGGCGGCGACGGCGTGTTTGCCGCCGACCACCACGCCGCCGTGCAGCTTCCGGTAATCCCCGGGTCGATGGTGAACACCACTGGCTGCGGCGACGCGTTTATGGCCGCCATCACTTGGGCATATCTCCGCGGCTCGGATTTGGAGGAAACCGCTCGGCTGGGGCTTGCCGCCTCCTCCATCGCCATGGAGAGCGGAGAGACGATTAACCCGGCGATGCAGGCGGACGAGCTGTGCCGCCGCGCCGGGATCTTAAAAGCGCTTTAATCCCCCGATTTTCAGCAAATTATTTTACAATCAGTCATTTTTAATCAAAAATTATACACGGAGGAATCATTATGCTGAACAATTATCTGGATATCTCCCCCGAAGTGCGCGCCGCGCTGGACGCGGGCAAGCCCGTGGTCGCTCTGGAATCCACCATCATTTCCCACGGTATGCCCTATCCCCAGAACGTGGAGACGGCGTTGAACGTGGAGCAGCTTGTGCGGGACAGCGGCGCCGTCCCCGCCACCATCGCCATCATTAAGGGGCGGCTGAAAGCCGGTCTTTCCAAAGAAGAAATTGACTATCTTGGCAAAACCGGCCACGGCGTTCCCAAGGCCAGCCGCCGGGACCTGCCGGTACTGGTGGCGCAGGGCCGGGACGGGGCCTGCACCGTCACCACCACCATGATTATCGCAAGCCTTGCGGGCATCTCCGTCTTCGCCACCGGCGGCATCGGCGGCGTTCACCGGGGCGCGGAAACCACCATGGACATCTCCGCTGATCTGGAAGAACTGGCCCACACCCCCGTCATGGTGATCTGCGCTGGGGCAAAGTCCATTCTGGACCTTGGCCTGACGCTGGAGTATCTTGAAACCCACGGCGTGCCCGTCATTGGTTACGGCACGAAGGAACTGCCCGCCTTCTACACCCGGAAATCCGGCTTCGGCGTGGACTATCGTCTGGACACCCCGGAAGAGCTGGCAAAAGCCTTCCACGTTCAGCAGCAGCTGGGCCTTGGCGGCGGAATGCTGGTGACAAACCCCATTCCCGAGGAGTATTCCATGGACCCGGCTGTCATCAACGGGGCCATTGCCCGCGCTGTGGAGGAGGCGAAGCAGCAGGGGATTCACGGCAAGGAAACCACCCCCTTCCTGCTGGCGAAAATCAAGGACCTTACCGGCGGCGATTCTCTGGACAGCAACATCCAGCTTGTGTACAACAACGCCCGGCTGGCGGCCAAGACCGCCGTGGCCCTGCGTGCTCTTGAAAACGTCTGATCGCTGTGTTAAAATGAGCCGACGGGAGCATCCCGTCGGCTCATTTTGTATTTCCGGCTGAATGGTTCGCCGATTCACTAAAGGAGGGCTCTCTATGGAAACGAAACTTCCTGTGCTCCCGGAAGCCACAAACTTTTCCACCGTGGCTTTCATTCTCGGCTCTCCTTGGGGCCTTGCCCTGACGTGGCTTTTACTGATTAATCTGATTACTTTTTTCGTTTTCGGCTTTGACAAGCTGAAAGCAAAGTGGAAGGAAACCCATGAAACCACCCGCCGGGTGCCGGAGAAAACGCTGTTTTTTCTCAGCGCCATTGGCGGCAGTCTGGGCGCGCTGCTGGGTATGAAGGTCTTTCGTCACAAGACCCTTCACAAAACCTTCCGATTCGGCATCCCCGCCATTTTATTTTTGCAGGTGGTGGTGGTTGGCGGCCTTTGGGTCTATTTCCATTCAAATTGGTAAGAAGCTCCCTGCAACCGCCGTCTGAAAAGTACATATCCTTTACAAACAAGCCACCTGTAATGCTGTAAGCATTACAGGTGGCTTTCGTTTCGTATGCCGGTTCCCGCGTGGGGCTGCGCTTGTCTCATGCTCCGCCGAAGCGGAACACCACGCCAACGACGGCGGAAATTGCGATAAAGACAACAGGATGCCACTTTTTTGTGGGCTTCACCCAAGTGGTGAACACCAGCAAAACTCCCGCCAGCGCCAAGCCCCGCCAGTTGAACAATCCGGCCCAGTCCACCCCCTCAGTCGACAGAGCGGTGTAATTCACCAGCGTCTCCAAAATCACACCCAGACAAGCCGCGCCGATCAGCCCGGTTGAGGCGGGCCGCAGCCCGTAAAACGCAAACTCCACGTATTTGCTGCGGCGAAATTGCTGCAACAGCGCGGCGATAATCAAAATCACGATGATGGAGGGGGTCACCTCTCCCACGGTGGCGACAATCGCCCCCGGCACGCCCGCCGTGGTAAACCCCACGTAGGTGGCCATGTTGATGCCCACGGGTCCCGGCGTGGACTCAGAAATCGCCAACATATTCATAAGCTGAGCCTGCGTAAACCAACCGGTGGCTTCCCCCATATGGGACAGAAACGGCAGTGTGGCCATTCCACCGCCCACGGCAAACAAGCCCACCTTAAAAAATTCCCAAAAAAGCTGAAGATAAATCATGCCTTTCGCGCCTCCAACTGCCGCAGTGCGATGCCTGCCAAAGCGGAAAGCACCACAAACACCACCGGCGTCACATCCAGCGCAAAGCTCCCCGCCAGCACCAGTAGAAAAATCACCAGCGTCCGCTTGTCCACCACCGACTTTTTCAGCAGCTTCGCCACCGCGTTGAAAATCAATACGCACACGCACACCTGAATCCCTGCAAAGGCGTTTTTCACCCATGCCAGATGATTAAAGCTGTCGATAATTCCGGCCAGCAGGGAGATAATCACCAACGACGGAAACGCCACGCCGATGGTGGCCACAATGCCGCCCAGCACGCCGCCCCGCTTCTGCCCCACGAAGGTGGCGGTATTCACCGCGATGATGCCGGGGGTGCACTGACCGATGGCAAAATAGTCCGCCAGCTCCTCCTCGGTGGCCCAGCCCTTGTTCTCCACCACCTCCCGCTGCAGCATCGGCAGCATCGCCATTCCGCCGCCGAAGGTCATCACACCGATTTTTGCGAAGGCGATAAACAACTCCCAGTATTTTTTCAAACCAGTCCTCCTCTTTTCCTCCCGGAGCCCTGCCGCTCCCGCGTTGGGAACCCCTCAGTCCACATAGCCGTACATCCCCCGGACGGATACCTCTCCGGTGCGGACGGTCTTTCGCGTTCCGTCCTCCAGCTCCACCATAAGGCCGAACTCGTCGTCAATATCCAGCGCCTGAGCCGTTTCCCGCCCGCCGTCGGATGATAGGAGCTGCACGGGCTTCCCTAATGTTACGCAGTCCCGCCGATAAGCGTCCAGATACCGGTCGGTATCTCCCCGAAGGATGTCTCGGTACAGCCGGTCCAGCGCCCGGATTTCCGCTGCCGCCAACGCGGGGCGGGACACGGACTTTCCTAGCGCCATGTCCAGCGACACGGCGATTTCCCGAAGTTCCGGGCCAAAATCCTCCGCCGTCTGGTGGACGTTAATTCCCATGCCGATGACAAGATATTGCAGGTTGCCGCTCTCCCCCTCCAGCGCCATCTCCGTCAGGATACCGCAGAGCTTCTTCCGCCCGATGACCAGATCGTTGGTCCACTTGATGCCCGGGCGAATCCCGCAGACCTCCTCTACCGCGCCGCACAGCGCCACGGCGGTCTGGGCGGTGACGCAGCCAAGCCGCCCAAGCGGTACCCCGCGGGGCCGCAGCAGCACAGACAGTGCCACCAGCTTCCCTCCGGGGTTTTGAAACGGACGGTCCATCCGCCCCCGCCCCCCCGTCTGGCAATCCGCTGTCACCACGGTGCCCTCCTCTGCGCCGGAAAGAGCCTGCTTTTTCAGATACGTATTGGTGGAATCCACGCTGTCCAGACACACCAGCTCCCGTCCCACCAGCTCCGTCTCGCCCAGAAAGCCCCGGATTTCCTTTTCCGTCAGCGCGTCCGGCGCAAAAAGGAGCCGGTAGCCCAGCCCCGTCCTCGCCTCCACGGTATAGCCCTCCTTTCGCAGGGCGTCCACCGCCTTCCAGACCGCGGCCCGGCTCATTCCCAGCCGCTCGGCGGCCTCTTCACCGGAAAAATAGTCCCCCGGGCGGCTCCTCAGCAGCTCCAATATTTTTTGACGGCTCATCAGGTCCGCCTCCTCTTATAAATTCCCTGTCAGCATACCACGTTGCACTCTGTTTGTAAACCGCCCGGAGTTGTAAACCACTTCAAAAAATAAGTTGACATTCTTGAAAAATGTGCTATTCTCTCTGTAAACCATAAATAAAAATCAAGTTTACAACAGGAGGCCCTCATGAAAACAATAGCACTGATTCTCTGCGCCCTGTTCGCGGCGCTGACCGCCGTGGGCGCGTTCATCAAGATTCCGTTTCTCTATTCCTCCATCACGCTGCAATTTTTCTTTACCGCTTTGGCAGGCGTGCTGCTAGGGGCAAAATACGGGGCGCTGAGCCAGCTTGTTTACGTGGCGCTGGGGCTGGCAGGCCTGCCCATCTTTACCTCCGGCGGCGGACTGGGATACTTTCTCTATCCCACCTGCGGCTTTTTGCTGGGACTGATTCCCGCCGCATGGGTCATCGGAACACTCGCGGGGGATGGACGGTCCATGAAGCGGGTGGTCCCTGCTGCTCTGGCGGGGCTGGCGGTTTTATACGCGGTGGGCCTGCCCTATATGGCGTTCATTCTGAACGTGTACATGGGCAAGGGAATGAATTTGGGAGCGGTCCTGATGGCGGGGATGATTCCGTTCCTTCCCGGCGACATGGTAAAAATTATTGTGGTGGGCGTTCTTGCCCCCAAGCTGCTGCCCCGGCTGCGTCTTCACTCCGCCGACGCGAAGTCTCCGTCGTAACCACCGTAAGGAATGCACCCCTCCGTCCCGCAGAATTGCTTGCTCTTTTCCCATATTATATCCGGACCACCTATGGCCGGCGTGCTGAAAAAGTCAGGCGGCTCACTGCGTTCCGGCGCGGCCTACTCCGGCCTCTGAAGCTTCTGCGGACGGCTTTTTTGAAAATGTAACAGTTGCAAAAAAAGGGGAGATATGTTATAGTCTGGTGTATCGGGCGCTGCGCCGCAGCGCGTATACCGGATTTGAACTGACAGGGGGCGTCCTGCTTGACAAGTCAGCAGTCTTCCATTTTGAAAATTCAAATGCTGGGAGGCTTCTCGCTGCTTTGGAGCGGCCGGGAGATCACAGACAGCGACAACCGGTCCCGGAAGGTGTGGCTGCTGCTGGCATATATGATCTGCTGTCGAAACCGTCCTGTTTCGCAAAGCGAGCTGTTCAGCCTGCTGTGGGGCGACGAGGGAACCGTGAACCCCGTGAACGCTTTGAAAACCATGTTTCACCGGGTTCGCACCATGCTGGACGGGTTGAGCGACGGCGCAGGGCACACGCTGATCATCCGCCGTGGCGGCAGCTATGCCTGGAACGACGAAATTTCCGTCTCCGTGGACGTAGAGGAATTTGAAGTCTTGTGCCAGACCGCTTCGGCCCAGCCGGACGAACAGGCCCAGCTTAAGCTGTATCTGGAGGCTTTGGAGCTTTATCAGGGCGATTTTCTGCCCAAGCTGTCCTCCGAATCCTGGATTGTCCCGCAGAGCACCTATTTTCACAATCTCTATCTCAGAACGCTGCGCTCCGTTCTCCCCCTCTTGCAGGAGCAGGCGCGTCAAGCCGACATTGTGGCTTTGTGCGGGCGGGCGATCCTTGTGGAGCCTTACGACGAGGAAGTGTATCAATTTCTGATGCAGGCGCAGCTTGCATTGGGCGACCAGCAAAGCGTGATTAAAACCTATGAACGCATGAGCGATCTGCTCTTTACAAATTTTGGCATTATGCCCGCCGACGAAAGCAGGGCCATCTATCGCGAGGCTGCCCGCACCGTCAACGAGCGGTCTGTAAATCTGGGGCTTTTGCGGGAGCAGTTGGACGAGCCCGGCAGCGTCAGAGGGGCTCTTCTGTGTGACTATGATTTTTTCCGCATTATTTATCAGGCAGAGGCCCGGTCCGTGGCCCGCAGCGGAGCCGCGGTGCACATTGCCTTGATTTCCGCCGCAGGCTGCGAGTCGAAGCCCTTGTCCCGCCGCAGTTTGGACTGCTGCATGGACAATTTGCAGGACGTGATTGTGGGAAATCTTCGCCGGGGCGACGTGGTGGCCCGGTGCAGCGTTTCCCAGTACATACTGATGCTGCCGCAGGCCAACTATGAAAATAGCTGCATGGTCTGCGACCGGATCGTGCGGGCCTTTTCCCGGCAATATCCCCACTCTCCGGCAACGCTGAGCTTTACGGTGCAGCCCTTGGTTCCCCATTCTTGAATTTTTAAGCGGTTCGCAGTTTTTTTTGGACCGGAGAGCGGCGCGGCGGATATTCCGCCGCGCCGCACAAATAAAGCGGTGCGCTTTCTTTCTTTGAAAGCGTACCGTCTTATTTTATTTCCTTATAGCACCGATACCAGCAGCCACGCCAGCCCACAGGCCCCCGCGCCGGTCAGGGACCACAGCACCGGAGGAATCTGGTTAAGCCGCTTTTTCAGGCCCGAGCCGCCCGCGTATTCCTGCGCCACCCGGCGGGCCTCCTCCACCAACTCCCGGGAGGAAACGCCCTCTCCCGCCGCATCGTTGCGCACAATAAAAATTGCCTGCTCAAAGTATCGTCTGTCCGGCGAGTCCACAACCACTACCCGCCGGGAAATGCCCTTGACCATCCTGATCCACTCCTTTTTTTCTGTCGGTTCCGCAAACCGGAACGGCATATAATCCAGTCTCATTTTGGCACTGCGGGGAAATTTTTATACCCCGCCGAGGAAAAGATTTTCAGCTTGACTTTTATAGGAAAAATTTTCAAACAAACCAAGGCCGCGGAATTTAAAAATCCCGCGGCCCTGTCGTCTCAAAAATTTTATAATCGCCTTTGGATTTGCCTTACACTTCTTTCAGTCCTTCGGACGGCAGGTACAGCACCTGAACGCCGCAGTCGTCCACAAGACCGTTTTGCTTTTCTGCTTCCCGCAGAATCAAATTTGCAAGCTGCTGCGGGTCCGTCCCGCTCCAGCCCGCCAGTAGATTTTGAAGCCACTCGTCGTGGTTGCTGTCCGCCGCCCCGTCGCTGATAAGAACAGCAAAGCTCTCCGGCTCCAGCCGCAGACGGGTCACATCCGGCCCCGCCGGAGACGTTTTCAGGCCCGCGGGCAGCGCCGCGCCGGTGATACGGCGCACTCTTCCGAAACGCTTGATATAGGAGGGCGCCGCGCCGTATTTGTAAATGGCGGCTTCCCCGCTTTCCAACTGCAACGTCAAAAGGTCGATGGTGGAAAAGCTTCCCGTTTCCTGCCCACGAAGGGCCATGGCAGCATTCATGGTGTTCAGCGCAGCCTCAGCTTCCACACCCGCTTCTAAAAACTGGCGCAGCAGCCGGCAGGTCAGGGCGGATTCCCGCCGGGCCGCCTCGCCGCTGCCCATGCCATCGGACAAAAGCAGACACAGCAGGCCGTTGTCCGTTTCAAAGGAAGCCAGCGTATCGCCGCAGGAAACCTCCCCCTGCTTAGGCTTAATGGCCGCGCCCAGTTGATACCGGTGGCGAACCCCCACCGACGTGGGAACCGCTTCCAGATTTGCCGCCGTGGCTGCCAACAGGTCGCTGAGCCGGGCATACTGCCCCTTTGCGTCCTGCCGAGTCTCTTCCATTCTGCGTCGGTACTGCTTGCGCAGAAGATAGGCTGACAGCTCCACATTGATCGCTCCCAGAAATTCCGGCAGGTGGATGCAGCGAGAGGAAAAGTGGTTTGGAAAGTCCTTTGCCAGCGACCGTCCCCGCTCCAGAAGATAGGGCGTGGCGTCGTTTAAAGCGTTGTAGGTCGCGCCGTACTCCTTTTTCCAGCACAAATCGCACAGGGCGCAGCCACGGCAGACCCGCTCCGCCGCCCGGTCAAACACAATTGCGGGATTTTCCTCTGCGGACTGGATGGGCCCCCGGCCCATGCTGTCGTATAAGTCCCGGAAGGCCGACGCGGCCCGATCCAGCCGCTCCCGGAGAGTAGGCAGCGCACTGGCTTCCTGATGGGCGGTCTGCTTGACCCGCTTGCCGCCCAAAAGTTTTGGAGGAACCAGTAAAAAAAGCGGAATCGCCAGCGCCGCCTCCCCGATAGCGGAAAGTCCCTGCTCCTGCGTCACAGGGGCAAGCGCCGTCAGTGCCGCCAGCAGCCAAAGCGCCCCGGCGGAGATGCGGCTTCGCCCCGTCCGCAGGCCCGCTGCCATTCCAGCAAAGCCATACGCGGCAGTGAAGACCGGCGCGTTCCCCCCTGCGCACAGGTCCGCCAGAAGTCCGGCCCACACGCCGGTGACTGTTCCTGCGGATGCGCCCTTCTGCCATGCGGTAAACAGCACCAGACAGGCGATGACCGTCCGCCCCAGAGAGATTCCCCCGGGAGCCACATCGGAAAACGCAAGCAGCAGCGTCACCGCCAGAAATTCCAGAGACTCGGACTTTTTTGTTTCCTCTCCGCCCCGCAGCAGCGGTGCACAGCACCGGGCGGAGACACCCACCAGCACGGTGGTCAGCAGACACGGCGTAAGCCTGGCCAACGGCGAGAGGGACTGCGCCACATAGATGCCCTCCACCGCCAGCGTCATTCCAGAGGCCACCAGAGGCGTGAACAAAGGCCTGTCCGTAAGCTTCATGCCCCGAAAGGCCGCCGCCGCCGTATACACCAGAATTGCCACAGCAATGTGGGCAAGTCCCGCCGAAAACTCCAGAAACACCAGCGCACCCACAACCGCCCCAGCCAGAGCGCACATTCCGTTGATTCCCGCGCCGCAGGCCGCCGTAAAGCCCAGCGCAAAGGGCGCGCTCCCCCCCGTAATCTGGGCCGCAGTCAGCGCCGCCGCCAAAAAAAAGCGCACGCCGCCGTTTAAAAAACGCACCGCCCGTGCGTTGTCCAAAGTGATCTGCCCGTGCATCAGGCTTGTCCCCTCCCTCGTTGGTTTTCCATTATTTTACATAACAACATTTAAAAATGCCGTCGGTAAAAGAGAGAGTTCAAAAGTTTTTGGTTTGCCGCCGCCATCCCCGGCGGATTTTGGAGAGTTTTCCGGCCCGGACCGGGAAAGGGGCAGGTTCCCTCTTTTCATTTGATTCGAGTTGTGATAGACTAAGAAAGTATATTGCGCCCCTGCTTGGGGTGTCTTCGTAAGAATTGGCAATCTGGGCCCCGGCCCGCAAAGGAGCTTATTTTTTGAAAATAGGAACAGTGGAAATTCCATCTATGCTGGCCCTTGCCCCCATGGCGGGAGTGACGGACGCCGCCTTCCGCCAGATTTGTGCGGAAAACGGAGCGGGCTATACCTGTACGGAGTTGATTTCCTCCAAGGCCCTGTGCTATGGCGACAAAAAAACGCAAGGCCTGCTGGCCCCCTTTCCCGGCGAGCGGCCCTTTGCCGTTCAGATTTTCGGCAGCGACCCCGCCTGCATGGCGGAGGCGGCGCAGATTGCGGCGGAGCTGTCCGGGGCTGACGTGGTAGACATCAACATGGGCTGTCCCGTGGGGAAGGTCGTGAAAAACGGAGACGGCTCGGCTTTGATGAAGGACCCGGAAAAAGCCGCCCGGATTGCCGAGGCGGTGGTGCGGTCCAGCCCCGTGCCGGTGACGGCGAAAATTCGCCGGGGCTGGGACATGGGAAATCTGAACGCAGTGGAAGTTGCAAAACTTTTGGAACAGGCGGGTATTTCCGCAATCGCGGTCCACGGACGCACCCGTGTGCAGATGTACGGCGGGCAGGCAGACTGGATCTCCATCAGGGAGGTCAAGGAGGCCGTGAACGTCCCGGTCATTGCCAATGGCGATATTTTCAAGCCCGAGGACGCGGTGCGTATTTTAGAGCGAACTGGCGCGGGTATGGCTATGATCGGGCGAGGCTGCTTTGGAAATCCGTGGCTGTTTACACAAGCGAAGGCGCTTTTGGAGGGGCTTCCATTGCCGCCCCTGCCGCCACTGGAAGAACGGTGCGACACCGTGGTGCGCCAGATTGAGCTTTCTGCCGCGGCCCGGGGCGAGCGAACGGCTGTGCTGGAGGCCCGGCGGCACTATTGCTGGTACTTAAAGGGGATTCCCCACGCTGGATATTACAAGGAGCAGATCGTCCGCATGAACACACTGGAGGACGTTTATACTGTGACGAAAGGGATCAAAAGGGATCTGAAATGAATGACATACCGGAACAACAACTGGTAAAAGACGCACGGGCGGGCGACGCAGACGCCTTTGAAACGCTGGTTCTCCGCTACGAAAAGCGAGTTTATTCGCTGGCGCTGCGGATGTGCGGCAACCCGGCAGACGCGCAGGAGGCGGCACAGGAGGCATTGCTCTCCGCGTGGCAAAGCCTGCCCTTCTTCCGGGGGGAGTCCAGCTTTTCAACGTGGCTGTACCGTCT
This sequence comes from Oscillibacter sp., assembly GCF_032018205.1. Classification (GTDB taxonomy): domain Bacteria; phylum Bacillota; class Clostridia; order Oscillospirales; family Oscillospiraceae; genus Oscillibacter. The sequence continues at coordinate 14,694 of NZ_DALZOY010000003.1, read as the reverse complement.
GACCTCCAACGCGTCGGTGGATCTTCTGCGGAGGGAAAAGCGGCAGCGGGCCGTCTCTTTGGACGACGGAGAGCTGAGCCTGAACATCCCCGACGACCGGCTCACCCCCCACGAGGAGGCGGAACAGTCTGAACTGCGGGAGGCCATCCGCTCCGGGCTGAAAAACCTGCCGGACGACTATCGGGCGGTGCTGGTGCTACGGGAGTTGCATCAACTGAGCTATCAGGAGATTTCCAGCGCGCTGGACGTGGATTTGGGCACCGTGAAGTCCCGGATTAACCGGGGGCGAAAACGGCTTTGTGAATTTTTAACGGAAACCGGGAACTTTTCACCCGCCGCTCCGTCCAAGAATGCAGAGAAGGAGGGGCGATAATATGAAAATTTGCGAACAATATGCACCCCTTTTGGATTCCTTTGTAGACGGGGAGCTGTCGGAGCAGGAAGCCGGAACCGTGCGGGAGCATCTTGCCGCCTGCCCCGCCTGCGCGGCTTATGTCTCAGACGCTTTTGCCATCCGAGCCGCATTTGGAGACGTGGAGGAGACAGAGGTCCCCGCCGGCTTTGCCGACGGTGTGATGGCCGTCATCCGGGCAAACGCTGCACCCCGGAAAAAAACCCACCGCGGCCTGAAAACGGTTGCGTCTCTGGCGGCCTGCGCCGCTCTTGTAATCGCCGCCGTGCGGGTACTACCCTTTGAAAACTTTTCGGGCAGCGCGCCTATGACCGCCATGGCGGGGGGCGGCGCGGCTTTCAAGGCTGAATCGGAGAGCAGCGCGGCGGAAAGCGAGGAGTTACTTCCTACCCAAGAGGAAAACGAGTCCTATGACGCGCCCTCCGACGAGGATACGATGACCCGGAGCTACACCGCTTCCTCCCCTCAGCTCTCTGAGATGTACGATTCCCCTTCCCCTGACAGCGCGGCCCCCTCCGAGCAGCAGGCTCCGCCCTCCTTCCTCATGACCCACCAGACCAATGGGGACGGCGGCGCTTCGGAGGAAGACACCGTGTTTGCCGGAGTGGTTTTCCTTCCTGCCGGCGAGCGCCTGAGCGCGCTTTTGGAGGACCGGGAGAGCCAGCCCTACTCCGACGAAGACGGCGGTGCCGGAACCGGTTACGCAATGACACTGGATGAGTTGACAGCCATTCTGGAGGAACTGGACGTAGAGCCGGAGCTGCGGATCAACACCGACAAAACTACCGATCTGTATTGTCTCGTGGTGTCTGATTCATAAATGAACATCGCAAGGGGCCGCCTGTTGGCGGCCCCTTGACTTTTGTGCACAGGCTGTGCTATACTTCCAATCGACAGGTGCCATCTCCCTGTCCAAGCGTCGGATACGGCGTTCGTTCGGCAAAATCTTTGCCGTTCTCTAAACAAAAAAATGGGGGTTACGCGCATTTGCGCGCCGCGTGCTTTGTGACGGCCTCCGAATTTAAAAGGAGGTCTTTTTTCATGTCCAAATCACGCTTCACCGTACAGCAAATTGCCTTCGCCGGGATCGTGGGGGCGCTGTACGCCGTCCTCAGCTACTTTGCAGCCATCTTCGGCGTGGCTTACGGGCCGGTGCAGTTTCGCTTTTCCGAGGCACTGTGCGTCCTGCCCTTCCTGTTTCCCGCCGCCGCGCCGGGCCTGTTTGTGGGGTGCCTCGTTGCAAATCTCCTGTCTCCCTACGGTGCGCTGGACATTGTTTTCGGCTCCCTTGCAACGCTTTTGGCCGCAATCCTTACTATGAAGGCCCCCAACAAATGGCTGGCCCCCCTGCCGCCGGTGTTGTGCAACGCGGTCATCGTGGGCGCAGTCATCTCCTTCCAACAAGCCGGCTTTACCGATGCGTTTCCCGCCGCGCTGGCATATAACGCCCTGACACTGGGTCTTGGCGAGGCGGCAGTCTGCTATGTACTGGGAGGTATTCTCCTTGCGGCCCTGTCCCGGGTACGCGGCCTGCGGCCTATGATGGCGGAGAACCGGATTTCGCTGTAACCTCTCTTTGACGAAAGGATTTTTATGCTGAACATCGGATGTCACCTCTCCTCTTCTAAAGGCTTTCTCGCCATGGGGAAAACGGCGGCGGAAATCGGCGCCTCCACCTTTCAATTTTTTACCCGCAATCCCCGGGGCGGCGCGGCCAAGGCGCTGGACATGGACGATATTGCCGCCTACCGCGCCTTTGCGGAAGAGCACGGTATTTTTCCCCTTCTGGCCCACGCGCCCTACACCCTGAATTGCTGCGCCGCCGACCCCAATATCCGGGAATTTGCCAGAAACACCATGGCGGACGATTTGGCCCGTCTGGAGCATTTTCCCGGTGCCTTGTATAACTTTCACCCCGGAAGCCATGTGAAGCAAGGGACTGAGGCGGGAATTGCGCTGATTGCCGAAACATTGAACGCTGTTCTGCAGCCTGGGCAGACCGCCCGGGTGCTGCTTGAAACCATGTCCGGAAAGGGCAGCGAGGTGGGCCGCAGCTTTGAGGAGCTGCGGGCTATCATGGACCGGGTCGAGCACCGCGAGCTTCTGGGCGTGTGTCTGGATACCTGTCACGTTTACGACGCCGGGTACGATTTGGTACACGATCTGGACGGCGTGCTGGATGCGTTTGAAAGTGCGGTGGGACTTGACCGCCTGCAAGCCATCCATCTGAACGACAGTAAGAATCCCTTTGCCAGTCACAAGGACCGCCACGCCCGTATCGGAGAGGGCAGTCTCGGTCTTGACGCGTTCATCGCTATCATCAATCATCCCAAGCTGCGGAACCTGCCCTTTTATCTGGAAACTCCGCAGGAGGACGTGGCTGGTTACGGGCGAGAGATTGCCCTTCTACGGAGCAGATTTCTAAAGAATTAAAATTTTCTGCGCTTACAGCTTAACCCACGAATGCACGATCTGTGCGATTTTACCTCGCTGTAATGCGCTTTTCTGGAAACCTTCTTCATTAGGCCGCTATAATTCGCTGCAGATTGAGAAAGCGCACAGAATGGTCGCTTTCCCGCTACATAAGCGGGATGTCTCTGTTAGCACACTTTTTTATGAAAACACGTTTCTTTTCCTTCCGAAAAATTTGCATCTAAAAAAGCGCCCCTGCCAGTCGGCAGGGGCGCTTTCAAGATTATTTACTTTACCAGCTCGATAATGGCCGTCTCCGCGGCGTCTCCGCGGCGAATGCCGGTGCGGATCACGCGGGTGTAACCACCGTTGCGCTCCGCATAGCCGGGGGCGATCTCCTTGAAGATCTTCTTGCAAACATCCTCGCGGGTAATGAAGGTCATAGCCTGCCGATAGGCAGCCAGATCATTCTTCTTCCCCAGGGTGATCATCTTCTCGGCCAGGGGCTTGATCTCCTTGGCGCGGGTGACGGTGGTCTCCATAGCGCCTTTGTCCAGGAAATCGGTGACCTGCTGGCGAAGCATCGCCCTGCGCTGGTCCGTTGTTTTACCGAGTTTACGGGTTCCGGGCATTTCGGTATTCCTCCTTATCGGGAATTTTCTCTCCCGGCAGTCTCCCACCGGGCTTTCAGTCAATTATTCTCTTCGTCTGCCAAAGCCAGACCCATCATCGCCAGCTTATTGATTACTTCCTCCAGCGACTTACGGCCCAGATTGCGAACCTTCATCATCTCGTCCTCGGTCTTGGAAATCAGGTCCTCCACGGTGTTGATGTTGGCGCGCTTGAGGCAGTTAAAGCTGCGCACGCTCAGGTCCAGCTCCTCAATGGTCATCTCCAGCACCTTATCCCGCTGGGCCTCTCCCTTCTCCACCACCGTGGGCTTGCTGCCCACGTTCTCCGAGAGGTCGGTGAAGAGCGTGAAGTGGTCGCACAGAATCTTGGCGCCAAGGGACACGGCGTCCCTTGCGGAGATGGTGCCGTCGGTCCAGACCTCCAGCGTCAGCTTGTCAAAATCGCTGGACGTGCCCACGCGGGTGGGCTCCACAGTATAGTTGACCTTGTACACCGGGGTATAGATCGAATCAATGGGAATCACGCCGATGACCTGCTGGCTCATTGCATGCTTGTTCTTGTCGGCAGAGACATAGCCCCGGCCGTGAGACAGTGTGATTTCCATATTCAGCGTCGCGCCGCTGTCCAGCGAAGCGATATGCAATTCGGGGTTGAGAATCTCCACCTCGCCGTCGGCCTTGATATCGCCGGCGGTGACCTCGCAGGGGCCGACAGCCTCTACATAGACCGTCTTCCCGCTTTCGCCGTGGAGCTTGGTGAGGAGGCCCTTTACATTCAGGACAATCTCCGTCACATCTTCCTTGACGCCGGGGACAGTGGAAAACTCGTGCTGAACGCCGGCGATCTTGATGGAGGTCGCAGCGGTGCCGGGCAGAGAGGACAGCATAATGCGGCGAAGCGCATTGCCCAGCGTGGTGCCATAGCCCCGCTCCAACGGCTCCACCACATACTTGCCGTAGGTCACGTCGCCGGGAGCTTCGATACACTCGATCTGGGGCTTTTCGATTTCGATCATGCAGTTACCCTCCTTCATCTTCTCATTGCGGCAAAGCCCAAAGGCAGGCCGCGTTCGGTTCCTGTCATCTTCGAGGGTGTCCTCCGATTACTTGGAGTACAGCTCGACGATGAGGTGTTCCTCGATGGGAAGATCGATGTCCTCGCGGGCGGGCATCCGCACCACAGTGCCCTTCAGCGTATTCTTCTCGCGCTCCAGCCACGAAGGCAGCAGGAACATCACGGCGTTCTCGCCCACAAGGCGCTTGAACGCTGCGGAGGAGCGGCTGGATTCCGCAACCTCAATCACGTCTCCCGCCTTGACCAGATAAGAAGGAATGTTGACCTTCTTGCCGTTGATAATGAAGTGCCCGTGGTTCACCAACTGACGGGCCTCACGGCGAGTCATGGCAAAGCCCATGCGGTAAACCACGTTGTCCAACCGACGCTCCACCAGAATCAGCAGATTGTCGCCGGTCTTGCCCGGAGTGGCCACGGCCTTTTCATAGTAGCTATGGAACTGCTTTTCCAGAATCCCGTAAATAAACTTGACTTTCTGCTTCTCGTTCATCTGAGTCGCATACTCGCTCTTCTTCTTTCTCATCTGGCCGCCGGGATTACGCTTGGTTTCCTTCTTGGCGTAACCCATCACGGCAGGAGAAATGCCCAGAGTCTTGCAGCGCTTAGCAATGGGCTGCATATTCTTAGCCATAAAGCTTTACCTCCTTCAAATCAGACACGGCGACGCTTCGGGGGACGGCAGCCGTTGTGAGGAATGGGAGTGACGTCCTTAATCATCGTCACTTCCAGACCCACGGCCTGCAGCGCCCGGATAGCGGCCTCACGGCCCTGACCGGGTCCCTTCACGAAAACCTCGACGGTCTTCAGTCCGTGCTCCATGGCGGCGCGAGCGGCAGTCTCCGCTGCGGTCTGCGCCGCAAAGGGCGTGGACTTCTTGCTGCCCCGGAAGCCGAGGCCACCGGAGGAAGCCCAGGAGAGCGCGTTGCCCTGGGAGTCGGTAACAGTCACCATGGTGTTGTTGAAGGAAGAGCGGATATGGACCTGGCCACGCTCGATGTGCTTTTTCTCACGACGGCGGCGGACGACTTTCTTTCCACCGGAACTTGCTGTCTTAGCCATTTTCGTTCTCCCTCCTTACTTCTTCTTGTTCGCAATGGTCTTCTTGGGACCTTTGCGGGTGCGAGCATTGGTCTTGCTGCGCTGTCCACGGACAGGCAGGCCTCTGCGGTGACGCAGGCCGCGATAGCAGCCAATCTCCGTCAAGCGCTTGATGTCCAGCGCGGTCTGGCGACGCAGGTCGCCTTCCACGGAATAAGCCTCAATGGCGTCGCGGAGCTGCTGCTCCTCGGCGTCTGTCAGATCCTTCACGCGGGTATCGGGGTTGATGCCCGTCTGCGCCAGGATGTCCTTGGCGCTCTTTCTGCCGATTCCGTAGATATAAGTCAGTCCGATTTCGATCCGCTTATCCTTCGGCAGGTCAATGCCGGCGATACGTGCCATACTCTTAAAGCACCTCCATTTTTAATTAGCCCTGTCTCTGCTTGTGCTTGGGGTTCTCGCAAATAACCATGACACGGCCTTTGCGGCGAATGACCTTACACTTTTCGCACATGGGCTTCACGGACGGTCTTACCTTCATGTCTAACCATTCCTTTCAGCTTTTGTTCCCAGCCGCACAAAGCGGCGTAGGCAGTGTGTTCGTTACTTTGTACGCCAGGTGATCCGGCCCCGGGTCAGGTCGTATGGTGACATTTCCACCGTGACCTTGTCGCCAGGCAGGATCCTGATGAAATTCATTCTGAGTTTCCCGGAGATGTGCGCTAGGATTGTATGTCCATTGCCGATGTCCACCTTAAACGTGGTGTTGGGCATGGATTCAACCACAACGCCCTCTACTTCGATCATATCGGATTTTGCCAAGCCTTATCCCTCCTGGTCCGGATGAACCTCCCCGCGGTATTCCGCGAGGGCTCTGCGAAGCTCGCTGTTCGTGACTTTTTCTTCGCCTTTAATTTTTGTGGAAAGGCGGGTGTCGTCAGCGGCGACAAACAGCACATGTCTGCGCTTTTTGCGCTTGGGCGACTCTACCCTCCGTGATTTCCCATCCGCCAGCAGCAGATACTCCCCTTCCACGCTCATCACGCAGAAAAGCTTTCCCCGGTCCCTGCCGGCGCTGGACTGAACAATATTCGACTTTGCGATCTCCATAAGCACTCTCTCAAATTGCAGGAGCCGTCAAAATTTCCGGCTCGCCGTCGGTAATCAGGATCGTGTTCTCATAGTGGGCGGCGTTCTTCCCGTCCGCAGTGCGGACAGTCCAGCCATCGCTCATCTGATAAATGGAGGCGGACCCGGCGTTCACCATGGGTTCAACCGCGATCGTCATTCCCGCAAGAAGCCTGGGGCCCCGTCCGGGATGACCATAGTTCGGAATCTCCGGGGACTCGTGCATATCCGCGCCGACCCCGTGGCCGACGAATTCCCGCACAATTCCGTATCCGTGAGCTTCCGCATAAGCCTGCACCGCTGCGGAGATATCTCCGGTGCGGTTGCCTTGACGCGCCTGCTTGATTCCCTCGAAAAAGCTCTGTCTGGTCACGTCGATCAGATCCTGAGCCTCCTTGGAAACGGTTCCGCAGGCAAAGGTTGCCGCGCAGTCCCCATGAAATCCGCCGATATACGCGCCCACATCCACGCTGACAATGTCACCCTCCAGCAGCACCCGTTTTCCGGGGATGCCGTGGATAATCTCGTCGTTGACGCTGATGCAGACGGAGGCCGGATAGCCCTGATAGTGCAGGAAGGACGGCACCGCATGATTCTTTCGGATAAATCGCTCCACTTCGTCGTTGATCTCCTGGGTTGTAACGCCGGGCTTTACCATTTCCCCTGCCAAGGCACGGGCAGCCGCGGTAAGTTTTCCCGCTCGGCGCATCAAGTCGATCTCCTCCGGGGATTTGAGAATAATCATTTCATCCTCATTTCCCCAACGCGTGGAGGATTGCCTGAGAGGTTCCAGCCACGGTGGGCTGGTTCTCCACATATTCCAGAACGCCCCGGGACCTGTAAAAGTCCTTCAGCGGTTCTGTCTCCTTGTGATAGACCACGAGGCGCTGTTCCACAACCTCGGGGTCGTCGTCGTGCCGACGGCTCAGCTTTCCGCCGCACTTGTCGCAGATTCCCTCCTGCTTGGGGGGAACCGCCACCACGTGAAAGCTGGCGCTGCACTGTTCGCACACCCGTCGGCCCGCCATGCGCTTCTCAATCTCCTCATCAGAGATTTCGATGGAAATTACGTGGTCAAAGTAAATACCGGCCTTCTCCAGCGCCTCGGCCTGAGCGATGGTGCGGGGCACCCCGTCCAGAATGTAGCCGTTTGCGCAGTCCGGCTCCGCCAGCCGGTCCGAGATGACGCCGATGATGACCTCATCAGGGACCAGCTTGCCCGCGTCCATGAAAGATTTTGCCTTCAGGCCGGTGGGCGTGCCGTTTTTCACGGCCGCGCGGAGGATGCTTCCGGTTGAAATCGTGGGAATGGAAAATTCCTTGCACAGAATTTCAGCCTGTGTCCCTTTTCCGGCGCCGGGTGCGCCCAACAGGATCAGTTTCATTCCATTTCGCCTCTTTCTTATTCCAGGAAGCCCTTATATTGGCGCATCAGCATCTGAGACTCCAGCGCGCGCACCGTTTCCAGCGCCACGCCCACGATAATGATGACCGAGGTGCCGCCAATGCCCAGGGAGGAGTGTTTAATCACCATACCCGCCAGCAAGGGAACCATGGCCACGATGCCCAGATAAATTGCGCCAAAGAGCGTCACCTTGTTCAAAACCTTCCGAATGAAGTCCACCGTGGGCTTGCCCGGACGGAAGCCGGGGATAAAGCCGCCCTGCTTTTCAGGTTGTTGGCAATCTCCACGGGATTGAACTGAATGGTGGAGTAGAAATAGCTGAAACCGATAATCAGGATGAAATACACCACCATATAGAGGACGGACTTAGTATCAAGGAACTGGGAAAGCGCATAGCTGAAGCTTCCCTCCTCGCCCACGCCGGTAAACGCCATGATAGTAGCCGGCAGAGAAGCGATGGACTGTGCGAAGATGATGGGCAGCACGCCGGACATGTTCACCTTCATGGGAAGAGTCGAGGTCTGGCCGCCGTACATTTTCCGACCCACCTGCCGCTTGGCATACTGGACGGGGATACGGCGTTCAGCGCTGTTGATAAACACAATGAACACAATCAGCGCCAGAATACCCACAAGAATCAGAACCACGCTCCAGGGAGCGAGTGCCTGCTCCAGCATATACTTTGCGTTTGTCGCCGTGTAGCCTGCATCGAGAAGCGTCTGCTCCGTCAGCGCTCCGCTGCGGACGCCGGACCAAGTGATCACGCCCTCGTACATCCCGGATACCATGCTGGGAACGCGGGAGAGAATGCCCGCGAACAGGATGATGGAGATGCCGTTACCCACGCCGAATTCGGTGACCTGCTCGCCCATCCACATCACGAAGGAGGAACCGGCGATGAAGGACACGATAATGACCAGTGCGGGCCAGATGCCTGCATCGGTAAGGATGTCGTAGCGCTTCATAATCATATAGTAGCCGAACGCCTGCAAAATGGCAATGGCCACGGTGGCATACCGGGTGATAGATTGAATCTTCTTCCGGCCTTCCTCGCCACCCTCCTTGGCCAGCCGCTCCAGAGCGGGGATCGCCACGGTGAGCAACTGAATGATAATAGAGCTGTTGATATAGGGCTGGATGCTCAGTGCGAAGACAGTTGCCTGTGCAAACGCCCCGCCGCTCATCACGTTATACAGCCCCAAAATGGTGGTGGTCTGGCTGTTCAGATAGCTGGACAGCGTGGCCGTGTCCACATAGGGAACGGTGATGGCGTTACCGATGCGGAAAATGAGCAAAATCAGCAAAGTGAAAATGATCTTCTTCCGCAGCTCGGGAATATCCCATGCTTTGCGAATCGTAGCGATCACGTTACTTCACCTCGGCCTTTCCGCCAGCTGCCTCGATTGCCTCCTTGGCAGACGCGGAGAAGGCAGAGGCCTGCACCGTCACTTTTTTCGTGACCTTGCCGTTGCCCAGCACCTTGAATCCATAGGTGCACTTGGAAAGGATCCCCTTTTCCAGCAGCACCTGATCCGTGACGGTCTCGCCGTCTTCAAACAGATTCAGCGCGCTGAGGTTGATAATCTCCAGAGGCTTTGCAAAGATGTTGTTGAATCCGCGCTTGGGAACGCGACGCGCCAGAGGCATCTGGCCGCCTTCGAAGCCCACGCGGACCTTGCCGCCGCTACGGGCCTTCTGGCCCTTATGGCCGCGGCCGCCGGTCTTGCCGTTGCCGCTGCCGGCGCCCCGGCCCTTGCGGTAGGGCTGCTGGACGGAGCCTTCGGCGGGAGACAGTTCGTTGAGTTTCATGTTTCCGTGCCTCCTTATTTCACTTCGGCGACCTGCAGCAGATAGCCGATCTTGGCGATCTTGCCGCGGGTCTGGTCGTTGTCGGGCTGCACGGTGATGTCACCGATTTTGCGCAGGCCCAGAGAATGGGCGGTCAGAATCTGCTTTTCCAGACGACCGTTTAGGCTCTTGACGAGCTTAATATTCAAGTTTGCCATAATAAGCCCCTCCTTAACCCACAATCTCGCTGACGCTCTTGCCCCGGATACGAGCCACTTCTTCCGGCCCACGCATGGACCGCAGTCCTTCGAAGGCGGCAGCGACCACATTGTTGGCATTGTTAGAGCGCAGGCACTTGGTACGAATATCCTTAATTCCGGCAGCTTCCACCACAGCGCGGACCGCGCCGCCGGCAATCACGCCGGTACCAGGGGCGGCGGGCTTCATCAGCACGCGTCCGGCGCCGGAGGCGCCGATCACCTCGTGGGGAATGGTGGACCCGGCCAGGGTCACGGTAATCATGTTCTTCTTCGCAGACTCCAGGCCCTTGCGGATGGCCTCGGGAACTTCGGCGGCCTTACCCAAGCCATAGCCGACCTTTCCCTTCTGGTCGCCCACCACCACCAAGGCGGAGAACTTCATCACGCGGCCGCCCTTAACGGTTTTGGAAACTCGGTTGAGGGCAACAACCTTCTCTGCGTATTCGCTGGGCTCTCTTTCAAATCTAGGCATGTTGTTTACCTCCTCCGATCAAAACTTCAGGCCGCCCTCGCGGGCGCCTTCGGCCAGTGCCTGCACACGGCCATGGTACAGATAACCGCCACGGTCGAAAACCACGTTCTCGATCCCCTTCGCCTTGGCCCGCTCTGCAATGAGCTTGCCCACGGCGGAGGCGGCGGCGGCGTTGCCGCCGTAACCGGCAATCTCTTTATCCAAAGAAGACGCGGCTGCCAAGGTCTCGCCCTTCACATCGTCGATAATCTGGGCGTAAATGTTAGACTCGCTGCGGAAGACATTCAAGCGGGGGGTAGCGGCGGTGCCGGAGATCTTGGCACGCACCCTCTTGTGACGCTTCAGGCGCTGAGCATTTGTATTCGGCTTCTTAATCATATCGGCACACCTCCTTACTTCTTGGCGCCGGTCTTACCAACCTTGCGGCGGATGACCTCGTCAGAATACTTGATCCCCTTGCCCTTATAAGGCTCGGGGGGACGCTTCTCGCGGATTTCGGCGGCAAACTGGCCCACAGCCTGCTTGTCGCAGCCGCGCACGATGATTTTATTGGGAGCGGGGACCTCAATGGTGATGCCCTCGATCTCGGAAACGATCACCTGATGGGAGAAACCCAGGTTCATCACCAGGTTCTTGCCCTCCTTGGCCACACGGTAGCCCACGCCATTGACGTCCAGCTCTTTGGTGAACTCATTGGCGACGCCCTCCACCATGTTGTGGAGCAGGGTGCGGGTCAGGCCGTGCAGGGCCTTGTGCTGCTTATCTTCGGAGGGACGGTCCACGGTGATCGTGTTGCCGTCCTGCTTGATGATCATTTCGGGGCGCAGGGCCCGGGCAAGCTCGCCCTTGGGACCCTTGACGGTGACCACATTACCCTCTGCCACGTTGACGGTGACGCCGGCGGGGACGGTAATGGGCATTCTGCCGATTCTAGACATGATTCAGTACCCTCCTTACCAGACGAACGCCAGGACTTCTCCGCCGACATGCCCCTCGCGGGCCTTCTTGTCGGTCATGATGCCCTTTGACGTGGAAATGATCGCGATGCCCAGGCCGCGAAGCACGCGGGGCAGCTCATCAGCGCCCACATAGACGCGCAGGCCGGGCTTGCTGACACGGCGAAGACCTGTAATGACCTTCTCCTTGCCGGCGTTGTACTTCAAGGTGATATGAAGCACGCCCTGAAGGCCGTCCTCCACCATCTGGAAGTTCTTGATATAGCCCTCGTCCAGCAGAATCTGAGCAATGCTCTTCTTCATATTGGAGGCGGGGACATCAACGGTGTCGTGCTTTGCGCTGTTGGCGTTGCGGATGCGGGTGAGCATATCCGCAACCGGATCTGTGATATGCATGGATAAATCCTCCTGTTTTTAGAGTTACGGTTCGGAAAAACCGTTCAGGCAGCGAGGTATCACTATGAATGGAGCAGTCCGCTCGCGCGTGGTGCCCGATTCACAGTGACCTTTCGCCATCCTTTCACCAGGGCTTTCGCCCCAAGCTACAAAAGTAAAATCGGCGGGTCTTAGAAAGACGCCTTCCGAACGCCGGGAATCTCGCCCTTGTAGGCCAGCTCACGGAAGCAGATACGGCAAACGCCGTAGTCCCGGAGATAGGCATGGGGGCGGCCGCAGAGCTTGCAGCGGTTGTACTTCCGGGAAGAGAACTTCGCGGGAGCCTGCTGCTTCAAAATCATAGACTTCTTAGCCATTCTTCTCTTCCTTCCTTACTTGGCGAAGGGAGCGCCGACCTGCTCCAGCAGGGCGCGGGCTTCTTCGTCGGTCTTTGCGGTGGTGCAGATAACCACATCCATGCCGCGGATCTTGTCAATCTTATCGTACTCCACTTCCGGGAAAATCAACTGCTCCCGAATGCCCAGAGCGTAGTTGCCCCGGCCGTCAAAGGAGTTGGGATTGATGCCCTGAAAGTCGCGGACGCGGGGCAGAGCCACGTTGAACAGCCGGTCCAGAAATTCCCACATCTTTGCGCCGCGGAGAGTGACCTTCGCGCCGATGGGCATTTCCTCGCGGAGCTTGAAGTTCGCGATGGACTTGCGCGCCTTGGTGATGATGGGCTTCTGGCCGGTAATCTGGGCCAGATCGCCCACCACGTTCTCAAGAACCTTGGCGTTTTCCCGAGCCTCGCCGCAGCCCACGTTCACGACAACCTTGTCGATCCGGGGAATCTGCATGACGCTCTTGTATTCAAACTGCTTCATGAGCGCGGGAGCGACTTCGGCGCCGTATTTTTCCTTCAGTCTTGCCATGTTCGTCTACTCCCCTTTCTCACAGCGCGGCGCCGCAGTGCTTGCACACGCGAACGCTCTTGCCGTTTTCAATCTTGTGGGCAACGCGGGTGCCCTTGCTGCACTTGGGGCAGACCACCTGCACCTTGCAGGAGGCGATTGCCGCCTCGCGCTTGACAATGCCGCCAGTCTCGCCCTGCTTGCGGGGCTTCACGTGGCAGGTCACCATGTTGATGCCTTCCACCACGACCCGGCTGGTCTTGGGCACGCTGCCCAGAACCTTGCCCTGCTTGCCCCGGTCCTTGCCGGAGAGAACGACCACGGTGTCGCCCTTTTTGATATTCATAGACATATCAGGCGTCCTCCTCAAATCACTTCGGGAGCCAGGGACAGGATCTTCATGTAATCCTTGTCGCGCAGCTCGCGTGCAACCGGCCCAAAGATACGGGTTCCTCTGGGGTTCTGGTCGTCCTTAATGAGGACGGCAGCGTTATCGTCGAAGCGGACATAGGTGCCGTCGTTGCGGCGGACGCCCTTAGCGCTGCGAACGATGACGGCCTTGACCACCTCGCCCTTTTTCACGGTGCCACCCGGCTGGGCCTTGCGGACGGACGCCACAATAACGTCGCCGATGTTGCCAAACTTGCGGGTGGAGCCGCCCAGAACGCGGATGCACTTGATCTCTTTGGCGCCGGTATTATCGGCAACCTTCAAATAGCTTTCCTGTTGGATCATAACTCGGCACCTCCTTACTTCGCTTTTTCAATAATCTCGACCACGCGCCACCGCTTGTCCTTGCTCAGGGGGCGGGTCTCCATAACCTTAACCTTGTCACCGATGCCGCATGCGTTTTCCTCGTCGTGGGCCTTCAGCTTGTAGGTGCGGCCGACAATTTTCTTGTACAGGGGATGGGCCACGCGGTCCTCAATAGCCACGACCACGGTTTTGTCCATCTTGTCGGACACAACCTTGCCGATTCTGGTCTTCCGGGAGGAAGTTCTCACCATTTCACTCATGTTCACTTACCTCCTTACTGCTTTCCGGAAGCCTGAAGCTCCCGCAACACGGTTTTGACTCTGGCAATGTCGTGCTTGGTTTCCCGAATCTTCAGGGGATTGTCAAGCTGGTTGGTGGCGTGCTGCATACGCAGGAAAAACAGATCCTTCTTCAGGCCGGTCAGCTTCTCGTTGAGCTGCTCGGCATTCATCTTGCGAACTTCACTTGCCTTCATCTTACTCACCTGCTTCCTGAGCCTCCGAAGCAGCCTCGCGGATAACCAGCTTCGTCTTGATGGGCAGCTTGTGGCTGGCCAGACGCAGGGCCTCGCGGGCAGTTTCTTCGGGAACGCCGGCAATCTCAAACATGACACGGCCGGGCTTCACAACTGCAACCCAAAACTCGGGGGAACCTTTACCGGAACCCATGCGGGTGTCGGCGGGCTTCTTGGTGACGGGCTTGTCGGGGAAAATCTTGATCCAGACCTGACCGCCACGCTTGGTGTAACGGGTCATGGCGATACGGGCCGCCTCAATCTGGTTGCTGGTGATCCAGCCGGGCTCCATGGCCTGGAGGCCGAACTGACCGTAGGTAATCGTGTTTCCGCGGTATGCCTTGCCGGTCATACGGCCACGGTGCACACGACGGTATTTTACTCTCTTGGGCAGAAGCATTATTCAGCTCCTCCTTCCTTCTTGGGTTCAGCGGGGGCCGCGGGGGTAGCCGCCGGACGAGGGGTGTTGGTGTTGGGGCGGTTAAAGCCGCCCTGAGGGGCGCGGTTAAAGCCGCCCTGTCCGCCTGCGGGGCCGCGGTTGAAGCCGCCCTGTCCGCCTG
>NZ_DALZOY010000002.1:203591-289388 GCF_032018205.1 Oscillibacter sp. | reverse complement strand
AAATCCTCAAACGCAAGAGATACACGGGTAAGAACCGCCAAAATAAGCGTATTCTTGGCGCCAACATTGAGTTGCGGCCAGAGATTGCAGCTCAGCGTGTGGAAGAAGGCCACTGGGAGGGCGACACCGTCGTTGGTTTGCGTTCTGGCAAGGAATCCGTTGTTCTCACGCTTATCGAGAAGAAAACCGAGAACTATCTCGCTATCCGCATTCCGGGCAAAACCAGCAATGCTGTCATGGCGGCGATGAAGGCTTTAGAGAAGTTCTCTGATGAAAAATCCTTGGCTTTGCCGACGAACTGAATGGGCGCCCTCGCCGCAAGCTCGGCTACTGCACGCCAGAGGAGCTATTGAGGCTTTCTTAGACAAAGTCTACGCCGCCTAAGCCCCCTCACTTTCTCTACCGTGGGTGTCCAACTTGGACTTGCAATTTGCGAAAAAATATTGGATAGTGCTCAAACGAGAAGGGATGACGATGCTATGAAAACCAAGGTACTTATGTGTTTAATTCCGGGAATGCTGTGTATCTTGATAATGGATGGCTGTACGATGTACCAAAGAGAGAGAGATCAATCGAATTCTGCGGCATCGACACAAACATCCTTGCCTAATTCGTCGGCAAGCGTGGATGTGGCATTGGAACAAACAGTGACAGACGCAATACTCTCTCACAACAGGGGCAGCTTTAGGGGTGACGATAAGCAGATGTTTGCCACTGAGTACCATGAGATTCTCAAGACTGTGGTGCAGGACAAATCTACCGAGGTATATTTGGTGGCACTTTACGCCCAATACCAATTTGAGGAAGGCGAAGCTAAGCTAATAGGGAGCGGGAGCAACCCCTGTGTTATCACCTTCGTAAGCGCCGATGGTGTGTACAGCGTTACTGATTATTGGGAACCAGAAGATGGTGAAAATTATGAAAGCTCACTTCGCAGTAGATTTCCGGAAGACATTTTGGAAAGTGGCACAGATTTGTCAGAGCCGAACGCTATGGAGCTTTGCGATCAACGTGCATTAGATTATTTTGAGGGGCAAGGTGCCGACTCGTCAAAACCTCGCGTCTAGTTGCCCTAAAAGAATACACGGGGACGGTTCCGCGAATGAACCAATTGATCAAAACTAGAAAGAGATACTCGCACGGTAAAATGTGCGGGTATCTCTTTTTTAAAACAGCGTAATTCCGAGTTGCTCTTTATAACATAAAAAAGCAACTTATATGAAGGATCAGAAAAAAGGTAAGGTACAATAAATTGCGCAAATTGAAAAAGAGATAAAAAGAGACATGGTTTGCAGTCTTTGATAGAATGAAGTTGCGACACACCATTCTGAAAGGAGACGGCAAACCATGTCGGAGAAAATTGTACAGTTAAATGAGGAAGTAATCAAGGGGCAAATCAAGGAATTAGTCCGTGAGAGCGTAGAAGAGACGCTCAACGGCCTGCTGGAGGCTGAAGCGGAGAAACTAACACAGGTGGCCAAATACGAGCGCAGCGAAGAGCGTCAGGGATACCGCAGCGGACACTACAGCCGGAATCTCACCACGACCTCTGGGGATGTTACGCTGCAAGTACCCTGCCTCAAGGGGATATCCTTTGATTGAGCGCTACCGCCGCCGGGAGAGCAGCGTAGAGGAAGCCCTGATTGAGATGTACCTGGCCGGAGTGTCCGTGCGCCGTGTGGAGGACATCACGGAGGCACTGTGGGGCAGCAAGGTATCTTCCTCAACCATCAGTGAGCTGAATAAGAAAGCCTACGTCCACATCGAGGATTGGCGGAACCGCCCCTTGCAGGGCGGCAAATACCCGTATGTATATGTAGACGGAATCTACCTGCACCGCAGCTGGGGCCGAGAGTACGAAAATGTGGCGATTCTGGTAGCGATTGCGGTCAATTAGGATGGCTACCGTGAGGTTCTGGGCGCCGCCGAGGGGATGGTTGGGTCAGCTTCTTTCAGTGGCTCAAGGGACGTGGATTTGAGGGCGTAAAGCTCGTGGTTGGAGACAAGAGTCTTGGCATACTGGAAGCAGTGGGCGAAGTTTACCCTGACGCCAAATACCCGCGCTGTACCGTCCATTTCTACCGCAATATCTTCTCTGTTGTTCCGTGTTCCAAGGGAAAGTTAGTTGCCAAAATGCTCAAAGCCATCCATGCTCAGGAGAGCAAGGATGCAGCACTGGCCAAGGCTAGAGATGTGGTTGCTGCGCTCAAAAACTTGAAGCTGAAGGAGGCCGCAAAAAAGGTGGAGGACAGTGTGGAGGAGACTCTCACCTACATGGCATTCCCCTTTGAGCATTGGACACGCATTCGCACCAATAACGCCATTGAGCGTCTCAACCGTGAGATCCGCCGCCGCACCCGCGTGGTGGGGGCTTTCCCTGACGGGAACTCCGCCCTTATGCTGGTCTGTGCGCGGCCGCGGCATGTTGCCGGTACCCAGTGGGGAAACAAGACGTATATGAATATGAAGCATCTGGAGACGATCATGGACGACGTCGAGTTGGCTGGTTGACCTCATTCCTTATGAGACTGCAAACCAATTTGCGCATAATTCTTGACACTACCTTAAAAGATGCGGTTTTGTGCACTTTTCATCGTAAAAGAAAATAGATTCTGGTAATTCCAAATTACCAAAATCTATAAATCGTTCCACACATGATATGTCGGATCTGAGGAAATATATTCACAAATTACGACAAAAATTTTACATTTTTTAGCAGATATATCTCTTTAGGAAATATATCTTTAAATGCTAGATTTTTTAGAGCATAGTTGCTATAGTTGCTATAATTGCTATTGGATACAATATTTCTATAAGCTGTAATTGAGGTGATATTGTGGCCAAAGGAAATGCTGATTTGACTGCCGCAATGGCAAAGCGTATTTCTTCAAGGCGCAGAGAATTAAACCTGACGCAGGAAAAAGCAGATGAACGCATTGGGCTTTCTCCTGCATATTATGCCTGCATTGAAAGAGGCCTCAAAGGCGTTGGCGCTGACAGCATTATAAAAATATGTGCAGCATTCCAATCAGCGCCGATTACTTGTTGAGCGGCCATATGCTACCCAGTGAACGGCAGTATATAAATCAATTGATGGAGTGTTTAACAGAAGATCAGCGCACATGCGCTGAAGAAATTATGAAAAATTTTCTGATTGCCTGCGGTCATGAAATTTCCAAAAAATAACGACTGCTGCCAAGTGACAATGAGGCGAGGTGAGAGTATGCCGCAAAAAGCTTCAGATACAGAAAAAGATCGAAATTTTGAAGCGCTTTATCGTTCCAACTATGCAGGATTGCTTCGCTATGCGACTGTAATCTTAAATAGCCACGGTTCCAATGGCTCCTCCGTAAATGGCTGTGCGGAAGAAGCAGTCCGGGAAATGTTTACGTTTGCATGGGAAAACCGCGAGAAACTGCTTACCCATGCATTCCCCGTCGGTTGGCTTTACAAATGCTTGTATTATAAGACTCTAGGCTTTCTGAAAGAGGACCGAGTGTGGACAAAACGTATCCTTCAAATGTCTGAATCCGACGACGAAAGCTTCGAGTTAGATTTCCGTCTGAAATCGGAGATGACCAGTATCATCTCGGAAGATGATTATCTGCTGTTGAAGCGACTATATTTAGATGGCTATACTTATGAAGAATTGTGCGCAGAATTAAATCTAAAGAAATCGGCGCTGGCCATGCGAATTAAGCGTATCAAAGAGCGGTTTATAAAGGAGTATAGTTCTGATTAAAAAACTTTTAAAAGCGAGTGAACTATTACGTTCCAGTGGACATTACATAGCAGAGGAGGTTCACGGAGATGCCAGATGAAGGAAAAAAACAATCATATCCATTTCTGGAGCATATGAGTACGGAAGATTTGGAAAAAATGCTCTCTCAGGATTTCATTGCGCCTGACGACGCGGCGCCGGATATTGATTATATTATGGCGATTATGGAGGTGATTCAAAAAAGGGAAGCAAAGGAGCTTTCCAGCAAGCCGGTAGATGTGGACGCGGCATGGCAAGATTTCAAGGAAAACTATGAAGGGCAGGTTGATTCCTTTGAAATTGGTAATCTTCAAGAACCAGACTCATCACATCCACTCCAAATTGAAAAAAAGATTAACACCGCTAAACGGTTTCATATCCTTCGATACATTGGAATTGCCGCGGCGGTCATTGTTCTTCTGTGTGGAGCCGCCTCAGCATTTGGTTTTGATATTTTTCAGGCCCTTGCTGATTGGACAAACGAGACCTTCGGCTTCGTGTCCAGCAACGGAGCTGCGCAGCAAACGAGTATACCGGTAATTCCACAGGATGACCCGTACAGTAAGTTGCGCACAGATGTCGCAGACGAGACTGATATTTTGCTGATTCCCACATGGGCGCCGGAGGGTACGGAAGAGACTGGAAATACCAGCGTTGTAAAGCGAATGGACAGCACTCGAATTTTTAGTAGCTTCACGACCAATGGTGGGGAATTTACAATTAACATTCAAATCTACGACGCACTGCCGGATGATTACAGGACTGTATATCAAAAAGATGATCGTCCGATGCAGGAGTATGAGACTAACGGAGTTACTTATTACATCATGCACAATAATGCTACCTGCGGTGTTGCGTGGACAAACGAAAATATTGAGTGTGCAATTCAGGGTGACCTAGGAGTAGAAGATTTGGAGAAGATGGTTGATTCTATTTATGGGGAGTAATTATCTATGAAAGAGAAAATCCGTCGTTTATTCAGTACCTTAGCCGCTTGCCTTCTTATTTTGACAATCAATCGAATACTCCTGATTTTGCGGTGAGCGTTTAAGCCGATCTTTTGATAGAGCAGGTAGGTAATCAGCAGCGCCTCAATCAGGCAGACAAATATTTCCCAAAAATAAGATTGCATAAAGTAAATATCCACCCCTCCCACCGGTAACATTTTTTATATTACCATAAAAAAGCGGAGGATGACAGGGGTGTTAGATGCAATTCACGCCAGAAAACAGGCAACTCGCGCCAAACCTCTTGTTTTTTCCAAATTCTGTGATAGCTTCGACTATAGAGATGTAAGAAATCTCAAAATTAAAACGAAGGAGCTGTTTCGAATGAAAAGAAGACAGGACAAAGAATTTAAGCGGGTCGCGAGGAAACGGATTCTCCATGCAAGCGGTAGTCTTTTGATGGCTTTGGCTGCCGTCTTTGCGGCGGCCCCCTGCAGCGCCCATTTTTATGAGCCCGAGGTCCCCCGGAAATTGCGGTAAACGCTGGTTGCTTTTGCAGGAAGTTCTGCACGATGCTTATGGCTTTCCATAAAAAAGGCGAGTCCCATGCAGTAGATTGAAAATATCATAATTTCTTCCCTGTATTTTCTGGCATTCCATAAAAACATTTTGTAAAAGGAACGAAGCATATGGTGTGACAATCAGTGGTTCAAAACTTGCACAGAAATTCATTTCTTCGTCATGCTAAGAACATGAATTTGCAATAGAGCATTTAGACTGCTTGCTCTTGAAAGGTGATCTTGCAATGAGTTATAAAATCAGCCACACTCTTTTATGGATTGGACTTATCGGTGGGTTTATCGTAGGCTTTTTCTCAATTTTCGCCGGTGTGTCCATAATTGCACTCGCAAATATTCAAGCATTTATTTTTTATCGATGTCCCCATTGTAAATACGACCTCTTAAATGTTATTGGAATGCCATCGTGCTGCCCGAATTGTGGTGAAAATTTATTTTAAGGAGATTTGGTCATGAAAAAACACAAAAAACCACTTGTATGTATTATATTGACGCTTGCTCTTTTGTTTTGCAATGTAAGTAACGTCGTAGCGGTGGATATTGCTACTGAACTCGATGACTACGATATTTATCACGCCAACTTTATTGCTCCACAAGCGAACGAAATTATTGATAACAGTTCAAATATAACTCAGGCAAAAGCTTTTGTGAAATCCTTGGATTTGTCGAGTAGGGGATTTTCTAATCTTACTCAAGCCTATATCGATGAATTAGATTATCTTGCAGATGAGGGTGTTCAACTGGAGTCGTATAGCGTTGCAATTCCCCGTGCTCAGGAGTATTATGGAACATATGATGGATATATGTTCCAAGCAGCCTATAGCTATTATTCGGACAATTATTATACAAATTTAACTGGTAAAGGAAATCATGAAAAGTGGGTTTCCGGTGCAATCAATATTCTCATGAATTATGCGCTCAAAAGGATATCAGTTCCATTTTCTGTGCTTTCATCGGCAAGTTCTGTTACTTTTTATGAAGGCGCTCGAACTGAGATAACAAATGAGGATCAGATTACGAGTCGCTTCATTATGATTCAGGACAAAGATAAAAAGGTATCTCTTGATCCATATTCTTTCGTACCCATTATTAAAGATATGGTAAGAACGACGCACACCTCAGTTGTAACTTATTCCGGAAGCCCTTTCTCCAATCCCGTGGTAGATGCATCAGCACCAGTCGTGGAAATTCCAAGCCAGAATTTTTATAACAAACAATATAATTTAAGCCGAGGATATAATCACTACGTAGCTGGTCATGTTTTTGACCCCATAACAGAAATTGTCCTACCTGCAACTAGCACTTGGAATTAAATTGCTCCAATCAAGCGCCTTTCAACGTGTGTACTTTCTGCTACATTTCTCTTGCTTGAGCATTTTTTAACTTTCCATTTATACACTCCAACAAAATGCGTCCGAAAAAGGGCAACTCCCATAAGGATGTTTTCAATCTTTATCCTTGTCCCCCGTGACCTCCGGGCCGAAGTGATTGACCGCCACGGTGGGGGCAATCAGGGCGGGTGCTGGCTCCAGTCGCAGGTGGCAGAGGGCAGTGGCCCCATGTCGCGGGTCTTGGCATACAGGGACAGATCGGTGATGGCGTAGGTGCTGCCATCGTCGCAGCGAATGGTCATGCCCTCGGTGTAAAAGAATTGGGCGTCGGACTGCGGGATGACGGTGACGGTGCTGGTTTCTGCCTTGGCGACGGCCTAGCCGCATACGTTTGGTCTGCCAAGTGCAACTGTTCAGGCAAAGCTCGCCGCCGGGGCAAAGGTTGCCGCTGGGGCATACCTCACGCCGGGACAGACGGCAACGCTTCCCAAGACGGATGCAGAGTTGACTGCTCTTGCGGAAAAAGCCCCGACCATCACGCCCTATTCCCGGAACAGCAAGGGGCAAACCTACGGCTCCGAATCCATGGCCGGGGCTGTCGGCTATTCTCCGGATCTGATTGCGGTGACATCCACCGACAATGTAATGGGCTACGTAAAAAAAGAGGATTTGAATTTGCCGATGTCAAGCGGGAATCGGGGCAATCGCAACATTCCCGTATACGATTTGAACGGTAAAGTTGTGGGCGAGTTTAAAGTTGAGCTAGGCCAAGGTTCAAACGATCCCGCATTTGCCGGTTTGAGCATTGAAGAAGCACGGAAAAAGCTTATTTAAGGCAAAAGGCCCAAGTCAAGGGCTTGGGCCTTTTTGTCCAACGCTTAATTGCACTGTTTTATTAGGCTTTGTTCACGGCTAAAAATGAAGATGATTGTGAGGTGGTTGTTTGAAGCGATTGATATATGTATTTCTTGCGGTTTGCGTACTTGGTGCACTCTTCTCGCTGATCGGCTCTAAAAAAGACGAGCGGTTTCAAACTACTTTTCCATTAGAGGAGGAAGTGATTACCGCTACGCTGGAAAAAGCCGGGCTGCCGGGGATTATTTCCGAATCAGAAACGGATTCTTATAGAAAAGGACATATGCATTATGTAGTTCGCAGTCCAACAGAAACTTATGACGGCACCAACAATAGCGTGTTTCTCGTGGATATTTCCTCTTCAAATTATGAAGGCGAACGGATGTTATTTACAATATTTGATCAGAGTATTGATTCGGATCAAATTGAGTGGGAGGACTGGAAACAGCAAATCGTGTTCGCTACGCTGCTTTACGGCGGTTTCGAGAATGAAGAAGACGTTTATCAGGCTTTCCTAGAAAAGGAGCTTCCAGATGGTAAAACCTCATTTAGGTGGGACGCTCAGCTTTCAGGGGGATATTGCAGGGTGGACTATTCCTCCCGTAGTCATACAACCTATAACGAAGACGGCTTTCCTACACGGAAACAATCCGCTTCTTTGAGAGTAAATATTTATGAGTCCTACGAGCTTTATCAAAAACTCAACACGAACCAGCAAGGCGAAACAAGCCGTTAAGGATGCTAAGTTTTTTGATATTCAATGACAGCTCTTTTCTCTTGTTTTGTTATATCGCTATACTTGATATCGACAAAGACCGCCTCAAAAAAGTTAGAGGTGGGACAGCGTTTGAAACACTGTAAAATACTGGTTTAGTTGGACAATCTGAAGATGCTGATTGTAAAATGTAATACTTGCAATATTTTCCTTGACATTTAACCACCAATGAATTATTGTATTAGTATACTGATACATTTGCGATTGGAGAAACTAAATGAATACGATGAAAAGCGTCTGGGTGAGATTCCTGACCTGCTGTTTTACGGCGGTATTGCTGCTGAGTATTGGCGCAGGAGCTATCGACAACACTGAGTCCGCAGCCCGTCAAGATGATCTTGACTATTTGTACACAACGTTAAAAAGCAATCATCCCGATCTGTTTGCCAACACGCCGGAGACCGCCTTTGAAGAGAAGAAGGGCCAGATAGAACGACGGCTTAGCACGGAAAGCAGCTTTGATTTTGCGCTGGATTGCGCAAGTCTGGCCGCGCTGGCTAAGGACTCACATACTAACGTATCTTTGGGCAGCAACGGGTACGATCTTCACATCTGCCTGTTCGACATGGACTTGTACGACGGGACTTGGGTTTTGAGTGCAATCGACAGTGCCCATAAATCACTGTTAGGCTCCCAGATAACCGCCATCAACGGATTTTCCATGGAGCAGGTTCTGGAAAAGTTCGGAACCATTCTCAGCGCGGACAACTTGGTGAAGCTGCGGTATTCCTATTGGCAGATGTGCTATGTGCTGGAGCCGTATCAGTATTTGGGAATTGCCAAGCAAGACGAGCCCATGCGCATAGAGGTGCAGGATTCCACAGGTAAAACCAATACATTGACGGTTTCCTCAGTGAGCCAGAGTGCTTTTCGGTCTGAGGATTTGGCGATGTTGAGCGATTGGCAGACAGGCCCGGCAGCCACAGCCTATGACAAAACAAAGACCTATTTTGCAAAGGAATTGAATAGCAGCGCCTATTACATCCAATACAACAAATGCGCGGAGGATGAGGATCTGCCCATGAAGCTGTTCTGCCAGCAGGTTCAGGCTGCGCTGGATGCAGGAAGCTATTCTTTAATTCTGGTAGACCTGCGAAATAACGGAGGCGGCTCGGACGGTGTGATCATGCCGCTGCTGAGACTGCTGGCACAGCAGCGCGAGCAAGGCGTTCAGGTAGCGGGATTGATCGGGAAAAGAACGTTTTCATCTGCCATTATCAATTCCGTGGAGCTGCAGGAAATGGGGTTCCCTCTGGCAGGAGAGGCTGCCGGAGGCAGTGTTGACCACTTTGGCGCGGTGCAGTCCTTTAAACTGCCCAATTCCGGTATGCGAATGGGTGTTTCCTCAAGGTTTATTTCAATGAGCGGCTATTTTGACGCCGCCTCCGGCAAAGGCGTAGAGCCGCTCCAGCCCGACGTTAAAATCGTTCAAACCCTCAGCGATTCTCTGGCAGGCAGAGATACGTGTGTAGAAAAAATTCTTGAAAATCCTGAGATTTTAAAATCTGCGGAACGCGCCGAGGTCCCCATGACCCGCGGACGGTTTGTGGGGTTGCTGTTCCAAGAAACAGAAACACCCGGATTAAATATTGAGACCCAGCCGTTTGGTGATCTCTTGGGGATTGAATGGTATCTGTCTGCGTTAAACTGGGCAAAGTCAACGCAGATTGCGCTGGGAGACACTGCGGGTAATTTTTCCTCTGCGCGCGCTGTCAGCTGGCAGGAGGCCGCTGTATTTCTGGTTCGCGCTGCCGAGACATTGGATATTCAACCTGCGTCCGTGCGGAGCGGCGCTGTGCCGGATGCACTGAAGACCACAGCGCGGAATGAAGATGCTGTACAGAAAGCGTGGAGGTGGGGGCTACTTCCGGAATACGGGAATTTTTCTGTTGCTCCGACTCGTGCGCAAGGTGAAACCATGATAAAGCAGATGTTTGCAACGAAATGAGTACGATCAGGACTCTCTTCTGGGTTTGTAATTCTTTCATAGCTTCATCAGTGCATTTGAAACGATTACTTCCGGTCAGTATAAAATGATGGGCGGTTTTGATTGCTAATTTTTAATGAACTACCGACGTACTTCGCAAAATGTTTATACAGTATAAGCCCAAGGAGTAGTTGTAAACAGCAAGATGGAACCAGAAGTTAGAAGATCGCAAATTCGTACCATGATGCGCAGTACATTGAGGAACAGATCATTACAAAAGGTTTGGTGACATGAAAAGAAAAATAGCAGCAGGAATATTAGCCATTACTCTGAGCTTTTCCCTATTTGCGTGCGGATCAGAACAAAGAGGCAGCCAAGAAGGAAAAAGCACTTCCACTTCAAGCGATCTATATGCTGATATGCAGCTAACTAATGAACAAATGCTCTCGGATTATGATACTATGTGGAAAGCCATGAAAGAAAGCTATCCCTTTTGGGGAGTGCTTGCACGGAGCAAGCCGGAAGATCCAGACTACTATGATGCAGTCATTTCCGATTATCGCGGGCAGCTTCAACACGTCGAAGCAAATAGCGACGAGGCAATGGAAAAGTTCTTATATATTGTAGCCAATAGTCTATACGAAGTGTGTGGTACGGTTGGACATGTGAGTATTATCAATCCAGACTACTTTCAAGGGTTAGATGTTTATAAGGAGTACGTTGACGAAATGCCGGAGGTGCGGCCGTGGGTTGACGTGATCGAAAAACCGGAGGTTATTTCCTTTTATAAATATTACGATTACCTGCAGACGCTTTTTATAGAAAATAAAAGCGGCGATGAATCCAATGATGAAAAAGCAAATGAACAGCCGGAAGAAGAAAGTAAAACTGCAAGTACAAACCTGACGACAAAAATATTTGAAAAAGGAAAAACCGCTTACATTAGAGTGGATTCTTTCGACAATTCTTGTATGGAAGGTGATTTGCCAAAAATTCGTGCCTTTTTAGAGGAAGTTAAGGATTATAAAAATTTGATCATTGACATTCAGGAGAATGGCGGAGGCAATTCTGACTACTGGGAGACTGCTTTTGTCCGTCCCAATATTGCCGAACCCGTCAGCTCACGGTTGGTACGGCTAATGAAAGACACCGAATTGACCCGGCAATTCTATATGCTAGGGTACAAGGACTCCACATTAAGCCCGGAAGCAGTCAAAAACGATACGAAATTTAGGGAACTACCTAAAGCTGATATGGCGGATTTGACACTGGCAAGGGAATTATTAGATACGACGGAGCCAGAAAAAGATGAGAAGCTGTTTGGTGGGAAAATATGGGTATTGGTAGGACCTGCGGTTTACTCCTCGGCGGAGGCATTTGCTGTGTTTTGCAAAGATACGGGGTTTGCTACCTTGGTTGGACAGACAACGGGCGGCTCCGATAGCGGTGGCCCAATTCTATTTGAACTGCCTAACAGCCATCTTTTGATTCAGTTTGACGTGGAGTACTGCCTTAATGCGGATGGAAGCTGCAATCAGGAGATGGGCACGGTGCCGGACATTGAAGCGGAAGATGCGCTGCATAAGGTGCTAAACTTAATTGAAAAACCATAACTGCAATGGTTTGCTTTACTACGAGCATTATAGCCATGGATGAGCTTCTTGTAATGCTTATTCGAAATCAAATCAGCTTCGTTGTCCACTCCTCCACGTTCCACACCTGTGTGACCAGATCGCTGTAAAACTCCGGTTCGTGGCTCACCAGCAGCATGGTACCCTTGTAATCACGGATGGCGTCCCGCAGAGCCGCCTTCGCGTCCACATCCAGATGGTTGGTGGGTTCGTCCAGCACCAGCAGATTCATGGGGCGCAGCATCAGCTTGCACAGCCGAACCTTCGCGTTCTCGCCACCAGAGAGCACCCGCATCTGCGTGGTAATATGCTCGGTGGTCAGGCCGCAGCGCGCCAGCGCGCCCCGCACCTCACCGTTGCTCATTTTGGGGAATTCCTGCCAGATCTCCACCAGCGCCGTGTTGTCGTTGCCCCGCTCCTCCTGCTCGAAGTATCCCACATCGGCAAACTGACCCAGCTCCACCGTACCGGACACCGGCGGAATCAGGCCCAGCAGAGTTTTCAGCAGCGTGGATTTTCCCAGACCGTTGACACCGCGGATGGCGATTTTCTGGTTGCGCTCCACCGTCACATCCACGGGACGGGTCAGCGGCTCGCTGTAACCCAGCACCAGTTGCTTGGCTACGATGACCTCGCGGCTAGGGGTACGGGCAGGCATGAAAGAGAAGACAGGCTTGGGCTTGTCCTTCCCAAGTTCAATGACATCCATCTTGTCCAGCCGCTTCTGCCGGCTCCGCGCCAGCGTGGCGGTGGCGGCACGGGCCTTATTGCGGGCCACAAAGTCCTCCAGCTGGGCAATCTCCTTCTGCTGCTTTACATACGCCTGTTCTAACTGATGGCTTTTGATGTCATAGAGTGCCTGAAACTGCTCATAGTTGCCGGAGTAGCGGGTCAGCACGGTGTTTTCCACATGATAAATCACGTTGACCACATCGTTGAGGAACGGAGTATCGTGGGATACCAGAATGAAGGCGTTCTCGTAGTTCTGCAAGAACCGTTTCAGCCACGCGATGTGGTTCTCATCCAGAAAGTTAGTCGGCTCGTCCAGAATCAGGATCATTGGGTTTTCCAGCAGCAGCTTCGTCAAAAGCACCTTTGCCCGCTGACCGCCGGACAACTCACTGACATCCCGTTCCAGACCGATGTCCCCCAGCCCCAGCCCGTTGGCATACTCCTCAATGCGGGAATCTATCACGTAGAAACCGGACTGCTCCAGAATCTCCTGAATTTCGCCCACATTCTCCAGCAGCTTCTCCAGCGCATTACCCTCGCACTCGCCCATTTGGTCATAATTTGCCAGCAGCTCCTGCTCCAGCTTGTACATGGGTGCAAAGGCGGAGCGTAGAATATCGCGGATGGTCTTTCCTTTCTCCAATACGCTGAACTGATCCAGATACCCTGTTGTGATGTGGTTACACCACTCCACTGTTCCCTCGTCTGGCATCCGCTTGCCGGTGATGATGTCTAAAAAGGTGGTCTTTCCCTCGCCGTTTGCGCCCACAAGGCCGATATGCTCGCCTTTGAGCAAGCGGAAGGACGCGTCTTTTAAAATCTGTCTGGCCCCGAAGCCGTGACTGACATGACTGACTGTCAAGATACTCATGTTTGTTCCCTCAATTTTCTGTCATAGATTGCATGGTTTCATTATCTTAACGGGATTTTGCGCAAAATGCAACCGCGCATGGGGCAGTCTGCAAAATCTTCTGTCCCCACCGCCCTTTTTTCACAATATAATCATTCCAGTCTGCCGAGTTTCGTGTTATGTTTATACTCTAGCGTTCAACTGAGTATGCAGCACGGTACATTATTCATATAATCTTGTCTGAAAAAACACTCCGGCGAGACAATATCTTTATGTTAATAGAAGTACAGAGTGTAAAAAATTGTAGTATAATTAGAATAAAGGATAATTAGAAATTATCGGAGGTGTTGAGCGTGGATATCAAATTTAGAGTCGTTCAAGCATCTAAATGTCCCAAGAAAGATATTATTACCGCGATTGATATATACTGTAAGACTGTTGACGGCGGATCATTAACTAACACCAATCAGATAAAGGATTATATTTGGAATGCCAAAGGGCACTAGGCAGAGTCGCGCAGCCTGCTTTAAACCCAGGTGAAAGTGCACAGGAGTTTAATTTGGCAATGAAATTATACTCTGCTGACAATAATTGTTCTCTTGTATTGACCAAGGAAATGTATTTATCCATTGTGCATGAGCTCTATGATTCTCACTATGTAGCATGGTATAAATGCTTTGTGAACCAAGACGAGATGGATGAAGAACCTAAGTTCAATATGGAGATAGAAAATCTATTAAATCGGATTGAATCGGAAATTCCAAAAGACTTGCATAATGAGGCCATCGTAATGGTACAATGTCAACCGTTTGAAGAGGGGCAGTGTCCAAAAATAACTGCTGAAAACTATACCATTCCTCGCTGCGCTCGTATTTAGCCGCCTGGGTCATCTTCTGCGCCTCTGCCTCCAACAAACCGTTCAGTGTTTCCTCCACGCTGCCACGAACCAGTTCTTTAATCTGACCCTTGATAATTTCCTCATAAAACTGTACAATTTTCTCTGATATGGTTTGTAGTCTCCTTTCAGAATGGTGTGTCGTGACTTCATTCTATCAGAGGTCTGCAAACCGTGTCCCTTTTTATCCCTTTAGAAATTTGCGCAACTTATTCTACCTTATCATGGGAGAGCGCCGCGTTTGCAACGCGGAGGTCGACGGTTCGATCCCGTTCAGGTCCACCATGCGCAAAGCGAGGAAAATCATTGATTTTCCTCGCTTTGTGTTTTATCAATATACCACCTTAGTATTAAAATGCTATAGCGTATGTCTTATAAAATTGGTCGGGTCGATACTTTCAGCTATTCTTTCAGCTATTTAAGTTGAGTTCTTAATTCAATTCAAACATATTTGCTCTTCAAAGGGGAATATACTGCTTGCTTTGACGTATTATGCCGGCCTGTTCCATATCAAGCTCGGCAAAAACAAGTTGCTTTTGATCGTCGGCTAAACCGGCGATGCTGCCATCTGGGTTGACAAATACAGTCTCTCCGCTGAAATCCATAGCTCCTTCCAGTCCAACACGGTTGCACATAAAAATATTAACACTATTTTGAAAAGCAGAAATTCGAATCTCCCATTGAAAAATATCGGATAGTTCAATTTTTTTAGAAAAAATATGCGTAAAAAGCTAAAAAAATAGTTTAAATTACAAGTAAGACTTTCCATGACTCAAATGCAAAAACCGGGTTAGCAGACGCTGCTGTTACGCTTCTGATGCCTTACGTCTCGGATCGTCCCACTCTTTAGCATCGGGGCTACCTGCATGGTGTTCTTTGCGCCATGTTAACCGTGATTCTTGAATGGATCAATTATACTCCGGTGATTACAGGTCCTCCAAAACAACAAAATCCGAACCTTTTTCCGATTAGAGAGAGGTTCGGATTTATCGTTTATCTGGATTTAGCAGCATAAGCTAAACAGCGTCGCTGTTTTGCTGCGAGGATAAGAGCTTAGGCATTTCTCTCGTTTTCTTATGTTTCACGCAAGTTTACTCAATTAGCTTCTGCAGGTCGATCTCATATACGGTGATAGGGCGACCTGCGCTGGAATGCAGTTCACTGCCCACCACCTGAGCGGCGTTCAGTTCCACCATTCTGGCCAGAATACGGTTTGCCGTGCGCACCGAGGTATTCAGCAGACGGGACAAGCTGTTCCGATCCATTCGAAATGAGCTTTGCGCCTGAGCTACCGTCAGTAGCTTCTGGGCATTCGTCACCGACATCTTGAGAAGCTTCGCCAGCATCTGCGCTTCCTGCCCCGGCAGAATGGACAGAGCAACACATTCCTTTTCCCCGAGCGGGCCGACAAGTTCGTCTGTCTCTGTGATCAGATAGGTACCGTGCCCAGCACTGCGCCGAGACTCCTTCAACGCGCGCTCGGCGTTTTGCTGTGCCTGGGCAATGCTGGTTCCCACGCCCCAGCCAATCGAAAACCCCGTCTGTGCGTTTTGCTTTAGGTATTCACTCAGTACACTGTGTGTGTAAGAAGACGTCAGGTTTTGCAGAATTACCTTAGAGGTAATAACCTCAAAGCAATTGTCGGCATGGTGTAGGATTGCAGCGTTGCCATGGGCCATGTTAAAGCGGCGCAGCAAGTGGTGAAATTCCTCCGCCTCAGGAGAATCCATTGTCTGGCCTGGTTGAACATTACCCACCACAGTCAGACTGTCAGAATATCGCTGCAGACGAAGCTCCTGAAGAAATTTCTCCACGGTTTCCCGGACGGTATCGGGTGAGGGAAGCAGCAGAGCGTAAGGGATTCCTTCCTGCTGTAAGACACAGGCCAAATTGTTCATGCGCGTAATAATAAAATCTGCTTGATGCTCCCTATAGACCTGCAAGTACTTTTGAGTCAAGTTAGCATAAATGGAATCTGAGTTTACATCGTAGAAATCGCGGGGATCAAAATCAGCCTGAGGGCGGATCCCGTCGCCAAAAATATAATCCCAAGGGATCTCAATCATGGGGTGATCCAACCAAATGCGGCGCACGTCCAGCCGGGGATTGTGATAGACCACTTGTAGTAAGGTTCGATAGTAATCCCGGTGCGTTAACTCGATATACACACAGGGCACCCTGGGCTTGCCGAAACGATTGCAAATATAATTATAAGGGTGAAGACCACTGAAGATGAGACCATCAAAGTGGTCCTTTTCCTTTTGATAAAAGGACCCCAGTTGCGGCTGGGAGTCGTAGGCCCGGTAAATAAGCTGGCAATCCATACACTCCATGGACTCCAGCGCTTGTTTTATGACAGTTTCTGACACCCGTGAGGTGAACACGCCTATTGTCAGCATACGTAAAGCACCTTATTCTATCATGTATTTTTTTTATCATAACAGAGAAACACGCGACATTCAAGCTGATTTAATTCAAATATAAAGAAATAAGAGTCGCAATTCGATATAATAATTTGATATAATGTACAGCGAACGTAGCGTTATTTTGTTGAAAATGCTTTTTTGAAGAAATTTGAGAAATATTTATTGCAATTTTTACAAGTTAAAAGTAAGATTGCAATAAGAGTTTATGTCTCATATTTCCTAAATTATTAAGACAGGAGGATATCACATGAATAAACATGACGCCGTAGCGTACATAGCGTCCCGATTGGATTATTTTTCTGAACTGAGCGACCGGATCTGGGATCATCCGGAAGTTCGCTTCACCGAAACATTTTCTTCGGATATCCTGTGCCGTGCATTTGAGGAGGAGGGCTTTCAAATCGAGCGGGGATTGGCTGAGATGCCCACCTCTTTTGTGGCACGCTACGGTGGTGGCAACCCCTGCATCGGCTTTCTGGGCGAATTTGATGCGCTGCCCGGCATGAGTCAATATCCCGGCGTCGCAGAGCGCACCCCCCTGGAATCCAATGTTAATGGCCATGGCTGCGGTCACAACTTGCTGGGCGTAGGTTCTCTAGCGGCCGCTTTCGGCCTCAAAAAGTATTTGGAAGAGAACGACTTGCCTGGTACTGTTGTCTACTTCGGCTGTCCTGCCGAGGAGGGAGGATCCGGTAAGACCTTTATGGCACGTGCCCACTGCTTTGATGAGATTGACTGTGCCATTACTTGGCACCCAGGCGCCTGCAACGGTGTTCCTCCGGGAAGCTTCCTTGCCAACTATCTGGTCAAGTATCAGTTCACCGGTATTCCTTCTCACGCTGCTGCTTTCCCCCAGATGGGCCGCAGTGCATTGGATGCCCTAGAGCTGATGAATATGGGTGTGCAGTTTTTGCGGGAACACATCATTCAGGATGCGCGCATTCATTACGCTATTACCGATGCTGGAGGCGATTCTCCCAACATTGTGCAGCCCAAGGCAACCGCCATGTATCAGATTCGTGCTCCAAAGACCCCCCAGGTGGAGGAGATATACCAACGTGTCAACCGCATTGCCGAGGGCGCGGCGATGATGACCGACACAAAGGTGGAGATCAAGATTATGAAAGGCTGCTCCAACACGGTTCCCAATGTGGTTATGGATCGCATCATGTATCGGAATCTGCTGGAAATCCCTCGCCCTGTCTGCCCTGACAGCGAGAAGGAGCTCGTGGAAGCCTTGGCAGCCACGTTGAAGCCGCAGGGGGCGGCTATTCGTCAGCAGGTCTCTGCCATGCCGGAGTATGTTGTTTCCGCCGCGCAGAAGCAGGAGATACTCAACCATGCTGACGAGACGATTCAAACCTTCGTGCTGCCCTACACCCCATCCGATGCTCCCATTCCCGCCTCATCCGATGTAGGTGACGTGAGTTGGGTCTGCCCCACCAGCCAGATTGGTACCGCGACTTGGGTGGCCGGCACGGCACCCCATACCTGGCAGGCGGTGGCCAGCGGCAAAACCGAGTTTGCCCACCGCTCCACTCTGTATGCCGCCCAAGTCATGGCAAGCACTGCCATCGATCTGTACAACGCCCCCGATCAGCTCAAGGCTGCCCGCCAGGAGCTTGATTGTTACCTGAACGGCGCCCCATACCGTAATCCCATGCCGGATGATATTCATCCCAGCGATCTGTATAGCCAGTAACTCTTCGCAACAGCATCCGAAAACAGAAGGGAGAAAAAAGTCATGACTCAAACAACCATATGCCTGATTATCTTCGCAGTCACGATCGCTCTTTATCTGAGCAACAAATTTCCTCTGGCTCTCACGGCTCTGACTTCCATGTTTTTGCTGGTCGTCACCGGCTGCCTGAAGCCTGAGGACGCACTGAGCGGCTTCTCCAACACTACCACCATTCTGACAGGCTCCATGTTCGTGGTCGCAGCTGGTTTAAGCCGAACTCAGATGATCCACAAGATATCCAACCTGGTATACAAGGTTTCCGGAGGCTCCTTCACAAAGGGCCTGTTGGGTTACTGCCTGGTCACTGTGCTGGTGGCTCAGGTCGTTCCCAGCGCGGTCCTGATCTTTACCATCTGCTATCCTCTGGCTGCCGACTTCTGTCGCAAGATGAATGTCAGCCCCTCCAAGGCCATGTTTTCAATTGGTCTGTTGTCGATCATATGGGTCGGTGCAGCCCCTATCGGTGCGGGCGCTACCGCCTACATCCAGTATAACACCATCATGGAGACTTATGGTGCTGTGGGCTATCAAATGCATATGTTTGATCAATTTATTGCCCGCCTGCCCTATTCCATCGTACTGTTGGTCTATGCAATTTTTGTTGCTCCCAAGATGGCTCCCGATAAGCAAGCTGGAGCGAAAGAGATTAAAGGTGGCACCGCCGCCCCCGTGAAGCCTCCGCTGAGCCCCATCCGTGAGGTGATCGGCTATCTCGACTTTCTGGTTGTCTTCATTCTGATCCTGTTCGCCGGCAAACTGGGCATCCCCACATGGCAGATCTGCTTTGCTGGCGCACTGATTATTCCTCTGACCGGTGTACTGAACGAGCGTGAGACCCTGCAGGCCATGAACATGTCTCCACTGCTTTTGTTCATTGGCGCTCTGGCGATGGGCAACGCTCTAGTCGGCACCGGCGCAGGTAACTTGGTTGCTGGTTTGGTGACCCGCGTTCTGGGTGAGCATCCCAGCGGATACATGGTAGGCCTAGCTTTCTTCCTTCTTACCTTCCTCATGTCCCAAGTCATGTCCAACATGGCGGTTTTCTCTGCTGCGCAGCCTATCGTCATCCTGACCTGCGTTTCCTACGGATATAACCCGATTGGCCCGCTGCTGCTCTGTTTCATGGGTGCCTGGACCGCTTATCTTACCCCCATGGCGACCATTGCTGTTCCTGTCATGATGGATGCCGGTGGTTACGATCAGCGCGATCTGTTCAAGATGGGATGGCTCCCCGCTCTGATCTCCGTTGCCGTGGCTGTACCCTGGACCATGTTCATGTTCCCGGTTTAAATCGGATTCGCACACCTCTGTGCAACTGCTTCTTTCAAAATCTTAGCTTTTCAGAGCACGCATCGGCTCAAAATGGCCTGGTGCGTGCTCTGTATTACAATATCTGATCCATTTTCTATGAAATCTTTCCTCTGGTGACTCGGTGATCCGCATGCTGTATGAACCTCTCCCTGTCAAGTAGACAGGTAAAAAAAGAAAAACAAATATTCAAGGCCGGCAGTCTGGATCAGGCTGTCGGCTTTGTTCATGCGGCGGAGAGCATGTCCCTGTACTCCGCAGGAGCTAATCCACTCAGGCGCTCTTGAAATCTGCGGTTATTGTAAAAGGCGATGTAGTCCGCTATAGCCTGAACAAACGTCAATGACTGACGATTTTCAATGCGCTCCTCCTGTATCGGTTTCGTCCCTTTCGCCATGTAGATTCCACCTCCGCTGTTTGGCCGCTTAAAATCTTCATGGTTATGATACCGTTTTACCCAGTCCGTGAGCATTTTTCCTTTAGAAATATCAGACTTGACACAAATACCTGCCGCAGACTCCTTGCCAACCAGGCAATCTTGAACTGCACAGTGTTTTGTTTCGGGCGAGTATCTCCGAAATTTTGTCGCAGGTATCAAGCCTTCCGTTCCTCGCATTTGATACAACCGTATCCACTTATATAACCTGTTTCTACCAATCCCATATTTTCGGGCAAATTCGCTTGCTCCGAGCCGGCCTGATAGGTACTCTTGAACGATTCTAACTTTTTCTTCTGGTGGTAGTTTTCCTTTGTGAGGCATGAAAATGCTCCCTTCTCCATGTTCAGTGGTTTTTTATTTCCACTGTCTACTTTGAAGGGAGCATATCAGTCGGATAGCGCCTCTTTTCAGCGTGTTCAGTTGGGATAAGTGGTCCTATGTTCAGAATGACTGCTGATAAAGTTAGTGTTTTCATTGATTTGCGACAGCTCTTTTTATTTAAAAATACACCAAGTATTGTAGACAAGCTGTAAATAATACGGCTTATTACATTCTCTATGTTGAACAAAAAGGAAATAAATAGTATAGCAAAGTGCCCGTAGTTAGCGGCCTAAGAGTCGCCTCTAATGATCTGCTTTGGCAGGTGGCGTATCATGAGCATGACGCATTTAAACTGGGGCACATGTCCCGCCTGCTTTCCTCGATTCACTCCGTGCGTCATTGTGTTTGCAATGTTTAAACTATATGGTGCAGTGCGCTGTGTACCGCCTTATCGTTTGCGGACGGAGAGCCAGAGGCAATTGCAGAAAATGGTTGCATACCTGTTAAACGTAGAAATGTTTGATGAGCTGTACAAAATCGCATCTGCACACGACATGGGGATGACCGTATATGTAGATGATGCGGCATTCTCCAGTAATATAAGAATTTCGCGGATGGTGCCTCTTTTCATATCCCGCTGGGTTGGCAGGGTAAATGAACCTGAGCCACTTATAGAAATTTATCAATATTTGCATAAACTTCCACTTCTGAAAAAACGATGGAAGTTTCCGTCAGCGCATAGGAGGATACGGAATTGATGAACTGCTCAATATCCTCTAAAGTGGGGACCGACAATTTGACGATAAAGCACGCGGCCCCAGCAATCCGATAGCACCATTCGCTGTACGGATAGTCCTTGATAAAACTCTTGAATTTTTCATATTGCCCGTCTCTCATCGTGACCTCAATGATGCAGTCGATGGTAAAGCCAAGTCCTTTTTTATTGAGGCGGATCGTATATCCCTCGATAACGTGGTGCTCCTCCAGCCTTTTTACCCGTTCGGTCACGGACGGCGGTGAAAGGTTTACCCGCTTCGATAGCTCCCGGATGGAAATTCGGCTATCTGCCTGAAGCTCCCGCAAAATTCGCACGTCACTTTCATCAATTTTCATTTGAAACATCCTTTTGAAAATAATAGTTCAATCGAAATAATATGAGCGCAATATGATATCAATTGAGATATAGATTTCATTATATTCCTGCTATAATG
Organism: Oscillibacter sp.; assembly: GCF_032018205.1. Taxonomy (GTDB): domain Bacteria; phylum Bacillota; class Clostridia; order Oscillospirales; family Oscillospiraceae; genus Oscillibacter. The sequence continues at coordinate 267,661 of NZ_DALZOY010000002.1, read as the reverse complement.
ATGCTGTCAACGGAACGCGTTATTGAGGAGGAATATTTATGGCTATGATTTCTTTTTCGCAGAACGGGACTACGCCGTTTCAGCAGCTATTGGGGCACAACAAAGGCATTCTGGAGAGATGGGCTTCTCTGGAAGAATCCGTTTATTCCAGCGGCACATTTCCTGTGGAACTAAAAGAGGAGGTGCGGCGCACGCTGGCGTTCCATAACGGCTGTGAATACTGCAAGGCCAAGGGTGCTCCATCACAAAACATCATAGACTTGCGGACACAAACGGCGGTCCATCTGGCGGAGCTGTCCGGCAAAATCACGCATATCAGCGATGATGAATTCAGCGCCCTGAAAGAAGTGTTCACAGATAGCGAGATTTCGGAGCTTCTGGCGCTCATCTGCTTTATGACGGCCTGCCAGAGATTCGGCGCCTTGCTGAGTCTGGGGCCGGCCTGTCAAATCTGATTTACCCGCATTAAAATAGCAGAAATCCGCACATCTGATAGATGTGCGGATTTTTTCTCTGGATACAACCGATTGATGATTCCCTGTTGGAAATCGACACAATGAAGAAAATGACGTTAGCCGGTTTCCTGACGCGCAATGCCGTGTGCCCGCAAAGAACCCGCAGGCAAAGCCTGCGGGTTCTTTAAGCTGCTTGCGGTCTAGCGGGTTGCAGTTTCCCGCGCCGGTATTATTTTTATTCGCCGGTCAATTCTCCTGAATCTCCAGATATTCAGCTCCAACGCGGTTGTCGCTCAAGTCTCTGTCATCACCGCCCCGATATTTGTTTACCACCGGGGTTTCGCTTGTTGCATCGTTCAAAATGGACGTAAACTTTCCGTTGTAGCTGAAGCCGATTTTAATGTTTTTAGGATCGGAATAGTCCAGATGCACTGTGGCAGCAAGATTTCTGAGGGCTGGGTCTTTGAGGATGGTATTGAATTCACCAATTGCGGCATCCTCAAAAGACTCGGAGTTCACTATCGTCAGTCGGTTTAGGCTCGACGAATCTGCGATGCCGTATATTGCATTGTAAAGATACGCATTGCCGCCCTCGCCGGAGACGCTGATATTGCTGTATTTCTCTTGCTCATTTCGATTGCTGCCAAAAATAGAATTAATAATATACAATGCTCCGCCGTTGCTTTCAATTGCCCCGTGTAAGCTACCATTTCTATTAAAAGATGTATTCAGCACATACAACTCTCCGCCTTCGTTGAATATTCCGCCGGAATGAGAGAGATACCCATTATTGCGATAGATCACATTATTAAGCACCATCTGCCCCCGGTTTACAATTAGGTGGTCAGATTTAGCGGGGCTGTTGTCTCCAAAATATGCATTGTCTATAAGCAGAATGCCTTCGTTAAAAATAAGACTCTGGTCAAATTCGGGGCCGTCTCCGGATCTGGCAGACGAATTTTGCATAACGATGCGTCCGGTTTCGTAATTACGAATCGCATGCTTGTCGGTGCTGATGAAATTGTCGATATAAACATCCTCCAGTGTCAGGCTGCCACGGTTTTCAAGAATTCCGCAGTTACTGAACTCTTTGCTGTGAATTAACATACCTTTCAATGTGACTGAACAGCTCTCCTCTATGGAAAACAGTACATCAGACATACCGACGAGTTCAAGATAGCTGCTTCCGTAGAACTGGGGACGGTTTGTTGAGAAAATTACGCCGTCCGGCAAAGCGATTGTTCTGTTGATGTTTATGCGCCAATCATCACTATTTAGCGTAATGGCCCCCGGATATTGCTCGCAGTATTTTAGTGCGGTGCCCAGAGGTAATTCCCCTGAGAAAGTCGGAGCGGCCGGATTGTCGGGTACATATGTCACCCCATAATCGTCCCATTGCGCATAAAGCGTCAGAACGCCTGAAGAATTTACCCCATCGGGAATTGTAATCGCTGCCAGGTCAGCATAAGCAAATCCGGTGCCGTCTGCCTTGGTGTTCCAGCCTATAAACGGGGCATCCGTTTCCTTATAGGGCTCGTAGGCAAAGTCGCACGCGGGAAGAGTGGTTTCCTGCCTGAAAACCGCAGGTATTTCTTCCATTGTGCCTGTGCCGCCCGCACTGTTAAACTGAATGGTATACTCCGGATCGACCCACAGGGCGTAATAGGCTTTCGGACCCAGATTCCCGCTGACGGTTGCGACCGAATTTCCGCTGAAGTCGCTATTTTCATACCACCCCGCAAATTCATAATTTTCTTTCTCAATTTCGCCATAGGCCGGCAGATTGGTCCCTTCTAACGTATAGGTTGTGGGCGGGGAATAGCCATCTACATAGGTTCCGTAGTCGCGGTAAAGGGTCAGCTCATAGCCGCCCTGCGGCGCGCAGGTGATATTGATGACTCGCTCTCCGGTGATAGGCGCGGAGGTATCACCGCTGACACTGTATACGGCATAGTGGTCGTCATGACCGGTTACAGTCTGGTTTTCCACATACGCCTGGTAATCGAATGTGGGGCATGTATTTCTTTTCAGGAGTTCGGTCCGGCCTTCAATCGAGCCGACCAAGGTCTGGAACCGATAGATCACCTTGGCAGAGTTGTCGACATAGATGGCGTGATAGGTGTAGTTTTGGCTGCTCAGAATTTGAAGAGCAAGAGCGTCAAGCACGGGGCCGGAGAGCGGCTGTCCCTCCACCACGCTATTTTTCCGGGTTTCCACATTGAAAAATTTTGTGTAGGTCGTTCCCGGTATTTCTGTACCGGTGGTGTCAAGGGCGCTGAGGTCGAAGCTATCGCCGTATACGGCGGTAAAGTTCCGAGGAAGGGTACTCCCGTTCTCCTGCTGAATGTCTTCCACCGTGACGGTGTATTCTCTCAGGGGCAGCTCATAGTCAAATTCGCGGGAGCCGTCAACCACGCCGGAATATAGTTCTTTATAGCCGCCTACACCGTCGTAACGGAGGTTGACTGTTCTCGCGGAGGGGGTTCCCTTGTCAACGGTTTTATCATAATCAGAATAGCCAATCAGCTTGAGAACTTGGCCTTGCGTGGGAAGCGCTTCTTCCAGCGGCGTGTCAAAGTCGACGCGCTGGCTCCAAACCGGCTTATTGTTTACCTTCACCGTCAGCAGGCCCTTTTCCACGGGATTCTCGCTGTCGTTGTAAATAACGTGGAAGCTGCGCTTGATGGGAACGGATGTAAACGCAAGAGGCGAGCCTTTCCATGTGATGATCATATCCGTCTCCAGATAATTCTCATCCGTGTCCACCTCAATTCTTTTATTGCTCAGTGAAAACGCAGGATTCGTAAACGCGATGCTGAAACGGCTCGCGTCATAGTCCGCCAGCGTCGATTTCCCGGAGCTGAGATCCAGTGTAATCATTTTAAACGCATAGTCCGGCAAGCTGTTTTTAGTGTCATTGATAATAAGCTTTTCAGCTTCGCCCAGTTCATAGGAGAAGTCGTATACATAGTCCCGGCTGTTGGTGGTCAGCAGGGGGAAGGTCTCGCTGAGAAGGCCAAAGTTCTTTTGCCATTTGCCATTTCCCGCCTGGAAGCTCGCCCCAATTTCAAGGTAAACGCCAAGCTCGGCATACATCGCCCCCTGTGCAACCGACGTCGAAGTACCTTGGGAAAAATTTCGGCTGTATTCATAGCTGAAAAAGCCGCACCACTCAATGTATAAGCCGGTTTGGGCGGAGATACCCATGCTGTTAAGCTTGGTGGAAATCAGCCCGGCCTTCAGCTCCAGCTCGATACCGACCCTCAGCCCCAGCTTTCCCACCAGATAGAGGGAAAAGTCAAAGCGCTTATCCAGAATGGGGGTTTTGTTAAAGGTCAGAGTGGCGGTGCTCATACGCGCGGTAAAGCTGTATCTTGTGCCCTCCTGATAAGAAAGCGTGCAGGTAACTGCGGCGTTTGCCGCGGCGCTAACCACAAAATACGGCTCCACCGTAATCTGAACAAGACCCCATGCAAGAGAGATGTTGACCTGAAACAGGCTTTTCTTAATGATTTGGATGTAATCCAAATCATTCTCCATGAACTCCTGATAATATGCGTAGATACCGGAGACGTTTTCGAGAGCGTCACTTTCCTCGTTGCCACCAATTGCGGCCTTGATTTTTTCGGAGATATCAATGGTATTGTCACTGTCGCCGGACTTCGTCGCCAGCGTAGCTTTCAGCTCCACGGCGCTGCGGGTTTTTACGTCCAGAGAGGCATTGACCCAGCACTCCTGGGGATAGGGAACGCACCATGTCCAGCCCCACTCAATTCCTGCGTCCGCAGCCACTGACAGGCCGATTTCCTGTATAAACGTAATACTGAAGGACAGCTTGATGGAATCCTCCTCTTGCGTTTTAATGGTCACATCAAAGTTAACCGTCACCTCAGCCACCAGCGCGCCGTTGCCCAGCACACCTTTGTCGGGATTTCGGGGGTTGACAGTGACAATTACAGAAACGTCTCCGACCTCCACCTTTTTATCATCTTCGCTATCCTCGCCGCTTTGAGAGTAGAGAATATTCTGAAGCTGCTGGGCGGAAGCCTGCGTGCCGTCGCGCATCAAAACCGTCATGCCTTGCAGGGTTTCCACCTGATCAGCCAGCAAGTCCCCCTCAAGGACCGTGAGGGCATATTGTCCGGCCAGTTCGTCAATGATTCCGCTTTGCAGCGTCTGCTGGCGAAGCTCGTGCTGAAGCAGGTCGGGTTTAATGGCTCCCCTGTCTATAAGGTCCTGTGTGTTGATGGGGATATCCTGATAATAGTTCATCCTCTGCTGCAACTGCTCCAGCGAAGTGGTGGCGCAGGTGATGGTATAAATAGCGCTGCCTTCTGAAATCCCGGTCACCGTACCCAAGGTGACGTCCTCCGGCGTTGCCTGCATGAGAGAGGCCGCGTCGTAGAGGGCAATGGTGTCGCCTTCGACAATTGTTCCGGGCACAGGGCTGTCGCTGCCGATGGACCAAGTGTAATCGACGGTAAGGTGATTGATTCGGAAGGAGAAAACATCATTGTTTATTTCAAAAGAATTAGAGACGCTGCTTTTGGGGATGGCAACCGTCTTAGAGATAAACAGCACATCTTCCGCTTCCGCGCTTTCGTAGGATATTGTCGTGCCACTTACAGATTTGACCTTGACATAGGCAATGTCGTCGTACAGCGAGTCACGGGCGGCGGGATTCGCCAGTTCCGGACTTAGGCCGTTATATATGCAGAGCACATTGCCGGAAGTCAGAGTTTCGTTTCCGCCGTAGGTAAAGGTCCCTGAAATCTCGCTGGATTCAGCACCTGTCTCAGAGATGCTGTACACAGCGGCGGAAAGGGAATCGACCGGTGCGCCGTTGCAGAGAATATTGCTGATTTTGTCGGCGGGAATATAGATGATTCCAGCGTTAAAGGCCAGATCGTCGCTTTTTTCTCTGTAAATGCTGAAGGAATATTCTCTGGCGGTGTCGTCCTTGCCCGCAAAGGTCAGCCCGTCGCTGGGCAGCGTCAACGTATAGCTGGCGCCGGGCTTGAAGCCGCCGTCCATGGACACCTCATAGGAGCCGCGTTGCCCTGTGACGGTGATGCTGTGGTCATCCACACCAGAGGTACAGGCGAATTGAAGCAGGTTTCGCACGTCCTCCGCCGTTAACCCGGCATTTGACGCGTTTAATCTGATTGAGAAATCGGGCTGAACAGGGGTTTCCTCAGCAATCTGGTAGGCGGAGGAAATTTCCACTCTGTTGTTCATGTAGTTGATGTCTACGGCGATGTATTTTGCATAGAGCGTCAAATTGCCCGTGACCGCGGTGTTTTCATTAAAGCTGTTTGAAAGGGCGGCGTCCGTGTACCAGCCTGCAAACACGGCGTTCTCTTTAATTGGAATGGGCAGGTTTCCGACAGCTTGCCCTCTGGAAACCGTAATCGGATTAAGTGCTTTTCCGCCATCTGTATAAAAGCTGATGCTGTATGAAGACGCGCCTGAGCCGGAACCCCCGCCTCCGCCGCCGGACGGCTTCGGCGCGACTTCCTTTTCTTTCTCCTTCTCCTGGCTTGCAATGCCCCGGCAGTTCAGGTTGGTATCAATGCGTTTCAGCACCGCTGCCGCTGCCGCGCGGGTTGCTGTTGATTTGGGATTGAAATTTCCGTCTGCATCTCCCTGAAAGACACCGGCCCGATAGAGGCCGAGCACGGCGTCTCTTGCAAAGGGCGAAACAGTGGACAGGTCGGAGGGGCTTTTTTGATTGTCGGTGCCTTCGGGATAGGAAATGGAGTATGCCTTAAAAAATCTTTCTGCGAATACTGCCATTTGCTGGCGGGTGACAAGGCTGTATAGATCAAAATACTGATCCTTAGCGCCTAGGGTGATTCCCTTTTCTGCCGCCCATGCCACATAGGGTGCGTAATAGGCGCTGGCAACAACATCCTTAAACATAGTGGCGCCGGAATACTTGGCTGGGTCAATTCCCGCGAAACGGCCCAGCGCGGTGACAAACATCGCGCGGGTCATCCCGCCGTTCGGGTTGAAGGAATCCGCACCAGTACCGCTGAATATGCCGTTTTCGTAGGCATATTTAACGGCTTCATAGAACCAATCGCCCGCATTAACATCGGCAAAGGGCAATTCGGTTGAGACTTCTTCAATAATTTGGGTGCCTGAATCGGGGACATCCGCTTCCTGCGCGAATGCATATGTAGGAATCCCCGTTAAAATGATTGCGATAAGCAATAATAAGCTTATCAAGCGTTTGCCGGCTTTCATACCATTCTCCTCCTGCACATCGTTTCTCATTTGCGCACGGACATCCCCGCACATTGATTCTCCGGAGAGGGGTCGTGCTTTTCAGCGCCAAGACACGAAAGCATTCTGCTTTTTTGCTGCTTTCGCAGTATACAGTGTAGCAATTTTTGCAACGCTTTTGTATAGATACGGCCTGAACGAAGGCCAAACCGCGCGAATTACAGCTTTTTTAAAAATCTTGTCTCTGTTTTAGAAAAATGATATAATTAAAAAAATAATTATCGGTAGGTGAGGGGATGAGAGTTGCTATTTGCGACGACAGTGTTCACGATGCAGAGTTGATTTGTGCGTTGCTGCGCGAGCACTTTGAGAAAAACGGTTTTGCCGGGGAGCTTTATACCTTTTCCAGCGGGGAAGCGCTTGAAGAGGCTTTTGCCGCCTGTCCCTTTGACGCTGTATTTCTGGATATTTACATGGGCGGCATGAACGGACTGGAAACTGCCCAAAGGCTTCGAGAGACAGGCTGCGATTTTTCTCTGGTGTTTATTACCACGAGTAGAGATCACGCCTTAGACTCGTTTTCTCTTGGTACAAACGACTATGTGGTGAAGCCCATCAAGCGCGAGGAGATTGATCGTGCCTTTGTCAGATGCCGAGATGTTTTTTTGAAAAATGGCCGGTTTATTGAGGTGGTGTCCAATCGCATGAAACAAAAAATTCCGCTCAATAAGATTCAGTTTATGGAGGTGTACGGGAAAGAGGTTTTTATACATACGTCCGCAGGAACGATCAAAGCCTCTTTGCCCCTCGATGAATTGGAAAAAATGGTAACGGGTACGTTTCTGCGCTGCCACCGCTCTTATATCGTAAATCTGAACCATGTGGAGGCCATCGGGCAGGATGATTTTCGGATGCGGGACGGCAGCCTTGTCCCACTGCGTCAGCGGGGGCGGGCCGAGCTGCGGGACGCCTATGCCGATTTTCTTTCCGACCGTCTGTTTGAGGTGCCGTCATGAGCGGGTGGAAAGGACGGGCCTTGCCCGTGGCGGTGGCGGTTTGCCTGATGCTTTGCCAAAGCGTTTATGCCCTTGCGGTTCCAACTGAGGAGGCTGCTTTGCAGTCTTCTGGCCAGTACAGTGAGCCGGATGCAAGAGAGACGCATTTCCCCGCCGATTCGGGAGTGGAGAAACCTACCGAGCCGGAAGCGCCTGCCGAACCGGACCAGAAAAGTCAGGAGGAACCGGTAGAACCCGACAATTTCCTTCGGAGCCAGAGCAATGCTGCGCTGGAGTCACCTGACGTACCGGAGGAAAGCGGGACTGCCAACAGCGAGGAGATGCTGGCGGAATGGATAGAACAGCATCAGGAAACGGGCGGAACGGTATCTCTGTCCGACCATGTGACCATCACGCGGGATATGGGGATATACGGGATCGTCGGAGAAATTACGATTGATACCGGCATGTTTGGCCTTGTGTTTGACGGCGGTATGCTGCCAACCTACAATGTTTTCATTACCGGCGAGGGCGTCAATGTGCCGGTGGTGAATGTGCAGCGGGGGGACGGCGGCTATCCTTACGATCCCAGTTGGAACAATACCCTGTTGCAGATGAATGTGACGGCCACCGGCCGGAACGGCAGGGGCGGCACGGCGCTGCGGATATCAAATGCCGATGATAAGGACTTTGACATGGACAGCCTGCTCTGGCAGGGCGTGCTTCGCGCCTATGGCGAGGGGGCCGTCGGACTTTGGATGGATGTTCCCATGGAGGCATGGTGCTATAAGGTGGAGATTTCCGGCGAAAACAGCGCGGCGGTATACGCGCCAAACGGAGCCGACCTTTTCTATTGCAAGCTGACTGCTGAGGGTGACGGTGCGGTTGCGGCAGCGGGAAAGAATCTGTCGCTGGATTCCTGCGCCATGTCTCCCGCACCCTCGGGGGTGCAAAGCGTCAACCGCCGCGCCATGGAGGAGTCCTTCTCACGTCTTTATCTGCCGCTGGAGCAATATGGCAGCCTTTTTGGCACCATTGAAATGCTGAACAAATCAAATGTTTTTCTCATAGATGAAGAAGGCGGCGTAATTTCACGGCCGTTTCCCGTTTACTGGGACGAAAATTACGAAATTGACACCGGGAATTTAGGAACAACGCTGTTGCACGGTGCCGTCGACCCGGATATGTACGGCCTTGGAATATTTGATGATGTGCCGATTACGCTGACGGTGGAGGTGCGGGATCCTGCGCTGCCCTGCATCAGCCGAATTGCCGTGCGGGAAATGGAAAACGGCGCCCGGTACGCGGTTTTGAACTTCTGGGAGGACTACGATCCTATGGAGGAAGGCGTGATCCTGTGGCGCTCGGACGACGAGGGCGAAACATGGCAGAACGCCACGCACGCGCAGGATGTCCTGTGGAATGGCAGCTCCGTGAATTTCACCTATGACACACTGGAGCATTCCGTGTGGTTTCAGCTTGAAGTGACCGGCGTGGGAGAATCCAACATTGCTATCTTGGATGAAAGGGATGGCGTCTTTATCGGCGGGAACGGCGGAGACCGCACGGGAACAGACCGGGGCGGCGTGAATCCTCCCAATGGCGGCAACGGCGGCAGCGACGATGGCGGCGGCAATGGGAATGTACCCGGAAGCGGTGAGGAATCGGATGGCGGCGATGGAGGTCAGTCTGGCGGCGGCAATGACAATCTGCCGAAAACCGATGAAGCGTCAAACGGTCACAACGAAAGTGCTACGGAAGTCAGCGGCTTGATAAGCAGCAGATCGGATGCACATACCGACACGGTGATTCCCACCGGCACGGCATCTCTGGATACGGAGACTGTTTCTGCGGGAAATCCGACAGCGGCAACTCCCGCGCAACCGGTTCCGGCTGAAGAGCAGACTGAAGCCCTGCAAACACAACCCGTACCCATGGAGACTGAACGGGATACCGATCCCGCAGAGGAGGAAGAAGCGCCTGCCATTGGGGACGCTGAAAGTTCCTTCGACCCGGAGCAGTCTGCGCCGGAGCTGGGATTTTCGGCAAAAGCACTGACGGTTTTCTTCCTTGCCTCAGCGAGCTTGTGTTTCGGTGCACTGATGGTTTTCCGGTTTGGCAGACTTGGGAGGTGGCGGCGTGAAGACCCATAGGGCAGTAGGGTTCCGCATCTGGATGGCGCTGAAAGTAGTAATGACTTTTGCACTGGCCGCCGCTGTTTTTCTGACAGTTTACCAATACGACAATAAATACACGGCGGCAGGCCCCAAAGCAAGGGATGGCATTCTCGCGCTGGACGGGGAAGCGCTTGCACAGCATCCTGTTCTTTTCTTGGTGGACGGCTGGGAATATTATGCAAGCCGACTGCTTACGCCCGCAGACTTTCGCGGGACCCCGCCTGCCCCGGACCAGTATCTGTTCATCGGGCGCTTCGGCGGCTTTGAAGCATGGAACGGCGGCTCACCTCACGGCAGCGCCAGCTACCGACTGACGATCAGGCTGCCGGAGCAGACGGACGCCTATCTGCTGGAGCTGCCCGAAATCTTTTCAGCCTACCGCCTCTACATCAACGGCGAACAGGTCATGCAGATGGGGGAGCCGGAGCGGGAGGGATACCGGGCGGCAACCGGCAACCGCACCGTCAGCATTGAAGCGGGCGGTAGCATTGAACTGTTGTTTGCGGTGTCCGATTATTCCCATCTGTACGGCGGTATGGTGTATCCTCCCGCTTTTGGTCAGCCGGAGGCTGTGTCCGGGCTTCTGAGCACAAGGCTTGTGTTTAGAAGTATCGTGTGCGCAGTGGCGCTCACCATCGGTCTTCTGTCGGTGATGGTGGGCTTGCTGGGCCGCAAAAGTTCACTGGCGCTGCTATTCGGACTTCTGTGCTTGTTCTTTGTGGGCTATGTAAGCTATCCGATTACCGGAACGCTGTTTACCTTGGGGCGGCTCCACTATGCCCTTGAGAATGTTTCCTTCTGTGCCATGCTCGGCGTTACGATGCTGGTGGCTGTGGGGGTAAGCGGTCTGCCAAAAAAGTGGGGGCTTCCCTTTGTGGGCTTCGGAGGACTGATGTGCGCGGCCTCTGTGCTGGTACATTTGCTGCTGCCGTTCGGCAATCTGAACCTGCTGCTGGCCTATTCGTGGCTGATTTCGGCTTATGAATGGATGACGGCCGGATTGATCGCCGCCGCAGTTTGGTATGCCATCCGAACGGGCGCGGCGCGGATTACGCCCCTGCTTTACGGTGTGGTAATTTTCGTCTGCGCTCTTCTTGCGGACCGGCTGCTTCCAGTGCATGAACCTATTCTCACGGGCTGGTTTATCGAGCTTGCAAGCTTCACCCTTGTGCTTTGCATCGGTGTGGTGACAGGGCAGGAGGTGGCCACCCGGTATCGGGAAAGCGCTGTGATGGCCGAGCGGGCTGGCAGCATGGGGCGGCTGTACCAAAGCCAGCTCTCCCATTTGGAGGTGCTCAGACAGGAAATGACGCAGGTCAAAACCATGCGCCACGATTTGCGCCATCATCTTACCCTCATAGATCAGTATGTAAGCAGTCACCAGTACGACAGGCTGGAGGAATACATCAAAGAATACCGAGCCGCCTCCACGGAGGGGGAACTGCCGGAGTATTGCCCCATCGACGTGATCAACACGCTGACCTGCCATTATCAGACGGTGGCACGGCAGAACCATATTCTGTTGGATATTCGCTGCGATCTGAACGCCGTGGCAAATCCCGGCCATACCGGCATGACCGATTCCGATTTGTGCTGCCTGTACGCCAACCTCATGGAGAATGCTGTGGAGGCGTGCCAGCGGATGCAAAGCGGACAAAGAGCGATTTGGGTTGCGGTGATCCGCACGGGGGCAGATGCGCTGCACATCCGTGTGTGGAACACCGCTGGGAATATCCGGCAGCTTGGCGGGCGGTTTCTCTCCTCCAAGAGCGGCGGGCGAATCGGATATGGGCTGCTGTCGATAGAAACCATCGCCGGGAAGTATGGCGGCAAGGCGGAGTTTCACTGGAATGAGGACAAGCAGAACTTTGAAAGCAAGATCACGTTGATGGCGTAAAATGCGGTGCAGACCCATTTTTCTCCGTAGCTGACAATTTTTAAGATATTGCTTGCGGTTTATGAGGTTCCTTGAATTTCTAACCCCGTGGACATTCCGTAAAGGGGCGGGAAAATACGCTTGTCTCAGCGTGGAAAAAGAGTGCAATGAACGATAAAACACCGGGAATCAAGGATTTCGGACTCCGAAATCCTTGATTCCCGGTGTTTTCAATGTCTCGGTCAACAGAGATATCAATATCCCAATACTTGATTGACAATGATCACTTTGATTCTGTCTTTCACAAATTGACCTGCAATCAAGACAAAATCGTTGCAGATTCTTTGGGCGTGCCTGCAATCAATGCACCGTCCAAGCTTTGTGCAGGGCGTATCCTTGCCAAGCCGTTTCGCATCCAGGGGAGCGGCAACCTGCCGTGTGCGGTCAATTGCATCCTGAACGCTATTTGTGAGCTTATTGATGCCCACAACGGCGATTACCTGCTTCGGGCCGTACAGCATAGGCGCCACCCGGCTTCCGTTTCCGTCAATGTTGAACAGCTTCCCATCAACCGTAACGGCGTTGGTACCGGTCAGAAAGGTATCGGCGTCAAAGTTCCGAAGATAAATAGCGCGCTTTTCCGCCGAGGTTAAGCTGCTGCTGTGCTTATCGTAAAAGGTGTATCTTCCGTTGCGGATGAAATCAAAGACGCCTGTTTCTTCCAAGGTTGCGGAATCTCCGCACCCGACTGTCTCGCCCGGCTGAATCAGTTTTGTAAGCAGCAAAAGCAATTCCTCCCGGTCCTGAACAAAGTACCCGGCCATGTTGTTTCGCCGCAAGCTGGAGATTGTTTTCTCAATTCTTTCTTCCATATCCGCCTTATCCCTCGTAAGTCATACAGGTTTTAATTATTTTATCATGCGGATGCAGGCAAAACAAGCGGCCGACATTCTTCCGGCGTTTTGTATGTATGGCGCTGTCATCATTTTGCCCGCAGGCTCAGTCAAATTGACTGTCATATAAACTTGCATAGGAGCCTTTTTGCTTCAGCAGCTCGTGATGATTGCCCGGCAAATCTCCATCTCTGTCCGCGTATCAACGCTGGAGGTGGCCTCGTCCAAAATCAGAATGGGCGGATCACATAAAAACACGCGGGCAATGGTCAGAAGCTGCCGCTGTCCGATGGAAAGGCTGGCCGCGTCGTTGTCCAGAACCGTATCATACCCTTTGGGCATGGTGCGAATCAGATAATCTATTTTCGCTGCCTTTGCCGCAGCCACAATTTCTTCTCTTGTGGCCTGCGGCTTTTCGTAAGCAATGTTTTCCGCAATTGTGCCGCCAAACAGCCATGTGTCCTGCAAGACAATGTCGGAATTTTGGCGTAGACTGCGGCGCGTCATTTCGGCGGCAGCAACACCGTCCACCATAATGGTGCCGTCATCCACCTCATAAAACCGCATAAGCAGATTGACAAGGGTGGTTTTTCCGGAGCCGGTACTCCCGACAATGGCAATTTTTTGCCCGGGCTGTGCACGGAAGCTGATGTCCTCCATTAACGGATTGCTTTTCCCGTAACCAAAGCTGACATGTTCAAAAGAAACCAATCCGTCTGCGTGCTCCAAAATGGCGGGGTGCAAGGGGTTCGGGCGTTCCTCCGGACTGTCCAGAAAGTCAAAAGTGCGTTTGACGGAGTCCAGCGCGGACTGAAGGGAATTGATCATGAAGGCACCCTCTGTCAGAGGCTCCGCCGTCTGATTCACGTATTGAAAAAACGCCTGCACCAAGCCGACCGACATGGTTCCGTTGAGGATGGCCCCGCCTGCAATCACGGTGATGACCACATGGGAAGGGCGGGTCAGCAGCCGGATGACCGGGTTGATGCAATGTGTCAGGAAATCCGCCTTTTGGGAAACGCTGCGGTTTTTTTCTGCGGCGAGCGCAGCCTGATGCAAACTCTCCTGCTCATGGTTATAGGCCTTGATGACGTTTCTTCCTGTATAATACTCCTCCACGATACTGGTACCCACGTACATAACGGTGAGGCGGATCAGCGCAGACCCCATATTGTTCCAAGTAATGGAAAACGGAAGGCCTTGCGCCGTGGCGGCCTGAATGCTGGTCCACAGCATGTCGACAACCTGCGCGCTGTAAAGCGGGGCCCCAATTGTTAGGACGGTGTAAATCAGGATAGAGGCCATAATCACGGAAAGGCGGACACGCTGCCCCTTCAGTCTGCGCGCAAGGCGCAGCAAGGTGCTTCCGGCGTCTTTCAAGGCTTCGCTATCTGAACCGGATAAGTCTGAGGATTTGGCTTTATCTTGACTTTTTTCATGCTTCCTGCACCTCCCTGGTCTGAGATTCATAGATTTCAAGATAAACCGAGCAGCTTTTAATCAATTGCTCATGGGTTCCGATGCCGACGATGGTCCCTTCGTTCAGTACGATAATCTGCTGTGTGTGGCGGATGGAGCTGACGCGCTGCGCGATGATCAATACGGCCGCGTCCTTTGTCTCCGGAGTCAGGGCCTTGCGCAGGGCGGCATCGGTTTTAAAATCCAGAGCGGAGAAGCTGTCGTCGAAGAGATAAAGCTCCGGCTTTAAAACCAGTGCCCGCGCAATGGAAAGGCGCTGCCGCTGCCCGCCGGAGAAGTTCGTACCTCCCTGAGCGACAAAGGAATTTAACCCATCGGGGAGAGACCGGATCAATGCGTCAAGCTGCGCAACCCCGACGGGGTGCAGCAGCTCCTCCTCTGTTGCGTCAGGCTTACCATAACGGAGGTTTTCAGCAATCGTTCCTGAAAAAAGAATTGCTTTTTGCTGCGCATAGGCGAGCTGATGGAGCAAATCCGTCTGGCGCATTTGCCGGATATCATGGCCGTTGAGAAAAATTGCGCCTTCTGTTACATCGTGAAACCGCAAAATCACAGAGGCGATGGTGGATTTTCCGCTGCCGGTTCCGCCAATGATCGCCGTTGTCTCGCCCCGGCGGCATGTAAAGCTTAAATTGCTTAGCGTATCCTTTTCCGCGTCCGGGAATTGGAACGATACGTTTTGGAAGACCAGCACATCACTTCGGCTGCGTTCGGTGCTGCCCGGCTGCGCAGACGCGGGGGCGGAGATTTCCGGTGAATAGTCCAGCACATTCTGGATGCGGTTGCAGCACTCCAACGCGCGCGGAAGCGTTAAAATGACCATTTGCGCCATCATAATGAAGAACAAAATCAGATAGGCGTATTCGATGACTGCGGTAATATCTCCAATCTGAAAATGTCCTGCGGCAATTCTTCCTCCGCTGAGCCAGAACACCGCGATGAGCAAAACGATGCGTCCAACCGGAAGGAGAGCACCAAAGCAATCACGCAGATCGCGGGGACCGGCACCACCATCTGCATAAAGCTGATGAAGGCGGTCTGAATATTAGTGATGTCTGAAACAGTGCGCGTGGTGATAGAAGCCGTGCCGAATTGGCGGAACTCATGAACGGACAGCTTCAGCGAGCTTTCGTAAAGTGCCACCCGCATGTCCTTGCCGATTCTGGCGGTCAGCGTTGCGCAGTTGCAGCCACCGATCACAGCGCACAGCCCGGCGACAAAAGAGCCGATGGCCATTGTCATTCCTGTGTTCAGAAGCGTTTCAAAGGAGCTGCCCAAAATGCCCTGATTCATCATTTCGGCGGCCGATTTGCAGAGGTCGCTTATTTTCCCATTGCAATTCCAATGGTAGGCATGACCGTATGGCTGATCCTTGCTTATTCCAAAAAACTAAATGTATTGTCTCTGGGCAGAAACGCCAGCACCTCGCTGGGCGTGAATCATCAATTTGGCGTAATCTATACGCTGATATTGCTTTCTGTTCTCATGTCGGTTTCAACCGCTTTAGTGGGGCCATTAACCTTTTACGAATTTTTGGTTGTCACCATGACGTATCAGGCGGCCCCGATCTATGACCACAGATATGTGTTTCCAATGTCGCTTGCAATTGGCTTTCTCATATTAGCGGGGCCATATTTTTTTATGTATCATGTGTTCAGAGCACAGGGGGTCGTCTCCGTTATTATCGAACTGTTTGGGGGAATCGCGTTTCTCATTGTATTGTTAAGGAAGGAAACCCTATGATCAATATTCTCAATGCTAAAAAAGCGTATACGGACGAGGTAAAAATAGGGCCTTTGAATATTCAGATACCCAAAGCCGGGCTGACCTCCTTGATCGGCCCGAATGGCGCGGGGAAATCCACGGCGCTTTTAATGATTGGACGGCTTCTGGATGAGCCGCTCAACAATCTTGACGTGGCGCGTTCCGTTCAAATGATGAAGCATTTGAGATATGCCGCCGATGAATTCGGAAGAACGATTTTGACGGTGATGCATGATATCAATTTTGTGGCCAAGTATTCAGACAAAATTTGCGCGATGAAGAATGGGAAAATTGCTGCGTTTGGAACGGTGGCGGAAATTATGAACGCAGAACTTCTGACGGATATTTTTGAGACGCAAATCAACATCATTGACGGCCCTACGGGGCCAATCGCCATTTATTAGGGGTTGGAGCAGCCGACTTACCGCCTGCATGCTCCACATGCATTTACTGTGGGGTAAAAGCGTCATATTGTTTGACCCCTCGCTTTTTTCGGAGGGTTGCATAACCACGCCCCGGGGTGTAGGATGAACTATGCAGGGGGTGTATTTATTATGAATGTAAAGATAAGCGTCTTTGCATGTCTTTTGACAATGCTGATTTTAATGACAGGCTGTAACGCGCCGAATGGAGAGAGCGGGGCGAGTTCTCAAGCCGCTTCCAGCGGAGGGGAGAGCAGCTTAAACATCGGCGGGGAAGAAGATGCGTCTTCCACCTCGCAGACCGGGACCGAAGCTTCGTCCGACCAGAGTGAGTGGACAGCGTATATTGACGATGCGCATCAGCTTTGCGTTCGGAAAAAAGACGGTTCCGAAGCGCAGGTGCTTGTGAAAGACGTGGCAGCGGCGGCCTGCGTGGCGGAGGAGTGGGTATATTATCTTCCCAATCTGGACGAAATTGACAAGGTGAGGCTGGACGGTTCCCAGATAACAAAGGTGTGCAGTACCGACGCGTTTCAGGTGTATAATGCGAATCTGGACATATATCACGAAATTAACGGCAGTACCTCTGTCACCGCGAACTATCAGGACGGTTATATTTTATATACATGCGTTCAGTTGAAGCAGGAGGAGGATGGAAGGTCGAATCCTCCGTCCTATTACAGGCTGGACCTTGATAAAAACACGCTGACACAGCTTGTGGATTAACCGTATTAAATGAACCGCACTGCGACACAGCCGCCCACCGCATTCATCCCGGGGACGGCTGGGGGAAATTTGCGAATTTATCTAACAAATAAGACTAACCCTCCGGTTTGCCTGGCAGACCGGAGGGTTAGCATGTTTTTGTGAATATCTGCGATTGGAGGGAAGTGCTCACAGAAAAGGAGAGAAAGCAGCTTAGACCATTTTCTCGGGGCGCACGGCGTCATCAAATTCCGCCTCACTCAACAGACCCAGAGAAAGGGCGGCCTCTTTCAGCGTCGTCCCGTCCCGAAGGGCCTGCTTGGCGCACTCCGCCGCCTTTTCATAGCCGATTTGCGGCGTAAGACAGGTCACCAGCATCAAGGAGCTGCGGAGATTCTGCTCCATCCGCTCCCGGTCGGCGGTGAGGCCTTCCATACAGTGGACCCGGAAGGAGTCCATTGCGTCCGCCAGCAAGCGGGCGGACTGCAAAAAATTCTGGGCGCACACCGGCAGAAATACGTTTAGCTGGAAATTTCCCTGAGACGCGGCAAAGCCGATTGCCGCGTCGTTCCCCATCACCTGCACGGCCACCATCGTCACTGCCTCGCACTGTGTGGGGTTTACCTTTCCGGGCATGATGGAGCTGCCCGGTTCGTTTTCGGGGATATGAAGCTCCCCCAGTCCGCAGCGGGGGCCGGAGGAATACCACCGCACGTCGTTGGCAATTTTCATGAGATTTGCCGCAAGGGCCTTCAGCGCCCCGTGGGCAAACACCAGCGCGTCTTTAGAGGTCAAGGCGTGGAATTTGTTTTCGTCCGGGACAAATTCCGTGCCGCTCAGCTCTGAGAGACAGGCGCAGACCTTGGTGTCAAACCCTTGGGGCGCGTTCAGCCCCGTGCCCACGGCGGTGCCGCCGATGGCAAGGCGGCGAAGCTCTGAAAGAGCCGTTTTCAGCATCCGGCAGGGCGCGTCCACCAGCTCCCGCCAGCCGGAAATTTCCTGAGAGAACCGCAGGGGGGTTGCGTCCTGCAAATGGGTGCGTCCTATTTTGATAATGTCTTCGTTTTCCCGCTCCAGCCGGGCAAGGGTCCCGCTCAGCCGTTTTGCGGCGGGCAGCACGCCCGCTTCCGCGGCCAGCACCGCCGCGATGTGCAGGGCGGAGGGGAACGTGTCGTTGCTGGACTGGGAGGCGTTCACATGGTCGTTGGGGTGGAGGACCGTTCCCCGCTCCGTCGCTAAATGGGAAATCACCTCGTTGACATTCATATTGGTCTGGGTGCCGGACCCCGTCTGCCATACCGCCAGAGGAAATTCCTCATCCCACCGTCCGGCGCGGATTTCGCCGCACACGGAAGAGATGATTTCTGCCTGCGCAGCCGTCAGCTTGCCGAAGCCCGCGTTGGCCTTGGCGCAGGCTTCCTTTAAATATGCAAAAGCCACAATAATTTCCCGGGGCATTTTTTCCGTGCCGATTTTAAAGTTTTCAAGGCTCCGCTGGGTCTGGGCGCCCCAGCGGCGTTCCGCCGAAACCAAAATTTCCCCCATGGTGTCGCGCTCGCGTCTCGTTTCCATCCTGCGTCCCCCTGTTTTTGATGTTTTTCTCATTATAGCGGCCTGTGGCCTAACCCGCAAGCCCCTGTGAGAAAGGTTTGGCGGAGGAAAGAGGACGGACGGCAGGGGAGAGACTGATGCGCCTCGAAATGCGGTGCCCTGCGGCAAGGCCGTGGAGTTTGCTGATAATTTGTGATACAATAATGCTGGACGATTATTAGGCCGGACTTATATGGCAGATGCCGTTGATGTAATTATGTCGCAGGGTGCGCTGTGCTTGTGGTACAATTGGTAACAAAAGTAATGTGTCAATGCGTTGTGTGACATAAACTATGGAGGGTTTTTCTGGTGAAAAAAATATTTACTGTAACCATGATTGCTTTCGCGCTTTCGGGATGCGGTCAAAGCGGGACGAGCGCTTTCCCGCCCCTAGATTCCGAATCCTTGTCCAGCTCCGCAGGGCAGGAATTGGTCGGGCAGGCTACTTGGGAATCCGCGTATACTGCCTTTTTGACCAATGAGGAAGAGCTTCCCGAGGCGCTGAACATTGCGGTTAATGGTGCAGGGCTTGCGGATTTGGACGTGGACGGTACTCCAGAACTGATTTTGTTTGATCCGGGGTCAGGTGCATCAAACGGTATTAATATCTTTGATATCGATGCAAATGGTCAGGTTGTTTGCGTATCAGCCGCGTCCATGTTTAACGGCGGGTTCACACCTATCAGCATTTTTGGCAGCGATGCAAATATGTTTCATCTGATTAAAACGGAGTCGGGGCAGCTTGCATATTATTGCATTTCTTCAAACAGTACAGAAGGTTATGCCTATGAAGCCTATATCAGCTTTGTTCAAGGAGATCTGCTTTCACTGAAGGAGCTTGTCTTTGTGGAGGAGGAAGCAGACCCTGCGTTTCCTGATGAAAAGAGCTATCGGTACCGCGTTGACGGAAATGAGACAACGGATGACGCTTATGTGCGTAAGGTGGACGCGTTTCTTGGAAACGCAGAGGAACTTTCGGCAAATGTTTCTGCCGTGATGCTTACGGATAAAGGCGATACCTCCGATATGCAGGGGGCGCTTGAGATGTTCAAGGAGGCAGCGGCGAGTTATAAGCCGCTGGAGAATGATAGTACCTCGGAATAAAGAGCAGCTCGTTTCCGTTTGCAATTCAATCGGGGTCTTTCTTGACACGCAGAGACAGTTGTGATACCGTAGAAACTTAGGAATACAACCCAAATTCATTGGGAATACGGAGGAAGAATATGACGACGCAAGAGCTGGAAAAATTCTGCGCCGCGGTCCGGAGGGACATCATCAACATGACCGCCGACGCGGGCAGCGGACATCCCGGTGGCTCGCTCTCCGCGGTGGAGCTGATGAGCGCCGCGTTTTGCACCCAGATGCGGGTGGACCCCAAACATCCCCACAACCCGGACCGGGACCGCTTCGTCCTGAGCAAGGGCCACGCCTCCCCCTGCTACTACGGAGTGCTGGGCGAGCTGGGCTTTTTCCCCAAGGAGGACTTTAAAAGCTTCCGCCAGCTCCATGCCATTCTTCAGGGGCATCCCGACGTGAAAAAGGTTCCCGGAGTGGACGCGTCCACCGGCTCTTTGGGGCAGGGCGTGTCCATCGCGGTGGGTATGGCGCTGGGCGCAAAGCACCTGAAAAAAGACACCAAGGTCTTTGCCATGTGCGGCGACGGAGAGGCGCAGGAGGGCCAGCTATGGGAGGCGTTTATGTCCGCCGCCCACTACAAGCTGGACAATCTCACCATTTTGTTTGACAACAACGGTCTTCAGATTGACGGCTCCAACGAGCAGGTCATGAGCCTTGGTGATTTGCCCGCCAAGCTGCGGGCTTTCGGCTTCGACCTTATCGAGCTGGCAGACGGCAACGATATTGCCGCCGTGGTGGAGGCGCTGGCCCGCCCCACTGTCCCTGGCAAGCCCCGGTGCATTCTTGCACACACCTTGAAGGGCAAGGGCGTGTCCTTCATGGAAAATCAGGTGGGCTGGCACGGCAAGGCCCCCAATGAAGAGCAGCGGGCCGCGGCCCTCGCGGAACTGGAGGGAATGTAAGATGGCAGAGAAAATCGCAACCCGCGCCGCATACGGCGAGGCGCTGATTGAGCTGGGCGCGCAGAACGACAAGGTGGTGGTTCTGGACGCGGATTTGGCCAACGCCACCCAGACCGCAAAGTTTCAAAAGGTTTACCCTGACCGCCACTACAATATGGGTATCGCCGAGAGCAACCTCGTGTCGGTGTCCGCGGGAATGTCCACCATGGGGCTGATTCCCTTTTGCTCCACCTTCGCCATGTTCGGCGCGGGCCGCGCTTATGAGCAGGTGCGCAATTCGGTGGCCTACCCCCATTTCAATGTGAAGCTTTGCATGACCCACGCGGGCGTCTCCGTGGGAGAGGACGGCGGAAGTCATCAAGCCATTGAGGATTTGGCTTTGATGCGGGTGATTCCCGGCATGACGGTGATTGTTCCCGCCGACGCGAAGGAGGCGAAAAAGGCCGTCTTTGCGCTGGCGGAGCAGGAAGGCCCCGCCTATCTCCGGCTGGCGCGGCTGGCTTCTCCGGTGTTCGAGGAAGACTATCCCTTTGAAATCGGCAAGGCAAACGTCATGCGGGAGGGGACTGACGCGGCCATCTTTACCTGCGGGCTGATGGTGTCCGAATGTCTGGAGGCCGCAAAGCTTCTGGAGGCCGACGGCATCCGCGTCAGCGTGGTCAATGTCCACACCATTAAGCCCATCGACGCGGCTTGCGTCACGGAATACGCACAAAAGTGCGGCGCGGTGATCACCGTGGAGGAACACAGCGTCATCGGTGGTCTGGGAGACGCGGTGGCGGATGTGCTGATGGGCAAGGTTGCCTGCAAGTTCAAGAAGCTGGGCGTCAACGACCGCTTCGGCCAGTCCGGCAAGGCGGAGGACGTTTTGCGGGAATACCGGCTTACCGCCGGTCAGATTGCGGAGGACATCAAGGCTGCCCTGTAAAGCCTTTGGGCCATATCAATTGAAAAGCGCGGCGCGCTTTTTACTATCTTGTACAGGCAATCAACGAATCCTTTAAAATTAAATAAAAAATTTTTAAGAGATTATCAGGAGAACGGTTTGATCTCTTTAGCCGTCCGAATCATTTTTGGACTTTGGCACATCATAGGGGCGATAAGCGGAAGTGAGCACCTTTTCAAAAATCGGCGCGTCCGGGTCTTCCACCCGCTTCAAAATCTCCTCCCCGGCGATGTTCCCCAACTCGTCCACAGGCTGGACAATGGAGTCAATCTGGTTGGCGTAAAGCTCGTAAAAGTCCGATTCATAATCCACGAAGCTCACAAGGTCAATGTCCCTGGCAAGCTGCACGCCCTTGCGGTGCAAGTGGATGATAGACTCCGAAGCCATCAGGCCGTTGGTGACGATCACCGCGTCGCAATGCTGCTCCAAAAGCTCGTCAAGGCAGCCGTGGGCGCTGTTTTCCATGGAGTCTCCGTAGCGGATCAGCGACGCTTCCGCCTCCAGACCGCAGTCTGAAATGGCCTGTTGATAGGCAGAGACGCGCTCCTGCGTGGAGGACAGGCGGGGCAGGCCGCCGATGATGCCGATGCGCCGGTCGCCTTTGCCCACCAGACGGCATACGCTGCGGTAGATGGGCTGGAAATTAGACACGCAGACGGAGGTGAATTTCTTCTCGCCAAATACCCGGTCCACCAGCACCACGGGGAAGCCCGCGGGAATCAGGCTGTCCAGCCGAGAAAAGCTGTCCATGGTGCTGGCAATGAGCAACCCGTCCACAAGACCGGCGGACAGCAAGCGAATGTTCCGTTCCTCGCGGTCCATGTCCTCCTTGGTGTTGGCAATAATCAGGTGATACCCGGCGGCGGCCAGATAATTTTCCACCGATTCGATCATGGTGGCGAAAAATTTGTTGGAGATGTCCGGCACAATAAAGCCGATGGTTTTCCGCTTTCCGGTGCGGAAGCTCCGGGCGGAGGCATCCGGTGTATAGCCCAGACGGGAGATGGCTGCGTAAACCTTTTCCCTCGTCTCCTCCGAGACGTAACGCGTGTTGTTGATGGTGTGGGAGACGGTGGCCGTGGATACGCCGGCAAGCTTTGCCACATCGCTGATGGTCACTTTCATCGTGGAGAACCGCTCCTTTCTCACGTAGTTTCGCTTGTCCCAATACCCGGAGACGGGAACGGTTAAGCGCTGGCACGTCGCGCCGCCACAGCTCAAACGCCACGTTTCACGGACTGTGGGGGTTGCGCAAGCTGTGTCGGCATTACGTAATCCTTTAATTAGTGTTTAGTATATGCTCCTTCTGTTGCAACGTCAAGGCCCTGGGGCGATTTTAAACGCAAAATTGTGCAAATTTTTTAAAAATTATTGGATTTATACAAGTAACTATAAAAAATCTTATGGTTTTGACAGTTGCAAAGGCAAGCGAGTTGTGATACTATTCAAATGTAAACGATTAACAAAAACGGTTGCGCAATCGGTTTTCAGCAGCCGAATTTGAAAGGAGACGTTTCCTTATGAAGGTTCAAATTGGAATTAATGGCTTTGGTCGTATCGGCCGTCTGGTTTTCCGCGTTGCTCAGGCCCGGGACGATGTGGAGGTTGTGGCGGTGAATGATCCGTTCATGACCCCTGACTATATGGCCTATATGCTGCGCTATGACACGGTCCATGGCCGGTTTCAGGGCGAGGTGTCCCATGAGGACGGCGCACTGATTGTCAATGGGCGGCGCATTGCCGTGTACGCGGAGAAGGAAGTGGGCAGCATTCCCTGGGGTGACGCGGGGGCGGAGTATGTCTGCGAGTGCACCGGGCAGCACCTGACAAAGGAGAAGTGCCAGGGCCACATCGACGCTGGCGCAAAGCACGTGATTATGGGCGCTCCCTCTAAGGATGACACCCCCATGTTTGTCATGGGCGTGAACAACAAAAAGTACACCTCCGATATGCAGTTTGTGTCCAACGCCTCCTGCACCACCAACTGCCTTGCCCCCATTGCCAAGGTGCTCCACGAGAGCTTTGGCATCAAGGACGGACTGATGACCACCGTTCACTCCGTCACCCCCACCCAGAAGATTCTGGACGGCGCTTCCATGAAGGATTGGCGCGGTGGCCGGGCGGGCTGCGGAAACATCATTCCCTCCACCACCGGCGCGGCAAAGGCCGTGGGTAAGGTGATTCCCGACCTGAACGGCAAGCTTACCGGTATGTCCATGCGTGTTCCCACGCTGGACGTGTCCGTGGTGGATCTGACTGTGAATCTGGAAAAGCCCGCCACCTATGAAGAGGTCTGCAAGGCCATGAAGACAGCCTCCGAGGGGGAGCTGAAGGGCGTTTTGGGCTATACCGAGGACGAGGTCGTTTCTTCGGACTTCCTGGGGGATTCCCGCACCTCTATTTTCGACGCCAAGGCGGGCATTGCCCTGACGGACACTTTTGTCAAGGTTGTCTCCTGGTATGACAACGAGTTCGGCTATTCCACCAAGATGGTGGAGCTGGCCAGCTATATGGCCTCGGTGGACCACAAGTAAGAATTTTAAAAGAATGAAACCCGGGAGCGCTCTTATGAGCGCTCCCGGGTTTTTGTGATGCTTTATTCGATGGCGGGAATCTCTGGCAGCACCACCTCCGGCATCAGCTCGCCGCTGATGATGCGTAACATCTCCTCCAGCTTTGCGCAGTCGTGAGGGGGAAAGCGCCGCTGCATCCGCTCTGTCACCTCCCGCACATAGGAGGAGCTGATGTTGTAGTAATCAATATACTTCTGCGTCACCCGCAGGTGAAACTCCCGTCGGTCCTCCGGAGACTGCACCCGGTCCACATACCCCTTTTTCACCAAACTGTTGACCTTGTAGGCGGCATTGGAGGGGGAGATATGCAGAAACGATGCAAACTCGTTGATGGTGGGACTTTTCAGCGCCTGAATGGATTCCATACAAAAGGTTTCTATGGTGGACAGGCTGGCCTCACGGGACTGAAACCCGGTCAAAATCTCCTGATAAAAATGCAGCTTAAATTTGCTATACACCTCAAAAAAAAGCTGATCCAGCACGGCAAAAACCACCCTTTTTAGAATTTATGCCCTTTAGGGCGTTACGACTGGGATTCAAACGCGGTTTTCACTGCCCGATGGCAAAGGTCAGCTCCGCTGTGGCGGCCAACACGCCGTCCACCCGAACCTCCGCCTCGCCGATTCCAACCGGGCCGCGCTGCTTTGTCAGGGTGCAGGTGATCTCCAACACGTCGCCGGGGGTTATCTGCCGCTTGAAGCGGGCGTTTTTCACAGCCCCCATCAGGGCAATTTTCCCCCGGTTTTCCGGCAGAGCCAGCACGGCAACGCCCCCTACCTGCGCCATGGCCTCGATCATCAAAACGCCGGGCATCACGTGCTTTTGAGGAAAGTGCCCCTGAAAAAACGGCTCGTTCACCGTGACGCACTTAATCCCCTTGGCCCACTTTCCCGCCTCGCCATCCACAATGCGGTCCACAAGGGCAAAGGGATAACGGTGGGGGAGAATCTGGGCGATTTGGTCGGAGTTATACTGCAAGCCCATGGATCAGTCCTCCCATTTCTTCAAAAGAATGCTGCCGTTGTGCCCGCCAAAACCCAGAGAGTTAGACAGGGCGTACCGCAATTCGGCGTTCCGGCCCACATTCGGAACCACGTCCAGATCGCAGGCGGGATCGCTTACCTGATAATTGATGGTGGCGGGGAGATACCCTTCCTTCAGCGCCAGCGCGGAGAACAGGGCCTCTGCCGCCCCGGCCGCGCCCAGCATGTGGCCGGTCATGGACTTTGTGGAGCTGATGGCAAGCTTTTTTGCGTGCTCGCCGAACACGGTTTTGATAGCGGCGGTTTCCCCCGCATCGTTTAAGGGCGTGGAGGTGCCGTGGGCATTGATATAGTCCACGTCCTCGGGCCGCGCCCCTGCGTCGGAAAGGGCCAGCGCCATGGCTTTTGCGCCGCCTTCGCCGCCCGGCAGGGGAGCGGTCATGTGATACGCGTCGCAGGTGGAGCCATAGCCCACAAACTCCGCGTAAATCTTCGCGCCCCGGGCCAGTGCGTGGTCCAGCTCCTCCAGCAGCAGAATGGCCGCTCCCTCGCCCAAGACAAAGCCGCTGCGCTCTGCGTCAAAGGGAATGGAGGCGCGGTTGGGGTCGGCGCTCTGGGTCAGGGCCTTCATGGTGGTGAACCCGCCGATGGCCAGCGGCGTGACGGCGGACTCGCTGCCGCCGCAGAGCATTGCGTCGGCGTACCCGTCCCGGATGTAGTGGAATGCGTCGCCCACAGCGTTGGTGCCGCCCGCGCAGGCCGTCACGGGGCAGGAGCACATGCCCCGAAAGCCCGCGTCGATGGCGACTTGCCCCGCCGCCATGTTGCAGATGGTCATGGGGATATAGAAGGGGGACACCCTGTCAATGCCTTTTTCCAGATACCGGCTGTGCTCGTCCTCGGTGTTTTGCAGCGCGCCGATGCCGCTGGACACGATCACGCCGCAGCGGTCCATGTCTGCTTTTTCGGGGTCAAAGCCGGCGTCTTTCAGCGCTTCCCGCGCGGAAATAACCGCAAACTGGGTGAAGCGGGCCATGTGCTTCGCTTCTTTTTTATCCAGAAAATCATCCGACTGATAGTTCTTGACCTCCGCCGCCAGAGTGACCTTTTGTCCGGATGCGTCATAGGCGGTGATAGGGGCCACGCCGCACACTCCATTTCGCACTGCTTGCCACGTTTCGGGGGCGGAGTGTCCGATGGGCGTGACGGCGCCAAGGCCGGTAATCACAACTCGTCTTTTATCCATACCTGTCTCCTTATTGCTTTATGCGGATGGGAGCCTTGGCCCCCGCCGCTTTACATGCCCATGCCGCCGTCCACGCCCAAAACCTGCCCGGTGATATACCCGGCTCCGTCCCCGGCGAGGAAGGCCACGGCTTCAGCCACGTCCTCCGGCGCACCTAAGCGCGCCATGGGGATGGAGGCCAACAGGGCGGACTTTGCCGCCTCAGGCAGGCCGTCGGTCATGTCGGTGGTGATAAAGCCCGGGGCGACGGCGTTCACCGTGACGCCCTTGGCGGCCAGCTCCTTGGCAAGGGACTTGGTCATGCCGATCACGCCCGCCTTACTGGCGGCGTAATTCACCTGTCCGGCGTTGCCATGAAGACCCACCACGGAGCTTAAGTTTACAATGCGGCCGTATTTCTGCCGGAGCATAATGCGGCTGGCGGCCTTCATGCAAAGAAACGTCCCTTTCAGGTTCGTGTCAATGACTGCGTCGAAGTCCTCTTCCTTCATCAGCATCACCAGTCCGTCTCGGGTAATACCGGCGTTGTTTATAAGGATGTGGATGCCGCCGAACTCCTTGACAGCCGTATCCATTAGGGCTTTTACCGCCTCGCTGTCCGCCACGCTGCCTTGCACGGCACGGACATTTGCGCCCATGCTCTCAAGCTCTGCAAGCGTCTCCTGTGCGGCGGCGGTGTTTCCCGCGTAGGAAAAGATCACGTTGGCTCCGCCCTGAGCAAGCTTTCGGCACACGGCCCGGCCCAGCCCCCGGCTTCCGCCGGTGACCACAGCTGTTTTACCTGCAAAATTCATCCGCGCTCCACCTCTTTCAAAAGCTCCGGCAGCTTCTCAACATCCTCCGCTGTTTCCACGCTGAACACGGGGAAGCCGGGAAGTGTTTTCTTTACAAACCCGGTCAGGGCCTTGCCGGGGCCGATTTCCACCACGGCATCCACCCCCAGCGCCGCCATGGCGCGGATGCAGTCCTCCATGTACACGGCGGACTGAACCTGCCGTTCCAGCAGAGCGGGAATGGAATCTCCACCCTGACGCTCACCGCCCAGACAGTTGTGCAGGACGGGGATCTTCGGCTCCTGAAAGTCCACGGTTTTGAAATATTCCCGCAGCGCGTCCCCGGCGGGCTTTAAGAGGGATGTGTGAAACGGGCCGCTGACGTTCAGGGGCATGCAGCGCTTCGCACCCAGCTCCTTGGCGGCAGATGCCGCCTTTTCAACCGCCGCCCGCTCACCGCCGATGACGATTTGCCCGGGGCAGTTAAAGTTGCAGGGTTCCACAACTCCAAGGCTTGACGCGGCCTTGCAGGCGGCGGCCACCGTTTCTCGGTCCGCCCCCAACACGGCCATCATGGCGGAGTCTACGCCCTTTGCCGCGTCGGTCATGGCTTTGCCGCGAAAGGCAACCATGTCCACGGCTGTTTTTCCGTCCAGCACGCCTGCGGCGTACAGCGCGGAATATTCGCCGAGGGACAGGCCCGCGGCGGCGGCGGGAACAATGCCCTTTTCCGCCAAAACGTCCGTCAGTCCCACCGCGAAGGCCACCATGCAGGGCTGGGTGTATTGCGTCTCGTTCAAAAGTCCGTTCGGGTCCGCAAAGGACACAGCCTTTAAGTCAAAGCCCGTGTCCGCCCCGTCCAAAGCGGAACGAAAGGCCGGATACTTTTCGTATAGGTCCGCGCCCATGCCGGGGTGCTGGGCGCCCTGCCCGGCGTATAAAAATCCCAGCTTCATAGGCTTGCCGCCAATTCCCGGATGCGGGCGTCGCCAGCCGTCGCAAGCTCCTCAAAAATTTCCCGCAGGGGGCGGATTTCGTGGAGCATTCCGGCCACTTGACCGGTCATGACGCTGCCGTTTTCTACGTCACCTTCCAGCACTGCCCGACGCAGGCCGCCCAGCGTCACGGTTTCCAGCTCTTCAAGTGTGGCGTTGCGCTTTTCAAGCTCCAGATAGGTCCGGGCCATCTTGTTTTTCAAAACCCGTACCGGCCCGCCGATGCTGCGGCCCGTCACCACGGTGTCGGAGTCCTTCGCCTTGAGAATTGCCTGCTTATATCCGTCGTGAATGGGGCATTCCTCACTTGCAAGCAGGCAGGTGCCCACCTGAACGCCAATCGCGCCCAGCGCGTAGGCCGCCGCAAGCTGCCGTCCGTCGGCAATGCCGCCTGCGGCGATGACGGGGACGTTTACCGCGTCGATGACCTGCGGAACCAGCGCCATGGTGGTCATCTCGCCTACATGCCCGCCGGACTCGGTGCCCTCGGCAATGAACGCGTCCACGCCGTAGCGCTCCAGCCGCTTTGCCAGCACTGCCGCCGCCACTACGGGCATCACCTTGATGCCCGCTTCCTTCCATGCGGGAATATACTTACCGGGGTTGCCCGCCCCGGTGGTCACCACCCGGACGTTTTCTTCCAGAATCACTCTTGCAATGTCGTCGGCATGGGGGCTCATCAGCATCAGGTTCACGCCGAAGGGCTTGTCTGTCAGCTCTCTTGCCCGGCGAATCTCCTGCCGGAGACGCTCGCCGTCCCAGCCGCCGGTGGCAATCATGCCAAGGGCGCCCGCATTGGCACAGGCGGCGGCAAATTCGCCGGTGGCGATATTGGCCATGCCGCCCTGAATAATGGGGAACTCTGTTCCCAGAAACTCGTTTAATCTCATATCACGTCGCTTCCCCGCAGGCGCGGGTCCGTCCTCTCATTTAAATTCCGCCAGCGCCGCGCCCCACGCGCGTCCGCCGCCAAAGCCCACCAGCATCACCCGGCTTCCGGGGCCAACCTTGCCAAGCTCCGTCAGCTCGCTGAGCACCATCGGAATGCTGGCGGCGGAAGTGTTGCCGTACTTCTCAATGTTTTTGTAGTACTTCTCCTCCGGAATGTGATACTTCCTCACAGCCAGATCAATGATGCGGGTGTTGGCCTGATGGAACACGAAAAAGTCCACATCGTCAATTGTTTTTCCGCTGCGCTTCAGCACCTGATCCATGCAGGAGGGCACGGCGTTCACCGCGAATTTGAACACCTGCTGGCCCTGCATGAAAATCTGCGGCGGGGCCTTGTGGCCCGAGCCGGTGACGCCCAGCATTTCGCTGTCGCCCTCGCAGTGGAGCACCGCGCCGAGGGATTCGTATTCCTCATTCCATTCCACCACGGCGGCGGCCGCTGCATCGCCAAAGAGGACGCAGGTGCCCCGGTCCTCCCAGTTGATAAAGCGGCTGAGCATCTCCGCCCCCAGCACCAGCCCATATTTCCGGGGCGATGCCGCCAGCAGGCACTCCGCCGTGTGGATGGCGAAGAGGAAACCGCTGCACGCGGCGTTGATGTCAAAGCAGACCGTGTCGTTTAAAAGACCCAAATCCCGCTGCAAAAGGCTTGCGGCGTTGGGGGAGAGGAAGTCCGAGGAAAACGTGGCCACGATGCACACGCCGATTTCCTCCGGCTTGATTCCCGCCCGCTCCAGCGCCGTCTGCGCTGCGTGGCGGCACATGTCGGAATGGGTTTCCTCAACGCAGTGGTGGCGGGTCTTGATGCCAGTGCGGGACGTAATCCATTCGTCGTTGGTGTCTACAATTTTCTCAAGGTCGGCATTGCTGACCAGCTTCGGCGGGGTGTAGTGTCCCGCGCCGCAAATTTTAATTCCGCTCATTGATCCTCCTTCGGGGGTGTCCCCATCTGTCTAAATTTCCGATACCGTCCCGCAGCCAGCGCCTCCCCGCTCTGGCGGGAAAAGGACTTTAAGTTCCGGGCAAGCGCTTCGTCCAGTTCGCGCAGGGCGATGTCCGGGGCGAGATGTGCGCCCCCCGTCGGTTCGGGAACGATCTCGTCGATGATTCCCAGCCGCTTCAGGTCCGGGGCGGTGAGCCGCATCAGCTCGCAGGCCTGCCCATGGCGGGAGGCATCCTTCCACAGGATGGTTGCAAATCCCTCAGGAGAGAGAATGGAGTACACTGCGTTTTCCAGCATCAGTACTCGGTCCCCAACGCCCAAGGCCAGCGCGCCGCCGCTGTTGCCCTCGCCGGTGATGGTGGCAATGATGGGCACGGTAAGACGGCTCATCTCCATCAGGTTCCGGGCGATGGCCTCGCCCTGCCCCCGTTCTTCCGCTTCCATACCGGGGTAAGCCCCCGGTGTGTCGATAAACGTGAAAATCGGGCGGCGGAACTTTTGGGCCTGGCGCATCAGGCGCAGTGCCTTGCGATAGCCCTCCGGGGAGGGCATCCCGAAATTATATTTGATGTTTTCATCCAGCGTGCGGCCCTTGCGGGTGGCAATCACCGTGACGGGTCGCCCGTGGAATCGGGCGATTCCGCCCAAAATGCTTTCGTCCTCGCCCGCCAGACGGTCACCCTGCTGGATAAACAGGTCCGTAAACAAAAAGTCAAAAATCTCAGGTGCATTGGGCCGCTGATGATGGCGGGCAATCGCCACCCGCTCGGCGGCGGTCATAGGCTCACTCATTGCGGCCTCCTTTCCCATGGAGCGCCAGCAGGCGGGAAATCGTGCTCCGCAGCTCGCTGCGGGGGACCACCGCGTCCACAAAGCCGTGCTTCAGTTGGAACTCCGCCCGCTGGAAGCCCACCGGCAGCGTTTGTCCGATGGTCTGCTCAATGACCCGGGGACCGGCAAAGCCGATCAAGGCGCCCGGCTCCGCCAGAATCACGTCGCCAAGGCTTGCGAAGCTGGCGGTGACGCCGCCGGTGGTGGGATTTGTGAGAACCGAGAGGAAAAAGCCCCCCTTTTCATCAAACCGGGCCAGCGCGGCGCTGGTTTTCGCCATCTGCATCAAGGAGAGAATCCCTTCCTGCATTCTTGCCCCACCACTGGCGGAGAAGAGAATCAGGGGAAGCCTGCTCTTTGCGGCAAACTCGATGGCGCGGGTGATTTTCTCTCCTACGGCGGCGCTCATGCTGCCAAGGAAAAACCGTGCGTCCAAAACCCCGATGACGCATTTTTGTCCGTCCACGGCTCCCAAGGCAGTGACCACGGCTTCGTTTAGTCCGGTCTTCTTCCGGGTGGCCTCCAGCTTTGCGGCATAGTCGGGAAAACGTAGGGGGTCCGTGGAGGTCAGGCGGGGGTTCAGCTCTCGGAAGGAGCCGGCGTCCAGAATCGTGCTGAGCCGGTAGTAGCTCCCCAGCGGCATATGATAGCCGCAATGGGGGCAGACGTATTGGGTTTGGGACAGCGCCCCCGCGCCCATGGTCTGGCCGCAGCCGGGGCAGGCCGTGTCGGCGGTTGGCGCGTGGGTTTGCCCGTCCCGAAAGGCCTTCATCGCCAGCAGCTTTTGCCGCCGCTGGGCAAAAATCGAAGTCATTTGCCTGCCTCACTTTCCACCGCCCTGCGGTCCCAATCCACCAACTCCTGTAAATGAGCTTCCAAAAATGCGGTGGTGCAGGTTCCCCGGACAAAATCAGGATGGTACAAAATCAGATGGCTCAACCCCGCATTGGTGGCAAAGCCCTCCACGGTCAGTTCCTCCAGCGCGCGGCGCATCCGGCGGATGGCCTCCAGCCGGGTGGGGGCGTGGACCAGAACCTTTGCCGCCAGAGAATCGTAATAGGGCGGCAGGGCATAGCCGCTGTAAAGCCCCGAGTCAATCCGCACGCCCATTCCCCCGGGGAAGTGGACAAAAGACGCTGTGCCGGGGCAGGGGCGGAAATCGGCGGCGGGGTCCTCCGCGTTTACGCGGCATTCGATGGCGTGGCCGGTCAGATGGATGTCTTCCTGTGTAAAGCCCAGAGAAAGCCCTGCCGCGATGCGGATTTGCTGGCGCACAAGGTCCACCCCGGTGACAAGCTCCGTAATGCCATGCTCCACCTGAATGCGGGTGTTCATCTCACAGAAGTAAAACCGCCCGTCCTCCGCCAGAAGGAACTCCACCGTCCCGGCGTTTTCATAGCCCACGGCACGGGCGGCGCGGACCGCC
Organism: Oscillibacter sp.; assembly: GCF_032018205.1. Lineage (GTDB taxonomy): Bacteria > Bacillota > Clostridia > Oscillospirales > Oscillospiraceae > Oscillibacter. Next base: position 235,371 of record NZ_DALZOY010000002.1, on the reverse strand, counting down.
GCCGCGCCCATCTCCCGGCGCAGCTCCGGCGTGAGGCACCGGGCAGGGGCCTCTTCAATCAGCTTTTGGTTCCGGCGCTGAATGGAGCAGTCCCGGTCAAAAAGGTGGATGGTGTTTCCCTGACTGTCTGCCAAAATCTGAAACTCGATGTGCCGGGGATTCACCACAAATTTTTCAAGATACATGGTTCCGTCGCCAAAGCAGGCCACAGCCTCCGCCACGGCCTCGTGAAACGCGGCGGGCAGCTCTTCGGGGGCTTCCACCTTGCGGATGCCCCGCCCGCCGCCGCCGGCGCTGGCCTTCAGCAGCACGGGATAGCCCACCTGTCCGGCGACTTTCAGAGCAGCGTCCACATCAGCCAACGGGCCGCCGGAGCCGGGAACCGTGGGAACGCCTGCCGTCTTCATCAGCGCGCAGGCTGCGGCCTTGCTTCCCGCTTTGCGGATGGAATCGCCGGAGGGGCCGATAAATTTCAGCCCGGCAGTGGCACAGGCGTCAGCAAAGTCGGCGTTTTCCGATAAAAAGCCGTAGCCCGGATGTACCGCGTCGCAGCCCGTGGCCTTGGCGGCGGTCAAAAGCGCCGCCTGATTGAGATAGCTGTCGGCGGCCTTGGGAGGGCCGATGCAAACGCTCCGAGTGGCAAGCTGGACATGAAGTGCGTCCGCGTCGGCGGTGGAATACACCGCCACCGTTTCAATTTCCATCTCCCGGCAGGCCCGCAGCACCCGCAGTGCAATTTCGCCCCGGTTGGCAATTAAAATGCGCCTGAACATGGTTACGCCTCCCGATAGCGGAAGATGGGCGCGTCAAAGCCCAGCAGGTCGCCGTTTTGCACCAGCACCTCTTCAATCACGCAGTCGCAGGGGGCAGTCACCTCGCTCATCATTTTCATGGCCTCAATGAGACACACGGTCTGTCCCTTGCTCACGCGGTCGCCCTGCTTCACAAGAGGAGGATGGTCCGGGGCGGAGGCGGCGTAAAACGTTCCCACCAGCGGGGCGCGGATCACCGGCTCCTCCTGCGCTTTGGGAGCGGATGCGGCGGAGGGCACGGAAACGGATACGGCGGCCGTCGCCGGTGCAGAGCCTGCCCGGCTCAGTTCCAGCTCATCGCCGCCAACGCAGACACGCATGGTCAAAATGCCGCTTTTTTCGAAGCGGTCCATCAATTCAAAAATCTCGGAGTTGGTCATGATTCTCCTTCCTTTATTCGCGCCCCGGGCATTCACCAATGGCGCGCGCCTTTTGACGGCCCGCAGGGGGCGCGCAAAAAACCTTTATAGCGCGAAAGGGAACCGCAGCGGTTCCCTTTCGGTCGATGTGCGGCAATCAGGCCTTGTGAGCTTCCAGATACTTCACGATATCGCCCACAGTTTTCAGGTTGGGAAGCTCCGCGTCGTCGATGGCCACGCCTGTGGCCTCCTCCAGCGCCATCACCAGCTCCACGGAGGCCAGGGAATCTGCGCCCAAGTCCTCCGCCAGAGTGGCCTCCATCGTCACCTGATCGGCCTCGCAGGCCAGTGTTTCCACGATTACGTCCCGTACCTTTTCAAAATCCATTGTCAATATCTCCTTAAATTCTTATAGTTAAGTTTATTTAGTCAAAAAAATTGAACTAATTCGAGGTAATTCTAAACGCAGGAGCCGGGTTTGTCAATAGGAAAAAATGCGGAATTTTGCCGCTTGCACCATAAAAAGGATTAGCAAAAGCTCCCAGCGAGGGGAGAACAGCCGGGATTGCGCGGGGGACGGAAGCGTGGTAAAATAACCGCAAGGCGGCTGCTTTGCTTTGCATTTGGCATTGCTTTTTAAGCCGCGCAAAGCCGCAGAATGTGTCCGATGCGTCATTTACGCTGTGGAGGACCCACGGCACGGCTCTGGGGCGGATGGTTTCCTTTATGTGGACGGCTCACGCCCTGCGCGAATAAATTCATTGGTGATTCTGGAAAGTGAGGCTATTTATGAACTATGATTTCGACACGATCATCGACCGCTCCGGCAACCGCTCCGCCAAATACGACGAGCGGCTGAAAAAGTTCGGCACAGAGGACGTGATTCCCCTGTGGATCGCGGACATGGACTTTCGCACCGCCCAGCCCATTATCGATGCGCTGAAGGCCCGGGCGGAGGAGGGTATCTGGGGCTATACCGCCCGACCGGACAGCTATTTTGCCGCCATCCGCGGCTGGCAGAAGCGGCGCAACGGCTGGGACATCGACCAGAGCCTGATGAGCTTCAGTCTCGGCGTGGTGCAAACGCTTTCCGCCTGCATACAGCTATTCACCCCGGCGGGGGGCAGCGTGTTGATTCAAACGCCGGTGTATTCCGAGTTTTATGATATGACGGAGGCGTGGGAGCGCACCGTGGTGGAAAGCCCCCTTGTGGAGAAGGACGGAAAATGGACCGTTGACTGGGCGGACTTTGAGGAAAAACTGGGCCGGTGCGACCTCTTTATCCTGTGCAACCCCCATAATCCCTTGGGAATCGTCTGGACGGCGGAGGAGCTGCGGCGGATGGGAGAGCTGTGCGAAAAATACCGTGTGCCCATGGTGTCCGACGAGATTCACTCCGATTTAATTTTCCACGGGAAGAAGCACATCGTCACCGCCAGCGTCGCGGAAAACGTCATCACCTGCATTTCCGGCACCAAGACCTTTAATCTGGCGGGCTTGCAGGCCAGCACCGTGGTGTTTCCCAACCGGCACAAGAAGCAGGTCTTCGACCGCTTCTGGCACCGCTTGGACATTCACCGCAACAACGCCTTTTCCCTCTCGGCCATGGAAGCCGCATTCACCCATGGCGACGAGTGGCTGGACCAGCTTCTTCCGTATCTCAGCGCCAACTTTGACTACATTCATGACTATTGCGCCGCACATATTCCGCAGATTCGGCCCACCGTGCCGGACGCCACCTATCTCGTGTGGCTGGACTGCCGCGCACTGGGACTTACAAATCAGGAACTGCACGACTTTATGATTCACAAGGCGCGGCTGGGCCTGAACGACGGGGATTCCTTCGGACGGAACCTCAGCGGTTTCATGCGCCTGAATGCTGCCTGCCCCCGCTCCGTGCTGGAGCAGGCCATGGAGCGGCTGAAGGCCGCCGTGGATGGGTTAAATCTTTAATCAAAGGGAGCGGGCGGCATGCAACTGCGGGCGCCAGATTATTTAAAACAATTTCAGTGCCTTGCGGGCGCGTGCCCCCACTCCTGCTGTCAGGGCTGGGAGGTGGTGGTGGACGAAGCTTCCGCCGCCTTTTACCGCACCCTTCCGGGGCCGCTGGGTGAGCGGCTCCGGGCGGCCCTGCAAACCGAGGATGGAGAGGACTTTTTTACCCTGACGGACACGGGCCGCTGCCCCTTCTGGGATATGGACGGTCTTTGCGCCATCCACCGGGCCCTTGGGCCGGAGCGCACCGGCGAGGTTTGCCGCAGCCATCCTCGGTTTATCGAGGACTACGGCCCGCTGCGGGAGACAAGCCTTGTGGCTTCCTGCCCGGAGGCCTGCCGCCTGCTACTCTCCTCCCACGCCCCGCTGACGTTTCCGGAGACGGAAACGGACGAGGAGGGGGAGGACCCCGACCCCTGGCTGAACCCTCTTCTGGCCGTCCGGAAAAAGCTTTTCGAGATTTTACAGGACCCCTCCCGCAAGATTGATTTTCGCCTTGCGGAACTGCTGTCCTTGGCGGCGGAAGCACAGATTTTCCTGGACGAGGACAACGCCCCGTTACTCCCGGAGCTTTGTCAGGCGTGGACGGTCCCGGCTCCCGGCTGTCAGATGGCCGGGGAGGGGATTTTTCCCCGGGTATGGGACGCACTGTCCGGGCTGGAAATTCTGGGAGATGATTGGCGGGCGTTGCTGCGCCGGGGCAGGGAGGCTGTGCCCGGAGCGGTCCCGGAAGCTTTGCTGGAACGAATTGTGGCCTACTTTCTATTTCGCTATACCCTCAAGGCCGTCAACGACGGGGACTTGCTGGGACGGGTGCAGCTTGCTCTGCTGAGCGTTTTGGTAGTGGAGCGGGCGGCAAGCCTTCTGCCCCTTGGCGAGGCCCTGCGGATTTACTGCCGGGAGATTGAGCACAACGAAGACAACATAGATGCGCTGCTGTTGACGTTTCGCGCCGAGCCTGCCCTGTCGCCCTCCGCGTTTTTCAAAACATTGGAGGGATAATCAAAGATAGGGTCTAAATTCCACACAGATATATGTTGAAATTCAATAAAAAAGGATGATTAAATAATAGCAAAATGTATAAAGTCACAAAAACTGCTTGACTTTTACGTGCTAATGTGGTATTTAATAGTTACCGGGAGGGAATGAGTCCAATAGGCTAGCTGGCTCAGCGAAATTCAGTCTCATTTCTTACCGTCGCGTTTGGAAGTATCCCGCAATGTCACCGCAAGCGCATACCCGTTTTGACAAGCAACTCTTTCCCTGCAAAGGCAAGCGTTTTCTCAGCATCCCGGCAAAACCTTGGCGAATTTCCGGCAGACTCCAGTGAACCCCCGGAGGGAACCAAAGACGAGACACGGCTCATTTCAATGAGACTCACGAGATCCGGTTTTGGCAATGTCCAAGGCAACTATCTGCGTGCACCTGATGTTTTATGGATTGGCTGCCACCGGGAGTTTTTCCTGTTTCCCGGTCATCCCAAAGCTTTTTCCGGTATCCCACAGCGCAAGCCTCAGTATCCCAGCCTTCCAAACGTGAATCTACGAAAGTAAGAGGTAGCAACATGGCAGAGAACCCCAGTCAGAAGTAACCCCCCATCTGCATTGGACAGATGGGGGGTTGAGTTTTTTAATAATGATTTACCGTCCCGGAAGGGGCGTGTTTTTTTGTCCATAAGCATTCGCGGTCGTTTTTAGCAGGGCAGGGGGAGAGGGCACAGAGCGGGAGAGGGACACGCTAGGAGAATTCGGGGGAGCAAGCGCGCCGGAAGGATCTAGGAAAAAACGCGGATAAGTAAAAATATAAAAAAGTGCGCCCGGAAAACGGAAGAAGGTCGCAGGAAGAAAAGTCCCGGCGGAAATTCTCGCATCCGGAGTAAACCCCTGCCCCGGCGAACGCTTGTCCGCCGGGGCAGGGGTTTTTCAGTCGGTGTTCTTTTTGTGGAAAAACGCGATGCCCAGCGTGTTTGGTCCGCAGTGGGAAAAAATCGTGCAGCCCGCCTTGCCTTCTAAAATGGTGCCAAAGCGTCCGTCCGCGAGGAGCACCTCTCTCGCCGTGTCCGCCAGAGCGGGGGAGAAGGCGGTGTCCACCAGCCAGACGCGCTCCGTGTCAATGTCTGTCCGCCCGTCCAGCCGGTCGTGGAGGTATTCCGTTACCACCCGCTCGATGGAGCCGCGGTACTTTTTCGTCACGGACATTTTCCCGTCGATGACTTCCACACAGGGGTGCAGCTTCAAAAGATTTGCCCCGATGGCGGTGACGGAATTGCACCGCCCGCCTTTTTTCATATAGTCCAGCCGGTCCAGCACAAAGCTGACCTCCAGCCGGTCGCGCAGACTTTCCAGCTCTGCAACGATTTCCTCCGGAGCGCGGCCCTCCCGCGCCATCCGCGCCGCCCGCAGGGCAAGCTCGCCGATGCCTACCGTCAGGTTTGCGGAATCCACCACATAGACGCCGGGCAGCTCCTCCGCCACAATTCTGGCGTTTTGGTGGCAGCTGGAAAAACCGGCGCCCAGATTGATGTGGATGACCGCGTCGTATTCTTTCAGCAGATTGCTGAACAGCTCGTGGTAATCCGCCGTGTTTACCGCGCTGGTGGTGGTGATGTCGCCGCCGGCGTCCACATGGGCGGCAATGTCCGCCGGATGGATGTCCACGCCGTCCCGGTAGACACGCTCGCCTTTTACAATGCCCAGCGGCACCACCGTGATATTGTTTTCCCCCAGCAGGGCGACCGGCAGGTCGCAGGTGCTGTCCGTGGTAATTTTAATCATGGGCGGGCTTGCTCCTTTTCGTGATGTCTGATTTCCTGAAAAACTGTCAAGTTATTTTCGGCCTGTCTGCCGTAAATGATTTATCAATATTATCACAGCCGCCCCGGAATTTCAAGAGCGCGGCACAGCCGCAGAATATCCCCCGCTGCGGCGCGCAGGTCCCGGCGGCTCCGCAGTCGCGCCTGCTCATAGGGAACCGCCACGCGGTTGATGGAAAAAACCGCCGTAACGCCCAGCGCGTAGATTTCTTCCGCGCCCTCGCCCACGTCTCCAACCAGAGCAACCACCGGTACGCCGCGAAGAGCGGCCCTCCGGGCCACGCCCGCCGCAACCTTTCCGCAGAGACTTTGACGGTCCATGCAGCCCTCGCCGGTCATTACCAGGTCGGCTCCGGCAAGTGCGGCTTCAAAGCCCACCGTGTCCAGCACGGTTTCGATGCCCATTTGCAGGCGGCTTTTAAAAAATGCGGTCATTCCTGCGCCCATTCCGCCCGCCGCCCCTGCGCCGGGGAGACTGCGCACTTCCACGCCGCAGTCCCGATGCAACAGATCGGCAAGGTGGGCAAGCCCCTCGTCCAGCTGCAGGACCATGGACTCATCCGCCCCCTTCTGGGGGCCAAACACCGCCGCCGCCCCCGTCGGGCCGCAGAGGGGATTGTCAATGTCGCACATGGTTACGATGGGAATGGCAGCAAGGGTCTGGTCCAACCCGGACAGGTCGATCCGGGCAATGTCCCGCAGCGTTCCTCCCACGGGTGTAAAGGAAGATCCCCCTTCGTCAAAAAATCGAACGCCGCAGGCCGCTGCGGCTCCGCAGCCGCCGTCGTTGGTGGCGCTGCCGCCAAGGCACATGATGATTTTCCTTGCGCTCCGGATTGCCGCGTGGCGCAGCAGCTCTCCCACGCCAAAGGTGGTGGTGCGCTCCGGGTTTTTCGGGTTCGCCATAGGAAGGCCCGCGGCTGCGGACATCTCCACTACCGCCGTCCCGTCCGGTAAAAGCCCGTACTCCGCCTCAATGCGCTGCCCGTTGGGGCCTGTACACGTTACGGAAACCCGCTCGCCGCCGCAGGCGGTGAGAAATGCGTCCACGCTGCCCTCACCCCCGTCCGCCACGGGAAGGGAGACAATTTCTGTCTCCGGAAAGATTTCGCGAATCGCGGCGGTCAGCTCGCCGCAGACCTCCCGGGAAGTCATGGTCCCTTTAAAGGAATCGGGGGCCAGAATGATTTTTTTCATGGCGCGTCCTCCCAAAACCGGCTTAAAAGTGGATGATTTATGTTTCACATTGTACCATAGGCCTGCCGTGCTGTCTAAGAAAATTTGCTGGGTGACGGCGCGTCGCATTCGCGCGGCCCGGCAATGAACAGCGACCCCGCACCGAGGGGAGGAGAGCGTTGACTTTGAACTTTAGGCGGCGTATACTTTATAAAAATATTGTTTGCCGGAAAAATGCAGCGATCCGGGCTGCAAAATTTTGCGGACGGGGTGTGCACCCTTTTCGGCAGTTTTCAGGAGGAGCGAAGCTATGTTTCGTGAAATGCGCAGAAAGAAGCAGCTTTTGTCTGAGGAGGACGCGGCTGCGGTCCTGAATAGAGGAACGGCAGGCGTTCTCGCCCTGTCCGGGGACGACGGCTACCCTTACGCTGTTCCCCTGAGCTATGTGTATGATGGCTCTAAAATTTACTTTCATGGAGCCAAGGCGGGACATAAGGTCGACGCGATCCGCCGCTGTGAAAAGGCATCCTTTTGCGTGGTGGACCAGGATCAGGTAGTGCCGGAGGAATACACTTCCTATTTTAGAAGTGTAATTGTCTTTGGTGCGCTCCGAATTGTGGAGGACGACGCCGAAAAGCTGGAGGCGATCAAAAAACTGGCCGTCAAATACGCTCCGGAAAACAGCGCCCAGAGACTTAAGTCCGCCATTGACCGGGAGTGGAAGCCCCTTTGTGTGATGGAGATGACTGTGCATCATATGACAGGGAAAGAAGCAGTCGAGCTGATGAGGAAGCGACCGGGACAGGACGTATGACGGTGACGGTAACAGCATCGCGGGGGCGGAGCTGCAAATTGAAAAAAGGCACGGACCGATTTGACGGTCCGTGCCTTTTTCATACGGACTCAACGAACACAGAAGCGGATTTTCCGACAGGCTGACAACTAAGTACCTGCCATTTTATTTTCCGAATCCTCATACGCCTTGGCAGGGAGGTACAAACGGCTTGCTCGGAGACTACCTGCCCAAATCCCTTGATATTGCATTATCCCCGGAAGATGATATTGCAGACTCTATTTAAACACTGAATAACAGACTTCGCAAATGCTTGGCTTAGAAAGTACCCTTTGAAGCCTTTTCAATCAAGCGTTGCACTTGACTTGACAATTCAAGGCTTAGAGAAAAACCATCAACTCTGGCGGTATTCATTATAGTTGCTGCAAACAAAATCAATAAACTCCATTAAGTGCTGGTTCAATTTTTTCCCCTTTTTAAAGGCTATGATTAAAGGAAAGCCAAATTCGGGTTCCCCAATGGAAAAATAGAGCGGTGATTTACAGCCATCAAATGGACGTTCAATTCCGGATTCGGGCATAAAGGTTAATCCAAGGCCAACCGCCGACATGCTTAGCGCCGTGTTTATATTAGAAACATAGGTGATATGAGAAGGCATAATACCCCGCGATTTAAAGATTTTCCGAGAGAGAAGACCCAGACGATACTTTTCCACTAAAAGAATAAATGCTTCGTTTTTTAGGGACCGAAGATCAACAGGGCGGTATATGTCGTTCACAAAATCATAATTATTTTTGGCAACTTCTGAATTACGTGGAACTACCAACACAATTTTTTCATAGTTGAGAACTCGATATTCCAGCAACTGGTTATTCTGCGGGCCGTTGACAACACAGGCATCGATTTGATCTTCAATTACCAATGCTTCAAGGTCCTGCGAAACGCCCTCTTTAATTATAACGGTGACGTTGTTGTGCTTGCCCATAAATTCCGGAACAATTTTCGGTAGAAACACTGGAATACGCCATGGAACTACACCAATTTTGATTTCGGTGCATGCGGATTCCTTGTGTTCTTCCAGTTCGTGAAAGAAGTTTTCCTTCAGTGCTTCTGATTGCTGAATATATTGAACCATCAGATGGCCGGCTTCGGTCAACTCCAACGGCGCGTGCGAACGATCGAAAAGCTTAACGCCTAACCGCTTTTCAAGATTGATAACATAGCGACTAAGCGACGGTTGCGCAATAAAGAGGTTCTTCGCGGCTTTAGAAATGCTTTTTTGCCGAGCAATTTCCATTATATAATCCAACTTCATTTCGTCCATGCGATCACCCCTGCACATTATAACATTAAATGTTATAATGTGCATTACTTTTTCGGTCTTTGACTAAGAAAAAGTGGTATGTTAGCATCAATTTGTAAACAATCACATGGAAAGGTGGGGAAATAAATGCAAAATATTGAGCACTTTGTTCAGGATATCCTGCCTGAATTGATTTCAATCAGAAGGCGGATTCATCAGAATCCCGAATTAAGCAACCACGAGGTTATAACATCCAAGTTGATTTTTCAGTATCTCGAAAAATGTGGGTTGTCTCCGGAATATATTCTTGAAAACGTTGGAGTCACTGCGTTGATCAAAGGAGGCCAGCCCGGCAAAACCATTGCTTATCGAGCTGACATAGACGCATTGCCGCTTGATGAAAAAACCGGGCTCGATTTTGCATCCAATCACCCTGGCTGTATGCACGCTTGCGGCCACGATATCCATACAACGGTTTTGCTGGGCACGGCAAAAATGCTTTGCCAATACAAGGACCAGTTGAAAGGCAATGTTCGTTTGATTTTTCAAAGCGGAGAGGAAAACTTCACTGGTGCAAAGCAGGCTATTACAAAAGGAGTGCTTTTAGATCCGCCAGTTGATTTTATCCTTGCCATGCATACCTGGCCCGATCTTCCTGCCGGTACCATTGGCCTAAAAAAAGGCGCGATGATGGCGTCCAGCTCTAATGTATCCTTTGAAATCACCGGCAATGGAGGCCACGCCGCCCACCCACACCGGAGCATTGATCCAGTTCTGATTTCGGCCTATGTTATGACGGCTATTCAGTCGATTATTTCAAGAAATATTTCACCGGTCGACTCCGCCGTGATTACATTTGGAAAGCTAATTGCTGGAACTGCGCCTAACATCATTCCCAGCACTGCCCGGGTTGAGGGCACGGTCAGAACACTCAGCGTAGAAACCGACCACCGAATTGAAGAAAAGCTCAAGCTGATTGTTGAGAATCAGGCAGCAAGCTTTGGCGCCACAGGAAAGTTGACTTTTGGAAAGGTGTGCGGCCCAGTTGTCAACCACTCCCGAGTGATCGAGGTGCTTGAACAATCAGGAAAGCGGTCAATAGGAGGTGAAAAACTGAAATGGCTTGAAACTCCGTCTATGGGCAGTGAAGACTTTTCGTTTTATCTTGAAAAGATCCCGGGGGCGCTGATTCGGCTTGGCACAGCCAACGAAGACAGCCGGTCCAAGCTGCCGCTGCACAATTCCAGCATTTTATTTGACGAAAAAAGCATTAAAACCGGTATTCTGTTTATGACACAAGGTATCGCGGATCTACTGTTGCAACTTTGATAAAGAAATAAGGGGAGAAAGAATATGACAACACAGGCAATACTTGCGTGCGTGGTTTTCGTTGCAGCAATTGTTTTCCTAATTTGGAAGCCGATCCATCCCATTTTGATTGGCGCCGCCATTCCCACGGTGCTGGCGCTTTTGGGCATTCTTGATGCAAAGACCGCATTTTCTGACTTTGCAAACACTACGGTGATCTTTTTTATGAGCCTTTTGGTAATTGGAGCGGCTATCTTTAAAACCGGGCTGGCCGATTACATCGGTGAAAAGCTGATTGGCATTGTTGGGAAGGGTGAAACCGGTATTATCTTAAGCTCGGGTCTGGTGGCTGCCGGCCTGTCGGCATTTCTCAACGACACGGGAACGACCGGATGCCTGATTCCGATTGTCAGCTCGTTGGCACAAAAGGCCAAAGTTCCGCTGTCAAAGGTCTTGATGTCGGTGGCGTTTTTCGCATCGCTGGGCGGAACCATCACATTGATTGGAACCACGCCTCACATTGTTGCCAACGGCCTTTTGGCTGATGCAGGGATTGCTGAGTTTTCCTTTTTTGAATTTGCGAAATTTGGGATTCCCATTACTGTAATTGGGTTAATTTACATGGCGACTATCGGGAAGAGATTGCTTCCGTCTAAGGCGATTTCAAAAGGCGGCGTCTCTGAGTTGGCCGAAAGACACCCCAAAAAGATGATCTTGGTTTTTGCAGTATTTGTGTTTATTATCTATTGCATGGCAAGTGGGTTGCTGGCCATGCATCTGGCTGCTGCACTTGGCGCCATTTTAGTCGTTTTGTTCGGCTGTATCACGGTTGATGAGGCGGTAAAGTCATTTAGCACCACCACCTTGTTTTTGGTTGCGGGGATTTTTCCGCTGAGCACTGCTCTGATCCAAACCGGAGCCGCACAGTTCATCATTGACAAGCTTTCTCCCTTTTTAACCCAGGCTTCTCCCGTGTTTGTCTATGGGGCCGTCACGGGACTGACCATTGTGACCACGCAGTTTTTAATGAACACGTCCCTGACCGCAATCTTGGTACCTATGGGAATTTTGGTTGCTCAGTCAGCAGGTATGGACCCCAGAGGCGTGGTCATGGCCATTGCCGTTGCAGCATCCGCCGCGTTCTGCACCCCCTTTGGGACAGGCCCGAATCTGTTGGTTTGGGAGGCTGGCGGATACGAGTTCAAGGACTACGCCAAGGTCGGAGCTCCGCTGGCTGTTATCTTTTGGATCATCACAACGGCTGGGTGCATGATATTTTATTAATGTTTTGATAGGAGATAAAAATGGACAACAAAAAAGCTTTGCGGGAAGTACTTGACCAAGAGCAATTTTTAATTGTGCCCGGAATTTATGACTGCCTGTCAGCCAAAGTGGCCGAAGAAACTGGCGCAAAAGCCCTCTTCTTGTCTGGCGGGGCACTATCCATTGCGGGCTTGGGCCGCCCCGATATTGGTTTTCTAAATTTGACTGAGTTTATAAATGCAATTCAACGCATTACGTCGACGGTTGATATCCCCCTGATTTCTGATGCGGATAATGGCTTTGGTAATGCGATTCACGTTGGAAATACCGCGCGCATGTTTGAATCTCTGGGCGTGGCGGGAATGCAGGTGGATGATCAGATTTTACCCCAATCCGTTCCGACTACAAGCAAGGAGATGCTCAGTTGGGAGATGACCGTTCCCAAAATTCAGGCGGTGAGAAAGAACGTATCCAAGGACTTTGTGATAATTTTCAGAACCATTGCAAACATTGCCAAGGGCAACTTGAGCGAGGCGGTCCGCAGAATCAACAGCGCCGGTGAGTACGGCGCGGACTACGCCTATGTTGACGGGCTTAAGTCTGCGGAAGAGCTGGAATACGTGGCCTCCAATGCAAAAATCAAGTTGTTGGTCAACATGAATGAAAAGGGTGCGGCTGCAAATCTTCCTGTTGAGCATATCAAGTCGCTGGGCTATCGTATTGGGCTTTTCCCGGTTTCGGCAATGGCTGTGGCGGCAAAATCAATGTATGACCTGTTTGCAAATCTATTTGAACAGGAAAGCACCCTTAAAGATCGCGAAAAAATGTTTAATCCCGTGGAGGTCTACAATATGATGGGGCTGGGAACATTGACCGAAGAGTACATTAAAATGTATCAATAAATTTGACTTGCAGCAAATTCGCAATAGGCATATAGATGCTGGCAACAACACCAAAATATAATGGATTCTGCGCCCATCTCACCTGAGATGGGCGCTTTTCTCCTATATCCTCTGGCGGGAATGCCCACGCGGCGCAGCTTTTCCCCGGTGACCGGATCCACGTAGAGAAGATCACCTACCGGTAAGGAATAGACGATCCCCTTGTAGTTCTCCCGTTCAATTCTGGTGATGGCGTTTGGCTTTTTGTAGTCGCTTCCAAGCTTTTCAGTAATCTTCTTGCCCGATACGCTGATGTTAACAGAGATGCCCCGCTCGAATTGAATGTGCCGACGGATATTCCGGGCGATGCGCATGGTGTCGCCGACGATCTCCGCACCAGCTTGCAGAACCGGACCATGGCTGTTTGTGACATACCTTTATACTAAGCGTTTTTTAAGGCCAAGCCGCACAAAGAGCGGCTAACGCGTGAAGCGCAGACTTGCTTATATCTTTTACTTAAAAAAACGCTCTGGTGCGCATATTCTAAAAACTCAAGAGATGTTCTCTGCGTGCCTAAATGGGTGCGCTAAATGTGCTATACTATACCCGTAGAAAATTTGCGGAAACGGACAGGGAGGATGCTGGAATGTGCGGGAGATATCAGTTCACGGCGGAGCAGTGCGCGGGGCTTTGGGAAATTGTTCAGGAGATCCGGCGCCGCTGCGGGAAAGATGCATGGACGCCGGGTGAAATCCGGCCTTCGCTGAAGGCTCCGGTTTTGGTGGAGCGGGAGGGCAGGGTTGAAGCAGACCTCATGCGCTGGGGCTTTCAGACCCAGCAGTCCCTGATTATCAACGCCCGGTCAGAAAGTGCAGAGGAAAAGCCGCTGTTTCGGGGCAGCGTTCAAACGCACCGCTGCGTCGTCCCTGCCAGCGGCTTTTACGAGTGGAGCGCGGATAAGCGAAAGTATCTGTTCCGCTTGCCTGATGCACAGGCGCTCTATATGGCGGGAATCTACGATCAGCGGCAGGATGAGCGCCGTTACTGCATTCTGACCACCGAGGCCAACGAGTCCGTGCGGAGGATTCATCCCCGGATGCCGGTGGTGCTGCGGAGGGAGGAAATTAGAGGGTGGCTTATACAACCGTCGACCTTCCGAAGAATGCTTAAAAAGATACCGCCGCAGCTTCTGGCCACGGCGGAAGATAATCAAACATCGCTTTGGTAAGAGCGCGCCCTCTGGAATACAATCATAGACTCCCTTTGGCCTCCCTGATGGTGTACTTTCGCAAGGGTCTGACGCAGGAGGTCTTGGGCGAAATCTACAAGATGATTCTATCTGCCAAAGGAAAAAGAGTACGCCATCACGACAATGACGACAACTGTGGAAGCGGAGGAAGCAGCGACACCATGATTGTGGACGCCGCCTGCGCGCCTTCTAACATTCGCTCCCCTCAAGACGCGTCGCCGCTCAATGAGGCCTGAAAAAATAGTAGAAAGCTGTTGGATCAACTGCATAATCCGGCTGATGGCCGCACGCCCCACGCCCCACGCCCCACACTTACCGCACTCAAGTCCGCCGGAATTATCTTCAGTTCAGCCGCAGCCTTAAGAAAGCGGCGAAGAAAATCTGCAAAGCGGTCGGAAAACGGCTGTGTTATCTGACGTGAAAACTTGCCCCCATGAAAGAAAAGCTTGTTCTGGGCAGAACCCTTTCCACACGAAAAGCAGTCCGACTTGAGACGATCCGCACGCTTTACGAACAGCAGCAGTACATGTATGACCACCACTGCCAAACGGTTCCAGAACGGATCGTCCCAAGCTGGATAAGCAAGTACATATGGAGAAAATCGTTAGCTCATTTCGATATAAATCTTCTTATTCAAATGCATATCCACAAGTAAGAAATGTGATTGGATGCAATTTTGAGATCTATAATCTATTACCTTTACAAAATGAAAATGGAGACAATAACCTGTAATCTCGGGTGATGTTGCCAGTGTGTCAAAGAGTAGTCGGCCTTTTTTAGTCCCTTGCTATTTTTACATTAACGCCATTGACCTCGACACCATCGTCAGCTGGAATAAGAATGTATTTTTTACCGTCAATCATTTTTGTTTCCACCATATAGCTATATTCCGGATCGACAGAGATTTTGACCTGCGGTGTGACGAGTTCAAATTTACTGCTGTCAATAATGTTGCGCGGGTTGAGCACAGCTTCGTCGCCGAATCCCTCTCCACACTTTTCTTGAAATGTATGAATCTGCTCTTCCGGGACTCCATTGCTTTGCAAGATTTGCCCAACCTCACGGGATGTAATATCAAGGGAATCCGGGTCTTTGCGCTCCTTGTGCTGCTCAATGCGCTCACGAATCTGCTCGTGCACAGCCTGTATCACATCATAACTGCAACCGTCCGCCAGAGAATCAGCAAGCACACTTTGGAATGTTTCTTTTTGCTCGTCAGCAGACATGGGAGCTTTCGTATGGAAAACAGCGTCGATGAATTCATGGTGAATCTGTGCTGTGTTTTTGGAATAGAAAAGCGCATTATAAATATTTGCCGCACGGGCATCAAATGTTGGAAACATAAAACCAAGTTCGGGCGGTGCGACAATTTGCTTCGTCGCATAGCCATGGAACTCATTTTCGCCGGAAAAGTACCCGAGTTCTGGTTTGCCATCTCTTACAGGACAGACGGCGCAGATGATGTATTTGAAAACGGTGTCGGAAGCATCAACCTGAATCTCATCATCTTTTCCGCGATACGGCACGTCATAGGCATCGCTGGCAAGGAGAATCAGATAATTGCAGTCCTCCATATCCAGCGACTGTATTACTTTTTGATAGAATTGTTCCCTGGCTGCGGCATCTTTGAGATCTGAGTTCGTCAGGCTTGTAAGCAAACGGTGTTCATCGCTGTCGTGCACCTGCTGGGTGGAAAAAACGATATCGACCAGATTTTTTCCGAGACTTCCGGATAAAGCCTTCTTTAGAAAGACCATATACTGTTCCATTTCCAGTTGAGGCATAATTCCAAGAGATTCTTCCAGATATGAAATGATGGCTTTATTGCTATTGACGTAGCAGCCATAAATTTTGCTGATGTTGCTTTTATTGGGAGTCATACGGCGGCGGATTTCATTTAACTCTTTTTGATTCATAATGAGACCTCACAGTTTTGATAATAAACCATCGGCATGGCAAGGTCATGGCAATGGGAAGTAAATTATATCACGTTTGAGATTTGAGTTCTACACCCCTGATAAACATATTGATATCGCAAGGACATCATAATATATTTTTCCATCTTGCGTTAGCGCTGTATGAGAGGACAGAACAGAGAAGTGAGGGGAAATTTTCTGTAAAGCCACAAAAAAGCTTTAGCTTCCAGCTATCGGGTCTCATTTCGCTTTTTTCGGAAGCCTTTTCAATCAACTTTCAATATTGGCTTTCGAGCTTCGCATAAGGTAAAAATTCCCGATTTGAGAAATCGCACAGTCATTTCGGCCTCGCGCAAAACACTGGTCATTACAAGCTCAACAGGCGGCCTCCGAGAAAATGTTTCCGGAGGCCGCCTTAATTGTGCGCTGACACGGAATGTTCGATTTACAAGAGAAAGGAAAAACGTCAGTGCGTAAGCTGCTGCACCCTGTGCTTGGTAGTAAAGACACACTGCCGGATGAAACTCTCTCCGCCAGCCTCAATGCCGTGGCCGCCAGACTGCAAGGCTATCTTCCGGATTCTTTGAATTGCCGCGCCGGGAGTTTTCTGGAAGACATAGATAATCTAAACGCGGAGGTGGCGTATCGGCAGACACTGGAGGCAAGCGTTGCGTACATGATGATGTTCCGGCTTTCCATTAATGTGGACAATTATATCGTTGCGCAGGACATTTCAAATTTGTATGCATCCGACACATCAGAAACAAATAACGCCTTCTGGCCCGCAAATCTTGAGGTTGCACATCTTTTGCGGTTATTGACCGCTCCACCCTTGGTGCATTCGACAATTGACAAATTATGAAAACTATTGTATAAATAAAATTCCGCGGTTAGTAATACCTAACCGCGATTGAGGGGACGATGCGTCCAAGAGTTTAAGGAGGATATTTCATGGCCCAGAAGATGCACAGGCAAGGAATAAGCTTGCTGCTGGCACTGGTGATACTGCTTTCCCTGGCAGTACCGCCGGCGTTTGCGGCACAGGCAGTGGTTTCCATCAAGGATACGGAGATCACCACACAGACAAACACATTAACCGTGAATTTAACCCAGGTTCCGACAACTGGGCTTTTGCGTGTTTTTCAGTTAAACAGCGGTGCGGAATATACTTCTGATCTGTTTAATAATGAAACGTATCGGCTGGCGCAGGGAATTATCACCAACCTCAAGGTTGGCGACAATGAACTGACGCTGTCCACGTCCCCCGTCGCGGGCAAAAAGATCGTTGCCGTTTTGCGGGATGGGAGCGGTGACAGTCCTGTTGATTACGTTTCCGAGTCGCTCATTGTTGCGGGGAGTCCCGTTGTCACAGATCCCAGCGCCATCTTGGCAAATTGCCGGGTCAGCCTGCAAAAGGATGGGGCGGAGCGGACGGAGCCCTTCCGGGAGGATGAGACTTCCGTAAACGTAAAAGTCTCGCTGGATGAGACTGTTGAGCAGTGTACCCTGACAATCTACGCGTATGCGGGCAACACCACCTTTAGTCCGGACGCGCCTTATAACAAGAGTCTGTGGTCGGGCACGGTGAAAAATGACGATGCAGTTACCTGCGACTTTAACGGAAATAATCTGCCCCTGACCGTAGGGTATAAAATTATTGCCTGCCTGAACGTGCCGGTGGGAGAGGACAATTATCGTCCCATTAACTCTCAGGCGCTCCAAATTGTTGATGACTCTGGAAAGGGCTTTGAAGATTATACGTATCCTAATGTGACAATTGACGAAACGGTACTTCACGCGGGGGCTACTTCGCTGCACATCAGCCTGACCGGTGATGAGCGGTTGTTTCAGGCAGTAAGGGACGGGAAGACCAGCATCACTTGCGCGGTGGCCCAGTATCCCGATGGAGACGCCTTTGACTTTGAAAGTAGCAAGCAAATTCCTCTGAAGAATAATTTGCAGATAACTGAAGCCTTCAATGGAAAGGAAATTCAGCTCAACGAGCCGCTGCGTGAGGGCTATCGCGTGCGCGCCGTGGTTTATTGGGCGCAGAATCAGGAACTGTTTTTGCCAAAGGGCAACGACTATGAGGCAGTCTTTAACCGCCCCGACGACTCGGTTCTGGTTTCTGCCGCACCTGATCAAGAAACGCTGACGGTCGCGGTCAGCGGGCCCGTCGAAAGTAATGCGGCAAGCGTTTCCGTCACCGTAGGCGGCGTTGTGCCGGACGGCTCCATTTTGCTGCTGAAAAGCTATCCGGCTGGTGTAACGGAATTCACCTCGGATTCCGGGGATCCTTACGGTGTAAAAGCAGCCCCTGTGACAGGAACGAATACCATCGCTCCTAATCCAGGAGTTTCCCTGACTGCCGGCAAGCAGTTGGTGGCGTTTGTTCTCAATGGCGGAGCGGCTATTGCGCAGTCCCAGCCGGTGACGGTGGAAGCCGCCCCGGGTTTAACGGTTTCTCTGGTTGGCAAGCTCACCCCGGAGAGCACGCAGGCCGTCTTTCAGGTGACCTCGCGCAATAGCGGCGTCACAAACCTGAATGTGGTCAGGCTCTGCAAAGTGGTTAACGGCGTGGCGAATACGGCAGCCCCACTGAAAACAAAGACAGGACAAAGCCCGGGGCAAATTGCCTTTGACCTCACTTCCGCAGCGCTGGCAGTGGGGGATCAGGTGTGCCTTGTCATTACATATGTAAGCGGTGAGACAATCACCTTTACCAGCGGCGCGTTTACCGTTGCGGCCGCGGTGCAGCCTGGGGTTCCAAGCGTGACCTTGCAGAGTTCGGAAATTACGGCGGATACAACGAGCATTGCGGTATCGCTGGCAAACATTCCGACTTCGGGGATTCTGCGGGTCATCCAACTGGATGCCAATGAAAAATACGCAGGCGATAAACTCAACAATTATACAAGCCTGCATTTTGCCGTGCTGAGCAGTTTGGAGATAGGGGAAAACACACTTGCACTTTCTCCCGCGCCTACGCCGGGTAAAAAAATCCTTGTCGTAATGCGGAACGGTGGCGTTAACCCCTCGGTGGATTATCTCTCCGACCCCATGATTGTTTCGGGAGAAGTCGTGGTTCCGGCGCCCACCGCGAAAATTCTTGATACCAAGATAACCGCCGGGATGACGCATGTGAACGTGGGCGTGACGTTTGACGTTTCGGTGGGCGCGGCTTCCTATACGCTGTATCAGTTTACCGGAAGTGCGCTGGATATCCAAACTGCCAAGGT
Source organism: Oscillibacter sp. (assembly GCF_032018205.1). Taxonomy (GTDB): domain Bacteria; phylum Bacillota; class Clostridia; order Oscillospirales; family Oscillospiraceae; genus Oscillibacter. The sequence continues at coordinate 216,265 of NZ_DALZOY010000002.1, read as the reverse complement.
TTTGGGTACTGGAACGCTGCCTCTCAGCGCAGCCAAACGCACGCTTTATTTTGGAGCCGGAAGCTTAACTGCCGGAGCAAATTTGCAGCTTATGGTCACGGCGGGCAAGCAGCAAACACTGTCGAATATTGTGGCTGTTCAGCCCTCGCCAAACTGGGGAACGCCTTATTCGGCGTTTGAAGCTGCCGCAATTCCTTCCGATGCACAGACCATTCCGGTTACCATTGATTATTCAGACGAGTATCTGACCATGGGCAACGACTTCTATTGCACGGCCACAGTCTATCAGTTCCCCGCAAACTACACGGACAGGGAATTTGAAGAGGACGAGCTGTGGGAAAGCCCGAAAGCGACTGTGGTTGGACAAATCAGCAGCCGTTCCGGCGACACTGCCAAGGGCAAAGTGGAAATTCCGGTGCGGGAGGGGACGACGCTCATTCCGGGGAATCGACTGATCGTCAAGCTCCGTCTGCCGCATGTCGAATGGGCGGAAGAGGAAGTTGACTATTTCTCCGTTTCTGCGCCCATTGTCAGCGAGGGTACCACTATGGCGGGGCCAAAGATTGCACTTTACAATCTGGGCGAAAATACTTCCCGGGGAATGCGGCTGAGAAGCATTTTGTCCGGCTTGGGCATCGAGGTGCTGGATGTTTTGGATGCCGAATTGAACCAGACTGTGGGATATCTTGCGGGACTGGATGGATATGAAACGGCCGAGAAGCCGTATTCCGGCAGCGGTGTGGACACGGAGTTCATGCTGATATGCAATTTGTCTGATGCGCTGCTGGATCGCTTTTTGGCAGGGATGCAGGCAGACGGCCTTCGTATCGATCACAAAGCCGTGGTTACCGAATACAACCGCGAGATGCAATATCACGAGCTGATTGACGACATTGCTGAGGAGCATGAGGTGTTCCAAGCGCTGCTGGCGCTGGATGCGATGGTTGATCAGGCGCAGGCGCTGAGCGAAGCCGATTATGGTGCAAAGGAGCATTGGACGGCGTTGCAGGAGGCTATCATCGCCGGTATTCAGGTTCTTAGCAGCTATGAACCCACGCTGGAAGCTCTGACGAACGCCAATCGTGCGCTGCAGGAGCAGTATCTCTTGATTACAGAGAGGACGGTTCTCACCGGCGCAGCGGTCATTTCCGTTGAAAAATCCGAAGATGGCACCTATGTGATGACAGCACAGGTGAAGGGCGGAGAAGAAGGCACGCAATATCACTATGCTTGGAGCACAGGAGCGGACACGCAGTCGATCTCCGACATTGCTCCGGGTAAGCTGATTGGCACCACGGTGATGATCACCGCGGATCAGAAATTTGGCACACTCAAGGCCCAACTGGAGGTGCCCAAGGCGCCCAAGGCAACGGTTCAATCCGGGACCAACAGTCTGGAAGTTCGATGGATAGTACCCGAAAACACGGACAACTGCCCGATGCCCGATAGCTACGTCATTTCGCTCTATCAAGGCATGACGCTGCTGAAGACGCTGACGCCGGAAGCGGCGGCAACCTCCGCCGCATTTGATGCGCTCTCCGAGCAAACCGAATATACCATTACGATCAATGCAATTAGTCCCGTGGGTCAAAGCGACAGACTTACGCTCTCCGCAGCCACCACAAAAGCTTCAAGCGGCGGCAGTTCCGGCGGAGGCGGCTCCTCTGGCAATTCTTCGGGAAGCGGATCCCCTGCCGTGAATACCGCCACCAGCGGAAATACCACCACCGCCACTGCAACTGTGACACCCACCGTCTCCGGTACAACGGCCAACGTCACAGTAAGCAGTGCAACAGTTACCAGTGCGGTGAACAGTGCTTTGGCGGCGGCCCAGAAGAATTCCACCGCGCCTGCGGTGAAGGTGGCGGTAAATACTCCGCCCAAAGCCGACAGCCTGTCTGTTACAATTCCGGCAGACGCACTGGAAACGCTCGCCGGCCACAAGGATGCGGCGCTGACGATTACTTCCGGTGTTGCGCAGGTGACTCTGGACAGGAACGCGTTGATGGCAGTTGCCCGTCAGGGCGGGGCAGACGTGACCGTCTCCGTGAAGCCTGTGCCAATTTCCGATTTAAACACGGTTCAGAAAAGGGCGACGGGCGACAGCAAGGTGTTTGACATCTCCATCGCCAGCGGCAGTGCCGCCGAAATTCATGATTTGGGCGGCGGGGCTGCGTCCGTAAGCATTCCGTATACTCTGGCGAAAGGCGAAACGGCTGCGACGCTGACGGTCTACTATCTGGCTGACAACGGCAGCCTGACAGCGTGCGAGACCTCCTACGACGGCACGTCTGGCATGGTGACATTTGTCACTCCCCATTTTTCTAAGTATATGGTGGGCTACCGCACAGCGGCGGCCTTCACCGATGTTGCGAGTACCGCATACTACTACGATGCGGTGCAGTGGGCGGTGGAGCAGGGGATTACCGCCGGGAACTCTGCAACGACCTTTGCTCCGGGCCAGAACTGCACCCGTGCGCAGATCGTCACATTCTTGTGGCGGGCAAGTGGCTCTCCCGTGCCCACCGCCTCGGAAAATCCGTTTACGGATGTCAGCGAAAACGCCTATTACTATCATGCGGTTCTATGGGCCGTAGAAAAGGGCATTACCAGCGGCTTCAGTGCGACCACATTTGCTCCGAATGCGGTAAGCAATCGGGCGCAGGTGGTGACGTTCCTCTGGCGTGCTGAGGGAAGTCCGGCGGTTTCCGGGGCTGTCTTCTCAGATGTGAGCGCTGACGCTTACTATGCGCAGGCGGTGACTTGGGCAATGGATCGGGGCATCGCCTCCGGCCGCAGCAATGGCCAGTTTGTGCCTGCCGATTTCTGCACCAGAGCGCAGGCCGTCACATTCCTTTATAGAACGATGGACGACTGAATCAATCTAGAGCGAATGGAGGGGAACCGAGTTGGTTCCCCTCCATCCTGCATACAGGGCAAGCTGTCTCCGATGGTAAATCCTGTCCGCCTGCGCATTTACGGAGCCTTTGATATAGACTCGCTCATCGGCATTCCGACCGTCCATTGTGTAGGGCACATATCGCGCTGCTCTTTGTGAGAAGAGCCTGTCGGGAGAATCCGATGGGCATATGACGATAAATTCTCCGCACCATGCAGTGCGGATTTACGTGCGTCTCGGCAACTGTGTATCTACCGGGAGCGTTATAGGATAACCAGATATTAGCGGGTATGAGGTCAACACCGCCCTCGTGGTACAACATATTTTCCAAATTAAACATATGGAGCTTGAATACGGCGAACTATTTGCGACCTTCCTTTCAAATTTGATTAACATACCTTTTATCGTAATAGGGGGTCTTGGATTGAGTCAGGACTAGAGCATAGAAGAACTTTGCCTTATGAATTGTTTGATTTATAAGCACAGGAACTGGGCATTTTGCTAGGTTCCTGTGCTTTGTTCTGCAAAAAGCGCGTGCAGCCTGTGTAAGAGTCTGCACGCAAAAATGGAAGGAAGATAAGAACATGAAAGCAAAACGTCAACTCTTTCAGAATCCCAACCGCCATCTGTGTGACGACACACTCTCTTATGAAATGGTTCAGGATCTCCCCCTACTGCGTCCGCGGCGGCTCTCGGAAATTCGTCGGCTAAGTGGGAAAGCGCCGTCAAGTTGATGTATAAGCACCCTAAAAACAGAACAAGCCGGGCACCCTACGATGCCCGGCCTTCCATTCACTGCAGGTCAGTCTTTTCTTTGGATTTTCTATTTAAACGTTCAACCAGGGCAGCCGTCCGTATCCGGTAGTCATCCAACTCGGTCACGATTCCCATAAAAGAAGAGACCAAATCCAGTGAAGCTCGCAGAGTACTCTGCGAGCTCTGGTCAATCGCTCGTTTCGTCAGGCGCATAGCCTGCTGAGGCCCGTCCAATAGTTTTTGAACATATTGGTCCACATAATCATCTAACTGGTCATCGGGTACAACGCGTGTGACGAGACCGATCCTCTCTGCTTCAGGGCCTTTAAGCACCCGTGTTGTTAAAAACAAGTCGAGTGCCTTGTCTCGCCCTACAAGGCGAGGTAAAAAGTAAGCGCCGCCGTCACCGGGTACAATTCCTGCGTTGAAATAGCTTTCGGAAAGCGAAGCACTCTCCGAAGCAATTCGGATATCACACATCAGAGCCATATCCAACCCCGCGCCCACAGCCGCACCATGAACCTTTGCAATCACTGGTTTGTCGATTTCCTCCAGAATCAGTGGGATACGCTGGATCCCGTCCCAAAGAGAGTTCTTTCTAGCAAGCGCGGTGGAAGTAATATCCTCATTGCTTTCAAAAAATCCATTTCCTGTCGCCATGGCCTTTACATCTCCTCCGGCGCAAAACGCTTTTCCGTTTCCCGATAGAAGAACAACGTAAATATCATCCCGATCTCGGATGTCCTCCAGTGCGTTTGCCCAAAGTTGAATCATCTCCTCGCTGAAACAGTTGAGATGCTCCGGGCGATTTAGTGTAATGCGGGCTAAATGATTTTCTACCTCATAAATTAAATCCGACATATTATAATCTTACCCCTTCTCAATATTCGCAATACTTGTAGATGGCGTATGCAGTATTCAATGTGTGCTTTTGTCGATATAATAGCTGTTTTGCAATTATTATATCACAAAACCATATTATGAATTGACAGAAAATCAGCCTAATATATCCTTAATTTCCAAGCAAATAGCTGAAATATTTGCTAATTCAGAACCTTTATTCTTCCTTAACGGAGCAAAGAACATAAAATAGTCAGTATCAGCAAAAAACGGAACAAGCTCGGGAGGTCTCGTATACCCCGACCAGCCGGTCACGGCCTTTTCGGTGCCGCTGCGGCTGTCCCAGCGCGTCCTGACGGCCCGCACGTCCGCATGGGTGAAGCAAAAGGCCCTCTCCTTTCGGAGAGAACCCTTTACCTCAAATAAGACCGCACCTTGAAAAAATCCAAAGCGCTTTATTCGATAATAGCCGTAGCAGCGACTATTGTCTACAATTCTTTTGAAAGTTTTTATAAAACTTTCCGGGATTTGTCACGTAAGCGGACTTTGGCCATAATAGCGAAGAATTTGAACAAGACAATCGATGGGCTGTACCGAGAGGACGGCCAGCACTGGGAACGACGCCGAGCGAGGCGCAACGATTCCTCCAGAGGCCACGATCACCCTCACGGGGTGGGAGCCTAAGAAGCTGCGATGAAACGCCGATTGATAATGATACTTCCTCACGGCCCCGCACGGACTTGACGGGGAGGCTGCATCCGTGTGCAGTCCTATACGCCGTCACTATGGTGGTTTCTTCGCTGTTTTTTCATAAATACCAAATTGAGACAAAGGCACAAATTTTTGTACCTTTGTCTCAATTTCATTTCTGGAGGTGACACCCGGATTTGAACCGGGGATGAGGGTTTTGCAGACCCTTGCCTTACCACTTGGCTATGTCACCATGATATTTTATAGTATATACGAAATGCCGGAAAAAGTCCAGCAAAATTTAAAGGTTGCTGGAAAACTGAATGCCCACACAAGGGTGTGGGCATTCAGTTTTGGAGCGGGCAACGAGGCTCGAACTCGCTACCTCCACCTTGGCAAGGTGGCGCTCTACCAGATGAGCTATGCCCGCAAATGGTGCCTTCGATCGGAATCGAACCAATGACACGAGGATTTTCAGTCCTCTGCTCTACCGACTGAGCTACGAAGGCATATACGGGAAGCTTCGCTTCCCGCGGAAAAATGGCGACCCGGAACGGGCTCGAACCGTCGACCTCTAGCGTGACAGGCTAGCGTTCTAACCAACTGAACTACCGGGCCATAGGACCTTTTGCAGAGAGCTTGAGGTGGTGGGAACAACTGGACTCGAACCAGTGACCCCCTGCTTGTAAGGCAGGTGCTCTAACCAGCTGAGCTATGCTCCCGAATGCCGCTCGCTCTCGTCAGACGGCAAAAGTTATTATACAAAAAGGTCCTCGATCTGTCAACCAAAAATAACAAAATTTTTAAAAAGATTTTTTAGATTGTAAAATTATGGGATATTTAACGCTTTGCGGAGGCCAGAAGCGTCTCCAGCTCCGCCTTTGTAAAGGCCTGTACACTGTCACAGAACCGGCAGGTCAGCTCTGCGCCGCCCTGATCGTCGATCAGGCTGCGCAGCTCCGCAGCGCCCATGGAGATCAAAGCCCGCTCCATCCGCTTTCGAGAACAGGTGCAGCGGTACTCCACGGGCTGCTCCTCCAGAATTTGCAGCTCAAATTCCGGTATCGCTGCCCGCAGCAGGTCCGCAGGCTCTGGATACTTCTCCAGAAGCGCCGTAACGGCTCCGGCGGCCATCAGGCCGCTTTCCACCCGGGCAACGGTATCCTCGCCTGCGCCGGGCAGTAATTGAACAAGATAGCCCCCTGCGGCAAGCACACTCTGGTCCCGGTCAACCAGCACGCCCAGACCGCAGGCTGAAGGAATCTGCTCGGATTCCACGAAATAGGCCGCCAGATCCTCGGCGATCTCGCCGCCCATCAGGCCCACGCTGCCTACATACGGCTCCTTCATATTCAAATCACGAATGACGGTGAGCGTTCCCTCGCTGCCAACAGCACCGCCCACATTCAGCTTGCCGTCGGGGCGAAGGGGCAGTTCCACCGCGGGGTTGTCCACAGTGCCCCGGACGTTGCCCTCGTTGTCCGACACGGCCATCAGAAGGCCCAGTGGGCCGCCGCCCCGGAATTGCAGAGACACGCTGGCGCCTTCCTCCTTCAGGGCGTTGCCCATCATGGAGGCCGCCGCCAGAGCGCGGCCCAAGGCTGCGGTGGCTACGGGCAGGGTGCGGTGGATATTCCGCGCCCGCTCCGTCAAAACCCGGCTGGAGATGGCGGAGGCCTTGATATAGCCGTCCGCCGAGATTGCTCGTACAATTTTGTCGCTCATGCGTTGCTCCTTTTTCGCGTTTGTGATTGCGCTTGGCTGCCCTCAGGCTTGCGGCAGCGGAAAATTACCCGATCCTCGTCCGGGCGGGGGACGGTTTGACGAAGGTCGCCGGTGACACGAATATCCCGGAAGCCCGCCCCTTCCAAAAGAAGGCGCAGCTCGTCCTCATCCCACGCCCGTTCCCGATGTTCCTCCCACGTGCGGTCCCATGCTCCGTCAGGACGCAGAGAAAACAGGTCTACCCCATAGGTGCAGACCCTGGTTTTTTCAGAAAAGGCTGTGCGCCAGACGCAGAAGGAGTCTTCTGTTTCATCCGTATACATTTCTCCGTCCATTCGCCGCAGCTTGTAAGGCGTGTTTACGTCGAACACAAACAGCCCGCCGGGGCGCAGCCATTTAAACACCCGGCGGAGCGTCTCCCGCATGGCGGCGTCGCCCGTCACATAGTTCAGCGCGTCCAGAGTGGACACGGCGGCGTCCACCGGTTCGGGAAGACGCAGCCGAGTCATGGACTGGCAAATCAACAGGGGACGCCGGTCCTCAGGCAGGGCCTCCGCCTTGCGGGCGGCCTCCGTCAGCATTTCCTCCGACAGGTCCGCTCCGGTCACCCGATAGCCCATAGCCGCCAGAAGGCAGGTGACCGTACCGGTGCCGCAGCCAAGGTCCAGCACCGTTTCAACGCGCTGCGGTTCTTTTTGCAGCAGGCGGTGAAGATAGGCCGCCCGCTTCCGGTGGGCTCCATCGGCAATCAGAGCGTCATAGGCCCCGGCCAAGGACTGATAGCGGCTCATTTCTTCTTTTGGCGGTCGAAAATTACCTCGTATCCGCCCGCACCGTAGCTCAACGACCGGTTTACCCGGCTGATGGTGGCGCTGGATGCTCCGGTGCGCTCCAAAATGTCGTTATAAATCAGCCCTTCATGCAGCAGCGTGGCTACCTCAAAGCGCTGCTCCATGGACCGCAGCTCCGAAACGGTGCACAGGTCCTGAAAAAAGTTGTAGCACTCCTCTTCGTTTTTCAACAGGAGAATTGCCTTATACAGCTCTCCATTTTTTTCTTTTTTTCCAATCTTGACCATGACTGGCTCCTTTCCAAACATAGGCGGCGTTTTGCCGCCATTCTGATTGCTCATTTTACTATTTTACAGCATGAAAGTAAAGGGGGGGCGCTGATTTTTTCAATTCCGTCCCGAACCCGCTTCCAAAGGCTCTTAGGACTGATGATAAGGTCACCTCCCCAGACCCAATGGCATACGCTGGAGCATGAATCATTTCGGCCGGCGGGGAGCGTTCGCCGTCTTGAACCTGTGAAGGAGGCTGCCATGCGCGATCAGATAAAGCTGGAACCGTTTGTTGCCCAGCGGGAGTGGACGGTGGACGGAATCCCCGTGCTCACAGCGGAGCTGTCCCTCCCCCGGCCCGTGGAAGAGGGAGAGCGGACGGACCGCAGGCTTGCGCGGTACTATCAGCTCTACGCCCGTGCCTATCTGCGCTATTGTGAGCGCTGGCTCTTTCCCCAGTCGGCGGAGGCCTGCCGGTTGGCCATGGAGAACAGTGCACCCATTCCGCAGGACTCCGCGCGGCTCACCTACTGCATCACCTGCAACGGTGGGGGCGTGTTGAGCCTGTACACTGAATCCGTGGAGCGGTGCGGCGGGCGGATGGAACGGAGACGGCACGGAGACACTTGGGATCTGCTCACCGGCGCGCCGATTCCACTTTCTGCCTGCTTTTCTAAAAAATACCCCTGGCGAAAGGTGCTGCTGCGGGAAGCGGAGACGGAAATGGAGCGGCGGGAGCGGGCCGGAGCATCCCGGTATCGGGAGGGATGGCGGCGGCTTTTGCGCCGCAGCTTCAATCCGGATCATTTCTATCTCTCCGAGACGGAGCTTTTCTGGTTCTGGCAGACGTTGGCCGTGGCCCCTTCCGGAGAGGGTGTCTCGGTTTTTTCCGTGCCCTACGGTGAAAATGATTGTTTTTTTCCCGGATTCCATGATATTATACTGGAGACAAAAGAGGAAACGGCGCGGGGGAAGATTTGAGTTCCCCGCCGGAAGGAGCAAGGATATGGAACATAAAATGGTAATGACCATCGGTCGGGAATTTGGCAGCGGTGGCAGGCAAATTGGTAAGCTGGCGGCTGAAAAGCTGGGGCTGCCTTATTACGACAAGGAGCTGATCGTGCTGGCGGCGGAAAAATCCGGCCTCAGCCCGGAATATCTGGCGGGGCTTGACGAGCAGTCCGTCAGCAGCTTTTTGTATTCCTTTTCCGGGGCCAACTTCTCCATGGGAATGCGGTCGGGCAGCGTGAATTTGTTGCCTCCGGCGGATCAGTTGTTTTTGTCCCAGTCTGAGGTCATCCGGGACATCGCCGCACAGGGCGGCGCGGTGATTGTGGGCCGCTGCGCGGACTATGTACTTCAGGAAAAGGGACCCCATGTAAACGTCTTCGTTCAGGCGTCCATGCGCAGCCGCATCAGGCGGGTGATGGAGCGGCACGAGATGGACCAGAAGGCGGCGGAGGCGCTGATGCTGAAAACCGACAAAAACCGCGCCAACTACTACTTCCACTTCACCGGTGAAAAATGGGGCGACCGGAAGTGCTTTGATCTGGTGCTCTCCAGCGCCATCGGCATTGAGCCGTCGGTGAACATGATTACGGACTATTATCTTCAAGTGGAGGCAGGCCTTCAAAAATAAACGCTGCAAGGGTTTGGCAAAGAGAGAACCTCCGGGAGCCGGAAAGCCGGGCCTTGGAAAGGCGGAGAAGTTATGGGACGCAGACTAAAAAGGCACGGCGCGGCAGGGGGGAGAGCGATAGGAGTATCGCTCACTGCCGTGCTGCTTTTTTTCTCCGCTCCCGCCGCCCGCGCGGCGGACGAGTCTTTTTTTCAGGCCGCCATCCGGCGTCCCCACGCGCTGGTGTTTGTGGGACTTGTTGCGCTGCTGGCGGCGGGGCTTGCCTTTTTGCTGTGGGACAACCATCGGAGGCGTTCCCTGATTCGGGAGGCGCGGGAGCGGGAAGGGCAGCTTCAAAACATGATGGATTTGGTGCCCGGCGGCATCTGCTCTTTCCGTGTGGATGAAGAGGTATGCTTTGAAACGCTTCATTTCAACACGGGCTTTTATCAGATGCTGGGCTATTCCGAGCCGGAGGAGGGCGAAATCGTCAACCCGATGCTGAACGTCCATCCCGACGACCGGGTGGTCCTTCGGGAACAGCTTGCCCGCTGTCGGCAGGGCGGGGAAACCATTCGTGCGACCTTCCGCATCCTGCGGCAGGACGGAAACTATTTCTGGATTGCGCTGAAAGCCTCCCCGGCCCCGCGGGAGGGCGACGGGCGGACTTATTACGGCGTATTCAGCGACGTGGACGAGCTTAAACGCCTTCAGGAGAATCTGGAGGAGAACGAGCGTATGCTTCAGGCGGCTATGGACCATGCCGACGTGGATTCATGGATATACGACCCGGCACTCCACACGCTGCGCACCAGCAAACGAGCCTGCGTGCTGTTTGGCGTGCCGAGAGTGCTGGAAAACTATCCCCAGTCCTGGTTTGAGCAGAATATTACGCTTGAGGAGGACATTCCCAGACTGCAAAAGGAGATAGACGCCATTGATCAGGGTGCGCCCTTTGCCTCCTGCGAGGTGCGGGAGCGCACGGTGAGCGGGGACATCCGATGGATTAAGATTAAGATGACCTCCCTGTACGACGCGGAGGGGATCCGGACGCGGGTGCTTTGCACCGGCGTGGTGTGCACCCAGCTTCACAGGGAGATCGAGCGGTATGAGCGGCAAAACCAGCGCATGCGAGCGCTTGTGTCCAACGCGGTGGTTTCGGCACGTTTGAATTTGACGAGAAACACCTGCAAGATGGGCCCTGCCCTGTATCCGGATTTTTTGGAGGGGCTGGACGGAACCGCGGACGCCCTGTTCGCGGCGATGAAAAAACGTACCGCCGCGCCGGAGCAGTGCGAGGAATTTGGCCGGCTCTTTAACCGCGCGGCCCTGCTGGACGACTATGCCCGGGGGACTGCTATGCTGACCTTCGAGCGCAACTGCCGGATCGGTGGTGCATACCGCTGGCTGACCGTGCGGGTGGACATCACGGAAAACCCCGTGACTGACGACGTGGAGGCCAACATTTACTCCTTTGACATCGACGACCAGAAGTCCATGGAGCAGATTATGGATACCGTCATCCGCCGGGAATACCTGATGATTCTGCGCATCGACCTGAATGCGGACACCGCCCGGATTTTTGCATCGCAGGACAAGGACCATTCCATTCGTGAGATTCTTGAAGCGGAGACGGCCCTGCTTGGCGTTGTCCGGGACTCCTTTGCGGGGGAGGACTTGGAAGAGACGCTGAAGCGCCTGCATTTCAGTGAAATCCGGGCCCGGCTCAGCGACAGCGTGGAATACACCGTCTATGCCGACTGCCGCAGCAGCGCCGGAGAAATCCGGCGGCTGCGCTATTCCTTTGTCTGGCTGGACAGGGAGAGCAATATCATCTGCTGCACCATGGCGGACTCCACCGACGCTTTTGTCAGAGAGCGCCGCCGCAGCGAGGTGCTGCGCGCAGCGCTGGAGGAGGCCCGCCGTGCCAATCAGGCGAAAAGCGAATTCCTCTCCCGCATGAGCCACGAAATCCGCACGCCCATGAACGCCATTTTGGGGCTGACCCAACTGGCGCGGGAAAATGCGCTGGATTCCGAGGCGATGGGGATGCTGGATAAAATTCAGGTATCCGGCGAATACCTGCTGGGGCTGATTAACGACGTTCTGGACATGAGTCGGATTGAGTCGGGCCACATCGAGCTGCACCCCGAAAATGTAAACACGGGGGCGCTGCTGGGGGATATTCGGGCGCTGATTTTGCCCCGCATGGAGGAGAAGGGCATTCGCTTTCATCTGGACGCAAGCGGAATCACGCCGTATGTGGTGGTAGACCGGCTGCGCATCCAGCAGGTGTACATCAATATTTTGAGCAACGCCGTGAAATTTTCAAGGCCCGGCTCGGAGATTTTCTGCACGGTACGTCACACTCCCTGCGGAGACGATAAAATTTCCAGCACCATTGTCTTCCGGGATCAGGGCTGCGGCATGAGCCCAGAGTTTCTCAGTCGGGTGTTCGAGCCCTTTGAGCAGGAGAACAACGGCTATCAGCATCCCCAGCTTGGAACGGGGCTGGGCCTTGCCATCGTGAAAAATCTGGTGGAGGAGATGGGCGGCACCGTCACGGCCAAAAGCGAACTGGGCCGGGGAAGCGAGTTTACCGTGCGAATCACCGTGCCAAAGGGGCATCCGCCGGAGGAAGCCGAGGAAGCGACCGCCCGGAGCGGTCCCCGGACGATCCTTACGGGAAAGCGGGTTTTGCTGGTGGAGGACCACCCCGTCAACACAGAGATCGCAAAGCGGATGCTTTCCATGGGGGGGATGCTGGTGGACCACGCGGAAAACGGCCAGGTGGCGCTGGAGCGCTATCTGTTCGGGGGAGCGGGCTATTACGATGCGGTTCTGATGGACATTCGCATGCCGGTGATGAACGGAATCGAGGCGACAAAGGCCATCCGCGCCTCAGGGCGGGGCGACGCGCAGAGCATTCCCATCGTCGCTATGACTGCCAACGCCTTTGCCCATGACCGGCAGGAAACCCGGGCTGCCGGGATGAACGCCCATCTTTCAAAGCCTGTGCGGCGGGAGGAACTGCTGCAAGTGCTGGGGGAATTTATAAAATAAGACGGAGGCGCGGCCGCGCTCCC
>NZ_DALZOY010000002.1:157866-203581 GCF_032018205.1 Oscillibacter sp. | reverse complement strand
GAGGTACGCGGACAAGCTGAAAGGGCACGGGGAAGCTGCTTCCCCGTGCCCCTTCTTTCGTGCCGCCGGTGGGCGGCTGCGTTTTACGTAAATCCGTGATTTCTCAGTCAATCGTGAGTGTATACCCCTCCGGCAGCGCCGCGCCCAAAAGAAGGTTTACACTGTCGGCGGCCTTTTCCCGGCCCTCCTTCAAAAGCCCTTTGTCCAGCGCCCTTTTCTCCATGGCGGCCTTCTGGTCGGATTGGAAGGCGGTGAAATCCTCCACGGTAAAGGGGTTGAAAATAGAGGCTTTTTCGTCGAAGACCTCCACGCTGTTTTCGTCAATCTCGTGGGAAAGAATTTCCGCCTGCGGCAGGCGGATATGTACCTGCGTGCCGGAAATATCCACCGAGGCCTTGCGCAAATTCACCCCTGCCTTAATCTCCCCGTCGTAGGTGAGGATAAATTTCTTAGTGGTGAAGGGCAGCGTCATCCCATAGAATACGTTTTTGTTTTCAAACTGCGCCATGTTCGTATAGGACCAGCTAACGCTTGCCAGCTCGCTGATTTCCTCCAGCCGATTTTCCAGAACCACTGCGTCAAGCTTTGTAATCTCTTCCGCTCCGCCGCCGAAGCGCCCGGCGAGAAAGCCCGCGACGCCAACCAAGGCGCACAGAGCCGCGCCCAAAAGCACCAGCCGCACCGTTCGTAAGGGGTGAAACCAAAAGTGCCGTTTGCGCCGCCCAGACTTGCCTGCTTCCGCGGCCTCCGCCGCAGCGGCTTCTTCTGTTTCGTCAATTTTTATGGGTTCCAGAGTTTCCATGCGCCCGCTCCTCTCGTCATACTAAAAGGCAGCCGCCGTGCTCTGCCGGAAAAGCTGGTTTTCCACAGGCAACGCGGCTCTGTTTACCCGGCGCGGGGACAGCGCCCAGCCCTTCAGAAAAGGGCGGCTGCACCGGATAAACTGAAAAACAGTATACGCCGCTGCAAAATATTTGGCAAGAGAGGCCCGGGGAATTGCTCGAAAATTGCCGGAACGGACGGAGACCAGTTTAGAGTACGAAGCAATAAATCGCCGCGAAATGGAACGCCGTCCCGGCAAGAATCAGCAGATGAAACAGCTCGTGGAAGGTCCACTCTGCCGAGATGTTGGGCTTTTTAATTGCGTAAAACACCGCGCCCACGGAATAGCTCACGCCCCCCAGCGCCACCAACGTCATGCAGGGCTGGCCCACAGACGCAAAGTCCTTAGCGACAAACAGAACTGCCCAGCCCATGACAAGATAAACCGCCGTGGACAAAATCCGGGGCGCGTTCAGCCACGCCAGCTTGATGACGATTCCCAAAAGCGCCACCGTCCACAGCGCAACGCAAAACCGCACGCCCGTGGGCTGGGGCAGCAATACCATGGCAAAGGGTGTGTAGCTTCCGGCAATCAGCACGTAGATCATGCTGTGGTCCATCTTGCGTAAAAAGCGCTTTGCCCCGGTCGTTGTGTCGCAGCCGGGATAGTAATGGTAAACCGCGCTGGCGGTGTACAGCGCCAGCGCCGACAGGCAAAATACCATTGCCGCCCACAGGGTTTTGGCGCTCACGCCCAGCGCAACGCCCCGCAGAGCCATCACCACGCAGCCCACAAGGGCGCCAACAGCCCCCAGGGCATGGGTTGCAAAGCTGACGCGGTCCTGCGCCTTTGCCACGAAATCACGCATACAGATAACACCTCTCAGTCCATCTTTGGTTAAATATAGTTTTGGTTATTATATTACATCGTATCAAAAATATTTCAAGTGGTTTTTTTAATTTTTGCTCCGTCGTTTTTCACAAAACCGAACCTAAAAATTTTTTAGCCCACCTGCTTGCAAATTATGCGGATGTCCGATACAATAGACACAATTAAAAAATGATAGCTGGAACGAAGTGCTCTGCGCACGGGCTGACGCCTATCATTTCTTGTTGTCTGAGGGGCGTTTCAAACCGATGGTGGTTTGGGGCGCTTTTCTTTTTATATACCGAGAGAAAATGGGAAGATTGAATGATAATAAAGGAAGACAGGAGGCTTTTCAAATGATTTTATTGGCGAACGGAAAGGTCATTACCCGGGACGCGGAGGGCGTTGGCTACTATCCTGACGGAGGAGTTGTCACCGACGGAGGAAAAATTGTGGCCGTTGGCGGGACCGCGGAGCTGAAAGCCCAGTATCCGCAGGCAGAGTTTGTGGACGCGGGCGGCGGCGTTATCATGCCCGGCCTGATTAATGCCCACACCCATATTTATTCCGCGCTGGCCCGGGGACTGAGCATCAATGGCAACAACCCCTCCAATTTCCTGGAGGTGCTGGAGGGGACATGGTGGGCCATCGACCGCAATCTGGATTTGGAGGCCACCAAGGCCTCCGCGCAGGCGCTGGTCATCGACTGCATCAAGCAGGGCGTCACTACCTTTTTCGACCACCACGCCTCCTTCTGCGAGATTCCCGGCTCTTTGATGAGAATTGCCGAGGTCACGAAGGAGATGGGCATGCGGGCCTGCCTGTGCTATGAGGTTTCCGACCGGGACGGGGAGGAAAAGGCCATCCAATCCGTGCAGGAGAACAAAGACTTTATCGACTACTGCGAGAAGAATCCCGACGATATGCTCAAGGCCCTGTTCGGCGGGCATGCCCTGTTCACCATTTCCGACAAGACCTTTGACCGCATGGTGGCCGCCAACAACGGGCGCGTGGGCTTCCATATCCATGTGTCCGAAGGCATGAACGACGTGTACGACAGCCTGCAAAACTATGGCCGCCGTCCCGTCCAGCGGCTTCAGGACCACGAAATTCTGGGGCCGAAGACCCTGCTTGGCCACTGCATCCACGTAAACACCGCGGAAATGGATTTGATTAAGGCCACCGACACCATGTGCGTCAACAATCCCGAGAGCAACATGGGCAACGCCGTGGGCATCTCCCCGATTTTGCAGCTTTGCAAAAAAGGCATTCTGGTGGGTCTTGGCACCGACGCGTATACCAACGACATGCTGGAGTCCATCAAGGTGGCCCTGTGCTCCCAGCGGAGCAATGCGTGCCTGCCCAACGTGGGCTGGTGCGAGGTCACAGACATGCTCTTCCACAACAACGCGAAAATTGCGGGCCGCTCTTTTGAAACGCCCTTGGGCGTTTTGCGCCCCGGCGCGGCGGCGGACGTGATTGTCATGGACTATAAGCCGTACACTCCCTTCTCCGACGAGAACATCGACGGACACATGCTCTTTGGCATGACGGGCCGCCAGTGCAAGACCACCATGATCAACGGCAAGGTTTTGATGAAGGACCGGGTTTTGACCGAGATTGACGAGGACGCGGTCAACGCCCGCATTCTGGAAAGCTCCAAGCGTCTTTGGGGCCGGTTGAACCACAGAGAATATTGAGATGAAGGGACGGGGCGTCCGCCGTGGCGGCGGAACAGCCCGCTCCGTCCTTTAAGGCATGAGGAAAAAATATAATGGAGGTAAACGGAAATGAGCGAATTGATGACCCCCATCCCGTTTCGGGAACTGATGGCATGGACCGTCTCGGAGCACCAGCAGGAGGGTACCGTGTTCGGTGCCCGTCGGCCCTATCTGGCCGGGACGAAAACCCTTCCCATTTTCGGTGAAAAAATCGAAACTCCCTTTGGCCCCGCGGCAGGTCCCGCCACCCAGCTTGCGCAGAACATCATCGCCGGATACTACACCGGCGCCCGGTTCTTCGAGCTGAAAACCGTTCAGAAAATGGACGGCGCGGAGCTGGCGGCCTGCGTCAACAAGCCCTGCATTCTGGCAGAAGACGAATGCTATAACTGCGAGTGGTCCACGGAGCTGTATGTCTCTCAGGCGTTTGAGGAATACGTAAAGGCTTGGTGCGCCTGCAAGATGATGGCCCGGCTGTACGGGCTGGGCGACCCCGACGGGTTCGTGTTCAACATGTCCGTGGGATATGACCTCGAGGGCATCAAGGGCAAGAAGATCGACGATTTCCTAAACGGCATGGCCGACGCGTCCGAAACGCCGATTTTTAAAGAGTGCATTGCCGTTTTGCGGCAGATGTTCCCTGCGGAGGAGAATTTCATTGCCTCCATCTCCCCCCGGGTTTCTTGCAGTGTCACCGTCTCCACCCTCCACGGCTGCCCGCCGGACGAGATTGAGCGGATCGCAAGCTATCTCATTGAGGAAAAGCACCTCCATACCTTTGTGAAGTGCAATCCCACCATTTTGGGCTATGAGACGGCCCGCACCGTGCTGGACTCCATGGGGTATGACTATATTGCCTTCGACGAGCACCATTTTCAGGAGGATTTGCAGTACGCCGACGCGGTGCCCATGTTCCACCGGCTGATGGCACTGGCTGCAAAGCACAGTCTGGAATTCGGCTTGAAGCTGTCCAACACCTTCCCCGTGGACGTGACGCGCAAGGAACTGCCCTCAGAGGAAATGTATATGGCGGGCAAGTCCCTCTTCCCGCTGACCACCATCATGGCGGCCCGTATTGCCAAGGAATTTGGCGGGCGGCTGCGCCTGTCCTATGCGGGCGGCGCGGACTTCTTCAACATCGACAAGCTGTTTGCCTGCGGCATCTGGCCCATCACCATGGCCACCACAGAGCTGAAGCCCGGCGGCTATCAGCGCTTTAAGCAGATTGCCGAGAAGCTGGAAAAGCTTCGTTACGAGCCGTTTATCTCTGTGGATGCAGACGGCATCGAGGCGCTGTCTTTGGAAGCGCGGCGGGATAAATACCATGTCAAGCCCGTCAAGCCCCTGCCCCGGCGGAAGCTGTATGAAAAGGTGCCGCTGCTGAGCTGCTTCACCGCCCCCTGCGAGGGCGGCTGTCCCATCCATCAGGACATTCCAGAGTATATCGAGCTGTGCCATCAGGGCCGGTACGCGGACGCATTGCGCCTGATTATTGAGAAAAACCCTTTGCCATTTATCACCGGAACCATCTGCACCCATCACTGCATGGACAAGTGCACCCGGAATTTTTACGAGGACTCCGTGCAGATTCGCGCCACAAAGCTGGTGGCTGCGGAAAAGGGTTATGACGAGGTGATGCGCACGCTCAAGGCCCCCGTCCCTGCCAATAACGGCGTGAAGGCTGCCATCGTGGGCGGCGGACCCTCCGGCCTGTCTGCGGCGTTCTTCCTTGGCCGGGCGGGAATCCCCTGCACCATTTTTGAAAAGGCCGACACCCTTGGCGGCGTGGTGCGTCAGGTCATCCCCGGCTTCCGCATCAGCGACGAGGCCATTCAGAAGGATGTGGATCTGGTTTTGAAGATGGGCGCGGAGGTTCGCTGCGGCGCGCCTGCCCCCTCCGTGGCTGAGCTGAAGGCACAGGGCTATACCCACATCTATTTCGCCGTGGGCGCGTGGAAGCCCGGCAATTTGAATATCCCCGGCAACGTGGCCCCCGTCATCGGCTGGATGAAGGACCTGAAGGGCGGGAAAGAGGTGTCTCTTGGTCATGTGGTCGTGGTCGGCGGCGGAAACACCGCCATGGACGCGGCCCGCGTCGCCCTACGGGCGGGCGCTAAATCCTCCACGCTGGTTTATCGCCGGACGAAGAAATATATGCCCGCCGACGCGGAAGAACTGGATCTAGCCATTGCCGACGGTGTGCGCTTCCTCGAGCTGGTGAGCCCCTTTGAACAGAAAAATGGGACGCTGCTGTGCAAGCGGATGAAGCTGGGCGAGCCGGACGCCTCCGGCCGGCGCGTGCCGGTGGAGACGGGCGAAACCGTGGAAATCAACTGCGACACGGTGGTTTCCGCCGTGGGCGAGCAGGTGGACACCCAGTTCCTTACGGACAACGGCATTAAGCTGGATAACATTGGCTGTCCCGCCTTCATTACCAATCTGGAGGGCGTGTTCTGCGGCGGCGACGTGCGCCGCGGCCCTGCCACGGTGGTGGAGTGCATCGCGGACGCGCAGGGCTTTGCCAATCAGGTGCTGAAAACCTTCCGCAATTCCGTGAACTTCCCCGCAAACGCCCAGTCTTCCCGGGAGGAGGCGGTGGCCAAGCGCGGCATCCTGTGTGAATCCGCCAAGTGCGAGGGAGAGCGCTGCCTGAGCTGCAACGTGGTGTGCGAAAGCTGCGCCGATGTGTGCCCCAACCGGGCTAATGTCTCCATTGAAATGCCCGACGGGCGGCGGGAGATTCTCCATGTGGACCGTATGTGCAACGAGTGCGGCAACTGCGCCGTGTTCTGCCCCTACGACTCCGCACCTTACCGCGATAAGTTTACCCTGTTCCACAGCAAGGAGGACTTTGACGAAACGGAGGGCAACTCCGGCTTCCTGCCCCTTGATGGGCGCAAGGTTCTGGTCCGGCTGAACGGAACGGTTTCCGAAGCTGATCTGGACGGGGAGAATGCCCTGCCCAAGGATATCGAGTGCGTGATTCTCACGGTGTTCAGCCGATACGGCTATTTGATGGGCTGAGCGCCTCACTGAGAAGCTTTTTCTCCAAAAGGCTGCTCCATACTGTAAGAAGGTCCGCCGAATGCAGATTCGGCGGGCCTTTTTACAGACATAGCCCCAAACTCGCCTCAATCGTTGCAACAATCAATTGAAAAGCGAAAGCGGCGGCTGAAATGAACATTTTTCCGGGGGCGGGTGAATGATTCTCAACTCGGAGTTTCCTCCTGCGGTGCGGATTCCTCCCACCGCAGGCGCGCATAGCCGAAAACGATCCAGATTGCCGCGAGACACAGCGCCATCGCTGCCATCGCTGGGGAGGCTTGCCCGATAATGGAAACGCTATTGTTGGATGCCGTTCCGACCCACGCGTCGCGGTATTCCTGAAGGCGCGGCAGCCAATAGGTGTACCGCAATAGCCCTGTCATCTGCCAGCATAGGGCCGTCATCCCCCACTGGAGAGGAATCCACCGCCGAAGGCCACGTTTCAGCAGCGGCAGTGTGAACAGCGCCGCCAGGGCCAACAGCAGCAGGGCGAACCGGGGTTTCGCCGCCTCGATTTTTCCCAGAAGGGGCGGCGTGAGATAAGAGAGAGACCAATAGCCGCAGGCCAGCAGGGGAATCACTGCCGGGATCACTCGTTGCCAGCCGGGCTTTTCCATACGAAGGCTTAGCCTTGCGCCATTGTGCCGCGTGCTCTCTAATTCTCCGCAGATCCGAAGCAGGCATCGCGCCGCTGTTGTCGGTTCTTCCGACGTGCTCCATCTTCGCAGAGCATACCCTGTTGCCACCGTCAATGCCAGCGTCAGAAGCAAAGCGGCCCCGGTGGCGTACAGCATATTCATCTGCAAACCGCGAAAAAGCGTTTCCGGGTGTTCCATTATCGGGTTGCTTATCGTGACTAGAGAGCGCAATCCGAATATCAGCGCCAGCGTCCGGGTGCACAGCGCCAGATTTACCGATGCGTTCATGATGAGATTTGCCCCAAAAAACCAGCGGCTGCGATAGGTGTAATATCGCTGAAGATATGCGCCGTAAGCCATGCAGCCCAGATACCCAAGATAGCATATTGCCGTGGGCATAAATAAATCAAGCAGGAAAAACATCGCGCCGCCTCCCAGAGCAAACGCGTAGGACAGTAGATTCTGCCAATCTGTTTGGCTTATCCGGCGCACCGGGTCATCCCCGTCCAGCAGATTGTCCACAGTGGCGCCCAGCGCCCGAGCCAAAGGCACCAAAAGCTCCACGTCCGGATAGCCGCCCTCCGTCTCCCAACGGGACACGGTCTTATTGCTGACGCCCAGTGTGTCGGCCAGTTCCTGCTGAGTCAGCTTCCGCTCTCGGCGAAAGCGGCGCAGCCGCTCGCTGAAGGATTCGGTCAACTTCCCCACTTCCTCTCTTTATGAGGGCAGTATATCACCAATCCCCGGGCTTTTCCATCCCGTTCACCGGGAGTTAAGTCCCGCGTTTCGGGAGACTGCCCCACACCGGGTGTATATGGGCTTTTAACAGGAATAGGAGAAGATACAAGTCCCTTTTGCGGTGTTGAAAGCAAAGCGTCTTAAAAATTAGACGGTGCGGAGAAAAATAAAAAACTTTCCGAATAATTACTGATGCTTTTAGAATTTCGAAACAGTCTGCGGAACTGAAATGCGCGAAATATCCCGCTGATTTTTTTGAAAATTTTAAAATTAGACGTGTTTTGGATGTGGCCGTGCTATACTGCGGTTAGTTTCAAACGCGGTGCTGCGGATTTGTCGCGCAGAGTGCTTGTTTCCGTGGATAAATTTCGGATACCTGATTGATCCTAAGGCATCAATATTTTTTATGGAGGAAATTGATATGTCAAAGCTTGTAGAGTGCATTCCCAATTTCAGCGTCAGCAAGGAAAAAGACGAGCCGGTGTTTCAGGGCCTGGTGGACGTGGCGAACTCCATTCCCGGCTGCACGGTGATGGACGTTCAGTCCGACGGCACCCACAACCGCTGCGTGTTTACGCTGGTGGGCTCTCCTGAGGGCATTGAAGAGGCCGCTTTCCAGCTGTGCAAAAAGGCCACTGAGACGATTGATCTCACCAAGCACGAGGGCGCGCATCCCCGCATGGGCGCGACCGACGTCATTCCCTTTGTCCCCACCATGGATATCTCTGTGGAGGAGTGCGTGGAAATCAGCAAGCATGTGGCCCAGCGCATTTGGGACGAGCTGAAGGTCCCCAGCTTCCTGTATGAGGATTCCGCTACCTCTCCCGACCGCGTGAATCTGGCGAAGGTCCGCAAGGGCCAGTTCGAGGGAATGCCCGAGAAGCTGCTTTTGCCCGAGTGGGCTCCCGACTACGGTGAGCGGAAGATTCACCCCACCGCAGGCATTATTGCCATCGGCGCGCGGATGCCTCTGGTTGCCTTCAACGTGAATCTGGATACCGACAACGTGGAGGTTGCCAAGGAGATTGCCAAGGCAATTCGCGGTTCCTCCGGCGGCTTCAAGCACTGCAAGGCCATCGGCCTGCTGTTGGAGGACCGGAACATCGCGCAGGTTTCCATGAACATGGTGAACTATGAGGGAACCCCCCTGTACTACACCTACGAGATGATTCGCGCCTTGGCCGACCGGTACGGCGTGCGCATTCTCGGCACCGAGGTGGTGGGCCTGACCCCCGCCAAGGCCCTGATCGACTGCGCCGAGTTCTATCTCAAGATTGAGAATTTCAACTGCCGCAATCAGGTGATGGAATACCACCTGATCGACATGGAATAAGGAGGCGGACATGAAGCTTGTTGACCAGACACTTTCCGGTTTTGTAGACCTGACGGCCTCCAATGCTCCCGCTCCCGGCGGCGGAGCTGCCTCCGCTCTGGAGGGCGCCATGGGCGCGGCCCTGACCGCCATGGTCTGCTCCCTGACCCAGGGAAAGAAGAAGTACGAAGAGTATCAGGCCCTGACCGCCGGTGTCGCCGATCAGGCGCAGGCGCTGAAGGCGAAGTTTGTGGACGTGATCGACCGGGACACTGAGGCGTTTAACGCCGTGTCCGCCGTGTTTGCCATGCCCAAGGACACCGAAGAGGAAAAAACCGCCCGCTCCGGTGCGATGCTCACCGCCCTCAAGGGCTGCACGGAGACGCCCTTTGAGATGATGGAGCTGTCTTATGCCGCTCTGGAGCTGACCGACCGGGTGGTGGGCAAGTCCAACGCCAGTGCCGCCAGTGATCTGGGCTGCGCGGCTCTGAGCCTGAAGGCCGCGATTCAGGGCGCGTGGCTGAACGTGCTCATCAACATCGCAGGGATGAAAGATCAGGAATTTGCCGACCGCTACCGCGCGCAGGGCGAGGCGCTTTTGGCAAAGGCTCTGCCCTTGGCGGACGCTATTTACGAAAAGGTTCTTAATTCACTTTAAATTACCAAAAACCGATGGATTCAGTCGGAAAGTGTGATATAATGAACGCTACAATTCGACGTATCTCCCCAGAGGAATATGCTGCCTCCCGGTGGAGCGGGGGAACCACCACGCAGATTGCCATTGCCCCTGCCGGGGCGGTCTACGCCGAGCGGGACTTCCTGTGGCGCGTCAGCTCCGCAACGGTGGAGCTGGAGACTTCGGACTTCACGCCCCTGCCGGACTACGAACGGTTTCTATCCACTCTGCGGGGGACCATTCGCCTGACCCATGGAGAAGAGGCGTTGGAGCTAAATCCCGGCAGCGTCCACCGGTTTGACGGCGGCGCACCCACCCGCTCCGAGGGCATCTGTACGGACTTTAACCTGATGCTCCGCAAGGGGCGCTGCGCAGGGCAGATGATTTGCCTGCGGCTGGGCGAGGGCGGCGTGTGCCGCCTGAGCCAAACAGTGGAGGAGGCGGCGGCAAAACGTGTTTTTCTGGTCTACTGCGCGGAGGGCGACGGTGAACTCTCAGCGGAGGGGACAGGCGTGCGCTTTGCTGCGGGCGAGGCGGCGCTGGCGGAGAACGCGGAACCGCTGCTGCGATGCGCGTCAGCGTCCGTATTCCTGATTTGCGAAATTGCCGAGATAGCCTGAGACAAATAATTAAGGAGGAAATGACCCATGGAATTTAAGACTGACATTGAAATTGCCCAGTCCACAGCCATGCTTCCCATCCAAGAGGTGGCCGCGAAGCTGGGTGTTGGGCAGGAAACACTGGAACCCTATGGCCATTACAAGGCGAAGCTGGATATTCACGCCCTGAAGGACCTACCCCGCAAAGCGAAGCTGGTGCTGGTGACGGCCATCAGCCCCACCCCCGCGGGCGAGGGTAAAACCACCACCTCCGTCGGCCTTGCCGACGCGCTGAACCGGCTCGGCAAGAAGACCGTGGTTTGCCTGCGTGAGCCCAGCCTTGGCCCCGTGTTCGGCGTCAAGGGCGGCGCGGCTGGCGGCGGCTATGCTCAGGTGGTGCCCATGGAGGATATCAACCTCCACTTCACCGGCGATTTCCACGCCATCGGTGCAGCCAACAACCTGATGGCGGCGCTGCTGGACAACCACATTCAGCAGGGCAACGTGCTGGACATCGACGTGCGCAGAATTGTTTGGAAGCGTGCGGTGGATATGAACGATCGCCAGCTCCGCCACATCATCTGCGGCCTTGGCGGCAAGGCCAGCGGCGTGCCCCGCGAGGACGGGTTTGAGATTACCGTGGCCTCCGAAATCATGGCCGTGCTGTGCTTGGCCCAGAATCTGGAGGACATGAAGGAAAGACTTGCCAAGATGGTGGTGGCTTATACCCGGGACGAAAAGCCCGTCACGGCCCACGACCTCCACGCCGAGGGCGCTATGGCCGCTCTGCTGAAGGACGCCATTAAGCCCAATCTGGTCCAGACGCTGGAGCACACTCCCGCGCTGATCCACGGCGGACCCTTCGCAAACATTGCCCACGGCTGCAACTCCATTCAGGCCACCCAGACGGCCATGAAACTCAGCGAGTACACCGTCACCGAGGCGGGCTTTGCCGCCGACCTTGGCGCGGAGAAGTTTTTGGATATCAAGTGCCGCGCAGGCGGGTTCCATCCCGACGCGGTCGTGGTAGTGGCCACCGTCCGTGCTCTGAAGTATCACGGCGGCGTTGCCAAGGCCGATCTGAACAACGAAAATCTGGAAGCCCTGGAAAAGGGCCTGCCCAACCTTCTCCAGCATGTGGAGAACGTGACCAAGGTTTACGGTCTGCCCTGCGTGGTGGCAATTAACGCTTTCCCCACCGATACTGCCGCAGAGCTGAAAATGGTGGAAGAGAAGTGCCGCGAGCTTGGTGTCAACGTGGCCCTCAGCGAGGTGTGGGCCAAGGGCGGCGAGGGCGGCGAAGCCCTTGCGCAGGAGGTCATGCACTTGTGCGAGCAGCCCAACAACTTCCAGTTTGTCTATGACGCGGAGGCGAGCATTGAGGAGAAGCTCAACGCCATCGCCACCAAGGTCTATCGCGCCGACGGCGTGGTGCTTGCTCCCGCCGCCAAAAAACAGATGCAGCAGCTCACCGAGCTGGGCTTTGACAAGCTGCCCATCTGCATGGCAAAGACCCAGTTCTCCTTCTCCGACGATGCTGGGAAGCTGGGTGCGCCCCGTGGCTTCAAGATCACCGTGCGGGACCTGAAGGTGAACGCCGGCGCGGGCTTCCTGGTGGCAAAGACCGGCGATATCATGACCATGCCGGGCCTGCCTAAGGTTCCCTCCGCCGACCGCATCGATGTGGACGCACAGGGAAGAATTTCCGGCCTGTTTTAAACCGCATTTCCCGGCGGAGCCAATTGGCTCCGCCGGGGTACGCGCCCTCTTTTACAGGGCATTTTAGAAGAAGCTTCCCGGTTCGTGCGCGGGAGCGAAAGGGGACAGGTTATGCTGAATCCCGCTGAATTTTTGGAAAAGTATACCGAGATTGGTGAAAAAAAGGCTTCGTCCGGCGTAAAAAAGCTGCTGCTGGCAGGAATATTGGCGGGCTTTGCCATTGGAATCGGCAGCGCGGTGACTGCCGCAGCCAGCTATTCCGTTGAAAGCGCATCCATTGCAAAGCTTATCAGCGGGGTTCTGTTTCCGCTGGGGCTGATTATGGTGTTGATGACCGGGGCAGAGTTGTTTACCGGAAACTGCCTGATGCTGATTTCCATTCGGGAACGGCGCATTCGTGTGAGCGGAATGGTCCGAAACCTTGTGCTGGTGTACCTTGGCAACTTTGTCGGGTCGGTACTGCTGGCGTGGGCGCTGCGAACGTTCAGTGGTCCGCATATGGCCGACGGGCTGGTGCTGAAAATGATTTCCACCGCCGTTGCAAAATGCTCGTTTACCTTTACTGAAGCATTGGGCCTTGGAATTTTGTGCAACATTCTGGTGTGTACGGCCGTGATGATGGCCTTGTGCGCAGAGGACTCTGTGGGCCGTGCTGTGGGCGTGTTTGGCCCTGTCTGCTGCTTTGTAATCTGTGGGTTCGAGCACTGCGTGGCCAATATGTATTACATCCCCGCAGGTCTGCTGGCGCTGACGCTGCCCGGTGCCGGTGCGGTTGTGACGGCGGCTGGTCTGGATATCTCGGCCCTGACCTGGGGAAACTTCCTGCTGGGTAATCTCTTGCCGGTGACCATCGGGAATCTTTTGGGCGGTCTTGCCTTCGCATGGCTGCTTTGGTCGGCACACCATAAAAAGTCCGCGTAAGTCCAATTTTCCGGGCGAGGCCCGGACATCACTCCGGAGTTGATGCTCCGCGTATCCCCGTCCCCAAGCCCCTGAAAATGCGAAGTATTTTCAGGGAAGAGGAGGAGCGGCGAAAAGATCAAGCTTGGGCCGAAGGCCGAAGCGAGGGATATGGAGCCTGCTCCGCGTATCCCCGTCCCCAAGCCCCTGAAAATGCGAAGTGTTTTCAGGGAAGAGGAGGAGCGGCGAAAAGATCGAGCTTGGGCCGAAGGCCGAAGCGAGGGATATGGAGCCTACTCCGCGTATCCCCGTCCCCAAGCCCCTGAAAATACGGAGTATTTTCAGGGAAGAGGAGGAGCGGCGAAAAGATCGAGCTTGGGCCGAAGGCCGAAGCGAGGGATATGGAGCCTGCTCCGACGACAGAGTAGGGCCAGCGCGTTAAGTGCCGACGGATGGGAGTCGCCGTTGGACGAAGGGGCCAAGCCCCGCGTTGCTGAACCCGCATCCGCTGCCACAAAGAAGGAAATATTTCCTCCCAAGTGGCAACTGCCGAAACCAAGCGACTGCTTGGTTGGGCCGTTTTTCTCACATAAAGGAGGAATTTAATATGAAAAAGCAAAAGACATCCATGTTGGTGACTCTTGGTATGCTGGTGGCCATCGAAATTGTACTCTCCCGGTTCTGCTCTATTCCCGCGTGGAACTTTAAAATCGGCCTGGGATTTGTCCCTGTGGTTGTGGCGGCGGTGCTTTACGGCGCCGTACCCGCGGCAATTGTGGGCGGTCTGGGCGATTTCCTGGGGGCCATTATGTTCCCCATCGGGCCTTATTTCCCCGGATTTACCCTCACAGCCGCGCTGACGGGTCTGGTGTGGGGCGTGTTCCTGCACAAGCGGCAGACCATGGCCCGCATCGGCGGCGCCGTGGCCGTGAATCAACTGATACTGAGCCTGCTTTTGAACACGCTGTGGATTTCCGTGCTGTACGGTTCGCCTTACGGCCCCCTGTTCCTCACCCGGACCATCTCCACCGCCGTGATGATTGCGGCACAGGTAGTGACCATCGGCCTGATGACAAAGGTGCTGGGGCACTTCGGAAAGAAGGCCACCGTATGAACCTTTCCCAGGCGCTGGAATTTATCCATGCCACGTCTTGGCAGGGAAGCCGTCTGGGGCTGGAGCGCATTGAAGAACTGATGGAACTGCTGGGCAATCCCCAAAAGCGCCTGAAGTTCATTCATGTGGCGGGGACCAATGGAAAGGGCTCCGTGTGTGCCATGCTTTCAGAGATTCTGACCCGGGCGGGCTATACCACCGGGCTTTACACCTCACCTCACCTCTTTCGCATCAACGAGCGTATGAAGGTGAACGGAACGGATATTTCCGACGAAGAGCTGACCGATCTTGCGCGGCAGGTGAAGCCGCTGGTGGACGGAATGTCCGATCAGCCCACGGAATTTGAGCGGATTACCGCTATGGCCCTGCTGTATTTTCAGCAGAAGAACTGCGACGTGGTGGTTCTTGAGGTGGGACTTGGAGGACGGCTGGATTCCACCAATGTCATCGGCGCGCCGGACGCGGCGGTGATTACCCACATTGCGCTGGAGCATACCGATGTGCTGGGAGACACCCTTGCAAAAATTGCAGGGGAGAAGGCGGGCATCATCAAGCCGGGCGCGGAGGTGGTGCTCTCCGGGCAGACGGAGGAGGTAGAGGCCGTGGTGCGCCGCGTTTGCGGGCAGCAGGGCTGCACCCTGCGGACGACGGATTCCGCCGCCCAAACGCTGCTTGCCCATGATCTGGATGGGCAGACCTTTGACTATCGGGACCGGAAGGATCTCCGTCTGCGGCTGATTGGAAACTATCAGTATCAAAACGCCGCCGTGGCGCTGGACACCGTGGACGTGCTGCGGGAGCGGCGGGGATACAGTATTTCAGAGTCCGCTGTGCGGGAAGGGCTTTTGGCCGTGACTTGGCCCGGGCGGTTTGAAATTCTCCAAAAAAATCCGCTGGTGCTGGTGGACGGGGCTCACAACCCGGACGGGGTGCGGGAGCTTGCCAGAGGCCTTGAAGCTTATTTGCCCGGGCGGAAGCTGACGATGCTGATGGGCGTGATGGCGGACAAGGATTACGACGATATGATTCGCACCGTGGCGCCGTTTGCAAAAGAGTTTATTGCCGTGACGCCTGAGAGCGAGCGGGCGCTTTCATCCGAAGCGCTTTGTTCGAGAATTGCGGAGCTTACCGGGCTTCCCGCCCGGAGCGGCGGCGACGTGAAAAGCGGCATGGCCATGGCGATGGACGGGAAGGGACCGGAGGACATTGTCTGTGCCTTTGGCTCGCTGTATCAGGTGGGCGAGGTACGCGCCTTCTTCGGACGGACGGACTGACAAACAGCGGCGCGGAGATACGCGGCGCTTGCGTGTAACTGGGGGCAGGCCGTGGCGGCCTGCCCCTGTTCGCTGTTTTGCCAATACAAATATAGCTGGCGCGGGGCGACGCAACCGTGATATAATATAGCTTGAAGAACAAAGCCTTGAAATGGCTTTTTGAAGGGAAGGGATGGACCAATGCCGAAAATCGAGGTGCAGATGTTTGATATTCCCTGCGTGAAGCTGGACGGGGTGGAGATTTCCTTCCCCTTCAAGCGGGTAGACGCGCTGTTTTACTACCTGATCTGCCGCAAAAGCGCCACAAGGCAGGAACTGGTGGAGCTTTTGTGGGAAGATTGCACGGAGGAGGTGGGCTATAAAAACCTGCGCCACACCATTTACACTCTGCGCAAGATTTTGGGGTCCGACTTGATTTTGACCACGCAAAAGACGGAGGTGCGGCTGAACCCGGAGCGGGAATTATCTTCCGATCTGGACCGATGCGGCGAGGGTGAAGCCATAGACAAGGAGCGCTTTTTGCGGGGCTTTACCGTGAAAAACGCGCCCAATTTCAACGCATGGGTAGATCAGGTGCGAGAGCAGATGGCCGCCCGAACCCTCAGCGACCTTTCTGACGGAGCGGCCGAGGCCCGGGCGGCGGGCGATCTTGGCAAGGCGGAGCGGTTGAGCCTTGAATATCTCAGCCGGGACGGGCTGGACGAGAAAATGGTCATGTTTCTGATGGAGCTCTATCAGCAGGAGGGGCGGTATTACAAGGCGGCAAACCTTTATCAGCGGCTGAAGGACAAGCTGGCCGAGGAGCTGGGCATCACGCCGCTGCACGAGACAGCCGCGCTGTACTATGAAATTGTAAACCAGTGGAACCGTACCACCGAGGACGCGCCCAGCCGCCCCGGGCCGGAGATGACCGCCAGCCGCGCCGCGCTGGTGCGGAAGATGCAGGAGCGGTATCGGCTGTTTCAGGAGGGGTACGAGGTCTCCTCGCTGCTGTTTTACGGCGAGGCTGGCAGCGGCAAAAGCTATCTGCTGCAATCCTTTTTACGCGGCGGGGATTTTTCCGACGCACTGGTGCTGAAGGGCGGTTGTTCCCAGCGGCAGGCGGGGGTGTATCTGGAACCGTGGAAAAACGTGATGCTATCCGTGGCGGAGGAGATGGCCCAGCGGAACGTGCAGATTCCCGAAACCACTCGCCGCACCATCGCCCGGGTGTTCCCGGTCTTTTCCGATGGGGAAGAGGCCCGGCGGGAACCCGGCGAGTTCAAACAGAACCGCTGCGGCGCGCTGGTGACGGACGCGGTGGCATTGCTGCTGTCTCTGGCGGCCCACCGGCGAAAGATTCTGCTGGTGTTCGAGGATTTGCAGTGGATGGATTCGGCCAGTCAGGACCTGCTCAGTCAGGTGGTGCGCAGGCTGGGAGGAAATCAGCTTTTGCTGCTTGCCACAAGCTGGACGCTGAACGTGGACGTGAACTTCATGCTGGACGAGGCGGCGCTGGAGCGGGTATGCATTCCCTGTCTCACGCGGGAAGAGACGGACGAATATTTGGACGCCGTGCTGGGCGGGGACCTTCCTGTCCCCCTGCGGGGCCGCATTTACGAAGCCACGGGCGGCAATCCCCGGCTGCTGGCGGCGGCTGTTGAAAATCTGCGGGGCAAGGAGCCTTCGGAAAATACACTGCCGGACGAGGGCGGTATCCTTCGCCAGCGCATGGCGGGCTTGAGCGCCCAAGCGCTGCACCTTGCAAATGTTTTGGCGCTGTTTGAGGACAAGACCCCTTGCCGTCTGCTCTCCGAAATCACTGGCTATCAGACGGCGCAGCTTTATGTCCTCTCCGTGGAGCTGGAGGAGCACTCCCTCATTGGAGAGCGTCTTGCGGACGGGGAGAGCTATCTGGAGTTTCTCCATCCCCATATGCGGGAAGCGTTGTATCAGGCCCAGTCCTATTTCCAGCGTCAGCCTCTGCACCTGAAAATTGCAGAATGCCTGCGGGAAACTCTGCGGGAGGGAGATGCATCCGGGCTTGCGCGGGTGGCGGCCCACTACCGCGCGGGAGGAGACGGACAGAGGGGCTTCCATTGTGAGGTCGAGGCTCTTTACTGGCGGACCGGGCGGAGCTGCGAAATTCCGCCGCTGGCGGCAGTGGATGCGCCCATTCCGTCTCCGCTGACGGTGGGAGTTACGGCGGAGGACGAAGTGAAGCGGCTGGAGCAGGAGCTGGAGCGGCTGCGCCGCCAGCTTCCGCCGGAGGTGAAAGAGACGCTGGCGGGGCCGGAACGGCTGCTTTTGTGCGCCAAAGCGCGGACGATGATTTATGCTGGGCAGTATCAGGAGGGGCTGGCCGTCACCGACGACCTGCTCCGGGCTTTGACGCCATGCGCCCCGGAGGACACGGAATTGCTGCTGTGGGCGCTGCGCCAGAGAATCACCTATCACATCAAGACCGATCAGGCCGCGCCGGAATATATTGTCCGGGGTCTTGAAATTGCGGAGGAATCGGGCCTGAGACGCCAGCGGGCTTGCTATTTGCTGCTGCGGGGCATTGACTTTTGCAAGGAGGGAAGCTACAAAAGCTGCGACTATTTCCTCCGGCAGGCATTGGAGACGATTGACCACCCGGAGCGCTATCCCATGTTTTGCGCCTATGTGGGGGCATGGCAGGGAGAGTGGAAGCGCCGCCAGAAGGATTTCGCCGGGGCCTGCGCGTTTTATCAGGCGGCGGAGGACCGGACCGAGGGATTGGAGCCATGGCCGGGCAGCGGCTTTTTGTTTGCTTGTCATGCTCGAGCCGCCATGGCTATGGGAGATCACGAAAAGGCCAGACTGCTGCTGGGCCGGGCTATGGCGGCCTTTGCAATAACAGGAGAACTGTCCGGCAGGGGGCTGACGGAGGCTTACACTGCCTATTACGCCGCGCAGGACGGGAATTACGCCAAGGCGGTGGAGCTGTTGGCGGCCTCGTGGGACTCGGCAAGCCGTCTCAGCTCTTTGGTGGAGCAGGGCATTCGGGACAGTGTGCTGGCCCGGCTGCGCCGGGAGCTGGACCAGAACCACAGGTTTGACAACGAGCTGGACCGCTATCTTTACCGCCCGCTGGATATCTATTGCCATAGAGGAATGCAGCGGCTTCGGGGCGTGAAGGGCGCGTATGAATTTGACGAGCTGGAAGACTGTCTGAAATACAGTATCCGGCAGGCCAAGCCCCTGACGGTG
The DNA here is from genome assembly GCF_032018205.1 of Oscillibacter sp. Classification (GTDB taxonomy): domain Bacteria; phylum Bacillota; class Clostridia; order Oscillospirales; family Oscillospiraceae; genus Oscillibacter. Next base: position 184,942 of record NZ_DALZOY010000002.1, on the reverse strand, counting down.
GAGAATCTTTACAGCAAAAACAAGAACTTTATGACGGAGTGACGCAGGTGCGTAAAAAGCAGGCCCGGAAAGTCAAAGACTTTCCGGGCCTGCCGGTTTTAAGAAAGCATCGCCAAGCGGCGGGAATCAATCGACCTATGCTTAAAATTTACGAGAAGCTGTATGCCAAAAACTCAGAACCGAACAATCTCGCCCTGCTTGATCACGGTGTCCACCAGATTTGCGCCCAGCCGGTAGCAAATGTAGTCCAGATCCGGCGCGTCCCACACCAGCAGGTCGCCCTGTTTTCCGACCTCCACAGAACCCAGCCGGTCGGCCCGACGGACGGCTGCCGCGCCGTTGAGGGTCACGGCGGTGAGGACCTCCTCCGGCGTGAGGCGGTACTTGAGGCAGGCAATGTTCATGGCAAGCTGCAAGTTGGCGCTGGGGCAGGAGCCGGGGTTGAAGTCCGTGGACACCGCCACGGCGACCCCTGCGTCCAGCATTGCCCGGGCGGGGGCAAAGGTGGCCCCCAGATAGAAGCTGGTGCCGGGAAGCAGGCAGGCAATCACGCCGCCTTTGGCAAGGCTTTCAATGCCCGCCTCCGGGCAGACGATGAGATGCTCTGCGGAGATAGCACCGATTTCGCCCGCAAGCTGGGACCCGCCGATGGGGTCGATTTCGTCGGCGTGAATTTTGGAAATCAGGCCGTGGGCCTTGGCAGTCTCAAGAATCCGGCGGGACTCCTCGGCAGTGAACACGCCCGTTTCGCAGAACACATCGCAGAATTCGGCAAGCTGCTCCCGGGCGACGGTGGGAATCATCTCCTCGCACAAAAGGCGGAGATACCCTTCCCGGTCCTCTTTGAACTCCTCGGGCACGGCGTGGGCTCCCATAAACGTGGGGACCACCTCCACCTTATGCGTCTCATTCAGGCGGTGGATGACCCGAAGCTGCTTATACTCGTCCTCCGGGGTCAGGCCATAGCCGCTTTTGGCCTCGCAGGTGGTGACACCCATGCGCAACATGTCGTCCAGCACCTTGGCGGCTTTGTCCGTCAGTTCCTCTTCGGAGGCGGCGCGGGTGGAACGGACGGTGGAGAGAATGCCGCCGCCCTGAGCCAGAATTTCAAGATAGCTCACGCCGTGGAGCTTCATCCCCAGTTCGTTTTGCCGCCAGCCGCCGAAGATCAGGTGGGTGTGGGCGTCCACAAGACCGGGTGTGACCAGACGGCCCCCCGCGTCCACCACCTCCGCGCCGTCGGAAAGTCCGGCGGGAACTGCGCCTTCGCCCACGGCGGCAATCAGCCCGTTCTTTACAAGAACGTAGGCGTTTTTCAGCATTGTGATTTCTCCCTGCTCGTTGCCCCGCCTTGGGTTGGAACCGGTGGGGGTGGCCAGCAGGCCGATGTTTTTTACCAGCAGATTTGCCATAGGGCAGCCTCCTTTATAAAATGTGGGAAAAGGGGCCTCTTTACAAAGGCCCCTTTTCAGGTTTTGATTAAAAATTACTTCGCGCCCTGAAGAGCCTCACGGATGAGCGTGTCATCGTTCTCCGCCTCGTAGGGCAGAGTGATATGGTCCTGACCGTTGTACATCTCGTTGTACTCCATCACGGTGGACATGGCGTTTTCGTTGCGGGCCCAGGAGCGGCGGGCCACACCCACCATGGTATCCCAGGGCATGGACATCCGCAGAATGGTATCCACCGTCTCGCTGCCGTCCAGCACCATGCCGAAGCCGCCGTTGATGGCCTTGCCGATGCCGGTTCCGCCGCCGTTGTGAAGGGCGATGAGACTCATGCCACGAGCGGCGTTGCCCGCGTAGCACTGAGTGGCCATTTCGGCCATGATATTGGAGCCGTCCTTGATATTGGAAGTCTCCCGGAAGGGGGAGTCGGGTCCGCCGGTGTCGTGGTGGTCGCGGCCCAGCATCACGGGGCCGATTTCGCCGTTGCGGACCATCTCGTTAAACTTCAGCGCGAGGTTCATGCGGCCCATGGCGTCCTGATAGAGGATACGGCACTGGGTGCCCACCACCATCTTGTTCTTCTTCGCGTCCCGGACCCAGACATAGTTGTCATAGTCCTGATAGCGGCGGTTGTGCGCCTGAATATATTCGGCGGCTGCCGCGTCGGTCTTGTCCAGATCCTCGGGCTTGCGGCTCAGGCAGCACCAGCGGAAGGGCCCGTAGCCATAGTCAAACAGGAAGGGCCCCAGAATGTCCTCCACGTAGGACGGGAAAATAAAGCCGTCCAGATCGTTCTCGCCGTTTTTGCAGATGCTCTTCACGCCTGCATCGTACACGGCCTTGAGGAAGCTGTTGCCATAGTCGAAGAAATAGGTTCCCCGCTCGTGGAGCTTGCAGACCATCTCATAGTGATGGCGCAGCGTCTCGTCCACCAGCTTGCAGAAGCCTTCGGGGTCCTTATCCAGCATCTCGGTGCGCTGCTCGAAGGTCAGGCCCTGAGGGCAATAGCCTCCGTCGTAGGGGACGTGGCAGGAGGTCTGGTCGCTGAGCAGGTCCACATGGACGTTCTTCTCATAGAGGAACTCCAGCAGGTCCACCACGTTGCCGTGGTAGGCGATGGCGCAGGGGGTCTTGTCCGCCAGATGCTTTTTGGCAATGACCAGCGTCTCTTCCAGATTGTCGGACTTCTCGCTGACCCAGCCCTGCGTATAGCGGGTCATGATACGGGACATATCCACCTCGGCAATAATGGAGACAGCGCCGGCAATCTCCGCCGCCTTGCCCTGCGCGCCGCTCATGCCGCCAAGACCGGCGGTGACGAACAGACGGCCCGCCAGATTCCCGTCGGTAGGAATGCCCAATTTCAGGCGGCCTGCGTTGAGCAGGGTGTTAAAGGTGCCGTGGACAATGCCCTGCGGCCCGATATACATCCAACCGCCTGCGGTCATCTGTCCATAGTTTGCCACGCCGATGGCGGCGGCGCGGTTGAAGTCCTTCTGGTTGTCGAACATGCCAACCATCAGACCGTTGGAAATAATGCAGCGGGGAGCGCCCTTGTGAGAGTGGAACAGGCCCAGAGGATGGCCACTCATCACAACAAGGGTCTGCTGGTCGGTCATGACCTCCAGATACTTCTTGATAAGACGGTACTGCATCCAGTTCTGGCAGACCTGACCGGTTTCGCCGTAGGTCACCAGCTCATAGGGGTACAGGGCCACGTCAAAGTCCAGATTGTTCTCAATCATTACCTGAAAGGCCTTGCCCTCCACGCAATTGCCCTTGTACTCGTCGATGGGCTTGCCGTGCATGCGGCCCTGAGGACGGAAGCGGTAGCCGTAAACCCGGCCGTGCTCCTCCAGCTCCCGGGCAAATTCCTTTGCCATCTGGGCGTGGTGGTCCGGGTGAATATACCGCAGAGCGTTGCGGATGGCAAGCTCCTTGTCGGCCTGTGTCAGATGAGCTTCCCGGCGGGGCGCGCGGCGGATACCCTCCTCAAAAGAGGGATACTCGGGCAGATCATAGTCCAATTTCACCGTCATAGCTTTGTCAACGTCAAAGGTAGCCATGCTTGTTCCTCCTGAAAATTGAATTCTGCCGACCGGAAATCCTCCGGCCCGGGCAGTCAAGGATTTTCTCTTACAATCGCATTCTAACACGCGGGTTTTAAAAAATCAACAAAAATCATAAAAATCAGATAAAAAATTTAGTAGTTTTCACCAAATTAAAGCGGTATTGCGACAATTCACTGCCAAGGCATCGCATCAGCGGGCGAAAGCGCCATTCGAGCATGGGCTTACGAGTACAATTATAGGCACTTCGCGTTGAATTCGCGTCAAAAAAAGTGGACAGACAGTGGGAAAAGGGCCGAATGTGAGCACGGAAAGGGAATAGTGGTTGCACGGCGTCGTTTTTTTTGCTATTGTACAAGTGTTATGAAAGAATCGGGGGCGCGGCTGCGTGGCCCCGAAGACCGGGACGGATAAAGGAGTGAAACGCGATGGATCAGATTATGGAGTGCATCCCGAATTTCAGCGAGGGACGGGATTTTGAAAAGGTGGAAAAAATTGCGGGGGCCTTTCGGGCGAAGGAGGCCGTAAAGCTGCTGGATTACAGCACGGATAAGGACCATAACCGCTGCGTGATTACCGCCGTGGGCAGCCCGGAGGCGTTGCGGGACGCAGTGATTGAGGCCGTTGGCATCGCCGTGTCGCTGATTGATTTGACAACGCATGACGGGCAGCATCCCCGCATGGGGGCGGCGGATGTGGTGCCCTTTGTCCCCGTGCGGGGCTGCACGCTGGAGGATGCGGACCGCATCGCCAAGGAAACTGCCGCCGCTGTGGCGGACCGGTATGCTTTGCCGGTGTTTCTCTATGAAAAGTCCGCCTCCGCGCCCCACCGGGAGAATCTGGCCGCCATCCGCAAGGGTCAGTTTGAAGGGATGGCGGAGAAGATGAAAAATCCCCTGTGGCGGCCGGACTTCGGCCCGGATACCGTCCATCCCACGGCGGGCGTGACGGCCATCGGCGCGCGGATGCCTCTGGTGGCCTTCAACATCAATTTGAATACGTCCGATTTGCGCATTGCCGACGAAATCGCCCACCGCATCCGCCACATCAACGGCGGTTTCCGGTTTGTGAAGTCCATGGGCGTGCTGCTGGAGGACCGGAACATTGCTCAGGTTTCCATAAATATGACGGATTATACCAAAACCTCCCTCTATCGCGTGTTTGAGACGGTGAAGATGGAGGCCCGGCGCTGGGGCGTGAGCGTGGTGGGCAGTGAGATTATCGGACTGACGCCCATGGCCGCTTTGGTGGACTGCGCGGAATACTACCTGCGCATAGAGAATTTCCGCATGGACCAGATTTTGGAGACGCGGCTGTAAGGGCACCATAGAGGAAGAAACCAGACGGCTGCCCGCGAAAGCGGGTGGCCGTCAGCTATGTTTTTTACGCGTTCTATATGGCCGTTGCGGCGATTTCTCTTCCCTTTCGACAAAAACTGTGCTAAACTGATAAACAATGACTTCTGCGGAAAGGAGATGGTTGTGTGGTTTTTCAGCAGCGTCTGGAACAGGCGCAAAAGCAAATATTGACGCAGGCCATGTTGCAATCGCTGAATTGTCTTCAAATGCCGTCTTTGGAGCTGCGGGAATTTTTGCATGAAGCGGCGCTCTCCAATCCCCTTCTGGAGGTGGAGGATGCGCCTCACGACGGGCCTCGTCCGGAGACGATGGAAGCGGCCCCTGAGACGGATTTGCCGATTGAGCGGCGGGAGCAGCTTATTTGGGAGGGCGGCGGCGGACTTTCGGATTTTACCTCCTGCCTGACCCGCCCTCAGACCTTTTCAGAATATCTGGACGCCCAATTGGGCCAGTCTGCGCCGCTGGACGGACGGATGCTGGCGCTGAGCCGGTATCTGGTGGGCTGCCTCAACTCCGCCGGATATCTGGACTGCGAGCTTCACGAGCTTGCACAGGAGATGGATGTGACGGAACAGGAGCTGGAGCAGGCGCTTTTTGCGGTGCAGGCGCTGGATCCGCCGGGCGTGGGTGCCCGGAGCCTGTCGGAATGTCTGCTGCTGCAACTGGCGCAGGGCAGGGAATTTACCGAGGTGAATATCCACATGATCCGCTTCGGCCTTCCGCTTTTGGGGGAGGGCGATTATGCGGGCCTTGCAAAGCTTCTGGACGTTTCTCCGGCGGAGGCCCGCCGGGCCGGAGACGTGGTCCGCGCGTTGAACCCCATTCCCTCCCGGGGCTTTTGCTCCGCACGGGGTACGGCGCTGATCGCGCCGGAGGCCGTCATCCGCCGGGCGGGGGACGGGCTGGTGATTGAAATGAACGAGGGCGCGGTTCCACGCGTCTCTTTGAACCGGGAATACTGCGCTTTGGTGGGAGACCCCGGCTGCCAGGAGGCCCAGCTTTATCTGAAGGAAAAGCTGGCCGAGGCCAAAAACCTGTTAAACAATATGGAGAGTCGGCATGAGACGCTGTTTCGCCTGCTGTGTGCGCTGGTGCGGGAGCAGGAGGGCTATTTTCTCCGCCGGGAGGATTTGCTGCCCATGACCATGGAGCAGATGGCCCAGCGCCTGAGTCTGAATGTCTCCACCATCAGCCGGGCGGTGAAGGACAAATACGTCCAGTTTGACGGGCGTATTTTCCCTCTGCGAAAGCTGTTTTCCACCGCCTTGCCCACCGGCGGCTCCGCCGAGGCGGCCCGCAGCCGCCTGCGCCGCTTTGTGGAGGCGGAGGCTCCAGACCGGCCTTTGTCCGACGAGGCGCTGGCGCAGGCGCTGTCCGGGGTGGGATTTTCCCTGTCCCGGCGCACGGTGGCGAAATACCGGGGCGAGCTGTCTATTCCCCCGGCCTCTCAGCGCCGCAAGAGGACATAGTCTCAGGCGGCGCGCGAGACAGCAAAGAATGCCGATAAACAAACAGAGACGGGGCCATTGCCCCGTCTCTAGTTGTTTACTTTGCGGTTACAGCACCAGAGACGGCGGGGCATAAGCCCGGGTCAGCAGCTCGCTGTTAAGCATATACAGGCTGCGGGCTTCGCCGCCATACAGCTCCATCTTGGTAATCTGGTCGCTGGCGTTTTTCTCCTCCTCGCCCTGCTCCTTGATGAACCAGTCCAAAAACTGAATGGTGCGGAAATCGTTCACCTTCTGGGCGGCGGCATAGATGGCGTTGATGAGGGCGGTGACGTATTTCTCGTGCTCCAGACTGACCTTCAGGGGATCAAGCAGGTTGGAAAATGCGTTGTCCGGCTGGTCGATGGACAGCAGCTTCACGGGCTCGTCATTGTTTTGCATGTAGCGGTAAAAGAGCATAGCATGATCCTGCTCCTCCTTCGCCTGAATTTCATACCAGTTGGCGAAGCCATCCAGACCCTTGGCATCAAAGTAGTTGGCGATATCAAGATACAGGTAGGCGGAGTAAAACTCCTTGTTGATTTGGTTGTTCAGCAGCTCAGAAACAGTTTTATCCATTGTAATACCTCCTCGTATAAAGCGGAAAAAATTGACTGTTGGTCACTTTTCAGTATAGCATTGTCGCCCCGAAAGTCAAGGCGTTGAAAGAAATTTGCGCGCCATCTCTTGACAAACCGGCGGGGCCGTGGTATTCTCTCAACATCGGTTAGGATAAGCTAACCGACACTTGAAGGCTGCCTGAGGGCAGCATTTCAAAAAGCAGGAGATTAGTCTAGCCTAACCTACGCTTGCAAACCTACGTCCTGTGGGAGGGTTTTTAGTACCCTTGAAGCCGCTTTTGCGGATGCCCGGCAGAAAAAAGGGAAGGCTATACACGTCATGAGATTTGTTCCATTGACGCGGGAGCCGCCCGCAGGCGGCCCGCATTGACACGGAGCGAACTGCTCCGCAAGACACGGGAGGCAGTTTATGGAGCCACGGTTTGAAACGGCGCTGATTACCCACTGCGCGCCCACTCTGGCGGGGGTGAAGCCCGCCAATCTGTTTCGTTTTCGGAGCGAAAGTCTGGAGCAGCTTCGGTGCGACGCGGCCCGTTGGGACGAGACGCTGAAGCTCTATGGCATTCGCGTTCGGGTTTTAAAGGAATGCCCCTCGCTGGACGCGGGGATGCTTTATGTCTATCGGGAGTCTTGGGTGGCCCGGCTGCTGGAAGAAGAGGGCAGCCGCGCGTTTCTGGAGGGCGAGGGCTATGTCACCTCCGGCGTGCCCGCCATGCTGGACCAGCTTTCCGAGCGTATGTGCATGGAAGCGGAGTATCCCCACGAAATCGGAATCTTTCTGGGCTATCCGCTGGAGGATGTGGTGGGCTTCATTGAGAACCGGGGCTGGAACTATACCTGCTGCGGCTATTGGAAAGCCTATGGTGACCCGGCGGCGGCGCAGAAATGCTTTGACCGGTACCGCAAATGTACAGCAGTGTATAAGGAGCGGTATGCCCGGGGAGTCCCTCTTATTGAGCTTGTGGTGGCTGCATAGCCGCCGCTGGTCATATATTTAATCTATCTGCTGAGAAAGGAAACTGCATCATGAACAAAGTTGCAATCGTTTATTGGAGCGGCACCGGTAATACGGAAAAAATGGCCCAGTGCATTGCGGAGGGCGTCAAGGAAGCGGGCGGCGAGGCCGAGCTGCTTGGCCCCGGCGATTTTTCCACCGCCCGGTTTAAGGAATACGGAGCCGTGGCCTTCGGCTGTCCCGCCATGGGGTCCGAGGTTTTGGAGGAGAGCGAGTTTGACCCCATGTTCACCGCTCTGGAGGGCGATCTCACCGGCAAGCGCATCGCGCTGTTCGGCTCCTACGGCTGGGGCGACGGCCAGTGGATGCGTGACTGGTGCAAGCGCTGCGACAACGCCAACCTCTATGAAGAGGAGGGCCTGGTTGCCAACGAAATGCCTGATGACGCGGGTCAGGAGGCATGCCGCGAGCTGGGCCGTGGGCTTGCCAAGTGGTAATGCGCGGCGCCCTCTGAAATAAAGATACATAGCTTCTGTTTACCTTCTATTTTCCCCGGATGCTGCCCCCGTGCGGTTCAGGCTGACCGCGCGGGGGCGGTTCCGTCTTTTGCAGGATCAGACCATGGTCCATCCTGCGGACGCGTTTCTGAAAAATGGGGTCCCGGCGGGGAGGGTGGACTTGTAAATCTGCACAAAGGAAAGGGGACAGGCCCTTTTTAATCCGTATGAGTTAGCGAAACTAACTTAAAGCTGTCCTGTGCTTGAAAAAGGGGGTTGACAAGGACGGTTAGGGGTAGTAAACTCTAGCTGTAAAGAAGGTAAGTTGCGACTTACCTTTGTATTTGGAGTTGTGGTTAGCAATCGCTAATCCTTGAGAGGGGGGAGAGCCTATGATGCCGCTGACGATGGCGAGAACAGGGGAGACTGTGACGATCCGTAAGATTTCCGGCAAAGACGAGGTGCGCCAGCACTTGGCGGAGTTGGGCTTTGTGGTGGATGAGGATATCACGGTGGTCAGTGAGATTGCCGGGAATTTGATTCTCCAAGTGAAGGACAGCCGCATTGCTCTGGACAAGACAATGGCCAATCGCATTATGATTTGAGGAGGAGAGACATGAGGACACTGAAAGAAGTGAAGGTTGGGGAAAATGCCACCGTGGTAAAGCTCCACGGTGAGGGCGCAACCAAGCGGCGGATCATGGACATGGGCATCACCAAGGGTGTGGAGGTCCACGTGCGGAAGGTAGCCCCCCTGGGAGACCCCATGGAGCTGAATGTGCGGGGCTATGAGCTCAGCCTGCGCAAGGCCGACGCGGAGATGATCGAGGTTCAGTAAGCAGTACATTTTTTCGCGGACAAATTCAAAAAGCCGAATTTTCCGCGAGAGCGAACCGGGCGCGCAGTGCGCGTTTGCTCATTGAAGAAGACTGGGTGCGGCGAGATCCGCTCCCGCAAGGCGGCGGCGGGCCGCCGTTTTCAAGGGCTAAAGGTTAGCTTTTACTAACATTTTTGGAAGGAGAAAACGATGAATATTAAAATTGCACTGGCCGGTAACCCAAACTGCGGTAAAACCACGCTGTTCAACGACTTGACCGGCTCCAACCAGTACGTGGGCAACTGGCCCGGCGTTACCGTGGAGAAGAAGGAGGGCAAGTTGAAGGGCCACAAGGATGTGGTGATTCAGGATTTGCCCGGTATCTATTCCCTGTCCCCCTATACGCTGGAGGAGATGGTGGCCCGGAGCTATCTGGTAGGGGAGAAGCCGGACGCGATTTTGAACATTGTGGACGGCACCAACATCGAGCGCAACCTCTATCTCACCACCCAACTGGTGGAGTTGGGTCTGCCGGTGCTGGTGGCGGTAAATATGATCGATCTGGTGCGGAAAAACGGAGATCAGATTGATTTGCAGAAGCTTGCGGAGGCGCTGCACTGCGAGGTTGTGGAAATGAGCGCGCTGAAGGGCGAGGGCAGTATTTCCGCCGCCGAGAAGGCAATGGCTCTGGGCCAGTCCCGCAAGGCGGGGGAACTGCCCCATGTGTTTACCGGCAGTGTGGAGCATGCCATTGCCCACATCGAAGAATCCATTCAGGGGAAAGTGGACGACCGTTTCCTCCGCTGGTATGCCATCAAGATCTTCGAGCGGGACAACAAGGTTCTCTCCGAGCTGAACATCGATGCCGATTTGAAGGCTCATCTGGAAGAGCACATCACCGACTGTGAAAAAGAGCTGGACGATGACGCGGAGAGCATCATCACCAACCAGCGGTATGCTTACATAAACGGCGTGGTGAATAAGGCTGTGAAGAGGCAGCGGGCCAAGCACGATCTTACCTCCTCCGATAAAATCGACCGTGTTGTCACCAACCGGATTTTGGCCCTGCCCATTTTTGCGGTCATCATGTTCGCGGTGTATTGGGTTGCCATGGGTCCCTTCGGCAGCTTCCTGACGGACTGGACCAACGACGTGCTGGGCGCGGCATGGCTTCAGGAAGGCTCCCGCGTTCTGCTGGAGGGCTGGGGCGTTGCCGAGTGGCTGATCGGCCTGATCTCCGACGGTATCATCGCAGGTGTTGGCGCGGTGCTGGGCTTTGTGCCCCAGATGCTGGTGCTGTTCTTCATGCTGGCCATTTTGGAAGACGTGGGCTATATGGCCCGTATCGCCTTCATCATGGACCGGATTTTCCGGAAGTTTGGCCTGTCCGGCAAGAGCTTCATCCCCATGCTCATCGGCACCGGCTGCGGTGTGCCCGGCGTGATGGCTTCCCGCACCATTGAAAATGAGCGGGACCGGCGCATGACCGTCATGACCACCTGCTTCATCCCCTGCGGAGCAAAAATGCCCATCATCGGCCTGTTCGCCGGCGCGCTGTTTGAAAACAGCGGCCTTGTGGCTGTGTCCGCCTATTTCATCGGTGTGGCCTCCATTGTGATTTCCGGCATCATCCTGAAGAAGACAAAAGGCTTTTCCGGGGACCCGGCGCCCTTCGTCATGGAACTGCCCGCCTATCACGTGCCCGCCATGAACAACGTGCTGCGGGCGACCTGGGAGCGGGGCTGGTCCTTCATCAAGCGGGCGGGCACCATCATCGTGGCCTCGTCCATCGTGCTGTGGTTCCTTCAGGGCTTTGGCTTTACGGACGGCGCGTTCGGCATGGTGGAGGATAACAACGGCTCTCTGCTTGCGGCCATCGGCGGCGCGGTGTGCATTATCTTCGCGCCGCTGGGCTTTGGCGACTGGCAGTCCACCGTGGCCACCGTCACCGGCCTGATTGCCAAGGAGAACGTGGTTTCCACCTTCGGCGTTCTGTTCCACATCGGAGAAGAGGTTGCCGAGGACGACGCGGGCCTCTGGGCCGCCATCGCGGCACACTACACGGTTCTCTCCGCATATAGCTTCATGGTTTTCAACCTGCTGTGCGCCCCCTGCTTTGCCGCTATGGGCGCCATCCGGCGGGAGATGAACAACGCCAAATGGACCGCTGCCGCCATCGGCTATATGTGCGGTTTCGCCTATGTGATGGCCCTGATTATCTATCAGTTGGGCGGACTGCTTCTGGGCGAGGTATCCTTTGGCGCGGGCACCGTGGCTGCGCTTGTGGCGCTGGCGGGTCTGGTGTATCTCCTGTTCCGCAAGAATAAGTACGACGGCAATGTCCTCTCCGTCAGCTCTGTGGACGCGGCGGCCAAGGCCGGCGTCCGGTAATATACACATCTACATTTGACACTTTGAAAGGAGTGGTCTGCACATGAATCTGCCGACAATTATCTTAGGTCTGGTCGTTCTGGCCATCTTTGTGGCCATCGTGGCCCGCGGCGTCCACAACAGGAAAAACGGGAAAGGCGGCTGCTCCTGCGGCAGCGACTGCGGCTCCTGCGGCGGAAGCTGCCACGAGAAATAAACATTCACTTGACATTTGGGGCGCGGGCAGAGCAAACTCCGCCCGCGCCTCCCTGTACCAATTTTGAAACAGGAGGTTTGTAATGGAACGACTGACCCCGGCGCATCGGCGCTATCTTGCGGCAATTTACGACCTGGCTCACGCCATGCCGGATGTCAGCACCGTAGAGCTGGCCAAAGCGCTGCATGTGACCAAGCCCTCTGTCACCCGGATGTCCGCCGTCCTGATGGAAAAGGGATTTCTGGTGCGGAAGCGGTACGGAAAAATCTATCTCACGGACACGGGCTTTCTGGCGGCAAGAGATTTCAAAAAAAAAGCCCTTCAATTGCAGTCCCTGCTGCCAAGGCTGGGTCTTGACCTGACGGAAGGCGAGTGCTTTGAGCTTTCCTGCCTACTGGCAGCCTCGTTGCCCGAGCGGGCGCTGGAGGGGCTTGGGGCCTGATATAAAGGCTTTGCCGGTTGTTTGCCCAGAGCGGCAGCGTCGGGGTTCCGCGTGCCATTCCCGGAAAGGAACGCGTCCGGCACTCCGACTGAAAAACAACGGCAAAAAGCGCCGCCCCGAATGTTCGGGGCGGCGCTCTGTTTATTTTAGTTACAGCTTGGTGACCACGGGAATGATCATGGGGCTGCGCTGGGTGTTTTTAAAGAGGTAATTGCTGACGGCGGACTTCACCGCGCTGCGCAATTCGCCGTCGTCCCGCCCGCGGCTGCGGGGGGCGTTGGTTGCCGCCTCCATGGCGATGTTCTCCAACTCCCGCATCATCTCGTCAGACTCCTTCACGTAAATGAAGCCCCGGGTGACAATCTCCGGCTTGGAGAGAATCTGCCCATCGTGGGAAGAGACGGGGAGAATCACCACCACCATGCCGTCCTCGGCAAGGCGTTTGCGGTCCCGCATGACCACGGCGCCAACGTCGCCCACGCCGGAGCCGTCCACATACACCTCTCCTGAGGGGACAGAGCCGTTGACCTTCATGCTCTTGCCGGTAATTTCAATGACAGCGCCGTTTTGAGCAATGGCAATGTGATTGCGATCCATACCCATGGACTGGGCCAGATTGGAGTGGATTTGCAGCATCCGCTGCTCGCCGTGGACGGGGACGAAGAAACGGGGCTTCGTCAGCGCGTGAACAATCTTCAGCTCCTCCTGACAGGCGTGACCGGAGACGTGAAGCATATCCGCCCGGTCGTAAACCACGTTCACGCCCTTGCGGAACAGCTCGTTAATGACCCGGCCCACCGTCACCTCGTTGCCGGGGATGGCGGAGGCGGAGATAATCACCTTGTCGCCTGCGCCCAGCTCCACCTGACGGTGGGTGGAAAACGCCATGCGGTACAGGGCGCTCATTTCTTCGCCCTGAGAGCCGGTGGTGACGATGACCTGCTTATTTTTGGGCAAGCCCTTGATGCGGTTCAGGTCCAGAAGGGTGTTCTTGGGGACCTTCATATAGCCAAGCTCCGTGGAGACCCGCATCATGTTTTCCATGCTCCGGCCGGTGACCGCTACCTTTCGTCCCGTGGCGGCCGCAGCGTCCAGCACCTGCTGGATGCGGTGAACGTTGGATGCGAAGGTGGTGACGAGAATGCGCTCGTTGCACCCGGTGAACTGGCGAATGAAGGCGGCGCCCACGGTTTTTTCAGACGGGGTGAAGCCGGGCCGCTCCACATTGGTGGAGTCTGCACAAAGGGCAAGCACGCCCTCCTTCCCCAGCGCGCCCAGCCGGGCAAGGTCCATGACCTCGCCGTCAATGGGGGTGGAGTCAATTTTAAAGTCGCCGGTGTGGACCACGGTGCCCATCCGGGTGTGGATGGCAAAGGCCACGGAATCCGCGATGGAGTGGTTCACGTGGATGAACTCCACGTTGAACTTGCCCGCCCGGACGGTTTCGCCCGGCTCCACGGTGATAAGCTTGGTGGACTTTACCAAGCCGTGCTCCTCCAGCTTCAGTTTGATCAGGCCCGCGGTGAGCCGGGTGCAGTAGATGGGAATGTTGATTTGCTTAAGCACGTAAGGGATGGCCCCCACATGGTCCTCGTGTCCGTGGGTGATAAACAGACCCCGGACGCGGGCGCGGTTTTTAATCAGATACGTCACGTCGGGAATCACCAGATCGATGCCGTACATATCGTCTCCCGGAAAGGCCATGCCGCAGTCGACGACGATCATTTCGCCGCCGTACTCGTAAACGGTCATGTTCTTGCCGATTTCGTCCAGCCCCCCGAGAGGAATAATTTTCAGTTTTTCTGCCATAAATTCAGAGAACTCCTTTATATAAAAATAAGTAAAAGTTATGGAGGAATCCCAGGATGTACGGCGGAAAACGTATACCAAAATAGGGCGCGAAAGCCATTTGCATCGCAAAAAGCCGCACCAAATTAAGGACGGTCCAACTTCGTCCGGCCCCGTCTCGCCGGCGGAAGAATGAACTGCGTCCGCGCTGTACCCTGTGAGATTGTCCGTTTATTAAACCGGGATGGGACCGCGGTCCTGCCCAGTGAAATACAAAAACATCAGCGGGCTGCGGCGGCCGCTAGGGGCAAAAAATGCCCGGCTCATCGGCCTGCGCGCAATCTCCCGAATGATACTGTATAGGATAGTATAGCACATGCCCCCGAGTTTGTATACACCTTTTTAAAAAATTGAGGACGGGTCGAAAACAGAAAAAATCTTGCCCGAAAAACAAAGGGGTGGTATACTAATAAAATCTATGGCTTAGGAGCATCGCCGCGCGGGCGGCACCGCTCCGGAGGAGGGCAACCGATTATGAATAAAAAGTTTTCCCGGCTGCTGGAGCCCAATCTAAAACTCTATTTTCTGTGCCTGCTGCTGTTTGCGGCGGTGACCGTTCCGGTTCAGCCATTGCTGGCGGCGGCGGAGGGCGCGGTCACGGTGGGAATGTATCTTTTTTTCCGTTCCAGCACGCAGAAACGCAAGCAGGGGATTTTGCAGTATATCAACAGCCTGACCGGCAGCGTGGACGCCGCCAGCAAATCCACCCTGATTAACTCGCCCCTGCCCATCATGGTGTTTCGCCCGGATACCGGCGAAATCATATGGAGCAACGAGGATTTTTTGCAGCTTGTTGGCGTGCGGGAGCATCTGTTTGAAATTAAGGTGGAAGACACGGTGCCGGGGATGCCGGTTGCGTGGCTGCTGGAGGGGAAGCAAGAGTGCCCCGACCGGGTGGTGATGAACAACCGCCGCTTCCGGGTGTATGGCAGTCTTGTCCGGGCGAAGGACCGGGACGGAACCCAGAATCTGGTGGCCACCACCTACTGGGTGGATACCACGGAATACGACGCCATGCGGGAGAAGTTTGAGCTGTCCCGTCCCGTGGTGGCGCTTTTGAATGTGGACAATTACGAGGAACTGATGAAGGTCAGCGGCGAGGCCCAGCGCAGCGCCATTCAGGCCCAGATTGATGAAAAACTGACGGCGTGGGCGGTGGACACGGGGCTTTTGGTGAAAACCAACCGGGACCGCTACCTTCTTTTGACGGAGGAAAAAGACTATGCCCCCCTGGTAGCGGAGAAGTTTTCCGTGCTGGATTCCATGCGGGAAATTGGCGGCGAGGGGTCCCATCCCACGCTGTCTATCGGCGTGGGCCGGGAGGCCGATGGGGTGGCGGAGCTTTATAAAAATGCGTCGTTGTCGCTGGAGATGGCGCTGAGCCGGGGCGGCGATCAGGCGGTGGTTCGGGGCAAGTTGGATTTTGAGTTTTACGGCGGACGGACTAAAAGTCCCGAAAAGCGCACGAAAGTGAAGTCCCGGGTCATGGCAAACGCCTTGGGCGAGCTGATGAGCGACGCGCGGCAGGTTTATATCATGGGGCACTCCTTTGCCGATATGGACGCGGTGGGTGCGGCAACGGGCCTTTGCTGCGCGGCGCGGAAGCTGGGAAAGCACCCTCAGGTGGTCATCGACCTGAACCACAACGCGGCGGAGGCCGTGCTGGAAAAGCTGCGGGGGCGGGCGGAGTATGCCGGTGTGTTTGTCAGCGGCAGCGAGGCTCTTTTGCGGATGCAGCCGGGGGCATTGCTCATCGTGGTGGATACCAACCGGCCGGACTTTGTGGAAAGCCCCGCCGTGCTGGAGTCCTGCAACCGGGTGGCGGTCATCGACCACCACCGCCGTGCCGCCAGCTACATTGAAAATGCCGCGCTGAATTTCCACGAACCGTATGCCTCCTCCGCCTCCGAGCTGGTGACGGAGCTTTTGCAGTATCTGGTGGAGCCCAGCGACCTCCTTCCCGAGGAGGCAGAGGCGCTCCTTGCCGGCATTGTGCTGGATACAAAGCATTTCACCATGCGCACCGGCGGACGGACCTTTGAGGCAGCGGCCTTCCTGCGCCGGGCCGGGGCGGACACCAGCGCGGTGCAGCGCCTGTTCCAGAACGATTTGACGGAGATGGTTTCCCGCTATGACATTATCCGTCAGGCGGAGCTGTACCGGGACGACATCGCCGTGGCCACCGTGACGGAGGACGGCGTGGAAC
This sequence comes from Oscillibacter sp., assembly GCF_032018205.1. Taxonomy (GTDB): domain Bacteria; phylum Bacillota; class Clostridia; order Oscillospirales; family Oscillospiraceae; genus Oscillibacter. The sequence goes on along the minus strand of NZ_DALZOY010000002.1, from coordinate 168,647 downwards.
GGGTGGCGGCGGCGCAGGCCGCAGATGAACTGCTGACGCTCAAGGGCGTGCAGGCATCCTTCGTGATCTACCGGGACGGTGAGAGCGTTTTGATGTCCGCCCGGTCTTTGGGGGATATCAACGTGCAGGTGGTTCTGGAGACGCTGGGCGGCGGAGGAAACTCCACCACCGCAGGCGGACGGGTGGAGGACAGCGACCCCGAAACCGTCCGGGAAAAGCTGCTGGAGGCCGTGGACGAGTATCTGAAAAAATAAAAGATCCCACGCAGGATCGGACAAATAAGGAGAGATACCGATGAAAGTGATTTTGATGCAGGATGTGAAGGGTCAGGGAAAGAAGGGCCAGATGGTGGAGGTTTCCGAGGGTTACGCCCGGAATTTTTTGCTGCCCCGCAAGCTGGCCACTGCCGCCACGGCGGACGCGGTGAACACCATGAACATGAAGGAAAAGGCCCGCAAGGCCGAGGAGGCCCGCCAGAAGGCCGAGGCCGAGGCCACGGCGGAAAAGCTGAAGGAGAGCCCTGTCAAGGTCACCGCCAAGGCCGGGACCGGCGGGCGGCTGTTCGGCGCCATCACCACCAAGGAGATTTCCGAGGAACTGCAAAAGCAGCACGGCGTGGACATCCCCAAGCAGAAGCTGGCGCTGGAGGACCCCATCAAGGCCTTTGGCAACTACGAGGTCCGGGCTAAGCTGGGCTTTGAGGTGAGCGGCACCGTGTATGTGTCCGTCTACGAGGAGAAGTAACCGTCACCATGCATCCAATAACACGCCCGGAGGTGATTTTTCGTGGCAATTGAAGATTTGCTTCTGCGCCAGACGCCCCACTCTTTAGAGGGGGAGCAGGCGGTGCTGGGCTCCGTCCTCATCGACCCGGATTGTGTGAAGGAGGTCGTGGACAAGCTGCGGCCTGAGGATTTTTACCTGCGTCAGAACCGGGAGATTTTTGAAACCATCTGCTCCATGTTTACCTACGCGAAGCCCATCGACGGGATCACGGTGGCGGAGGAGATGCAGAAAAACGGCACCTATGACGAGAACACCACCCGGGCCTATCTTGCCCAGTTGATTGAGATTACTCCCACGGCGGCAAACGTGCTGGAATACGCCTCCATTGTCCGGGATAAGGCCCTTCTGCGGGCGGTGGCTCAGGCTGCCTCGGAGATTACCGCCATGGTGCAGGAGGGCGGCGGCGAGGCCGCCGAAACGCTGGAAGCGGCGGAGCAGCGGATTTTCGCCATCCGCCGGGGACAGGGTGCGCAGGGCATGACCCCCGTCCGGCAGGTTTTGCCGGATGTGCTGGACCGGCTCAGCGAGATGAGCGAGTCCGACTCGGGCATGCCGGGCCTTTCCACGGGCCTTTCCATGCTGGATACAAAAATCACGGGCCTGAACAAGTCGGATTTGATTCTGCTGGCGGCCCGGCCCGGCATGGGCAAGACCTCCATGGCCCTGAACATGGCCCTGAACGTGGCCAAGGGGACGGACCGGTCCGTGGCCGTCTTCTCCCTAGAAATGTCTAAGGAGCAGCTTGTTTTGCGTCTCCTCTCCTCCGAGGCGCTGGTGGAGAGCAATAAGCTGCGCACCGGCTCCCTGCGGGAGACGGACTGGGAGAGAATTGCGGACGCCGCCACGGTGCTCAATCGGGTGGATATCCGTATCGACGACAATCCGCTTTTGTCCGTGGCGGACATGAATGCAAAATGCCGCAGGCTTGACAATCTGGGTCTGGTGGTCATCGACTATTTGCAGTTGATGACCTCCGCCGGGGGGAAAAGCAAGGGCGGAGAGAACCGTCAGCAGGTGGTTTCCGACATCTCCCGTACGTTGAAAATTATGGCCAAGGAACTGGATGTGCCGGTGATTTGCCTGAGCCAGCTAAGCCGTGCCAACGAGAAGCGGGACGACAAGCGCCCCATGCTCTCCGACCTCCGGGAATCCGGCGCCATCGAGCAGGACGCAGACATCGTGCTTTTTCTCTACCGGGACGACTACTATAACGAGGACTCCGAAAAGCGCAACATTGCCGAGTGCATCGTGGCGAAAAACCGCCACGGCGAAACGGGAAAGGTGGAGTTGAAGTGGGTGCCGGAGTATACCATGTTCGGCACGCTGGAGACGCGGTACGACGATGAGGACTGAACTGCCCTCCGCCGAAAAATTTATGACGGCGCATTTTTTCGCCGGGACGGAGCTGCTGTGCGCCGTGTCGGGGGGGCTGGACTCCATGTGTCTGCTGGACTTTGTCCTCCGCTGGGCGGAGGGACGGAATATTTCTGTCTCCGCGGCTCATTTTCACCACGGGCTGCGGGGCGCTTCGGCGGACCGGGACGAGGCCTTCGTCCGGGACTATTGTGCCCAGAGGGGCATTCCCTTTGTCTCCGACCGGGGCGACGCCCGGGCGCTGGCGGAGGAAGAGGGCCTTTCTCTGGAGGAAGCCGCCCGGCGGCTGCGGTATGCCTTTTTGGAGGAAGTCGTCGCCAAGCGGCACGGCGCCGCCATTCTCACCGCCCACCATGCCGACGACAACGCGGAGACCATGCTGTTAAACCTTTGCCGGGGCACCGGCTCCGCCGGGCTGGGGATTCCCGCCGTGCGGGGAAATATCTACCGTCCGTTTTTGGAGCTGACCCGGAATCAGCTTGCGAATTACGCTGCCGCCCGGGGCCTACCCCATGTGGAGGACGAGACGAACGACGAGGACGACGCGACCCGGAATTTGCTTCGGCACAGGGTTTTGCCGGTTCTGCGGGAAATTAACCCCAAAGCGGCGCAAAATATGGCTCGCTCTGCCGCACTTCTGGCGGCGGAGGATGCGCTGTTGGATGAGCTTGCGGCAAAGCTGCTGGAAAAGACCGAGCTGTCCGAGGACCGCGCGGTTTTACCGTGGGAAGTCCTGCGCTCCGCGCCGGAGGCCCTTCGCGGCAGGATGGTGCTGGGGCTGATGGAAACAGTCTGCGGACGGCGGAGGGATTTGTCCGCGGCCCACGCGGGGGCCGTACTGTCATTGGGAAAGGGCAGGGAGTGTTCTTTGCCCTACGGGCTGCTGGCCCGCAACACCGGGGAAACGTTGGAACTTTTCAAAGCGACCCCCATGCCACGGTCCGTGGCGCTTTTTCCAGGACAGATTGTGGAATTTGGCAAATGGCGCGTGCTGCTGGGGGGCGAGGGCCCGCCGGGGAACGTTTCCTATCGGCTGCGCGTACCGGGGCCGCTGGAGGTGACACTCTGGCGCAGCGGGGACCGCATGAATCTGCCGGGAAGCCGGGGCGCGCGGACGTTGAAGCGGCTGTTTGCCGACGCGGGGATTTCCCCAGATACGCGGGACCGTTTGCCGGTGCTGCGGACGGGAGAGCGGCCTGTGGCCGCGCCGTATCTTGGCGTGGATTTGGAATTTTCCGCCGGAGCGTCCGGCGATTGGGTGACATTTTATTCAGAAGACATAGAGGGAGAGACAATATGAGAAGTGAGATGGAAAACGACATCCTCAAAATTCTGGTGACGGAGGAGCAGATTCAAACCCGTATTGCGGAGCTGGGCGAAGAGCTGTATAAGGAATTTGAGGGGAAGAATCCGCTGTTTCTGGGCGTGTTAAAGGGATGCTTTCTGTTTATGGCGGATCTGGTGCGGGCCTGTCAGGTGAAAAGTGACGTGGAGTATATCGCCGTCAGCTCCTATGAAAACGCCACCAGTTCCTCCGGCCGGGTGAAGATTGTCCACGACATTCAGCAGGACATCACGGACCGGCACGTCATCGTGGTGGAGGATATTCTGGACTCCGGCAACACCCTCGCGTTTCTCAGCGAGTATTTCAAAACCCGGGGTGCCGCCTCCATCACCATCGTAACGCTGCTGGATAAGCCTTCCCGCAGGACCAAGGCCGTCAACGCCGATTATGTCGGCTTTGTGGTGCCGGATGAGTTTGTGGTGGGCTACGGACTGGACTATTGCCAGCAGTATCGGAATGTCCCCTATATCGGTGTGCTGAAGCCGGAGGTTTATTCCCGCTAAACGGGCGATTGGCCCGCAAAGGAGTGAGGACCCGTTGAAAAATTCAAAAGCCACAAACGCGATGACCTTTGTCTTCCTGGCGGTGGTGATGCTGCTGTGCGCCATGTATCTGTGGCGCAGCAGCTCTGCCGCGGAGCCGCTGGAGTATTCCGAGGTGGTGCGCCTTATCAAGCAGGAGAAGGTGGAGAGTCTTGACATCTTCAACAATACGTTGACGCTGCATCTGCGTACGCAGATCAACGGCAGCACCACCGCAGTCCACGAGCTGTATGATTTTGAGCTGTTTTACAGCGATTTGAACGACCTGATTCAGGAGCAGGCCGCCAAGGGCATCATCACCTCCTACAACTACCGCGCGGACCATTCCACCAACTGGCTGGCGATTCTGCTGCCCTATGTGGTGGCGGCGCTGCTGCTGGGCGGCATGTGGTATCTCATGTCCCTTCGTTCCGGCGGAGCGGGCGGTCCGGACCGGATGAACCGCTTTAGCGAAGCCCGGACGCACGCGCTTTCCGAGCGGGACAAGTCCATCACCTTTGCGGATGTGGCGGGGGCTGACGAAGAGAAGGAAGAGCTGCGGGAGATTGTGGAGTTTTTAAAGGACCCGCAGAAGTACACCGAGTTGGGCGCGCGGATTCCCAAGGGCGTGCTGCTGGTGGGCCCTCCGGGCACCGGCAAGACCCTGCTTGCAAAGGCCGTGGCGGGAGAGGCCGGGGTGGGCTTTTTGTCTATCTCAGGATCGGACTTTGTGGAGCTTTACGTGGGCGTGGGCGCGTCCCGGGTGCGGGATCTGTTTAAAGAAGCGGTAAAGACCACGCCCTGCATCGTGTTTATCGACGAAATTGATGCGGTGGGACGCCAGAGAGGCACGGGCGTGGGCGGCGGACACGACGAGCGGGAGCAGACCTTGAATCAGCTTCTGGTGGAGATGGACGGCTTTTCCGCCAACGAAGGGGTGGTGGTGTTGGCCGCCACCAACCGGGTGGATGTGCTGGACCCGGCCCTGCTGCGTCCCGGCCGGTTTGACCGGCAGGTGTTTGTGGGGCTTCCCGACATTCGCGGGCGGGAAGAAATCCTCAAGGTACACACCCGGGGAAAGCCCTTGTCTGAGGATGTTGATTTGAGTGAGGTGGCTAAGGGAACCCCCGGCTTCACCGGGGCAGATCTTGAAAACCTCACCAACGAGGGGGCGTTGCTGGCGGCCCGGCGGAACCAGAAGTTCATCACCATGGCGGATTTGAAGGAGGCGGAGATCAAGGTCATCGCCGGGCCGGAGAAGAAAAGCCGGGTGATTCCCGAGCACGAGCGCCGGCTCACCGCCTTCCACGAGGCGGGCCACGCCATCGTGATGCACGCGCTGCCCAGCCACGATCCTGTGAACCAGATCTCCATTGTGCCTCGGGGGCAGGCGGGCGGCATGACCATTTCTTTGCCGCAGGAGGACCGCTCCTATATGTCCAAGCGGTATTTGGAAGAGCAGATTGTGGCCCTTCTCGGGGGCCGCGCCGCCGAAAGTCTGGTGCTGGGGGATATCTCCACAGGCGCGGGCAACGATATTCAACGGGCCACCCGCATCGCCCACAAAATGGTGGCCACCTACGGTATGAGCGAAAAGCTTGGCACCGTCTCCTTTGAATCCGGCCACGACGAGGTGTTTCTGGGCCGGGCCATGGGTCAGGGCCGCAGCTATTCCGAGCAGATCGCCGCCCAGATCGACGAGGAGGTGCGCCGCATTGTGACTGCCGCCTACGATCGTTGCGAAATGATTCTGCGGGAGCGACGCTCCCAGCTCGACTCGGTGGCAAACTTCCTACTGGCCAACGAGACAATGACGCGGCAGGAGTTTTTAACCGTGGTGGAGGCCTCAGCTCGGGCGTAAGTGCATCATAGAAGTCCCCGCCGTTCGTCCAGCGGCGGGGACTTTTTTGAGAACCGTTCCCGCGCCCGCACCGGACCCCCGGTGCTTTGGAGAGTGCGTATTTTGCCAAAAGAGTGAAAAGCGGAACAAAATCTGCCCTGAGACGTAAGAGTACGTAATTATTTTTTGCTTCCTTCGGCGAAATCACGAAAATGATTGTCTTTGTATCAAGGACAGTCTTTAGGAATTTTTTCTGCAATAGCTACATATGTCTTTTGGGTGGGGACAAATCATGAAAAGATTTTTGGGAAATTTTGGGAAAGGGAACGGATTTAAAGCACTGCACTGTATATAATTCTACTTGAAAAACCGGGAGAAATTCCGTAAAATACTTCCTATGCAAAGAGAATTGGAAAACGGTTCTCTTTTATTGACGACAGGAGGAAAGAACATGAAAAAGTTTCTTGCGCTTGCCATGGCTCTTGCCATGACCTTCTCTCTCGCCGCCTGCGGCGGGGATACCGGCGGCAGTGCATCCGGCGACGGCGGCAGCGCGTCCGGCGGCAGCAATCCCGTGCTGAAGGTGGGCGTGTTTGAGCCTGCGTCCGGCGACAACGGCGCGGGCGGCAAGCAGGAGGTGCTGGGCATCCAGTATGCCAATCAGGTGGTTCCTACCGTGGAGATCGGCGGCCAGACTTACGACGTGAAGCTGGAAATCGTGGATAACCAGTCCACCACCGACAAGGCCATCACCGCCGCTCAGACGCTGGTGAACGCGGGCGTGTCCGTGGTGCTGGGCTCCTATGGCTCCGGCGTATCCATTGCCGCCGCGCCCACCTTTGAGCAGGCGAAGATTCCCGCCATCGGCGTGTCCTGCACCAACCCCGCCGTGACGGAGCTGAACCCGTACTACTTCCGGGTCTGCTTCTTGGACCCCTTCCAGGGCAGTGTCATGGCAAATTTTGTCTCCGAGGAGTTCGGCGCGAAAAAGGCCTATGTCCTGACCATGCTGGGCGAGGACTACGGTTCCGGCCTCGGCACCTACTTCAAGCAGGCATTTGAGGGTCTGGGCGGCGAGGTGAAAGCCGAGAGCTTCCCCGAGGGCACCTCTGACTTCTCCGCTTACATCCAGAACGCCGTGACTTATGGCGCGGACGTGATTTTTGCCCCCTCTTCCACCACCTATGCCGCCCTGATCGTGGGTCAGGCCGCCAAGGCCGGTGTCAGCATTCCCATCACCGCCGGAGATACGTGGGAGAACTCCGCGATTCTCGCCGCCCAGAAGGGGACCGATCAGAAGGTTTACTGCTCCACCTTCTTCGACGAGAACGACGATGCAGGTCCTGCTGCCGCATTTGTCAAGGGCTTTAAGGAGTTTTTGAACGCCGATGCGCAGAACCTGACCAATAACGGCGGAAACGACATCGTGGCGGCTGTCTCCGCGTTGGGCTATGATGCGTACATGACTGCCATCGAGGCCATCAATTTGGCCCAGTCCACCGAGGGCGAAGCCATTCAGGCGGCTTTGTTCAATGTGGACATCGATGCCGTCACCGGTCACATCACCATCAATTCCGAAACAGGCGACGCCAACAAGACCGAGGCTTACATCAAGCAGGCCACCGATGGCGCGTTTACCTTCGTGAAGCGTCAGTCCGTGGAGGGCTGATTCGAAGGTCTGCCCCAAAACCGTAGGACCCATGGCGCGGGCGGGGAGCCACCCCGCCCGCGCTTTTCAGGATGAAGCGATTCTGGCTTGCATCGAGCCGGAAGCCGAAGGGTTCGATGCAGAACAGAAGCAGGCTCACACCGCGGGCAAGGCCCGCATCGCAGAAAACGGTTTAACGGGAAGCCCGTGCCCTTGCGCGGGACACAATGAAAACGGAGGGAATCCCATGCTAGAACAAATCCTGCCCTATCTGCTGGCAGGCGTCTCCGTGGGTGGGCAGTATGCCCTGATTGCCATTGGATACACAATGGTATACGGTATTTTACGTCTGATTAACTTTGCACACGGCGATATTTTTACGGTGTCCGGCTTTGTAATGGTCTACGCCGCAGCCACCATGCCTCTAACTCTATCTATCCCACTGACCATCGTTTTGACGGTGGCGTTGGCGGTGTTGGTGGAAAAGGTGGCCTATCGCCCCCTGCGCACCGCCCCCCGGATGTCCGTCATGATTTCGGCCATCGGCATGAGCTATCTGCTGCAAAACGCCATGTGGTATCTCACCGGTGGTCTTCCCAAGCAATATCCGGTGCTGCCTTGGATCAGCGACAGCGTAAATGTGGCGGGCAGCTCCACCAGCCGGGTCACCGTCGTCACTCCGTTTTTGGTGGTGGTGCTGGTGGCGGGTCTGGTGCTGCTCATCAAACGAACCAAAATCGGCATGGCCATGCGAGCCGCGTCCCGGGACTTTGAAACGGCCCAGCTCATGGGCATCAAAATCAACAATGTCATCAGCTTCACCTTTGTGGTGGGGTCCTTTCTGGCGGCTGTGGGCTCCATGCTGTACTTTTCCAATTACGCCACTGTCACGCCCACCATCGGCGCGATGCCGGGGCTGAAGGCTTTCGTGGCCGCCGTGTTCGGCGGCATCGGGTCTATTCCCGGCGCGGTGATTGGCGGCTTCATCATCGGCATCTGCGAGAGCCTCATCAAAGGCGCGGGCCTGACCACGTTTTCCGACGCGTTCACTTTTGCTCTGCTGATTGTGATTCTTGCGGTGAAGCCCACCGGCCTCTTCGGAGAGAATTTGACGGAGAAGGTGTGACGGAATGATCAAGAAAAAAGACCATAGAAAGACTTGGATTGCGCTGCTCATTGCCGCCGCCGTGCTGGTGGCGGTGGTGATCCTTGACAATCTGCCGTCCAAGGTGGTTCCGTCCATGCTGCTGACGGTGCTGCAAAAGGGGGCGATTTATGCGCTGGTGGCTGTGTCCATGAACCTTTTAAACGGCTTTACGGGCCTCTTTTCCCTTGGACAGGCGGGCTTTATGCTGCTGGGGGCCTACACTTACGCCGTTCTCACCGTCCCCGTGGCGCGGCAGGCCAGCGTTTATCAGCGGTATCCCAGCGGGGGCCTTGGCTTCTCCGTAACAGAGAGTTTGGGCAGCTCTATGGGCCAGTTTGGCGTGTTTTTGGGCGTGGTGCTCTGCCTGATTCTGGCGGGGTGTGTGGCGGCTCTGTTCGCATGGTTTATCGGATTGCCGGTTTTGAAACTGAAGAGCGACTATCTGGCCATTGCCACGCTGGGCTTTGCGGAAATTATCCGCTCTGTGGTGCAGTATGAAGGTCTTGGCCCCGTCACCAACGGCTCCAACCTGCTGTATGGGTTTACCGGCTTCTCCGACTTCCACTTGGGCGAGTTGAAGCTCACCACGATGATGCCCTTCCTGTTCGCGGGGGCGTGCATTCTGGTTGTGGTGCTGCTGATTAACTCCACCTACGGTCGGGCCTTTAAGGCGATCCGGGACGATGAAGTGGCCGCCGAGGCAATGGGCATCAATCTGGCCAGCCACAAGCGGATGAGCTTTGTCATCAGTTCCTTTTTCGCCGGAATTTCCGGCGCTATGCTGGCCATGTTTCAGGCCAGCGTGCAGGCCACGGCTTTCAAGGCGGCCATGACCTACGAAATTCTCCTGATTGTGGTGATCGGGGGAATCGGGTCCGTCACCGGGTCCGTGCTGGGCTCGTTTCTGTTCGTGGGCTGCTCGGAGTGGTGGCTGCGGTTTTTGGATAACGAAACGGTTTTGAAAAATTTCAGCGCTAAGGTGCAGCTTTGCGCCCTGCTGGCGGCTTTGATTGCCGTGGTTGTGGTGTTGGGTCTGCTGCGGCTGAAGCGCAGCGGCAGAAAGCTCATCTCCCGCTCCGGGGAACGGATCGCAGTGGCTTGGGGGCCGGTGCTGGGGCTTGTCCTGGCGGCTTTGGCGCTGGGCTGGGACGTGTGGTTCCTGCTTAGTTCCAATTTGAAACTGCCGCTGCTGCGCTCCGGCTTCCGCATGGTGGTGTTCTCCGTGGTCATCATGATTGTGGTGCTGTTCTTCCGGAAGGGTATCATGGGCGATCAGGAGCTGTGGGACCTGAGAAGAAAAAGACGCTCCGCAAAAGCAAAGGCAGGTGCGGGTAAATGAGAGAAAATGTACTGCGCGTGGAAAACGCCACCATGCAGTTCGGCGGCGTGGTGGCTGTGGACAATTTGAATCTGGAAATCAACAAGGGGGAGATCGTTTCCCTCATCGGACCCAACGGTGCGGGAAAGACCACCGCCTTCAACGTCATTACCGGAGTATATGCTCCCAGTAATGGGCTGGTGGAGTTTTGCGGGGAAACCATCGTGCGCAACCACCCTCAGGGAAAGATGAAAAAGCTTTACAAAGGGCAGAATCCGGAGCTGTATACCGCCGCGTTCCGCCTCTCTGGTACGGGAGCGACGCCGGAGGAGTGGGATGCCATAAAAGAGTCCGAGCGGGAACGCGACCCCGCGGCCTTTACCGACAAGGTTTTGGCGCCAACCCCGGACCGTATCACCAAATTGGGCATGGCCCGGACGTTTCAGAACATCCGGCTGTGGAAATCCCAGACGGTGTTTGACAACATTTTAATTGCGAAGCACCTGCGGCGCACCTCCAATTTGCTTTCTGCCACCTTCCGGATGAATCGGCGGGAAGAGGAGGCCCAGCGGGCAGACGTCGAACGGCTGCTGGATATTGTGGGCCTTGGCGGACTGCGGGACGAGCTGGCAACCTCCCTGCCCTATGGTAAGCAGCGTCGGCTGGAGATTGCCCGGGCGCTGGCAACCGAGCCGAAACTGCTGCTGCTGGATGAACCGGCGGCGGGCATGAACCCTCAGGAGACGAACGATTTGACGGAGTTCATCAGCCGTATTCGTTCCGAGCTGGGGCTGACGGTGTT
>NZ_DALZOY010000002.1:75924-157856 GCF_032018205.1 Oscillibacter sp. | reverse complement strand
GTGTTCCTTATCGAGCACCATATGGATTTGGTCATGGATATTTCCGACCGCATTTACGTGCTGGACTTCGGCGGACTGATTGCCAAGGGCACCCCGGCGAGCATCCAGAACGATCAGCGCGTGATCGACGCGTATCTGGGGGTGGCGGAAGATGCTTAAAATCGACAATCTGAAGGTGTCCTACGGCGGCATTCAGGCGCTGCGGGGCATTTCCATGGAGGTTCCCGACGGGAAAATCGTCACTCTGATCGGCGCCAACGGCGCGGGAAAGTCCACCACGCTGCGGACCATCACCGGCCTTGTAAAGGCTGATTCCGGCTCCATCCGGTGGAACGATACGGAGCTGACGGGACGGAGCATCGACCAGATTATCAGCAGCGGCATTGCCCTGTCCCCGGAGGGACGGCGGGTTTTTGCGGATCTAACGGTGCTGGAAAACCTGAAAATTGGGGCGTATCTGCGCAAGGATAAGGCAGAGATTGAAAAGGATTTGAGCTGGGTTTACGAGCTGTTTCCCCGGTTGCAGGAGCGATCCTGGCAGTTGGCGGGGACTTTGTCCGGCGGCGAGCAGCAGATGCTGGCCGTGGGACGGGCGCTGATGAGCCGACCCAAGCTGATGATGATGGACGAACCCTCTTTGGGACTTGCTCCGCTGGTGGTGCAGGATATTTTCAAAATCATTCAGGAGATTAACCGTCAGGGCGTCACGATTCTGCTCATTGAGCAGAATGCCAATATGGCCCTGAAAATTGCGGATTTGGCCTATGTGCTGGAAACCGGCAACATTACCCTTTCCGGCACCGGCGCGGAGCTGCTGGTGAACGAAAAGGTGAAGGAAGCCTATCTGGGCAAGCGGAAAGACTGAGAAAAAGGGGAGCCTTTCGGCTCCCCTTTTGTAACTTTTTGCGGACGGTTTCCGTCAATATAAAGAAAGCAACCGCTCCGAAGCACCGCAACGGAAAAAATAACGAGAGGTCCCTGTGGGGCCAATATAAGGAGGAACTATCCATGAAGAAAAACCTGCTGCTTGCCGCCGCCCTTTGTCTGGCGCTGGCCCTGTCTGCCTGCGGACAGAATCCGCCCGCCGCCGGCTCATCCGGCTCGTCCGCCGCCGTATCCTCGGGAGCTAAGTCGTCCGAGACGCCGGGCGATCCGGCATCCCAGCCCGGCAGAGATGACCACACAGTTTTAATGATGGAGGTGGAGGGCCAGTCCGAGGAGGTCCCCGCCACGCTGTACGAGGGAGAGAGCTACTCCATTTACATTCCCGATGAAGGCTGGGTGAAGACCACCGGAGAACTGCCTAAGGGAGCCGTGGACCAGTGGGTCTCCGCGAATAATCCCGAGGTGACGCTGACGGTCTGCCCCGATGAAGCCGCCGGGAATTGGGTGGAGAGCCAGCAGAAAGCCATTGTTTATGAACAGAAGTCGGAGGCGGGAGACGTTGTTTTTCGCGCCTGGACGGTGTATATGGCCTATCCCGACGAGGCGGCGGAGGGCTTTGGCGCCCGCCTGCCGGTGATTGCCGAAACCTTTTTGGTGACCGAATAAACCAACAGCCCGGCGGGACGCACTTCGTCCCGCCGGGCTTCTTAGTACAATGAAATTTAAGTCCATCGCCGCAAATTATGCGCTGCTGCCTTAAAGCGAAATTCCACCCACTTACTGGGGGGCGCCGTTTAAGGAGTCTTCCTCCTTGAAGGTCATATACCAATACTGGTAGCTCCACTCTACACGCTCGTAAAGCTCGTCCAGCCGATTTCCAGAGAGCTTTTCCATAATATTTCTGTGACTTTCCGAAAAATAGGCCACCGCGTCATGCTGCAAGATCGTCTCGATGGTTTTGTATAGAAAATCCTCGGTGATCTTGACAATGCTGTCATAAAGAGTAATGACGGCCACATTTCCGGTGGCGGCCGCCAGCTCCTGGTGAAATGCAATATCCTTCTTGGCAATCACAGCGATGTCATTCTCCCCCAGCGACAGGTATTCCTCCAAATCGTCCTGAATCGCACCCAGACGGTCCCATGTCTCCTGCCGCAGCTTTGTGTAAAAAAGCTGCTGCAATATTCCGTTATCAAGGAGTTTCCTAAGGTCCACAAGCTCGTGATGGGCACTCTCCTTTTGCAGGATAATCCCATACAGCATCGGGTTCAAAATCTTGGGTGAGAACCCGTCGCAGACATAAGTGCCGTCTGCTCTGCGGACCTCCAGAATGCCGTAGGCTACCAAAGTCCTGACGGCCTCCCGCACGGTGTTGCGGCCCACACCGAAAGATTTTCCCAAATCCGATTCTGTTGGGATTTTCATTCCGGGCTTCAATTCTCCGCTCATAATGGCGCTGGTTAAGCGTGAAACCACCCGGTCTACCACGGATTTCGCCTGGATAGGGGCAAGATACTCGCCGGTCACTTCTCTCATCAGACTCTTCCTCAATTTCAAGGTTTGTTTCTTTGTGCAAGCTACATATTTAAGTACCAATGGCGGAATGCCGAGAGTCATTTCACGGTTTTCCCCACAGTTACCTGCATCTTATCCTCATAGTAACGGACAAGCGCCGCCTGATCTTCATTAACGTAACCGTTATCGTTCATCCAATCCATCACTTGCAGCACTACATCGGTCAAGGGCAAGTCCACACCCATTTTGTGGGCATAGTGCTTGGCGTTGAGGATGTCCTTGCGGTGAACGGCAATACGGGCACCCGGCTCAAAATCCCGATGAAGGACCTTTGGCACCTTGTTATCGTATAAGGGCCCTCCGGCAAAGCCGCCACGGGTCGCGTCAAAGGTGGTCTGCAAATCGATGCCCGCTTTTGCGGCAAAGGCGTACCCCTCTGCAATGGCAACCAGAATCGCCCCGCCCACCATATTGTTGACCAGCTTTGTGGTGTCTCCGCTGCCGGGGCCGCCGGTGTACACCGGGGTACCCATGCAGTCCAGCACGGGCTTTATTTGGTCAAAAGCGGCGCGGTCACCGCCCACCATGATGGAAAGCGTTCCGTCTTTTGCCATCGTATTTCCGCCGCTGACGGGGGAATCCAGCAGAAACATCCCCGCGGCCGTTGCCTTCTCCGAGAGCGTCAGAATGATGTCCGGCGAGGCAGAGGATAAATCCACAATGAGACGCCCCGGCTTTCCCAGCCGGATGGCTTCCTCCACAGAGTGCTGGATGATGGCATGGGTAGGCAGCATCTGGAGGATTACGTCGCAGGTCTTGTAAAGCTCCTCAATATTGTTGGCCAAAGTGCCGCCTGCATCACGGTACAGCTGCATTTGCTGTTCGCCGACGTCGTATCCGATCACCTCAAGATCCATCTTCCGGTCCAGATTCAGCGCCATATGGTAGCCCATGACCCCAAGGCCTAAAAATCCTATTCTTGTCATTATAACACACCTTCCAAAAATATGCAAAGAGTGAACCGTGACATACGGCTCACTCCTGCATGATACAGTATTGTTACCGCGCCTTTTCCCGTCAGGCGAGAAAGCCCGGCAGCCACAGCGTGAAGAACGGAATATAGGTAACCATCAAGAGGATGACCAGAGAAATGATGAAGAACGGCAGGCATGATTTGAAAGCGCCGCCCAAGGTCACATTGCCGATCTTTGCGCCCACCAGCAGGGATACGCCCACCGGCGGTGTGATGCAGCCAATGTAGATGTTGATGCAGGTCAGGATGCCGAACTGAATCAGGTCAATGCCGAAGGAGTTTACGAGGCTCAGCATCAGGGGGACCATCATCACGATGATGCAGTTGCCCTCCATCAGGCATCCCAGAATCAGGAAGATTACATTGATAATCAGCAGCACCATAAACTTGGAAGACACCACAGAGGTCATGGTCTGCATGAAAAGCTGGGGAAGCTGTGAGGAGATCACCACATAAGCGGATGCCTTGGACAGGCCCACCAAAATCATGATGGCAGCCACGGAAATCGTTGTCTCGTAGAGTGTCTCCATCAGGTTTTTCAGGCTGATGGTGCGATAGATGAAGATTCCCACAATGGCGGAATACAGCGCAGAGATGGCGGCGGCTTCGGAAACCGTGCAGATGCCGCCAAAAATCAGACCCAAAACGATGACAGGCATCAACAAGGCCCAGATACTGTCTCTCAGGATGCGGAGCTTTTCCTTGGTGGTGGTTTTGGGCTGCATCGGCAGCTTCATTTTATAGCCGTAATACAGCGTATATGCCAAAAAGCACACCATGCAGAGTACGGCGGGCGCGGCAGTGGCCATGAAGAGCTTTTGAATGGAAGTCTCTGTCAGGCTGGCGTATACCACCAGAGAAATGGAAGGCGGAATCATAGGGCCCAGCAGGGAAGAGCAGCTTGCGCAGGCAACGGAATAGTTCTTATCATATCCGGCCTCCTCCATGGCAGGCACCGTCATGCCGCCCACTGCGGCCACGGTCGCCACGGCTGAGCCGGAAATTGCGCCAAACAGAGCGGAGGACACCACGGTGACAGACGCGAGACTGCCCCGCACTCTGCCAAGCGGAACGTTGGCGGCGGCAATCAGCTTTTGGGTAATGCCCTGCGCCATAATGTTGCCCGCCAGAATGAACAAGGGAATACACAGCAGGGAGGCGGAGTTCATGCCAAGGAAGGTTTTCTGGGCCACGGCTTCCAACGGAAACCCGGCGTGGAGCATTGCCACCATGGTGGCAATGCCGATGGAAAGATAAATCGGCAGACCGGCGAAGGCCAAAACCAGCAGAAGAACAAAAATAATAACGCCAGCATTCATCGCTTAAACGCCCTCCCTTTTGGAATCGGCAGGAAATTTGCCAAGAAATTTAAGAAAATTCGTGACGGCAATTTCCGCGGAAAACAGAATTGTCAGAACAGCGCCAATGGGGAAGGAATAATAAATGTCCTTCATTTTCAGCGGCAGCGTGGTGGATGCACTGGTGGCATGCTGAATCAGGCTGAGGCCGTAATAACAAAAAACAAGCATAAAAACAATTGCAGCCACAGAACTGATGGCAGAAATCAGATACCGGATTTTTTTCGACATAAAGGCGAGAAGAAAATCCACCTGAAGGTGGCTGTCGCGCCGGACAGCAATGGGAATCCCCAGAAAAATGCTGTAAATGCTGAGATAAAGGGCCAGCTCTTCACACCAGGGCTGTGCATTTTGGAAGATATATCGCATCATGCACTGATAGACCATAATCAGGGTAATCGCCGCCAGCAAAATTATTTCCAGCACCTTGATTACCCTTTGGACGCCGTCCAGAAAACGGGTGTATTGTGTCAACACAGATTTTCAACTCCTCTGTTAGCGTTTTCCGAGTGGGGCTTAGCAATGCTAAGCCCCACTTTGTTAGCAATTCCGGGCTCAGGCCGGATCGGCGGCTTTAATCGCGTCCGCGTAGGGGACCAAATCGGGATACTTCGCTTCCAGGAAGCCGTCCAAAGCCTGCTGCCAGAGAGACACGTCGGTGTTAATGAACTCGCAGCCGGCGGCTACCACCTCGGGCCGAACGCTCTCGGTGGCGTCCATCACCAGATCGGTGCAATACTTGCCCGCTTCCACGGAAGCCTCCTGAATGATGGTCTGATACTCGGCGGGAAGAGATGCGAAATAATTTTTGTCCATGATGAAGGAAACCGTGTTGTAAACGTGGTTGGTTTCGATGATGTAATCGCAGCTTTCATCCCAGCTTAGGCTGGCGATGTTGGTCAGGCCGTTTTCCGCGCCGTTGACAGTGCCCTGCTGAATTGCGGTGAAGACTTCGCTGCCGCCCAGAGGAGTGGGGGTAGCGCCCAGCCACTGCCAGGTGTCGAGATAAATGGGAATCGTGGGGACGCGCAGCTTAAAGCCCGCCACGTCGGCAGGGGTCTCGATGCGCTTGTTGCTGCACATTACGCGCACACCCTGCAGGCCCGCGCCCATCAGGGTCATTCCGCAGTCTTCTCCCAGCTTCGTCAGAATGTCTTGACCGATTTCGCCTTCCCACACCGCTTTCCAGTGGTCGACGCCGGAGTACAGATAGGGTGCGGCCTCCACATTCGCGAGAGAGGACATCGACGCCAGATTGCCGATGGATTCATAGACAATGTTGCAGATACCAAGGCTCAGGCCCTCGAGGCAGTCTGCGGTGTTGCCCAGAGAAGAACTGGGATACAGCTCCACAGTGATGGCGCCGTCGGTCTTTTCATTAACGGTTTTTGCAAAGACCTCCGCGGACTTGTACACGGGGTCGGTTTCACCGAGACTCAGGTGCATTTTCATGGTGTAGCTCTGTCCGTCGGCAGCGGCGCTGCCGGAGCCATTGCCGGAGCCGGAGCTGCTTCCGCAGCCAGCCAGCAGGGAGGCGCTCATTGCCGCGCACAGCAGAGCGGCTAAAATTTTCTTCTTCATGTTTTTTCCCTCTCTTTACGTATATAGCATTCGGTGGTTTTGGAAATCGCCTTAGTATATCATTGATCCGACTCAGGAAACAACACGGGAACGGCCTTCACGGGGTCCAGCTTTCGGGACATACGAAGGCCGGACAATTCGGCAATTGCCAGTTCCACCGTTACAAGCACTCGGTTTCCCTCTTTGAGATGCCCGCCGTATTCGTTGCCCTCGGCATCGGCAAAGCAGGCGTGAATGTGGGGCGCGGCTTTCCCGTCAGCTTCGCCACAGACAATTCCGTTCAGGCCCACCAGCTCGATGGGGGTGGGCTTGCTGATGGGGGTTACATACCCGTAGAGCCCCGGCTTACCCGGCATCTCCTGCGGGTCGAAGAAGGTGCAGCCGTCCAGACTGCCGATGCCGGAAAGGATAATGCCGCTGAGGATATGGTGCTCGTCGCAGAACTGTTGAATGGATAGCAGAACGTCTTCGCCCGGCTCAATGCGCAGTACATGTACTTTTTTGATGGTTCCTTCAGCGTGTTTCATACTTCCAGCGGCTCCTTTCCGGGATAAAGCATCATTTTTCCGGGGACGCCGCTTTGAATTGCCTCCAGCGCCTTGTCAAACTCCTTCAGCGCAAAACGCCGTCCGATGACCTTATCCAGTTTGTAGTATGGCCCCTTCATTACGGTTTCAAAGTCGGCCCAGGTATCCCAGATTTTTCTGCCGGAAACACCGGTCATCGCCACCTCCCGGTAGATCAGGTCATTGGTGAGGTCCAGCGTGATATTTTTGGTGGGAAGGCCCACGCACACCAACCTGCCCGCCGCGCGGACACACCGCAGGCTGGCGCTGATGGCAGGCTCTGCGCCGGTAATATCAATGGCGGCATCTACGCCGATTCCGTCGGTCAGCTTGTGGATTTCATCAGCCAGATTACACTTGCTACTGTTCAAAACCACGTCGGCCCCCATCTCCCGGGCCGTTTCCAAGCGCTCGTCCACCAAGTCGCAGGCAATGACCAGCTTTGCGCCAAAGGTTTTGCTGGCGCTGATGGCCGTCAGCCCAATGGGGCCGCAGCCGCTGACAAGCACAGTTTTGCCCGACACCTCGGCGCTTTCAACACCATGCACGCCCGCGCCCATGGGCTCGAACAGACAGGCAGTCTCATAAGAGATGCCATCGTCCAGCAGGAAGGTGCTGTCTGCCCGAATCTTGGAATATTCGGCAAACGCGCCGTTTTCCGTCACGCCGAACAGCTTGACATCCTTGCAGATATGGGGCAGCCCATTTTTGCAAAACCAGCAGTGATTGCAGGGGATGTGGGTTTCGCAGGAAACCCGGTCGCCCACCTTACGGTCACGAACATTTTTGCCCACCTCGACAATATCACCCGCCATCTCATGGCCAGGAATCAGCGGAGGCTTAATCCGCGCCTGAGACCATTTGTCCCAATCCATAATGTGCAAATCTGTACCGCACACGGCGGTGCAGTGAATCTTGATCAGCACCTCATCGTCGTCAATTTGGGGAATGGGCAGGTCGGTATGATAAACAAACTTTCCCGGCGCCGCACTCTCCTTGACAAGGCCGCACATCGTTCCTTTCAAAGTGCGCTCCTCCTTAGTTCAGATACGATTTCACCTGCGAGATCACCGCTTTGGTGGAAACTCCGTAGGTATCCTGCAAGGTTTCAAGCGTACCTGCCGCCAGATACCGGTCGGGCAGGGCAATCTTCTTCAAAACGGCGGATACCTGTTCGTCCACCAGCAGATTGGCGACCAGACTGCCCAAGCCGCCCACAATGCTGTGGTTTTCGGCGGTAACCACCAGACGGCCGGATTTCTTCACCTCCGCCAGAATGGTTTCTCTGTCCAAGGGCTTAATGGTGGGAACATGCAGAACCGCCGCGTGGACATTGTCTTCTTCAAGAGCCTCCGCCGCGTCCAGACAGCGCATGGTCATCTCGCCGCAGGAGATCATCAACACGTCGGCGCCATCCCGCAGCAGCCTGGCCTTGCCGATTTCAAACTGATAATCATACTTGTCCAGAACGACAGGCACGCGGTTTCCCCGCAGTAAACGCATATAAACAGGGCCGTTGAAAGCGGCAACCGCTTTGGTGGCTTGCTGCATTTCCAGCGCATCGCAGGGGTCGATGATGGTCAGATTGGGCATGGAGCCAAGGATGGCTAAATCGTCTGTGGCCTGATGGCTGGGACCGTAGCCCGACTGAAGACCGGGCAGGCCGCCGATAATCTTTACATTGGTGTTGTGCTCGCAAATTGCCTGAGAAATGAAGTCATAGCATCTTCTGGCAATAAACGTGGCGTATGTAGTGGCAAAGGGGATGAACCCCTCCTTAGCCAAGCCTCCGGCAGCACACATCAAAAGCTGCTCGGACATGCCGACGTTATAGAACCGCTGGGGAAAGGCGTCGCGGAACACATGGATGTCCGTATACTTGGCGAGGTCCGCGCTCAGGCCGATGATTCTCTCGTTCTCCTTTGCCAGCTCAATCAAAGCATTGCCAAAGGGCTCTGCCATGGTCGGATGATTTGTTGTGACGTTGGAGTCGCTGATCACACTTTTGATACCGTTGCTCATTAGTCCTTACCCCTTTCCAATTCGCTGAATGCCCGTTCCCAGCCCTCTGCGTCTAGACTGATAAAATGGCTCTTCTGATTGCCGATGAGGAAGGGAACTCCCGTGCCGGGAACGGTATCGCAGAGAATGATGTGGGGCTTCTTCTCAGTGGAATTTCTGGCCTTATCCACGGCTTCCATCACCTGCGTAATGCTGTTGCCGTTAATCCGCTGCACATCAAACTTAAACGCGCTGAATTTTTCATGCAGAGGCTCGGTATCCAGCACCGCGCTGGTAAAGCCGTCCGCCTGAATCCCGTTGATGTCCACAATGCCGATAATGTTGTCAAGCTGATAAGCGCCGGCGGACATGGCGGCCTCCCAGGTGGGGCCTTCCGCCATCTCTCCGTCGCCCATCATGACATAGACCTTTGCATCAGATTTCTTTAATTTCAGGCCCATCGCCATGCCCACGGCAATGGGAAGTCCAAGGCCGATGGAGCCGCCGGAAATTTCGATGCCGGGCGTATAGGCAGGCATGCAGGACATAGGGAGACGGCTGTTGTCAAGACCGTAAGTATCCAGCCAGTCCTTGGGGAAAAAGCCCTCTTCCGCCATCGCGGCGTATACGGCAATGGCATTGTGCCCGGCTGAGAGGAGAAACCTGTCCCGGCCTTCCCACTTCGGATCGTCGGCATGGAACCGCATGGTGTGGGAATACAGCACCGTCAAAAAGTCCGCGGCCCCCAGTGATTGAGAAATAAAACCGCGCTTGTCCACATGCGCCATTCTCAGGACGTTTTTACGAACTTCATACGCTTTATCGATGAGTTCTTCTTTATTCATGATAACTCCCTTCCTCTTCTTGCACTTCATTTCATCCAACGTAGGATGTTTATACGTTATACTATCACCGGGTCGAAAAAGCGTCAAGAATGAATATCCATGAAAAGCAAGGTCTGTTTTTGTAACATTTAATAAAACTTTCCGGAAAGAGACGTAAGAGAAACGTAGCGTCATGTTTCGGGAAAGCTGCAACAAAAAATCGGCAGACAGCGATTTCCCGCTGTCTGTCGATCAATGCTACGTATTTCATGTGTTTCGTATGTCTTCTCTTTTTGCGGACGTTTGATGCCTCGGCAGAGTATCCTGTCGCGCTGTGCCCTCTCAGCCGTATCTGCGCTTTTTGTACATGGACATGGAGAGGGGAATCGAAATTGCCGTCAGCGCGGCGGACAACAGGGGAATGCCGAGTTGAACAAAGCCAAGCAACCTCGCTGGAATCTCTCCGCTCTCGCTGGAATCAACCAGTCCGGCCACCAGACCCGCGCCGCCCACGGCCACGATCACCATCAGAAGAATAAAAAACGTTCTTCCTTTTTCCACGCCGAACCGGAACATAAGGGGCATCGTTATGGCCATCATCAAAAAGCCCATGCACATGTAAGGCAGTAGCGAGGACGGGGAAAAGTCCGTTGTGACAAACAGCCCCAGCAGGAAGTTGCTCAGGGCGCTCAAAATCGTGGCGCAGCCAACTGCCAGCCAGCCCAGCACATATTTGCTCATAACCATGTCACTGGCGCTATAAGGCATCATGGCGGCCAAATCGTCCCATTTGCTCCGCTCGTCATAGGCCATGGCGGTATAGGGCAGCATACCGCAGTAGACAATTGCAAAGACGGTCATATTCCCTTGAGGAATTGCCGCAAAAATTGCAATCATCAGAAGAAACATCTTCATTTGTCGCAGAAGCACAAAAATATCCTTTTTTAAAAGCGCCTTCATCCCTGTTTTTCCCCCTTCACCAGAAACAAAATGATATCCTCAAGACTGGGCCGCTCCACCGGCAGCGAGGCGGGGACCAGCTTCCGCTTTACCAGCGCCCGCACGCCGTAAGGCGATTCTTCTGCGCCCAGCACCGCCCCTTGGGGCAGTTCGGAAAGACGCGCTTTGTTGCAGGAAACAATGCCGTATTCATCCCGCAGGGCGTCCTTTTCCATGCAGAACCGCAGACGGCCCCTGTGGAGAAACGCAATGTAATCGCACAGCTTTTCAAGATCGCTGACGATGTGGGAGGAGATAAGAATGGAGCGGGTTTCATCTCGGGTAAACTCGGAAAAAATCTCCAGAATTTCGTCCCGGACAATGGGATCCAGCCCGCTGGTGGCCTCGTCCAGAATCAAAAGCTTTGGGCTGTGGCTCAGAGCCACGGCGATGCCAAGCTTCATGGTCATGCCCCGGGAGTAGTCCTTAAATGCCTTTTTTAGCGGCAGGCCGAAGCGCTTTAAAAACTCGTCGTAAGCCGCAGCGTCCCAGCGCCGATAGGTGTCCGCCATAATCAGGCCCACCTGTCGGGCGTTCAGCGTTTCGGGAAAATGAGACTCGTCCAGCACGATGCCCACGTCTTCCTTCACTCGTTGAAATTCCGGGCCGCGGTTATCCACGCCGAGCACGCGGATTTCGCCGCTGTCGGGCCGCAGTGCGTCCATAATCAGGCGAATGGCGGTGGTCTTTCCCGCTCCGTTTTCTCCCACCAGCCCGCAGATAGACCCCTGAGGCAGCACAAGGCTCAAATCCTGTATGGCAAAGTCGCCCAAGCGCTTGCTCACATTCTTTATTTCAATCGCATCCATGGTTCATTCCCCCTCTAAAATAATCCGCAGCATCGCAACAAGCTCTCCGTCCGTGATACGGCAGCTTCCGGCAAGGTCGGCGGCGGCCTGCAAATGGCCCTCGATTTCCCGCAGGCGGTTTTCCCGGATCAGCTCCGTGTTCTGCTCCGCCACAAAGCAGCCCTTGCCTGCCACCGTGTAAACAAAGCCCTCCGCTTCCAGTTCGTCATAGGCTCGCTTGGTGGTGATGACGGAGATGCGCAGGTCCTTTGCCAGCGCCCGGATGGAGGGCAGCGCGGCCCCCTGCTCCAGCGACCCCGCCACAATCTGATCCCGAATCTGGGCGGCAATCTGCTCGTAGATGGGTGCACTGGAGGAATTGCTCAATAAAATTTCCAAGCTGTAATCACCTCGCATACTGTTCATATACAGTATATACAGTTGAGGGAAAATGTCAAGGAGAAAATTTCGGAATGATCAAGCAATTTTTGCCGCACCGGAGAATCAGAGAGGAAAACACTGTAAAACCGGCGGAAACTATGGTACAATGTCCGCGTTGCAGGCGGTTGTCTGCTTGATTGCGGATATCCCGGCGGCGCTTTGCTCCCTCAGGAGCACCGGAATGGGATATAAAGGGGGCGAGGGCATGGAGACGGAGACGGGACAGAGCGCGGTGACGCTCTGGTGGAAGCCCGCACCCGATGGGGCGGAAGTGACGGCTGTGGCCTCAGGGGAACAGCATGTTTTCCTGCCGGAGCGGGTCCGGGGCCTTCCGGTGACGGAACTGGGCCACCATGCGTTTTCTCCCAATCGCCCCGCGCCGGAGGGGGAACCTCTGCGCATTGACTGCGGAGGGGGAGCGCCGGGGGACAAACCACGGGGCATCCAGACTGTGACTCTTCCACCCACGCTGCGGCGGGTGGGGGATTACGCGTTTTACAACTGCTCTGCCCTGAGGGAACTGCACCTTGCCGAGCCGGTGAACGATTGGGGCAGCGGCGTGTTTATGAACTGCGGCGATCTGCGCCGCTTTTTTATCCGGGCGCGGGACGGCGGGGCGGAGAGCCTTTCCTATATTACAGGCGAACTGGCCACAGAGCTGGACGTAAGCGTTGACTATCCCGACGGGGGAACCGCCCGGCTGATTTTCCCGGAGTACCGGGAGGTATTGGAGGAAAACGCTCCGGCCCACCACTTTGATTTTCACCTTTACGGCTCGGGCTATCCCTATCGCCATGTGTTTCGGGACCGGGCGCTGTCCCTTCAGGAGTATGACCGGTTGTTTCCCGGCCTTTTGGAGAAAGAGCACGACCCAAACTGCGCCCTGCGCCTTGCATGGCACCGGCTGCGCGCGCCCCGAGAGCTGACGGAACAATCAGGCGAGCGCTACCTGACGTATTTGAAGAGCCGGACGGGGGACGTACTGGCGTGGCTTTTGGAAGAGCGGGACAGCCGGGGCCTTGCATGGTTCCTGCCCCTGAGCGGCGCGGACGAGGGCGCTTTGCGCGCGGCGGCGGAGACGGCCCGACGGCTGGGGCTTACGGAGCCGCTGGCGCTGCTGCTGGAGCGGCTGCGGGAAGACGGCCCGGAAGGGCTCCATAAATCATTTGACTTGTAAGGGGGCGGCGCTGTGGCTGAGAAAAAAACCCGGGAGGAAATCGGACGTGAAATTCTGCGGGCGGCCCAGAGCGAGCTATATCTGAATTTCCCCTATCTGGACGCGGCGCTGAGCGGTCTAGCGTTTCTTCCGGCAAACGGGATGACGCTGGCAATCGCCACCGACGGGGAAATGCTGTATTACGATGCCGACTACCTTTCTGAGCGCTTTTTGCGGGGCGCGGAAAGTATCAACCGGGCGTACCTCCACACGATTCTCCATTGCCTGCTGCGCCATCTTGCCAAAAAGCAGGGCCGGGAACCGGAACTGTGGGACTTGAGCTGCGACGTTGCCGTGGAAAGTATTTTGGACGGATTGGCCAGCCCCTGCCTTGGAATTGCTCCCGCGCCTATGCGCCGCAGCCTGTACGGGAGCCTGAGGGAGCATATGAAGGTGCTCACTGCTGAGGGAATTTACCGGGAGCTATTGCGCCGGGACCTGCCAGAATACGAGCGGGCGCGGCTCCAGCGGGAATTTTTTGCCGATGACCACGGGCTTTGGGACCCGCAGGGGAAGAAGGATCAGGAGCGCAATGAGCGTCAGGACCAGAAGTGGCGCGCTGCGTCGGAGCGGGCGCAGACGGGGATGGAAACGGTGCTGGCGGGCAGGGCCGTGGGCGGCCAGGCGGTGTACGAGCAGGTGAAGGTGGCAAACCGTCCGGGCGTTGATTACCGGGCGTTTCTCAAACGGTTTGCCGTTCCCCGGGAGGTACAGGGCGTGGATGCGGATGGCTTTGATTACGGCTTTTATGCCTATGGATTACGGCTTTACGGCAATCTCCCTCTGGTGGAGCCGCCGGAGACGCGGGAGGAAAAGCGCATTGAGGACTTTGTGATCGCCATTGATACCTCCATGTCCACCTCGGGGGAGATGGTGCGGCAATTTCTCTCCGCCACCTATTCGATTCTCAAAAGTACGGAAACCTTTTCCAGCCGGGTGAACATCCGGGTGCTCCAGTGCGACGACCGGGTGCGGGATGATACGGCCCTCCATGATTTAAAGGATTTAAAAGCCTATATGGAGGATTTTCACCTCATCGGCGGCAGCGCCACGGACTTTCGCCCGGTGTTTTCCTATGTGGAGGAGCTGCGCGCCGCCGGGGAACTGGCGGGATTGCGGGGCCTGATTTACTTTACCGACGGGATGGGGCGGTATCCCGAAAAGCGCGCGCCCTATGAAGTGGCGTTTGTGATGCCGGAGGAACCGGCGCTGGCGGTGGATGTGCCGCCATGGGCCATCCGGCTGACGCTGACGGAGCAGGAACTGGAAACCGTGGCAGAACAGGCCGAAAAGGCAGCGCATACGGAGAAACCCGGCGAAGCGGACGGACGGGACGAGGATGACCTTCTGGAATTGCCGGAGCTGTAAGGAGACAAACGGATGAATATCAAACAGGCAAAAGAGGAGCTTACAAATACCCTGCGGGCGTACCTTGCCAAGGACGAGCTGGGGAACTACCTGATTCCCGCCAACCGCCAGCGGCCCGTGCTGCTGATGGGCCCTCCGGGGATTGGTAAGACTCAGATTATGGAACAAATTGCGGCGGAGACGGGGGTGGGACTTGTGTCCTACACCATCACCCACCATACCCGCCAGAGCGCCGTGGGTCTGCCGTTTATTGAAAAACGGACTTACGGCGGGCGGGAGTTCTCTGTCACGGAGTACACCATGAGCGAAATTCTTGCTTCGGTCTACGACCTGATGGAGCAAACCGGTCTGCGGGAGGGGATTTTGTTTCTGGACGAAATCAACTGCGTCAGCGAGACGCTGGCCCCCATGATGCTTCAATTTTTGCAGAACAAGACCTTCGGCAACCAAAAGCTGCCGGAAGGCTGGCTGATTGCGGCGGCGGGAAATCCCCCGGAATATAACCGCTCCGTCCGGGATTTCGACGTGGTGACGCTGGACCGGGTGAAGCGCATGGACATTGCCGAGGATTTCGCGGTTTGGAAGGAATACGCCCGCCGCAAAGGGCTTCACGGAGCAGTGGTGTCGTATCTGGACAGCAAGCGAGAGCATTTTTACCGTATTGAAACCACGGTGGACGGCGTGCAGTTTGCTACGGCTCGGGGCTGGGAGGATTTGAGCGAGCTGCTCTATGCCTATGAGACGCTGGGCCTGCGGGCCGGGGCCGAGGTGGTGGGGCAGTATATCCAGCTCCCCCGCATCGCCCGGGATTTTGCCGGGTATCTGGAGCTTTACGCTAAGTATCAGCGGACCTGGCGGGTGGATGAAATTCTGGAAGGGAAGTGGGCCTCCGTGTCCGTTTCCGAGCTGCGCTCCGCCCCCTTTGACGAAAAGTTGTCAGTATTGGGGTTGCTGCTGGGCCGTCTTGGCGGCGAGGCAAACCGCGTCCGCATGCAGGACGCGCTGACGGAGCTGCTCCACGCCGACCTCATTGCGTTCAAGGCCCGTCTCGCGGCCGGTATCGGGGCGGCGGAAGCTTTGCTGGCGCTGGAGGATGCCCGGAGGGAGACTATGCGTCGTGCCGCGGCGGCGGGGCAGACGGATAAGGAACGCCGTGCTCTGGAGCAGCGGGAGCTGGATGCCTTAGTCCGCTATCGGCAGAATCTGGCGGACGAAGTCGTGAGCGACGAGCTAGCCATGGACGCGGTACGGGAATGGTTTGGGGCGGAAGTGAAAGACCGTGCAGCCATTGCAGAAGATACAGGCCGCCGCTTTGATAATGTGTTCCGCTTTTTGGAGGAGGCCTTCGGCGACTCGCAAGAGCTGGTGGTTTTCGTGACGGAGATCACCGCCGGGTTCGACACCTCATGGTTTGTGGAGCATTTTGGCTGTGAGGCATACTACCGCCACAATAAGGAGCTGCTGCTTGACGACCGCCGCGCCCGGCTTCGCCGGGAGATTACGGCGGAGCGGTCGGGAGAGTAAATAAAATTACCGGGGATCCGATGTGACGGGTCCCCGGTGATTTTGCGTGAAAGCACGCAACCGGATGGGATTTGTAAACGCTTCTCACTTTCCGCTCCGGGTCGTTAAAAAAGTGCGCAAGCGGAGAAAATTTCCTTGACAGACAAGGACCTCACGCCTATAATGAATATCTCCGACCGAACGGTCGGTCGGAGACTTAGCAACTACTAACTTTGCGCCTCGCGCAGACAAAAGGAGATCTGTATGAAACGAACCTTAGCGCTGCTATTGGCGGCCCTGCTGACGATGGCCGCCGCGCTGCCGGTGCTGGCGGATGACCGCGCTCAGTCCTCGGCGGAGACAGCCGCGTCTTCCTCCTCTGGAACGGATGCGGCGGGGACGGACGCGGGAACGGATGCGCTGCCCGCCGCTTCTTCCGGGCAGACGGATGCCGCAAGCCCCGATGCTTCCGCATCTGGACAGACGGGGGACGCGGCTCCCGCTGCCTCGGTGGATGTTTTGATTGGCAGCAGCGTGCAGAATATCCAGCTCAGCGCTGAGAACACTGCGCAGACTATTCACTTTGAGGCGCTTAGAACAGCGCTGATGCGCTACAATCCAACGATCCAGTCTCTAAAGGCCCAGCTTACCGATTTAAATGGAACGGATACAAATGCTCTGTGGAATGCGGTGACGGCGGTGGGGCGGCTGCAGGCGGACGTGGAGTCGTCTCTGGCGGCCGCAAGCGCTGGGTACAGCTCCGCACCCAGCGAGCTGGTGCCGGTTTACGGGTGGCTGATCTCTGCTCTTCAGGCTAATTATGCTTCTTTGACCAGTCAGTTTACCACTCTGAAGGGTCAATTTGATAATATAAAAAACAATGTGGAAAGTGGAAAAGTTTCCTGCAACGACGCCATTAATCAAATTGTAAAGGGAGCGGAAACGCTTTACACCGCCATTGCTGCCATGGAGGATGGGCTGGGGGCAATGAACCGCGGACTGGATTCTCTGAACCGGGCCGTGGCCATTGCTGAAAAGCAGCATGAGCTGGGCATGGCCTCTGCTTACGACGCGGAGAAAGCGCAGTATCAACGCAGCCAACTGCAAAGCCAGATAGAAACTTTGAAATTCCAAGTTGCCACCAATAAAGTTACGCTGGAGGGAATGTGTGACATGGAGCTTACAGGTTCCGTGAGTCTGGGAGAGCTGTCCATGCCCTCTCAGGAGGAATTGGGCACCGTGAATTACGATAAAATGCTCAGCACTGCTCTTGGGCGCAACGCGGATGTGGCCAACGCCGAAATTGCTTACGATATCGATGACAGTCCCGCCAACAAGCATGCGCTGGCTGGCGCTAAAGATACCTTTGCAGCAAAGTTTAAGGTGGTGTGCATGGCTGTGCCGGAGAATGTCCGGCTGGTGAGCGCGGCACAGGAGACCGTGGATTTCCAGCAGAGGACGTTTGATATCGCCGCCAAGAAGTATGAGCTTGGAATGGCGTCCCACGAGGAATACCTTGCCGCCAAGAACACTTTGGACAGTGCGCAGGACGATTTGAATACGGCCCAGCGCAACCTGTTCAGCGCCTATCACGCCTATGAAAGCGCCACAAAGTACGGGCTTGTGTAAGATCGGTTAGAAATAAAGGAGAGCACTATGAAAACAAAATCTCTTTCCGCGCTGCTGACGGCGGCGCTGTTGCTGGGTACACTGACGGGCTGCGGTCAGACGGGCGATTCCTCCGAGGAGGAGGTCAAGGGCACCGCCGTGGAAATCCAGACTGTGGAGCTAGGCGACATCGCCACTGAGAGCACCGTCACCGGCAGCGTCACCGCCAACCGCAATGTGCCGGTTTTGAGCAAAGTTTCCTGTAAGGTCAAAAGTGTGACGGCTAAGGCCGGCGACGCCGTGGCCGCCGGGGACGCACTGTTTACGCTGGACACCGCCGATTTGCGGGACACCTACGGCAGCGCGCTGGAGACCTATTCCGGCACACGGGAGCTTCTGGACGAACAGGTCAGTCAGGCGCGGGAGGGCTATGAAAATCTTCAGGCCCTGTTTGCCCTTGGGGCCGTGAGCCAGAATCAGGTGGATCAGGCAAAGCTGGGGCTTTTGCAGGCCGAAAACGCCCGCAAGAGTACCCTGACCCAGATGGGTCTGGACGATGTGTGGGACATTTTGAACAGCCCCACTGTCACGGCTCCCATCGCCGGAACCGTTTCCAGCGTCAGCGTAACCGCCGGAGTGGCCGTTGGCCCCGGCACCGTGGGGGCGGTGATTTCCGAGATCGGCCATCCTCAGGTGGTGGTGAACGTCTCTGAGACGCTGCAGCCCTCCATCGGCGTGGGTGATGCAGTGGAAATTAGCATTCCCTCTGTGGGAGAGACGACGGTTCAGGGAACGGTGTCCTCCGTGGCGTCCGCGGTCAGCCTGCCCTCGGCATTGTATGAGGTACATATCGATTTGCCCAAGGATATGAAAGTCTCTATCGGCATGTTTGCCCGGGCCACCTTCCGTACCGATTCCCGGACGGGCACGGTGCTCATTCCCACGGAAGCGATTCTCACGGGAGAGGACGGAAGCCGTTCTGTCTATGTGGTGGACGGCGATACGGCCTATCAGGTAAACGTGACCACCGGTCTTGTGGGTGAGAAGCAGACGGAGATTACCTCCGGGCTTCACGGCGGCGAGCAGCTTGTGACGCGGGGGCAGAGCTATCTCAACGACGGAGCCCCCGTCCGCGTCACCAACGCCCCTGCGCCGGAAGTCGGGGTGGATACCTCCGATTCGGATACGTCCGGCGCTGAAAGCGGCGCGGCCTCCTCTGCCGCGGTCGCTTCTCAGTCGGCGGCCCAAAGCGCGGAGGGCAAGGCGGCATGAATATCGTTTCATTTTCCATTCGCCATAAGGTTACCACCATCATGGCCTGCGTGATGGTGGCAATCTTCGGCGTGATGGGCTTTTCCCAACTGCCTTTGTCGCTGATGCCGGATATTGAGCTTCCGATGGTGTTGATGTATTCCACCTATCAGGCGGGTCCGCAGGAGGTGGAGAAGCTGGTCACCGTCCCACTGGAAAGCGCATGCGCAACGGTGTCCGGTATGGATGAGCTTCAGTCCTACTCTGTCGAAAACATGTCCATGGTGCTGGTGACCTTTACCGACAGTACCGATTTGGACAGTGCCATGACGGATCTGCGGGACAAGGTGGGCATGGCGAAAAGCTCCCTGCCCGACGGGGCCAGCGACCCGGTGATGATGGCCATGGATATGGATGCCATGCCCGTTATGGTTATTGCCCTGCGGGGCAGTGATCTGGCGTCTCTCCAGACTGTGGCAGACGACACCATTTCCCCCGCGCTGGAGCGCATCGAGGGTGTGGCCTCCGTGGATGTAGAGGGCGGCTTTGAAAATGAGATTGCCGTGGAAACTTACACGGAGAAGCTGGCGGGCTACGGCCTGTCCCTGGCCTACATCACCCAGATTCTCTCGGCAGAAAATGTGGCTATCCCCGCCGGCAGCGTGGACAATGGGGCAAACACTCTGTCCGTGCGGACCGACGGTCAGTTTACCTCGGCAGAGGACGTAGCCAACTGCCTGATTCCCCTGCCCACCGGCGGCACTGTCCGGCTGGGAGAGGTGGCAAACGTCTATCTCAAGCCGCAGGATCGGAGTACCATCGCCCGGGTGGGCGGGGAGGACTGCGTGGTCTTGTCCGTAAATAAGCAGTCTGACGTGAACACCGTGGTCACCGCCAGAAGCGTGAGCGCGGCCATGGAGGACATTGCGCAGGAGAATCCGACCTTGGAGTGGTCCGTGCTGATGGACCAGAGCGACTATATCAATATGTCTGTGGACAGCGCCATTTCCAATATTATTATGGGCGTGCTGCTGGCGGCGCTGGTGCTGTTCGTGTTCCTGCGGGACTGGGGCGCAACCATGGTCATCTCCGTGTCCATGCCCCTTTGTATCGTGTCGGTGTTTCTTTTGATGCGGGTGCTGGGCATCACGCTGAACATGATGAGCCTTGGTGGCGTGGCTATGGGTGTGGGTATGATCGTGGACAACTCCATCGTGGTGCTGGAAAATATTTTTCATTACCGCGCAGAAGGACACGACAACTATTCCGCCTGTACCAAGGGAACCGGAGAGGTGTCTTTGTCCATCGTGGCCTCCACGCTGACCACCGTGGCGGTATTTCTCCCTCTGGGCCTCACCGACGGAATTGTCGGCATGATGTTCTACGACTTCTGCCTGACCATCTGCACTCTGATCGGCATGTCCCTGATTGTGGCGTTGACCATTGTGCCGCTTTTGAGCTACATGCTGCTAGGACGGGGTCGGAAGGACCTGAAAGCCAACGCTCAGGTTATGGAAGCGGCGAAAAAACCAAAAAGCAACCGCCTAGCCGACTGGTATGTAAAAAAGCTGGACTACTTTATTCATCACCGCAAGCGGGCCATGCTGGCAACTCTTGCCATGATCGTGGTTTTCATCGGCATCATTGCATTCTCGGGTTTTGAGATGATGCCTTCCATGGACCAGAGCAGCGTCACCGTTACCGTAGGCCTTCCCACCGGAACCGAGACGGAGGAAGCGCAGCACATCGCCGAACAGGTGGTGGACATCGCCATGGATACCGTTCCGGAAATCAAGGATATTTACTATACCACCGGCGGCGGTACCATGAGCAGCATGACTGGCGACAACTCTACCTCCGTGACACTGAATCTCGTTTCCATCGGGGATCGCCACCGCTCCGCCGAGGAGATTGGAAACGGGCTGCGGGAAGATTTGCGGGATATTGCCGGGTCGGAAATCACCGTGTCCTCGGCAGGCATGATGGATATGTCCGCCATGAGCGGGCAGCCCGTCCAGCTCACTCTTTCCGGAGATAATTACGATGAGCTGAAAGCGGCGGCGGACGACCTTTTGAAACAAATTGCCGATGGTGTGCCCGACGCGATGGATCTGAAATCCAGCGCCGGGGATCAGGTGCCGGAGGTGGACGTGACGCTGCGTCGGGATGTGGCCGCGCAGTACGGACTTACTGCCGCCGCCATCGGTACCGCCGTGCGCAGCCAACTCACCGGCTCCACTGCCACGATTCTCAAGGTGAACGGCGAGGAGATCGATGTGGTGGTCCGGGGCGAGGCCGACGCGGGCAAAAGTCTGGACGCGCTGCGTTCCATGCTGATTACCACGCCCACGGGCAGCGCCGTTCCTTTGAATATGGTGGCAGACGTGGCGGTGGTGATGGCCCCTCAGACCATCATCCGCCAGAATCAGAGCCGCACCATCACCGTTACCGGTGACAGCCGCACGGACGATCCGGTGGGCATTTCCAAGTCCGTCAAAACAGTGGTGGACGGTTACCAACCCCCGGAAGGAATCACTGTGGAGATGGCGGGCGAGAGCAGCGACATGATGGACTCCTTCCAAAGTCTGGGCACCGCGCTGATTGTGGCGCTGGGTCTGGTGTATTTTGTGCTGGCGTCCCAGTTTGAGTCATTCCTGATGCCGGTCATCGTCATGATGATTTTGCCTGTGAGTTTGCTGGGGTCCCTATCCACGCAGTTCCTGTTCGGCATGAAAATCTCCATCGTCTCTCTGGTCAGCGTGATTATGCTGGCAGGAACGGTGGTCAACTCCGCCATTGTGCTGGTGGATTACATCAAAATCCGCCGCCTGCGGGGCGAGGAGAAGGACAAGGCCATTTTGAAGGCATGTCCCCGCCGTGTCAGGCCTGTGATGATGACCATGCTCACAACGGTTCTGGGCCTTCTGCCCATGGCTGTGGGCATGGGCGAGGGGGCGGAAATGATGAAGCCCATGGCCATCGCGATGATTACAGGCATGCTGCTTTCCACCGTTGTAACGCTGCTGTTTACGCCGGTGTATTACAGTATTTTGGACAGTTTCAGACAAAAAATTTCCGATAAGCGCGCGGCCAAAAGAGGGAAATCCGCGCCGGAAAAGAAGGAGGAGATCCTCAGTGTCGAAGATCAGTGACCGGCGCCGCGCCGACATATTGCGCTCTGCGCTGACGGAGTTTGGCCTCCGGGGCATGGACGGAGCCTCTATGTCGGAAATTGCAGCCCGGGCTGGGATCGGAAAATCTACGATCTATGAGTATTTTGCCTCTAAAACAGAACTGCTTGTCGCATCCTGCGAGATGAAAATCCGTCAAATGAAAGAGGAGATTGCGTCCATTTTCAACCGGGACAGCTCCTTTTCAGAGCAGATGGAGCTTTATATCGAAACAATGCTGGAGATGGCTGGAAACGTTGATTTCAACGAGGTCGTGCGGGTTTTTACCCGAGATTCCATTGACGAGCTGGAGACAGTGGTGAACGACCTTGCAGGCGATGTGGCGGCTATTGTGGAACAGGCCATTCTCCGTGCGCAGGCGACGGGAGAGCTGGTGGAGGATATGGACGTGAGCATTGCCGCGACAATTTTGCTGGGGCTTCCCAACCCGCATCTGATTCTCCGTTTGCGGCAGTTGGGCAAGGAGGCGCCGGTAAAGGAACTGGTGAAGCTGGCGCTTCGGGGTATCCGAACGGCCGATGCGTCAAAGGATGCCTGACGCACAGAAAAAGCGAAGTGTACCTACGCTACGCTCAAGAAATAATTCGCGTTGTCTCTTTGTTTGGCAAGTGCGCCGATTTTTCCATATTTAAATAGCCGAGCGCCCGCCAGAACGGTTTTGCCGTTCGGGCGGGCGCTTTTTCGACTTCAAAGATAGGGGGAATTTCAATCATGGGGGGGAGTTCAATTGCGCCGGATCTGCGGTGTGAAAGCCTGTGTCACTCCAAAGAGATGACGGAGACGGGACAGCCGTCCCGGGCCTCCTCCGCCGCGCTCTCCGCATCGGTGGGCACAGGGTCGGTGTAGACCTCCGCCGGGCCATCGTCGCCCATACGGAAGACCTCGGGACAGGTGGACTCGCACAGTCCACAGGAAATGCAGCCGTTTCTGTCAATTTTTGCGTTCATAATGCCAAATCTCCTTCCTTTCAGTTCCCTCAATTATATGCGTTTGCAATCAGGCGTTTAAAAACAGGTCGATGTCGTCCTCAACCGTTCCAATGCCTGCAATGCCGAATTTTTCCACCAGTACCTTTGCCACGTTGGGGGACAAAAAGCCAGGCAGGGTGGGTCCCAGGTGGATATTCTTCACGCCCAGATACAGCAGGGCCAGCAGCACAATCACGGCCTTTTGCTCATACCAGGCGATATTGAACGCGATGGGCAGCTTGTTGATGTCGTCCAGTCCAAAGACCTCCTGAAGCTTCATGGCGATGACCGCCAGAGAGTAGGAGTCGTTGCACTGGCCTGCGTCCAGCACTCTGGGAATGCCGCCGATATCGCCAAGGCCCAGCTTGTTATAGCGGTATTTGGCGCAGCCTGCCGTGAGAATCACGGTGTCCGCCGGAAGCTTTTTCGCAAATTCGGTGTAATATTCCCGGGATTTCATGCGCCCGTCGCACCCGGCCATGACGAAGAATTTCCGGATCGCGCCGGATTTCACGGCATCCACCACCTTGTCCGCAAGGGCTAACACCTGATCGTGGGCAAAGCCGCCCACGATGCTGCCGGACTCGATCTCCTCGGGAGCGGGCAGGGTTTTTGCCAGAGCAATGACTTCGGAAAAGTCCTTTTTGCCGTTTTCGTCGGGGTCAATGTGCCGGCAGCCGGGATAGCCGGAGGAGCCGGTGGTGAAAATTCTGGCGCGGATTTCCTCGCTTCTAGGGGGCACAATGCAGTTGGTGGTGAAGAGAATGGGGCCGTGGAACGGACCGAACTCATCCACCTGCCGCCACCAGGAGCCGCCGTAGTTGCCCACGAAGTTGTCGTACTTTTTAAAGAAAGGATAGTAGTGGGCGGGCAGCATCTCGCCGTGGGTGTAAACGTCCACGCCGGTGTCCTTCGTCTGCTCCATAAGCTGCTCTAGATCAGCCAGATCGTGGCCGGAGATCAGAATGGCGGGGTTTTGCCGAACACCGATGTTTACCTCGGTGATTTCGGGGCTGCCGTATTTGGAGGTGTTGGCCTCGTCCAGCAGCGCCATGGTCTTCACGCCATATTCGCCGGTTTTCAGGGTCAGAGCCACCAGATCGTCTGCGGTGAGGGAGTCGTCCAGCGTTGCCGCCAGAGCTTCATAGATAAACGCGCTGATGCTGTCGTCTTTTTTTCCGAGGTTTGCCGCGTGCTCGGCATAGGCGGCCATGCCCTTCAGGCCGTAGATAATCATTTCCCGCAGGGAGCGCACGTCCTCGTTCTCCGTGGACAGCACGCCAACGTCCGCTGCCTTTTCCAGCATGGAAGCCCGGTCGCCCACCGTAAAGGTGGCCGCGTCGTGCAGGCTTGCCACAGAGGTCTTCAGGCCGTCCCGGATGGACAGCATCCGTTTGATCTGCGTCTCGATAGATCCGTCGTCAAAGTTGGCGTTGGTGATGGTCATGAACAGGCTGTTGATTACTTCGCGGTTCGTCCCGGGCATGGCACCGACATCCAGCTTTCCCAGAATGACGCGTTCCGATACGCCCTTGAGGGTGTAAATCAGCAAATCCTGAAGCTTGGCCACCTCCTCGGTTTTGCCGCATACGCCGCGCATGGTGCAGCCTTTTCCTCCGGCGGTTTCCTGACACTGATAGCAGAACATACTCATTTCCTTTTTTCCTCCTTTAGTATTTATGGAACCTGTTGATGGGGATAATCGGGGAATGGGATGATGCGCTTTTGTTTCCGTCGGCTGATACCTAACATCTATCATCCCAAAGGTCGTTTGTCAATCCAAACCCGCTTATCCTGAATTTCAGCAGTCTGCCCGGAATGGGCCGCTGATTTGGCGTGGAGACACTTCTGCATGAGAGTGTGAGACGTTTGAATTGACTTTATGCTTTGAGTGTACTATGATTCAGACAGCAAGTCGGTTGGAATTCCAACAAAAGAGGATTTTATGAAAAAATATTTTAACGTATTAAAGGCAACGGAGCTGTTTCGGGGGATTGAGGAGGCGGATTTTGAGCCGCTGCTGCGCTGCCTGCAAGTCAGAACGGTTCGCTATGAAAAAGGGCAGGCTGTTTTTTCCGGGGGAGAGCAAATTCGGGAATTTGGCGTGGTGCTGACGGGGCAGGTGCAGGTGATTCAGGACGACTATTATGGAAACCGCAGCATCCTTGCAAATATCGGGCCGGGCAACCTGTTCGGGGAGTCCTTTGCCTGTGCGGGGGCGAAGGCGTTGCCTGTGGGCGTGATGGCGCTGGACGCGTGCGAGCTGCTGTTTATCGACTGCGGCAGACTGACCGCGCCCTGCACCCGGGCCTGCGATTTTCACAACCGGCTGATTCAAAACATGCTGCGCATCGTCTCCATGAAGAACATTGCGCTGACTCAGAAAATTGAGTTTACCTCCCGACGGACCACGCGGGAAAAGCTGCTGGCCTATCTCTCGGCAGAGGCCCGGCGGGCGGGGGGGAGCCGGTTTGCAATTCCCTTCAACCGTCAGGAGCTGGCGGATTATCTCTCGGTAGAGCGCAGCGCTATGTCGGCAGAGCTGGGAAAGCTGCGGGACAACGGCGCTTTAAACTTCCATAAAAACGAATTCGAGCTGCTGTAATTTAAGGCGGCTTTTTGGTCCTGCGTTCATGGGGGAATTTTTTTAATAAAAGGAGACGCCAAACCTCGTTTGGCGTCTCCTTTTTGCGGGTTGCCGCCGGTTGCGGCGGAGGAGGGAGATTAGTGCTCCTTATGCTCTTCAGAGCTTTGGGCGCTGTGCTTCATCTCGTCCGGAGAGGGTGCACCGGACGGTGAGGACGAATCGGATGCGGGATTGATTGCGCCCGTAAAGCGGGTGGAACCCGTGGCGCCAAGAGAACCGTAGGCCCCGATGGAGCCGACGGAGCCCATGAAATTTCTGCTCTCCCGGCGAAGCTGGCGGGACACGTTTTCATCCTGCCCATAGCCGCTTCCGGAAGAATTTGTGCCGTGCTGCCAGTCCTGCTGAGAGGTGGGATTGGTCTGAGTTGCATCATCGGCGTAGGGGATTCCGGGGTCCCGCTGCTTTTTTTGGCGGTTTTTTTCGTCGGGGAATTCCAAATCGTCTTTATACTGATCCGTGTGTTTATCCATAAAAATACCCCTTTCTGAGTCAAGGACTCGGATTTAGTTTGTGCGAAAGACTGCGTTTTATCAGTAAAAAGGAAAAATTCGGCGGGGATTCCCCCGCCGAAATAAAAAGCCATGTTTTGTTTGCCGGAATGTTATCCAAGAGCCACGTCCAGAACCATCATTACGCTGAAGCCAGCGGCAAAAAACACGGTGCCGATGTTGGAGTGGCCGCCCTCCGACATTTCGGGAATCAGTTCCTCCACCACCACGTAAAGCATGGCTCCGGCGGCAAAGCTCAGAAGATAGGGCAGAGCGGGAACCACCAGTGTGGCGGCCAGAATGGTCGCCACCGCGCCCAGCGGCTCCACAAGGCCGGAAAGCACGCCGCCCGCAAAAGCCTTTCCCTTGCCCATTCCCTCAGAGCGCAAAGGCATGGAAATGATGGCTCCCTCGGGAAAATTCTGAATGGCGATTCCGATGGACAAAGACAGGGCCGCTGCGGCGGTGATAGAGGCTTCGCCGGAGAGAAAGCCCGCGTACACCACGCCCACGGCCATCCCCTCCGGGATGTTGTGCAGCGCCACCGCCAGCACCAGCATGGTGGTTTTTTCAAGGTGGCTCTGAGGGCCCTCGGCCTGCTCGCTGCCACGGTGAAGGTGAGGAATGATGTGATCCAGCAGAAGGAGGAACAGCACGCCGATCCAAAAGCCCACAACCGCCGGGATAAAGGACCAATTTCCCATGTGTGCCGACTGATCGATGGCAGGAATCAGAAGACTCCAGATGGAGGCCGCCACCATCACGCCGGCGGCAAAACCGGTAAGGGCGCGCTGTACCCGGTCGCCCAAAGAATCCTTCATAAAAAAGACACAGGCCGAGCCTGCCGTCGTGCCGATAAACGGGATTAGAATGCCTTGCAATACATCCATGTTCATAAAACGCATCTCTTCTTTCTAAGTGCCGAATGATATTATTTTTTAAAACAGCATACTGTATCCGTTTGGCCTTGTCAACACGGACAGGCGGATTTTGCTTATCCCGGCCCGTGAAACGGCACAGCAGGGGGCCAATTTCTGCCCCCTGCTGTGTTCGCCCCGTCGGGACGGTTTAATATGGATAAACGTAGTCCGTGATTTCCTCCGCCGGCTCAATGGAGGAGACGTGAAGCTGCGGTTCGGGTGCGCCCTCAAAGGAGCCCACCTCCAAAGTGCCGGTGACGGTGACCCACGAATCCGCCGCTAGCCCTGCCACGTCGTCGTATTTGCATACAATACCGCAGGGGGACAAATCCGCCGCGCAGCAGGACATCATCAGCCGGGCGGGAACAAACTCGTCCGCGTTCAAAGACGGAATGTCCTTTAGGACAAAGCCCGTCATGGTAATCTCAAAACCTTCAAAGCGGTCGGGATATACGAAAAGCTCGCTGCACCAGTTGTAGAACTCGCTGTCCGGAATCGTGACGGTCTTGGCCTCTACATCGTACCCGTGGAGATAGCCGATCACCTGTCCGCTGGCTCCCTCCATGGTATATACGCCGTCCTCCGCCGCAGTCTCCGGGATTTCCGAGGGCGTCGTGGACGAAATGGCGGGCGGCTGACTGTCCGCCCCGCCAAAGGCGCTGCCGCCCGTCAGCAGGCCACCGGAGCTGACGGTGCTGATCTGCTCGTGGGGCAGCAGCACCAGCAGCACGGGAATGGCCAGCAAAAAGCAGTGGGCGGACCGCCTGCGGTACTGTGGGCGGAACAGGCGCGTGGTGGAGAACACAGCGCAGACCAGAAGCGCCCCGGCGGAAAAGAAAAGATACGGCTTTACCCGCGGAGCAACATAAGAGAGGTACGCGCCCGAGAGCGCCAGATAGATAAGGACCCCGGAAAAGGCCAGCAGGCAAATCAGCTCCAAAGCGGCCTGAGGGTTTAAAGCACCGCGCTTCATACCAACACCTCCCCAAGTCCCAGAGAAAAGGCGGCAAAAACGACCGCGCCGCATACGGCAAACATCGTGAAAGCCAGACGGAGCACAAACTTTTTAGAAAAGCTCCCCGAGAGCATCAGCACATTTTTCACGTCCATCATAGGGCCGAACACCAGAAAACCCATCAAAGCCCCCATGGAAAACTGGGCCGCAAAGCTTCTGGCCACCACCGCGTCGGACGAGGAACACAGGGAAAACAAAAATGCCATCGCCATCATCAGCAGCAAAGGAAGCAGCAGGCCTTCTCCCGCGCCGGTCCGGGACAGGCCCGCGCCCATGGTCTGAAACAGGGCCGAGACAAACGCACCCAGCAGCAGGTACTTTCCAACGCTGAAAAATTCAGACTGAGTGTGAAGCATAAAGCTTTCCAACTTTCCCGCCCCCGGGTCCGCCGCGCAGCCGCAGCCGCACAGCGCGCCAAGCCCGCCGCCGGTGAGAACGTTGGATTTAAACTTGGCTCCTGAGAAGGTCAGCCCGATCAGCACCGCGCAAAAAAGCCCCAGACCCACGCGGCAGGCCACAATTTTCCAGTTTCCGCCGAAGGCGTACCAGGTGCTGAGCATTACCACCGGATTGATGACCGGCGCGGCGGAGAGAAACGTGACCGCCGCGGACAGGGGAACCCCCT
This sequence comes from Oscillibacter sp., assembly GCF_032018205.1. Classification (GTDB taxonomy): domain Bacteria; phylum Bacillota; class Clostridia; order Oscillospirales; family Oscillospiraceae; genus Oscillibacter. The sequence goes on along the minus strand of NZ_DALZOY010000002.1, from coordinate 129,065 downwards.
TGCGCACAATGCTGCGAAACACCGGAATAGAGGTGCAGTCGCATACCGGCAGGCAAAAGCCCGCCAGTAAGGCAAACAAAAAGCCGCCCGCCGGGTGCTTCGGGAATTTTTCTGCGATCAGCTTATCGGAAATAAACACCTGAATTGCGGAGGAGAGCAGCACGCCGATCAGCAAAAAGGGTACCGCCTGCAAGAGAATGCCCAGAAATACGTTCACCACACCGTCCACACGGGTTCCGCCCAATACCAGCCGCAGCAGGAGGTAGGCGACGCAGAAGTAAACAAGGCTCAGAAGGAAAAAGGTGTTGGGTGCGGGCCGGGGCTTTTGCAGGGCCTTTTCAATGTCCCGGAGCCAATCAGACCTCAGCACGGGAACGCCGGGATTCAGCCCTTGCAAAAGCTGGCGCAGACGGCGAAACTCCTTGTCCCGGGCGTTTCGCAGCACGATGAAGTCGCAGCCCGAAATTTGATCGGTCAAGGCGGCCCCTGCGCCGCCCAGCAGACGCTCCAGCGCCTCTCCGTCCCCCACATGCAGAATTTTCTGAAGACGGCAGAAGTCTCCCGTCGTCATTGTGACCTGACGGGTGGGGGCGGGAAACAGCACCTGCAAATCCCGGATGGGCAGCATCCCGTTCCACTCGACCCAAATTTCGTCGATTTGCTCCGGGTCCTGCTCCAGCAGGTATTGATAGATTTTTTTGGACGCCGCCTCCGGGTTTCGCTGCACCTCCCGGATGGAAAGGTGGAGGGGCTTCAACTCCTCCACATACGGGGCGGGGTCCTCCTCACCCTCCTCAAAAAGGATGCAGCGCGGGTTGATTCCCTCCCGCAGGCGGGATTGGATCAGGCTGTTTAAAAGCGTCGTCTTTCCGGCGTCCAGAAAGCCGGTGATGGCGAAAACCGGGATATAGTCCCCTTGCGGGGAGACCGTCTCCCGCCGCCGCACAAACGGCGGAGAAAATGGCTGCTTCAAAGTAAAATTGCCTCCTATTTTTTGTTTCAGATACAAAAAGGCAAGAAAAGAGTACCCTTGGCTGAGAAAACGTGGATGTCTTCCAAGGCCGGGGCGAATTCTTCTCCTGCGGGGCAATCAATTGTTCAGCCGGATTTTAAGCCTTAGCAGCGACAAAGGACACAGAAGGGCGGCGCAGCACAAAAGAAGCGCCGCCGCCGGATAAAAAAGTGTATTCCCGAAAAAGGTGCCGGAGCCGACGGCCGCGTCTCCCGTTTTTTCCACCGCTTGCAGGCAGACCGTAATCCGCGCGCAGACGGTGCAGTCTTCTCCCGTGCAGCGGTGGCGAAGGTGAGTCGCCGAGTACCACTCCGCAAACCACGCTGTCGCCAGAAGTGTGGTCAGCAGTGCGATTGCCAGTATTCTGATTCGGACTGCTTCGCGGCGCATGGCGGCCTCCTTTCCAGAACCGTCCTCCCTTGCTGGAACGGCTCTCCCAATGGATTTCCCTCATTTTAAAGGAGACGGTCGGCCTTGTCAAGCGGAGTCCGGCGGACCCAGCCGCCTTTAAAGATGCGCAGATGCGGGAGATTTCCTGTAAAATATGCGCTGAGCGCTGTCTCGGATGGTTTGTGACTTTCGTTGTAAAAGCGCGTTTTCCGGTCATACTAAACGGAGGAAGCTGCGCCATCGGCCTGTGTCTCGAGAGAACCGGGTATGGCTGCGTTTACCGGTTTTACAGCAATTGCGTGGCGCGTATGCGTGACGAAGCTTGATCTGGCGGCTTTATAACAAAGACGTTTTACCTCCGACAAAGGTTTCCGACCAGACACGGTTAAAAAGACCGGGGACGGCCTGTTTTACAGGCCGTCCCCGAATGTGTTCGCCTCAGTGCTGCTCTTTGCTGCGATGATGTTCTCCGTGGGAATGCTCACCGCCATGGCGGTGTTCTCCGTGATGATGCTCTCCGCAGCCGTGCTCACCGCAGGTGTGGGCGTGTTCTTCGTCGTGGTGATGGCTGCACGATGCGTTGGGATTATAGGTTAGGCTTCCGGCAAGCAGTGCCGCCGCAGCTTCGTCGGCGCTGCCGGATACGCCGCCGTAAATCTGAATGCCCGCCTCGGATAGGGCCGTTCGCGCACCGCCGCCGATGCCGCCGCAGATCAGGGCGTCCACGCCCAGTCCCCCCAGAAAGGCCGCCAGCGCCCCGTGTCCGCTGCCGTTGGTATCCGCCACGGAGGAGCCGGTAATTTTTCCGTCCTCCACGTCGTAGACTTTGAATTGCTCCGTGTGGCCGAAGTGCTGAAAGACACCGCCATTTTCAAAGGCGACTGCAATTTTTTTCATCATAATTCCTCCTGTTTCCTGATTGCCGCGCTGCTTGCAGCAGCGGCGATGCCGGCCACAGCCGCCAAAGCCGCATAAATCTTCCGTGCCATTGCACAGGCGATAGTCGCCTCCCTCGATTTTCAGGGGAAGGCCGTCCACCAGCGCGGACGCAATTTTTTTTCGGGCAGATGCGTAAATAAGCTGGGCCGAAGCGCGGGCAATCTCCATGTACGTGCCGCACTCCTCCTGAGAAAGTCCCTCCCTGTCAATAAGACGCACGGTTTCGTATTCGTCCACCGTCAGGATGACGGGTTGCTTTTGCGCCCCGCTGTCCACCGGGAGAAAAGCGGAGCTGGGCGGAAGGGAGCAGACTCTTCTGCATTTTTTGGGTCTTGGCAAAGTAAGTTCCTCCAAGTGTGTTTTTGGTATATACCAATTAACTGCATTATACTGCGCTCTTCAAAAATGTCAAGCTTTATCTGGCATATACCATTAACTGTTTTTTAATTAAGCTGCTTTTTTACAAAAAATATGATATCAGTACACGAACGGTGTTACTTTTTGGGTGGCGCCACCGTCTTATTAACGTAAGAATAACAATCAGCATACCGCTGTGATACGAAAAGGAGTTGACAGGTGTGAAGCGGCATACGCGTCCGGCAAAAATGCATGCTTGGGGTAAATGGGGAATTTCCGTCCTTGTGGCGGCGGCTTTGGTCTGCGGGCTGGGCATATGGAGGGTATCGGCCCACGGAAGAACGCCTCTTCCGGTTTTGATGTATCACCATATGGTGGCGGACGGGACAGAGTGCAACGACATGACCGTCACCGAGAGCCGCTTGGAAAAGGATTTGTGCTGGCTACGGGACCACGGCTATCAATCGGTCCTGCCCCGGGAGCTGGCGGAGGGGGATCCTCTGCCGGAAAAGCCCGTGTTGATCACCTTTGACGACGGATACCGCAGCAACTATGATCTTTTGTACCCTCTTTTGCAGAAGTATCAGATGAAGGCTGTCATTTCCATTATCGTGGAGATGCCGGAGCTTCCGACCGATAACTTCGTCACATGGGACATGTGCAGGGAGATGGTCGGGTCGGGGCTGGTAGAGATCGGCTCTCACAGCTATGAACTTCACAATCTGGGGGACTTGGGAGGAAGCTTTGATCCCGGCGGCGTCAATGGGATCCAGCGCAGGCACGGTGAGAGTGACGAAGGGTTTCAAACCCGCGTACTGGATGATATCCAAAAAAGTTATGACCTGATTGAGCAGAAGGTGGGGCAGGCCCCCGTCTTTTTTGCGTATCCCTTCGGCGTGAAAGAGCCGGATGCGGAGGAGCTTGTAAACCGGTTGTTTCCCGTCACGGCGGTGACAAAGCCCAAAATTGCCGATTTGAAACGCGGGCTTCACGATCTGCCCCGCATCACCGTGACCATGAACCGGGAACTGTCCAGAGTTTTAAAATAGCATGGGGCTCTACCTCCCATAGACAACACCCCTCCGGCGCTTTTGCGTCGGAGGGGTGTTTTTCATATCTTCAGAGTGGGCCGCCTGTGCGAAAAGTGCGTCCGTTGGACAAATTCACTCTGAGACGGAGCGTTATCGTCCCAGCTCCACAAATTTGCGCAGCGGCGCTTCGCCCCGCAGGGCTTCCTCGCACTCGGCGATGAGCCGGTCCCGGTCCTGATTCAGGTTTCCTGCCAGCACCAGATAGTTGCTGGCGTGGTTCGAGCGAAACACCGCGCCGGGGCAGTCGATATGCTCCAGAAGAAGCTTTGTCTCCCGGATCAGCTCCATGGGTGTGGGGGTTACCAATTCACCGTTTGCTACCCAATCGGCCATAGGCGTGCCGGTATAGATGCGCAGGGTCAGCAGGGCAATAAAGTCTGGCCTTATGGCGCTCAGGGCCTTAGCGGTGTCGATAGCATGGGACTGCCAGTCCCCGTTGGAGCCGGCAAGGCCGCTGATGGCTGTGACGGAGAGAGTCAGCCCGGCGGCCTTCAGTTTTTGACCTGCCTCAATTTGCTGGGCAACCGTCACACCCTTGTTGATTTTTTGAAGCAGCGCTTCGTTCCCCGTCTCAAGACCAAGGTACGCAAAGTCCAGTCCCCCATCGCGAAGAGCGGACAAATCCTCGGGAGTTTTCCCCAGAATGCTTTTGGGGCTTGCGTAAGTGGAAATGCGGGTGCACTCGGGAAACAGCGTCCGGATATCCCTCAGAATCTCCAGCAGACGGTCTGTCGGGAGAATCAGCGCATCTCCGTCGGCCAAGAAAAAGCGTTCTACATGAGGATAGTGCGCCCGGGCCCAGCGCAGGTCTTCCAGCACCTGCTCTCTCGGAGTAACCGAGAATTTCTTGTCCTTGTACATGTTGCAAAAGGCGCATTTGTTGTGACTGCAACCCACAGTTACCTGAATGATCAGGCTGTGTGCCTCGCTGGGGGGACGGTAGACGGTTCCGGAATAGTGCAGCATAGGAGCCTCCTTTTTAGCGTTGCTTCAAAAAATTCTCGTGATCGAATTTTTTTGAAAGGGAATGCGGTCTGACTGCGCGCACGGAGGAACCGCCAAAGGCGGCTCCTCCGTACACTTGCAGACCGAGTAGAGTTTTCCCCGACGTACATGCCGTCGAAGAAAACGGATTCCAATTTATTTTTCCGCTCTGTCGGCAAAACTCTGCGAGGCTTTTTAAGCAGTGTCTGTACGGCAGAAGGGACAAATCACGCCTTGGGAACCTTGATGAACGCTTGGCCGGGGTCAATCTCCTCCCGGATAATGCGGATGATTTCGGGGTCGGGACCCTCCATCAACTGGGCGCGGCTCACGTCGATTTCAAATCCCGTGTTTTCCTGCACCATCTCGGGCGTGGAGAAGGGGTAGTAGTAAGCGAGGTACATCCGCTTGGTTTCCTCGTCAAACTTCATAATGCCAAGGTCCGTCACCACCATCTGGGGGCCCCGGTTGCCGGGAAGGCCCGCCCGCTCGCGTCCGCCGGGGCCGTCCATCCAGCCGCAGGAGGTGACATAGTCGATTTGGTCGATGAAGCGGCGCTTCTGATGCTGCATCATGATGACCGTGTTGCAGTAGGTGGCGATGCCATTGGCTCCGCCGGACCCGGTGAAGCGAGTTTTGGGGTGATGATAGTCACCGATGCAGGTGGAGTTCACGTTGCCGAAGGGGTCGATCTGTGCGCCACCGATAAAGGCAATCAGCCGGTCCTCGCCGTGGAGCCACTCGTTGGCCTCAAAGCCAATGAAGCGGACGTTGGGCCACTGCACGGCGCAGTGTGCCATAAAGCGGTTGTCACCCACGCTGCGGGGTACCTCCACGGGGTCGCAGTCCATCAGGCCGCTCTCCACAATGGGGTGGCAGGAGGGACAGATAATCCGCTTGGCGAGGGAGGCGCCAATCAGCGGCAGGCCCGTTCCCACAATGACAATCTGGTTCGCCTGAATGTTTTTGGCGATGGCGAAGGCCTGCATTTCCTGCTTTGTGTACTTCGTATAATCAGGCATTTTCAGCACGTCCTTTCCGGGATTTTTCCGGCATAGCCGAGGCCGGGCACATTTTTGGTGGAAATCAGGTGGCTTGCGCCTACCTTATCCAGCATCTCTTCGTGGGTCTTCACGCTGTATACCCATTTGTTCAGGAAATCCTGGAAGGTTTCGGGAATGGCGGTGCCGTCCTCCGCACCCTTGGCGGCGGCAGCGGCACGCGCGGCAGCATCGGCGGCCTTTGCGTCGCCGGGAGCTTTTTCAGCAGCTTTCTGGGCCTTCTCGGCGGCTTTGGCAAGCTGGCGCTTGGCGTCGTCCGCGTCCTGATATTTGGATGCCTTATCATATTCCGTCATGGCCTTGCCGTCCACATCGTAATACCCGTAGCACTGGGCGGGCCATGCGCCGTGGGGCGCGTGGACCACCGCGTCCACGCACATGCCGAAGATGCGGGTCAGCGTGGGGTCACGGCGAATAAATTCGTCGGAAACCAGCTCTTCGCAGGTGACGATGGTCCGCTTGGCGGCGACGGCGATGTCCACGTCGTGGAACTCGTCGCCCTCGATAATGCAGGTCCCGTCGGGGGAGGCCTTCTGCACATGGATGACGGCGCAGTCCAGCTTGGGCACCGGCACGGCGATGACCTTTTCACCGGGATTGAAGGGATTGTCCACGTAGACGAACTTGTCGTTGTCCACAGAGTCCATTTTTTCCCGCTCCTCGCGGCTGATGCCCCAGTGTTCCGTCAGTCCGGAGCCGTTCATCAGGCGTACGGGCAGGAAGGGAAGGCCCAGAGACGCGGCGTGGAGCTGAAGCATCAGGACGTCCTGAGAGTAGTCCTCAAAGGTCAGCTTGCCCTCCTCAATGGCAGCGCGAAAGCGGCGGGAGACGTTGGTATAGCCGGAGTTGGCGGTATAGCAGTTGATATACGCCTTCACGCGGCCCTCGCCGATCATCATGTCCCAGTCGCCGCCTGCGGGGCCGCCCCATGCAGTGAAATCCTTCTGCCCCTGGCGCAGGATTTCATACACGGCGGCATAAGGCTTGCGGTTGGTGGTAAAACCGCCAAAGCAGATGGTGTCTCCGCTCTTCACGTACCGGGCTACGGCTTCGGAGAGCGTGCAAACTTTTCCCATTACGATTGCCTCCACATCTTGATTGTTTTTCTGTCTGAATAACACAAAAAAGCTTGTGTTTTCATAGGGAATCATATATCATAGTACCATATGTTAAACCTCTGTAAAGGAACATTTGCGCGAAAAAATTAGCGGATATTGTTTTACTGCCTGATTTTGCGCCATTGCAGGCAGAGATGAAAGGAGGGTTCCGGTATGCAGGTGCAGCCGTTTTATTTAAAGATGAGCCGGGATAACTCCTGGTACATGGACCGCCCGCATTTTCATGAGAGCGTTGAATTTTTGATGCCTGTCTCACGGGGCGGAGAAATGTTCGTGGAGAATCAGGTCTATTCTCTGCACCCCGAGGCTCTGTTTATTCTTCCGGACGCCACGTTGCATAAAACTTTGGCCGCCGAACCGTATGAGCGGTATGTGCTCCATGTGCCCATTCCCACGATTCATTCCATCTCCACGCCCCGGACCGACCTTTACCGCAGGGTGCAGGAGGCAGAGCGGATGGTGGAGACGGGAACCCGGTACAACGAGCTGCTGTCGCTTTTAAAGCGGCTGGACTGGGAGCAGGGCCGCAAGAACGCGGGCTTTGGCTCCGATTTGAACCAGATGCTGCTTCTGTCGGAGTTTTTGCTTCAGGCGCTGTCCATGGCGCCGGTCCGCCGGTGGGCGGACGAGCTGTGCCAGATCGAGCGCCCTTCAGACCCCGGCAGCAGGGAAGGGGCGCTGCAAATCAGCGCGGTGCTGGAATATTTGCAGGAGCATCTGGCGGAAAAACTGACGCTGGAGCGGGTGGCTTCGGAATTTTTTATCAGCAAATACTACCTGAGTCACTGCTTTAAAGAGGCCACGGGCTTCAGCGTGATGGAATATGTCATCAACACCCGCATCCTTCGGGCCCGCCGCCTTTTGCAGGACGGATACCGGGTGCAGACCGCGGGAGAGATGGTGGGCTTTCAGAGCAACGAGCACTTTATCCGCACCTTCACGTCTCTGACGGGACTGCCGCCCAAGCAGTATGCCAAGCGGTTCAGTCAGGGAGAACGGAAGTAAGCCGGATCACAATATACATCATGAATTCTCTGTATTTCCTACATTTTAAGGAAATGCAGAGAATTTTGCTCTACAAAATGACGAAAAGGGGTTTGCAAACCCGTCGAAAATGACGGAAATTATTAATAATTAAAAATACATTGCAGGAATACTTGCAAAATTGAAAAGAGTAGGCTATGATAATACTACGTGATATATAAAAACGTGAGGAGCGGCGGGTGCTCCCTGCCGCTCCCGAAAAAATGGATTTTTGGAGGAACGCAAGTCATGAAATACAAGGCTTATTACACCAACAAGCTCAGCGATGTGGCGACCCAAATCTTCAACAGCAATGATGTGGAAGTAAAGGTTGCAAGCGGCCTGGATGAGGAGACTTATCTCCGGGAGCTGAAGGAGTATCAGCCCGATGTGATTATGTGCCGCACCGAGCCGGTGACCGCCGCTATGATCGACGCCTGCCCCAATCTGAAGGGCATCGGCAAGCAGGGCGCGGGTCTGGACAATATTGACCTTGACTATGCCACTTCCAAAAAAATTCAGGTGGTATTCGCCCCCTCCGGCAATGCAAACGCAGTGGCAGAGCATGCCGTGATGCTTTTGATGATGACCGCTCGCCGCTTCAGCTATGTGGATAAGCAGTTCCGCAGCGGCAATTTCTATGTGCGCATGGGCCTTGAAAACACCGTTGAGGTGGAGGGGAAGACCCTGGGCCTGCTGGGCTGCGGCAGAATCGCGAAGATTTTTGCGGGCAAGTGCATCAACGGTCTTGGGATGAAGGTCATCGGCTATGATCCCTATGTTACTAAGGAGCAGCTGGGTGGCCTTCCCATTGAGCTGAAGGACAATGCCGACGAAATCTGGAAGACCGCTGACTTTGTCTCCATCCATCTGCCCCTGATGCCCTCCACGGAGAAAACCGTGGGCATGGAGCAATTCAAAATGATGAAGCCCCGCGCCATTTTCCTGAACGTGGCCCGCGGCGGCCTGATTTACGAAGAGGAAATGGTGGAGGCCCTGAAGACCGGCGTGCTGTTCGGCGCGGGACTGGACGTGTTTGAGCCGGAGCCGCTCAGCGAAAACAGCCGCCAGATGCTGGATATGGAAAACGTGGTCCTCACGCCCCATACCGCCGCTTCCACGGAGGAATCCGTGATTAACTGTTGTACCTCCTGCGCCACCGATCTTGTGAACCTGTGTTATGGGCGGGCCCCGGTCTGCCCCGCCAACAAGATCTGAGGCAATTTCGGGGGGCGCGGCGCCCGAGCTGCGCCGACCCAATTTTCCGGCCGCCCGCTGAAATTGCTTTCGGCTGGCGGCCGGTTTTTACCCGGAGATTGGTTGTGTCGGGTCAATTTATTTGACAATCTGTCAATTTTTTTGGTTTGAACTGGGCAAAATTGTGAGAGCAGACGAAGCAAAAAGCAATATATGCTAATTTTTTAACGCGCGGCAGTATTTACAATTTGCCCCCATATGGTATTCTAAGGCTGTGGAATCATCAAAAAACCACCTGTTTCAAAGGACTTTCGCGGATTCAGAGTGGATGTGTTCCAAAGCGCGGGGGAAAACACGGGGTTGCGTTCCCCATTGCCCCAAAGGAGGCTGCTTTTTATGAGTGAGATTTATACAATGGGCATCGACGTGGGGTCCACCGCCTCCAAATGCGTGATCATGAGGGACGGAAAGGATATTGTGGCCAAGTCGCTTGTAAGCGTGGGCGCGGGTACCAGCGGACCCAGCCGCGCCATCGCGGAGGTGCTGGATGCTGCGGGGATGAAGAAGGAAGACATGGCCTTCATTCTGGCCACCGGCTATGGCCGCAACTCTCTGGACGACGTGGCGGACCACCAGATGAGCGAACTGAGCTGCCACGCAAAGGGTGCGTTTTTCCTGTTTCCGCAGGTCCGCACCGTCATCGACATTGGCGGGCAGGACGTGAAGGTGCTGGAGATTGAAAACGGCGTGATGGTGAATTTCGCCATGAACGACAAATGCGCCGCCGGTACGGGTCGGTTTCTGGACGTGATGGCCCGGGTGCTGGAGGTAAAGGTGGAGGATCTTGCGACCCTTGGCGCACAGTCCACCAAAAACGTGGAAATCAGCTCCACCTGCACCGTGTTCGCAGAGAGCGAGGTCATCAGCCAACTTGCCAAGGGCAGTGACAAGCGGGACATCATCAACGGCATCCACAAGTCCGTGGCCTCCCGAGTGGTGGGGCTTGCCAAGCGCATTGGCGTGCGGGACGCGGTGGTGATGACCGGCGGCGTTGCGCAGAACGGCGGGATTGTTTCCGCCTTGCAAGAGGTGCTGGGCCATCCCATTCTCACCTCGCCCTTGACACAGTACAACGGCGCGCTGGGCGCGGCGCTTTATGCCTGGCAAAAAGCTGCCAAATAATCAGCAAGTGATCCCGAAAGGGGAACCACGCGCCTATCCCGACCGGGACGCGGCGCAATATCAGGAAAAGAAACGCAAGCTTATGAGAAACGGAGGATATATTCATGGCTGAAAACGAAAAGAACACCGCAGCCGCCCCAGAGGCGGCTCCCGTAAAGAAGGCCCCCAAGCCGGCCAGCCCCGGTACGCAGGCCCTTCGGGACGTGGTGAGCAAGGTGTACGCCGCTGCATGGGAGGCGAAGGAGGCAGGCCGCCCTGTGGGCTGGTCCTCGTCCAAGTTCCCCTGCGAGATTGCTGAGGCCCTGGGCTTGGCGGTTGTCTATCCGGAGAATCAGGCCGCCGGCATCGGCGCCCAGCACGACGGGCAGCGGATGTGCGAGGCGGCGGAGTCTTTGGGCTATGACCCGGACATCTGCGGCTATGCCCGGATTTCCCTTGCCTATTCCGCCGGAGTGGAGACCACCAACGAGTCCCGCCGCGTTCCCATGCCGGACTTTGTGCTCTGCTGCAACAACATCTGCAACTGCATGACCAAGTGGTACGAGAACATTGCCCGGATGCACAACATCCCCCTCATCATGATCGACGTGCCCTACAACAACGAGGTCACCGTCAGCGATTCTCAGGTGGCCTATATCCGCGGCCAGTTTGATGATGCGATTCACCAGATGGAGAAAATCGCCGGAACAAAGTTCGACGAGAAGAAGTTCGAGCAGGCCTGCGCCAACGCAAACCGCACCGCCAAGGCATGGCTGAAGGTGTGCGACTATTTGCAGTATAAGCCCTCTCCCATGAGCGGCTTCGACCTGTTCAATCACATGGCGGACGTGGTGACCGCCCGCGGCAAGGTGGAGACGGCCGAGGCCTTTGAGCTGCTGGCCACCGAGTTGGAGGAGCACGTAAAAAACGGCACCACCACCGCGCCCTTCCCCGAGAAGTATCGCATTATGTTTGAGGGCATCCCCTGCTGGCCCAACCTGAAAACCCTGTTCAAGCCCCTGAAGGCCAACGGTGTCAACGTCACCGCCGTGGTGTACGCTCCCGCTTTCGGCTTTGTGTACGATGATCTGGACGACATGGCAAGAGCCTACTGCAAGGCGCCCAACAGCGTGTGCATTGAGCAGGGCGTGGATTGGCGCGAGGGCATCTGCCGTGACAATAAGGTGGACGGCGTGCTGGTCCATTACAACCGCTCCTGCAAGCCCTGGTCCGGCTACATGGCCGAGATGCAGCGCCGCTTCACAAAGGATCTGGGCGTGCCCTGCGCCGGGTTCGACGGCGATCAGGCCGATCCCCGAAACTTCAACGAGGCCCAGTATGAAACCCGGGTACAGGGTCTGGTAGAGGCCATGGAGGAGAACATGAAGCAGAAGGAGGCCAGGGCATGAGCATCGAAGGAATTGTAAAGGAGTTTGCCGCCGTGGCGGAAAGCCCCAAGGAACAGCTCAAGAAGTATAAGGCGGAGGGCAAAAAGTGCATTGGCGTGATGCCCTATTACGCACCCGAGGAGCTGGTGGCCGCCGCCGGAATGATGCCCTTCGGCCTGTGGGGCAGCAACAACAAGACCATCTCTCAGGCCAAGGAATACTGCGCCACGTTTTACTGCACCATTGCTCAGCTGGACCTTGAGATGCTGCTGGACGGCACACTGGACCTGCTGGACGGCGTGATTACCCCCACCATCTGCGACACTCTGCGCCCCATGAGCCAGAACATCCGCGTTGCCATGAGCGAGAAGCTGCCCTGCATTTTCCTGGCGCATCCCCAGAACCGCAGACCCGCCTACGGCAAGAAGTTCTGCATGGACCAGTATACCCACATCAAGACAGAGCTTGAGAAAATCTCCGGCGCACCGATTACCGACGAAGCCCTGCGAGAGACCATTAAGGTCTATAACCGCAGCCGCGCGGCTCGCCGGGAGTTTGTGAAGCTTGCAAGCGACCACTGCGACGTGATTACCCCCGTGATGCGCAGCTCGGTGCTGAGGGCTGCGTGGTTTATGCCCAAGGCGGAGCACGCCGAAAAGCTGGAAGCCCTCAATGCAGAACTGAAGGCCCTGCCCGTGTGCAACTGGAAGGGCGTAAAGGTGGTCACCTCCGGCATCATCTGTGACAATCCCAAGCTGCTGGAGATTTTTGAGGAGAACAAGGTGGCCATCGCTGCCGACGACGTGGCCCACGAGTCGCGGGCCTTCCGGGTGGACGCGCCGGAAACGGGCGATCCCATGGAGGCGCTGGCTCAGCAGTTTGCCGATCAGGATTTTGACGTGCTGCTCTACGATGAAAGCTCCAGCGAAAACCGCCGGGGCGAGCATGTGGTGAGATTGGTGAAGGAGAGCGGGGCCAAGGGTTTGGTTCTGTTTATGCAGCAGTTCTGCGACCCGGAGGAGATGGAATATCCCTCCTTGAAAAAGGCGCTGGACGAGGCCGGAATTCCCCATATCAAGCTGGGCGTGGACCAGCAGATGCGGGACTTCGGTCAGGCCCGCACCGCCATTCAGGCGTTTGCGGATGTGCTTTCCCTCTGAGAAAAAGATAAAAGCTTGAATTGCGCGGGACGGCCGATTGGCCGGGCTGCCGTCCCGCTTTTCCAGCCACGGCTAAATTACATGATAAGGTGGTACGATATGAGCGCATTTGGCTATTCCATGCCTTCCTATTTCCAGAATATGCCTCAGCTGGGAACGCCGCTTCAAGCGGCGAACGAGGAAAACGAAAAGACCCTGCGGGAAGTCGAAGCCGCGTATAACGCTGAGGTGGAGGCCACTCTGGCCGCAGGCCGCAGCGACGAGTCCCTCAATCAGGCCGGGCAGATGACAGCCAGTCAGCGGGTGAATCTTCTGGTGGACGAGGGCACCTGGTGCCCGCTGGACAGCCTGTATAATCCCGAGAACAACAAGGACGGCTCCACCGGCGTACTGATCGGCATGGGCAAAATTCAGGATAAGTGGGCCGTGGTCATCGCTTCCGACAACAAGAAGCTGGCGGGCGCATGGGTTCCCGGTCAGGCGCTGAAGCTGACCCGGGCCACGGACATTGCCAAGATGCTCCGCATTCCTCTGGTGTACGTGCTCAACTGCTCCGGCGTGAAGCTGGATGAGCAGGAAAAGGTCTTCGCGGGCCGCGTCACCGGCGGCACACCTTTCTACCGCCATGCCGAGCTGGAGCAGATGGGTATTCCCGTGCTGGTGGGCATTTACGGAACCAACCCCGCCGGCGGCGGCTATCACGCCGTCAGCCCTACCATCCTCATCGCCCATGAGAAGGCCAACATGGCCGTGGGCGGCGCGGGCATCGTGGGCGGCATGAATCCCAAGGGCTATGTGGACGAAGAGGCCGCCGAGGCTTTGATCGACGCCACCGTCAAGGCCGGAAAGATCGATCCTCCCGGCGCGGTGCACATCCACTTTGGCGAAACCGGTTTCTTCCGCGAGGTTTACTCCGGCGAAGAGGGCGTTTTGACTGCCATCAAGAAGTATATGGACGCCATCCCCGGCTATAACGAGAACTTCTTCCGGGTGGCGGATCCTATGGAGCCTGCGCATCAGGGCGAAGAGCTTTATACCCGCGTGCCCGCCAACCAGAAGCGTGCCTATGACATCCGGGAAGTGCTGGCCTGCCTGTTCGACAACAGCGAGTTTATGGAGTTCAAGAAGGGCTACGGCCCGGAAATCGTCTGCGGTCTTGCCAGAATCAACGGTCTTCTCACCGGTGTGGTGGCAAACTATCAGGGTTTGATTCCCGGCTATCCCGAGTATCGCGAGGCCGGTTCCGTGGGCGTTGGCGGCAAGCTGTATCGTCAGGGCCTGATTAAGATGAGCGAGTTTGTCACCATGTGTGGCCGCGACCGCCTGCCCATTGTGTGGATGCAGGATACCACCGGTATCGATGTGGGCGACCCCGCCGAGAAGGCGGAGCTGCTGGGCCTTGGCCAGTCGCTGATTTACTCCATCCACAACGCGAAGGTCCCCCAGATGGAGATTACCCTGCGCAAGGGCACCGCCGCTGCCCACTATGTCATGGGCGGACCGCAGGGCAATGCGCGCAACGTCTTCAGCATCGGCACCGCCGCCACCGAAATCTACGTGATGCACGGCGAAACCGCCGCCGCCGCCATGTATTCCCGCCGTCTTGTCAAGGACAAGAAGGAGGGGAAGGATATTCAGCCCACCATCGACAAGATGAACGAGCTGATTCAGGAGTATACCGATAAATCCCGTCCCGCTTCCTGCGCCAAGACCGGTCTGGTGGACGAGATTGTGGAGATGACCAAGCTGCGCAACTATATCTGTGCGTTCGTGGGCGCGGCCTATCAGAATCCCGAGTCCATCTGCCCCTTCCACCACATGATGACGCCCAGAATCATCCGCGACTGGGACCGTCTGATGAACAAATAAGAAAGAGAAGCGGATGCTTCTTGAGGTGAATGTATGATTCACGGTAGTATGAGCTTGGGCGTGGCAGGCATCGTCAGTCTTGTCAGTATGGCGGTGGTGTTCGTTGTTCTGCTGTCGCTTTACGCCATTATCACCGCGTTTGGAAAGGTCTTCTCCCGAAAAGAAGACAAATGATCGAAGAAAGGAAAGCGTTTGCTTCTTAGGGTGAATGTATGATCCATGGTAGTATGAGCCTGGGCGTGGCGGGCATCGTCAGCCTTGTCAGTATGGCAGTGGTATTTGTTGTCCTGCTGCTGCTCTTTGCGATTATCACCGCATTCGGCAAATTCTTTGCCGCTAAAAAAGACAAAGCGGCTTCCTCGGCACCTGCTGCTCCCGCTGCCGCCCCTGCGGCAGCGCCGAGACAGGACGACGCGGAACTGATTGCCGTTCTCTCCGCGGCCATCGCGGAATACGAGCGCGGACGCCGCAACCCCTTCATCCGCAATCGGCGGGATTTGGACTGAACGTCTTTTGATCCCCAGATAAAAATAAAATTCATATTGTTTTAAGGAGAAATTGACATGAGAGCTTACACGATTACCGTCAATGGCAAGGCTTATGACGTTCAGGTGGCTGAGAACGACGCTTCCGCTTCCGCCGCTGCTCCCCGCATTCAGAGCGTGACTCCTGCCGCCGCTCCCGCGCCCACCGCTGCTCCTGCTCCCGTTGCCGCGCCTGCGGCCGCTCCCGCCGCTCCCGTTGCCGCCGGAGAAGGCACAATTACCGCCCCCATGGCGGGCAAGGTGCTGTCCGTTCCCGTCAAGGCGGGCGACGCCGTCACTGCCGGTCAGGTTCTTTTGACCTTTGAGGCCATGAAGATGGAAAATGAGATTATGGCTCCCTGCGCGGGCACGGTGGCGCAGGTGTTCATTACCCTCGGTGAGCAGTTTGACGCCGGCGCCCAGCTGGTTCAGCTGGGTTAATCGGAAAGGAGCTTTAACCGATGGATTTAGTCACTGGAGTTATCACCGGCCTTGCCGGAACCTCCGGCTTTGCGATGATGGACTGGCGGCAGATGCTGATGATTGTCATTTCCTGCGTGCTGCTGTATCTTGGCATCGTGAAGGGGTTCGAGCCGCTGCTGCTGGTGGGCATTGCCTTTGGTATGCTGCTGACGAACCTGCCCGGCGCGGAGATGTATCATCCGGAATTCTGGGGTGTGGACGTGGATTATGGAACCGTCCTTCATGACGGAGGTCTGCTTGACCTTTTGTATATCGGCGTGAAGACCGGAATCTACCCCTCTTTGATTTTCATGGGCGTGGGCGCCATGACGGACTTTGGCCCCATGATTGCCCGCCCCTCCTCTTTGTTCATGGGCGCGGCTGCCCAAGGCGGCATTTTCGTGGCGCTGATTCTGGCCACCATTCTGGGCTTTGCGCCCAACGTGGCCGCTTCCATCGCCATCATCGGCGGCGCGGACGGCCCCACCGCCATCTGGCTGACCAAGATTCTGGCTCCGGAATATCTGGGGGCCATCGCCATCGCGGCGTATTCCTACATGGCTCTGATTCCCCTGATTCAGCCGCCCATTATGAAGCTGCTGACCACGGAGAAGGAGCGTAAGGTCAAGATGGACACCATGCGGCCTGTCTCCAAGGCGGAGAAGGTGGTTTTCCCCATCATGGTCACCATTGTCACATGCCTGGTGCTGCCTTCTGTGGCGCCCTTGATCGGCTGCCTGATGCTGGGCAACCTGTTTAAGGAGTGCGGTGTGACCGAGCGCCTGAGTGATACCGCCCAGAACAACCTTATGAACATTGTTACCATCTTCCTCAGCACCTCCGTGGGCGCCACTGCGGTATACAGCCGCTTCCTTACCGCGGATACGCTGAAGATCATCTTCTTGGGCCTGATGGCGTTCTGCTTCGCCACTGCATGCGGCGTGCTGTTCGGCAAGGTGATGTATGTTGTCTCCGGCGGCAAAATCAATCCCCTCATCGGCTCTGCCGGTGTGTCCGCTGTTCCCATGGCGGCCCGCGTGTCTCAGGTGGTGGGCCAGAAATACAATCCCTCCAACTTCCTGCTGATGCACGCCATGGGCCCCAACGTGGCCGGCGTGATTGGCTCCGCGGTGGCGGCCGGCTGCCTGCTGAAGCTCTTCGGCTAAGCGGCATCAGGGCAAAGTCCGCTGCGCTGCGTTTCCGCCTGTGGCGAAAACCGCGCTTTGCTTCCTTGCTCCTCCTTGTTCCGCCGCAAATGCTTTGCTTATTTTGCGGCAGAAGGAGACGGGGAGGGACGAAAAGTCCGCTGCGCCGGAGAACGGCGAGCGGTGAAAAGTCAAGAAGAGGGGCTGCCGCAATCTTGCGGCAGCCCCTTGCCGAACTTTAATGAAATTTTACCTGGAGGAACTATGAAAGAACTGAACAGCACAAAGGACTATATTGCCTCGCCGGAGCTGCTGCGGGTGGCGGAAATCGCCCGGGCACTTCAAAAGCCTCTGCTGATCAAGGGAGAACCGGGTACCGGAAAAACCATGCTGGCGCAAGCGGTGGCGGAGTCTCTTGGGATGGAGCTGATGGTGTGGAACATCAAGTCCACCACCAAGGCGCAGGACGGACTGTACGTTTACGACACCGTGGCCCGCCTGTACGACAGCCAGTTTGGCGAATCCGGAGTGAACGACATCCGGAAATATATCAAGCTGGGAAAGATGGGCGAAGCCTTCCGCGCCGGGGAGCAGGTGGTCCTGCTGATTGATGAAATCGACAAGGCCGATCTGGAATTTCCCAACGACCTTTTGTGGGAACTGGACCGAATGGAGTTTTATATCCCGGAGACGAAGGAAATCGTCCGGGCGAAGCACCGCCCCATCGTTATCATCACCTCTAACGCGGAAAAGGAGCTGCCGGACGCCTTTTTGCGCCGCTGCATCTTCCACTATATCGCCTTCCCCGACGCGCCCATGATGGAGCAGATTGTCCGCGCTCACTATCCCGAATTGGACAGCCAGCTTCTGGAGCAGGCGTTGGAGCGGTTTTACGCCCTCCGGAGCCGCAGTCTGCAAAAAAAGCCTTCCACCAGTGAGCTTTTGGATTGGGTGCAGGCCCTGAGCATCGGCGGCGTGGACCCGGAGCTGCTTCGTAAAACGCTGCCCTTTGCGGGCGTTCTGCTGAAAAAGACAGAGGATTTGGACGCCGTTGGGCGGCGGTGAGCGGATGTTTACGGGATTTTTTTACGCCCTGCGCCGACATGGGCTGGACGTATCCTTAAACGAGTGGCTCACGCTGATGGAGGCTTTGCGCTTGGGGCTGCACGGTTCCCAACTGACGGATTTTTACCGGCTGGCCCGCTGCATTTTAGCCAGAAGCGAAGCGGATTTTGACCGGTTTGATCTGGCCTTTGCGGAGTATTTCCACGATGTGGAGTCCGTCCGGGAGCTGCCGGAGGAATTTTTAAGTTGGCTGGCAGAGGCGGCTGCGCAGCGAGAAATTGACAAGGATGCGGTAGACGCCCAATTTGGCGGCGGGTTGAACCTTGAAGAACTGAAAAAAATGCTGGAAGAGCGCCTTGCCGAACAGACGGAGCGCCACGACGGCGGCAGCAAATGGGTGGGCACCGGTGGAATTTCTCCCTTCGGCCACGGGGGTTATAACTCCGCGGGAATACGGATCGGCGGACCGGGACGGCACAGAAGCGCCGTGCAGGTGGCGGCGGAGCGGGACTATCGTGATTTCCGACAGGACGCGGCGTTGGAGCTGCGGCAGTTTCAAATGGCGTTTCGCAGGCTTCGGAATCTGACGGTAAAGGGAGACGGACCCAAGGACCAGCTAATGCTGGACGAGACGGTGCAAGCCACCTGCGACAGCGGCGGCTTTTTAAAGCTGCAATTTGACCGGCCCCGGAAAAACGACGTACGGCTGCTGCTTTTGTTTGACTCCGGCGGCTCTATGTGGTCTTATTCCCGTCTGTGTTCAAGACTTTTCCACGCGGTCCACGAGGCCAGCCACTTCAAGGAGCTGAAAACCTATTATTTCCACAACTGCGTGTACGACGATCTATTTACTACCCCGGAGTGTTATTACAGGGAGAGCGAGGGTACGAGCGGCGTGCTTTCAAAGCTGAATTCCTCGTGGAAAATCCTGTTTGTTGGGGATGGGGCCATGGCCCCGGAGGAGCTTTTGAGACAGGGAGGAAGTCTGGACTATTACCGCATAAATCAGGACCCCGGCATCGTATGGCTGCGGCGCTTTGCGGAAAAGTCTGGCCATACGGTATGGCTGAATCCCGTCCCGCAGGAGCGGTGGGACTATACCAGAGGAAACCACACCATCCGCAGAATCCGTCAGGAGATTCCCATGTTCCCCTTGAGCATTGATGGGCTGGACGCCGCCCTGCACCACCTGATGGCCCCCCGCTAAGCAATTCGGAAGATGGCCGTAAATGGAGCTTTTGAGCGGTAAAAAATCCCTATGCAGAAGAATATGCATAAATTCAAAAAGCATACACGGGAAGCCGTCGAAACGCACAATGGGACGGGCGGATTATAGAGAAAATGCTGTACACCTTAGAGGAATCGCTGGAATTAAACAAATATTTATACATTTTTTCTGGAAAAGTATTGACATTATGCATTCGGCGTGATAAGGTATAGCAAGCCTCGGGGAGGAAACTCTTTTCCCCGGAACGAGTGAATAACGCCCGCTGTGCGGGCAAGCAGATTTTGGAAAAGGATGCGAATATGATGAAAAAGTTTTTTGCGCTTGCGTTGAGCCTTGCAATGGCTCTGTCCCTTGCAGCCTGCGGCAATTCCGGCGGGTCCGCCGGTTCCTCCGCGCCTTCCGGGTCCGTCGGCAGCGGCTCCGGCTCCGCCGAGGCGGAAATCCAGACGGTGACTCCCGGTAAGCTGACCGTGGCTACCTCTCCCGATTTCGCCCCCTATGAGTTCTACGCCATCGATGAAAACGGAAATGCCCAGCTTGCGGGCTTTGATCTGGCGCTTGCCGGATACATTGCGGACTATCTGGATCTGGAGCTGGAGCCCGTCCCCATGGACTTTGACGGCGTGCTGGCCGAGCTGAATGCCGGAAACGTGGATCTGGGCATCTCAGGCCTCAGCCCCGACCCCGACCGGATGAAAGCCATGGACTTCTCCGACACCTACTATGCGGGTGGTCAGTCTCTGGTTATCACGCAGGCCAACAAGGACAAGTGGGCCTCTGTGGCGGAGCTGAACGATCCCTCTTTGTCCATCGGCGCACAGTTGGGCTCCATTCAGTATAAGCTGGCGGATGAGAACACCCCCGACGCCGATATTGTGCAGCTTCCCAAGGTGACGGACGTGATTTCCGAGCTGCTGGGCGGCAAGCTGGACGCCGGTTTCATCGAGACCGTGGTGGCCGAGAGCTATGCCAAGAACTATCCCGACCTGTATGTGGCTTTTGATGTGCCCTATGACGTGAAGGGCTCCTCCGTGGGCGTGCAGAAGGGCAACGCGGCCCTGCTTGCCGGTGTAAACGAGGCCATTGCCGCCGCTCTGGCGGACGGCTCTATGGACCAGTTTGTGATCACTGCCAACGAGCAGGCCCTCGGCAACATTCACCAGGGTCTGCTGGAAGACGGCGCTTCTTCTGCCGCCGCTTCTTCTCAGGCGGGCTGAGATTTATTCGTAATAGCCGTGATTCCTCCCCCCATTCCGGCGGGGAGGAATTGCGCCGTTCACAGGATTGGCAACCCCATCATTATCCGAAAGGAGCCCCATGATGAATGTCTCCAAAGCGGGCTTTGAGGCCGTATTTCAGTATTCCGGCATGTTCAAGGAAGGAATGCTGTGCACCATTTATCTCTCTTTTTTCACGGTGATACTGGGCTTTGTGCTGGCTTTGGTGCTGGCAGTCATGCGCATGTCCGATATCAGACCCCTGCGGTTTCTGGCGCTGGACCAGAAGGGCCGTCTGCGGGAGCAGGGGTTTTTATTTGCTCTCAGCCGGTTTAACCCCGTCAGCTTTATCGCCACGGTCTATGTGGAGATTTTCCGGGCAACGCCCTTACTGGTGCAGTTGTTCATCGTGTATCAGGTGCTGTTCCACAAGGACGTGATTAACCTGCCCGCGGTGACGATTCTGGGCTTTGTAAAGCTGAATCGTTTTCTTCCCGGCGTGGTGGCGCTGGCGCTGAACTCCGGCGCGTATGTGTCCGAAATCATCCGGGCGGGCATTCAGTCCATTGAGGGGGGACAGACCGAGGCCGCCCGCTCTCTGGGCCTGACGCAGGGGCAGAACATGCGGTACATCGTGCTTCCTCAGGCAATCAAGAACATACTTCCCGCCATCGGCAACGAGTTTGTCACCATTATCAAGGAATCCGCCGTCACCTTTACCATCGGCGTGGCGGACCTGATGGCGGCGGTGAAAGCGGCGCAGGCAGGTTCCTTCCGCATTTTGGAGCCGCTGCTGGTGGTGGCCGCGCTCTATTTCTGTCTGACCTTTCCCACCAGCAAGATCATTGCGCACTTCGAGAGGAGGATGAGCCGTGGCGACAAGCGGTAGGCTGATTCGGGTCACAGGCCTGAAAAAATACTATAACAAGGGCGCAATTAAAGCCCTTGACGACGTGACGGTAGACATCAACCGGGGCGACGTAATGGTGGTCATCGGCCCCTCCGGCTCCGGAAAATCCACGTTTCTGCGCAGCCTGAACCTGTTGGAAGCGCCTACGGGCGGCTCCATTGTCTTCGACGGGGTGGACATCACGAAGTCCCGCATGAAAATGCCGGAGGGGAAGACCGTGCGGTTAAATATTGATGAGCACCGCCAGAAAATGGGCATGGTGTTTCAGCATTTTAATCTGTTTCCCCATAAGACCATTTTGGAGAACATGACGCTGGCCCCCATCAAGGTGCGGGGCATGAAGAAGGCCGAGGCCGAGGAAAAGGCCCTGACCCTGTTGGAGCGCGTCGGATTGAAGGACCGCGCGGGGGCGTATCCCATTCAGCTCTCCGGCGGGCAGAAGCAGCGGGTGGCGATTGTGCGCGCCCTTGCCATGGAGCCGGAGGTGATGCTGTTTGACGAGCCTACCTCCGCGCTGGACCCGGAGATGGTGGGCGAGGTGCTGGACGTGATGAAGGGCCTTGCTCAGGAGGGGATGACCATGGTGGTGGTCACTCACGAGATGGGCTTCGCCCGGGAGGTGGGGAACCGTGTGCTGTTCATGGCGGACGGCAAGCTTTTGGAGCAGGGCAGTCCCGAGGATATTTTCAGCTATCCCCAGCATCCTCGCCTTCAGGACTTTTTGAGCAAAGTGCTTTAAAGAAACGCCCCCCGCCGGGCCGCCGCGCGGCGACCCGGCGGGGGGTTCGCCATCATGGACCGCTTTTTGCGGAACGGATTTGGGCGGCAAAATGAAAAAATGGGGCGGCGCTGCGGCCCTATGGAAAAGGAGCGATGAAATGATCGGCAATGAAAAGCAAAAGGCGGTTGCCGCCATTGATGAAAAGGCGGAACTGATTACCCGGACCGCGGATGCCATCTGGGAATTTGCGGAGCTGTCTCTGCAGGAGGAGCGGTCCGCCGCGCTGTACTGTGAGGCGCTGGAAAGCGAGGGCTTTGCCGTGGAAAAGGGAATTTGCAATATTCCCACGGCCTTTTCCGCGTCCTTTGGCGAGGGACGTCCCATCATTGGGATTCTTGCGGAATACGACGCGCTGTCCGGCCTGTCCCAAAAGGGCGGAAGCCTTGATCGGGAAGAACTGGTTCCGGGCGGCTGCGGTCACGGCTGTGGACACAATCTGCTGGGCGCGGGGGCCATGGCCGCCGCCATCGGCGTGAAGGCATATCTGGAGGAGACGAAGCATCCCGGCACCGTGGTGCTGTATGGCTGTCCGGGCGAAGAGGGCGGCGCGGCAAAGGCGTTTATGGCCCGGGACGAGCTTTGGCGCGGGCTGGATGCGGCGCTGACTTGGCATCCCGAGGACCGGAACGAGGTGGCCACCGGGTCCTCCAACTCCTGCATTCAGGTGCAGTATCGCTTTACCGGCGTGGCGTCCCACGCGGCGGGAAGCCCGGAGCAGGGCCGCAGCGCGCTGGACGCGGTGGAGCTGATGAATATTGGCGTCCAGTTTTTGCGGGAGCACATGAGCGACAAGGCCCGCGTCCACTATGCCATCACCGACGCGGGAGGGCGCAGCCCCAACGTGGTCCAGCCCCGGGCAACGGTGCTGTACATGGTCCGCTCCAACCATGTTTCCGAGGCGGTTGCACTGCAAGCGCGGGTGGACCGCATTGCCGAAGGCGCGGCGCTGATGACCGACACCACCTTTGAGCGCACGTTTATTGATGGGCTTGCCGACACCGTGACCAACCACACACTGGAAAAGCTGCTGTATGAGAATTTTTCCGCGCTGGGTGTGCCCACCCACACGGAGGAGGAGCGGACCTTTGCCGACGCATTGGCCAAAACCTATGGCGGCGCGGATTACCTTCCCGGCATCGGATGCGATTGCAATGCGGAATATGCAGAGGGCGTGAAAACTCTTCGTAATAAAAATGGGGGCGCAATGAACGAATTTCTTCTTCCTTTGTATCAGGGAGAGGCATTCAAGCCCGGCTCCACCGACGTGGGGGACGTGAGCTGGCAGTGTCCCACGGCGCAGATTCACGTGGCCGCGTGGCCCAATGGCTGCCCGGGCCATAGCTGGCAAAATGTCTCCTGCGACAGAACCGCCATCGGCCACAAGGCCGCCGTCCACGCGGGGAAGGTGCTGTGTGCCGCCGCCATCGACCTTCTGAACGGTCCGGAAATTCTGGAGGAGGCCAAAGCGGAATTTCTCCGCCGCACGGAGGAGGGGTATACCTGCCCGATTCCCGCCGGAGCCGTGCCCACTGTGCCGGATTAAGCACACTGTTTTTTGGAAAAGCCCGGCCGAAGCCGGGCTTTTCCAATGGAGAAAACGGCGAAAAAGAGTGGCTTCGGCTCAGCAGACAACGCCTGTGAGGTATGACAAATTTGCGGTCAAAAGAGCTGCTTTTGTTATAAACGTCCTATATGCTTTGGTTTTTAACGCTTGATTTATGAAAACTGCTGTCGTTTTGCCGGTTGACATTCACGGGTTGCGCCGCTACAATAAGACCAACCCATTTGAGCCCCCATAGCGGGGAGGTCGAAAAACTTTTAGAAAGGAGCCTGACGGTTATGATGTTTACCAATCGCTTTCATACGAATATGACCGCGTCTGCCAATTGTGCAGAGGCTTCTTTCCCCTGCACTGATTCTGCTTCCAATATGAACATTGTTGCCCTTCTGGACGCCGTTATTGCGGCGTCCATTATTATTATTGCTATTATTGTCGTCAGCCTGATTAGCACCATTCTGGTAGTAGGCCTGCTGCTGGCGATTCTGGTATTGGTACTGGTAGGGCTGCTGATTATGGAGAAAGTGAATAGGCGCAGGAGACGTGTCACCGCATAATTTTCGTTACGAAAAGCGGCTGTGCTCTTGGAGCGCAGCCGCTTTTTTGTATAAACTGAGCGTTCGAGGCGGGAAGCGGACCGGACGGCCGTCGGTCCCCGTCCCCGCCACGGAACTACCGCGAATAACAATTTTAAAGGAGATTGTAACGATGAAAAAGAAGAAAGTTTTGAGCTTTGTCCTCGCGGCTGCCATGATGGCCGCCCTCGCCGGCTGCGGCAGCAACGGCGGAACCTCCACGCCCGCCGCGTCCGGCGGCAGTGCCTCCGGCTCCGGTGCCGGAGCAGCGTCCGCCGCCATCAAGATCGGCGGCATCGGACCTCTTACCGGCGGAGCCGCTACTTACGGAATCGCCACCCGCAACGGCGCGCAGATCGCGCTGGATGAAATCAACGCGCTGGGCGGCATGCAGTTTGAGATGAACTTCCAGGACGACGAAGCCGACCCCGAGAAGGGTGTCAACGCCTATCACACACTTCAGGACTGGGGCATGCAGCTTCTCTACGGCTGCACCACCACCGGCTCCTGTGTCAACGTGGCGGCTGAAACCTATGCCGACCGTTACTTCCAGCTCACGCCTTCCGCATCCTCCACAGACGTGACCAAGGGCAAGGACAACGTGTTCCAGATCTGCTTCACCGACCCCGGTCAGGGCGTCACCGCCGCCGACTATGTGGCGGAAAAGGCTCTTGCCAAGAAGGTTGCCGTCCTCTATAACAACGGCAACGCCTATTCCACCGGCATTGCCACCGCCTTTGCCGCCGAGGCCGAGGCCAAGGGGCTGGAGGTTGTCTCCACCACGACCTTCCCTGACGACACCAACACCGATTTCTCCGTCCAGCTTGCCGACGCGAAGAACAACGGCGCTGAAATGGTCTTCATGCCCATCTACTATACTCCCGCCTCTCTGGTGCTGAATCAGGCCAAGAGCATGGGCTATTCCCCCATCTTCTTCGGCGGCGACGGCATGGACGGCATTCTCGCCATGGAGGGCTTTGACACCTCTATCGCCGAGGGCCTGATGCTGATGACTCCCTTTAACGCTTCCGACGCAGCCTCCGCCGATTTCGTCGCCAAGTATGAGGCGGCCTACGGCGAGACGCCCAACCAGTTCGCCGCCGACGGCTATGACTGCATCTACGCCATCTATGCCGCCTGCCAGAAGGCCGGCGTGACCGCCGAGATGAGCCACGAAGATGTGTGCGAGGCCATGGTCGCCGCGTTCACTGCCTCCGATTTCAGCGTGGACGGCCTGACCGGCACCGGCATGACCTGGGGCGCCAACGGCGAAGTGTCCAAGGCCCCCATGGTGGTGAAGGTTGAGAGCGGCGCTTACGTGACCATGTAATTTTCGGCTTCACGGATGCGAGAACTGGAAGGCCCCTTCTGGGGGCCTCCCGGTTTCCACCGTTCCGGCCGGGAGGATACGGCCCGCTGCGGCGGGCCGGGACCTCCTGACCAGAACGCTTCAAGGCAGTCCCGCGCCAATTCCGGCGCGGCGGCGCTTTAAATTTTGGAAGGCAGGTATCTCTTGCTATGACGATTCTCTCCAATCTGATTGGCGGCATTGGCCTGGGCAGTATTTACGCCATTATTGCTCTGGGCTACACCATGGTTTATGGCATTGCAAAAATGCTGAACTTCGCCCATGGCGACGTGATTATGGTGGGCGGCTATTTGTGCTTTATCACAGCGTCTTCTCTGGGCTGGCACCCAGTGCCCGCCGTGCTGCTGGCAATTACTGGATGCACGCTGCTGGGAATTACGGTGGAGCGGCTGGCGTATAAGCCGCTGCGCTCCGCCCCTTCTCTTGCGGTGCTGATCACCGCCATCGGTGTGAGCTATTTTCTTCAGAACGCGGCCCTGCTGCTGTGGGGCTCCGACACGAAGATTTTCCCCAACTTCTTTACCTTTGGCGGGGAGCGGGGCGTGTCGTTGTTCGACGGGCAGTTGAACATTGCCTATGTGTCCATGATTACGGTGGCGGCGTGCCTCGTGATTATGCTGGCGCTGACCGCGTTTACCGGACGCACCAAAATGGGCAAGGCCATGCGGGCCGTGTCTGAGGACAAGGGTGCGGCGCAGCTTATGGGCATCGATGTGAATTTCACCATTTCCATGACCTTCGCCATCGGCTCGGGACTTGCCGCCGTGGCGGGGGGATTGGTGTGTTCCACCTACCCCACCCTGATTCCCACCACCGGCTCCATGCCCGGAATCAAGGCGTTTACCGCCGCCGTGTTCGGCGGGATCGGTTCCATTCCCGGGGCGCTGCTTGGCGGACTGCTGCTGGGGATCATCGAAATTTTTGCCCGGGCTTATATTTCTACCGAGCTGTCCGACGCCATCGTATTCGGCGTGCTGATTGTTGTGCTGCTGGTACGGCCCACCGGGCTTTTGGGCAAGCAGCTCCGCGAGAAGGTTTGAGGTGAAAGGGATGACTACAAAACTGAAACAAATGGCCCCTTCCACCCGCTCCAGCTTCATCACTTACGCCATGGTGATCTTGGTGTATGCCCTGATGCAGGGGATGCTTTCCGGCGGGGCGCTGACCTCTTCCATGAGGGGAATGCTGGTGCCCGTGTGCGCGTATATCGTCATGGCGGTGTCTTTGAATCTGACGGTGGGCGTGATGGGCGAGCTGAGCCTCGGTCACGCGGGCTTTATGAGCGTGGGCGCGTTCACCTCCGTCATCGCGGCGGCGGCGCTGGAGAGCGGGATTCCCGCAGGTCCAGTACGTCTGGCCGTGGCAATGGCCGTGGGCGGCGCGGCGGCGGGGCTGGTGAGCCTGATTGTTGTGGTGCCGGTGCTGCGGCTGCGGGGCGACTATCTGGCCATCGTGACGCTGGCCTTCGGTGAAATTATTAAAAATATCATGAACTGCGTGTATGTGGGGCTGGACGCAGAGGGGCTTCACTTCGGCATGAGCGCCGCCGCCGTGAATCTGGCGGCGGATGGGGAAATGCTGCTGCAAGGTCCTATGGGCGCGGTGGGCATTTCCAAGCTGTCTTCCCTCACCGCGGGCTTTCTGCTCATCATGGTGACCCTTGCCGTGGTGCTGAACTTTGTCCACAGCCGGGCGGGTCGGGCGGTGATGGCTCTGCGGGACAACCGCATTGCCGCCGAGTCCGTGGGAATTTCCCCAGCTCGGTACAAGATGATGGCCTTTGTCACCTCCGCCGTGCTGGCGGGGTTGGCAGGAGGGCTATACGCCATGAATTTCTCCTCGATTCTCGCAAAAAAGTTTGATTTTAACACCTCGATTTTGGTGCTGGTGTTCGTGGTGCTGGGTGGCATGGGCAATATCCGTGGCTCCATCATCGCCGCCGCCGCATTGACAATTCTGCCGGAGCTGCTGCGCCAGTTTGCGGACTATCGGATGCTGGCCTACGCGGTGGTGCTGATTTTGGTGATGCTGTTTACCAACAATCCTGCGCTCAAGGCATTTTTTGCCCGCTTTAAAGTTGGGCGCTCTGCCGGAAAGGAGGCCGCCTGATATGTTTTCAAAGCTGATTCCCGTTCCCTCCGGGGCAATGGTCCCGGACCGGGACGCAGGCAAAAGCCCCATTCTCGAGTGCATCAATCTGGGCGTCACCTTCGGCGGACTGAAGGCGGTTGAAAATTTCAACCTGACCATCGGGCGCACGGAAATTGCGGGCCTTATCGGTCCCAACGGCGCGGGGAAAACCACCGTCTTTAACCTGTTGACCAAGGTTTATCAGCCCACCAAGGGTACGATTCTGCTGGACGGCAAAGACACTCACGGGATGAACACCATTCAGGTGAACCGGGCAGGCATCGCCCGTACCTTCCAGAATATCCGCCTGTTCTCCAACCTCACGGTGGAGGAAAATGTGAAGGTGGGCATGGACAACGCCATGAGCTACAACATGTGGAGCGGTATTTTCCGCCTTCCCGGCTTCTGGAAGGAAGAGAAAGTGGCCCACGACAGGGCCATGGAGCTTTTAAGCATTTTTGACATGCAGGACATGGCCCGCGCCAAGGCTGGGTCCCTGCCCTACGGGGCCCAGCGTCGGCTGGAGATTGTCCGGGCGCTGGCCACCAATCCCGGCCTGCTGTTGCTGGACGAGCCTGCGGCGGGCATGAATCCCTCGGAGACGGCGGAGCTGATGGAGAATATCCGGAAAATCCGGGATACTTTCCAGATTGCCATTCTTTTGATCGAGCACGATATGAGCCTCGTGATGAACATTTGCGAGGGCATCTGCGTGCTGAACTTCGGGCACGTCATTGCTAAGGGCAGCCCCGAGGATATTCAGTCCAACCCCGCCGTGATCGAGGCGTATCTCGGCAAACAGAAGGAGGCGTGAGGGCATGAGCGTTATTTTATCCGCGGAGGACCTGAACGTCTTTTACGGCAGCATTCACGCCGTCAAGGGCGTTTCCTTCGACGTGAACGAGGGAGAGATCGTCACCCTCATCGGGGCAAACGGCGCGGGAAAATCCACCACGCTGAACACCATTGCCGGACTGCTGCACAGCAAAACCGGCTCCGTGACCTTCATGGGCGAGAATTTAGGAAAGATTCCGCCCCACAAGATTGTCTCTCGTGGCATGGCGCTGGTGCCGGAGGGGCGGCGGGTATTTTTGCAGATGAGCGTTCAAGATAATCTGGAAATGGGGGCCTATACGCAAAAGAGCGCAGGAATTGCCGGAGACATGGAGAAGGTTTACGAGCAGTTTCCCCGCCTGAAGGAGCGGCGGCGGCAGGTGGCCGGGACCCTTTCCGGCGGCGAACAGCAGATGCTGGCCATGGGCCGGGCCCTGATGAGCCATCCAAGGCTTTTGATGCTGGACGAACCGTCCATGGGCCTTGCGCCGCTGCTGGTGGAGCAGATCTTTGAGATTATCCAGCGGCTGAACAAGGCAGGGTCCACTATTTTGCTGGTGGAGCAGAACGCGCAGATGGCCCTCTCCGTTGCCCACCGTGGATACGTGCTGGAGACGGGAAAAATTGTAACCACCGGCCCAAGCGGCGAGCTTTTGGCGTCTCCCGCCATCAAAAAGGCATATTTGGGAGGCTGACGCGTGCGGCAGTCGCCTCCGCGGTTTTGGGAGAGCCGGGAGACAGTCTGCACCAATTACCGCCCCTGATGAAAGGCTTCATCAGGGGCGGTTTTTTAATTTTTACGGCGCAAAGCCGTCCTCATATAAAAATTACGAATTTTGGAATTTTCTGCACAAAAAAGTGGAAAATATTACGTCAACCAGACAGTGCAAACTATTGCGAAGAGCGCCGTTTTGAAGTAAAATAACATGCAAGAGTGAATATTTTTGCAGTTCTCCGCCAAAGACCGGCCGACCGCTCCGGACGGTGGGGAAATGAAAGACTGAGATAGAACGGAGATCACCCATGACGACACAGCGGAGGAAACAGAGCCGACAGGACCGGAGGGGCGGCAGCGTCCGCACCCTGTATCCGGCATGGAGGGACTGACGATGACACAGACCTGCAACACATTGCTGCTTGTGGATGATATGCAGATTAACCGGGCGATTCTCTCCGCCATGTTCGAGGGAGAATACGAAATTTTAGAAGCGGAGGACGGCGCGCAGGCGCTGACGCTGATGCGCCGGAACCGACAAAAAATTGCAGCCGTGCTGCTGGATTTGCTGATGCCGGTGAAGGACGGATACGCGGTGCTGCAAGAGGCTGCGGGGGATGAGGACCTCTCCCGCATCCCCATCATCGTCATCACCGCCGACCACACCCCCGAAAGTGAGGTCCGGGTATTTGATCTGGGGGCGACGGATATTATTATAAAGCCCTTCGAGGCCCGGCCAGTCAAGCGGCGGATACAAAACGCCGTGGAGCTTTACCGGCACAAGCTCCATTTGGAGGAGCTGGTGGAGGAGCAGGCCGCCCGCATCCGGGAATCCAATACCGCGCTGATCGACGGTCTTTCCTCCGTCATCGAGCACCGGAGCCTGGAGTCTGGCCAGCACATCCGCCGCATTCGGGGCTTTACGCGGATTTTGCTGCGGGAGTTGGCGCAGGAACATCCCGAATATGGAATGAATGAACATACCATTGATGTGATTGCCAGCGCCTCTACTCTGCACGACATTGGAAAAATTGCTATTCCCGACGCGGTTTTGAATAAGCCCGGCCGCCTGACGCCGGAGGAGTTTGAGGTGATGAAAACCCATACCGTCAAGGGGTGCGAGATTTTGGCGGGGCTGGACCGGATGAGCGATCCGGAGTATCTAAGCTATGCCTACAATATCTGCCGGTATCACCACGAGCGGTGGGACGGCAGGGGCTATCCCGAGGGACTGCGGGAGAACAACATCCCCATCTGCGCACAGGTGGTGGCGGTGGCGGACTGCTTTGACGCGCTGACCACAGACCGGGTATATAAGCAGGCGATTCCGGAGGAGGAAGCCAGCGATATGATTCTGCGGGGAGAGTGCGGCGCGTTTTCCGAGGAGCTTTTGGAGTGCTTTAAAAGTGCCCAGCCGGAGTTTTTTGTGCTGGCCCGAAAGTATGCCGACGGGCTGCGTCCGGCGGACGCGGGCGCGGAGGAAATGCCCCGTCCCGTCCGCGCTTTTGCAGGTGCCAGAACGGCCCGGAGTCAGGACAAGCTTTCCGCAATCTTCCGCCACCTGAACGCCACGGTGCTGGAGCTGGACTGGAACGCCGGGAGCTATCGCCTGCTCTATCAGGCGGATCACAACTTTTCTGTATTTCTCCAGAAGAGAACTATGGATGATGCAGGGGTTATGTTTGTGCAGTCCTGCGTCCATCCGGAGGATCGGGAGAAGGCTCTGTCCCAGGTGGACGGGGTGTACCACCGCTTTTTTACGGAAGGGTCCTTGGAGGATTCCGGGCGGTACCGTGTTTTGGACCGGGACACCGGGGAATACGTCTGGTACCGCAGCACCGTGCTGCGTCTAGGCTCGGACGATCCCCGGCGCTGTCAGGGTCTGGCGGTGTGGCGCAGGGAGACGGACCGGGCCGAGACAAGGGCGGAGCTGATGCTTCCGTCCGAGAAATCCGAGAAGCCAAGTGCGCTTTATAATAGGCTTCCCGCCGCGCTGGTGTGGCGCAGAAACGATCAGGAGCTTACCGTCATCCATATGAACAGGGGCTTTTTGTATCTGACGGGCTATACCGAGGAAGCACTTGCCACCCGGTTTCAAAACCGCATGGTCTGCCTGCTGGACCCGGTGGACCGGGACCGGATGATGGCCCATTGCCGCAGGCAGTTGGCGGTGGGGCGCGAGCTGCATTTGGAATATCGTCTGAGGAGCGCCGACGGGCGCACGATATGGGTTTTGGAGGACAGCATTCTGCGCCGGGAGGCCGACGGACGGGAATATTTTCAATGTGTGCTGACCGACGTCACTGCCCAGAAGCGGGTGCAGGAGGATCTGCGCCAGTGTTTGGAGCGGTATCAGGTGGCGGCCCAGCGGGAGGGAAGCATTGTCTTTGAGTGGAATGTTGCTACGGATCGCTTTTTGACCTCTGGGAACTGGGAGCTGAAGCTGGGCTATCAGCCCCGGAGCTATCTTCAAAAGGCGTTGGAAAGCAGCACCCGCATTTATCCTCTGGATATGAAAAATATTCAGCGGGCCATTCAGTCCATCCGGGACGGCGCTCTGCGGGAAGAGGCGGAGTTTCGCTTGATTACCGCCGATGGGCAGTATCGCTGGCAGCGGGCCAAGGCGGCGGTGCAGCTTGGAGGCGACGGAAGACCCTGCCGGGTGATCGGCGTTATTTCGGACGTGGAGGAAGAAAAACAGGCGGCGCAGGAACTGGCGGACCAGTCCAAGCGGGACGGGCTGACCGGGTTGTTCCACAAGGAGGTGGCCTGGGAGCGAATTGATATCCGCCTCGCCGCTATGGAGGAATCCGAAACCGCAGCCATGCTGGTGCTGGACGTGGACGGCTTCCGCCGCGTGAATGACCGGTACGGCCACATTTTCGGTGACGCAGTGCTCTCAGAGCTGGCAGGCGTGGTGAAGCGGACGTATCGGGACGGTGAGATTGCGGCCCGGATTGGCGGGGATGTGTTTTTGGTCTTCCTGCCGTCGGTTTTTTCCCAGAGCGCCGTTCTGGACGGGGCGCGCCGACTTTTGGACGCATGCGAAAACGTGATGCGATACTCCGGTCGGCCGATTTCGTGCAGCGTGGGCGTTGCGCTGGCTTCGGCCCACGGACAGGACTGCGAGACGCTGCTTCAGCGCTGCGGACATGCCCTCTGTCAGGCAAAGGAATCCGGCGGAGGAATTGCCGTGTTGGGCGAAGCGGACTTTCCCGCCAAAGCAGGAGAGCCTGAGGAGTTGCCCTATGCGGAAATTGACCCGGAGACGGACGTTCAAATGGGGTTATCCCGCATTCTGGGTGAAATTTTGCGAGACTGCCGTCTGCCCGGCGGCACGGAAGAAGCCGTGGCCGGTGCGCTGGAGAAGCTGGGGCGGCTGTTCCATGTGAGCCGGGTGTATCTCTACGAAAGCTCGGCGGACGGAGAATATTGTTTTAATACTTTTGAGTGGTGCGGCGAGGGCGTCGCTCCGCTGCGAGCGGTTCGGCAGAGTATCCGCTGCCGGAGCATGGACGTGCACTGCCGGCAGAGCTTTGACGCTCGGGGAATCTTTCTCTGCCGGGAAGGGGAGACGCTGTCCGCCTCACACCGAAAGTTGCTGGAGGAGCGAAGCGCCCGCTCCATACTTCTTTGTGCAGTGAAGGAAAATGGGCGCCTTTTGGGCTGTTTGGGTTTTGACGACTGCCAGTTCCACCGATCATGGACGGGAATGCAGACTGATGCGCTCAGCCTTGGGGCAAAAGTTATTTTTACGCTCTTAACGCAGAGCCGTGAACCCGGGGAACTCCGGGAGACGACGGAAGAGGGCTGAAATTAAAAAGCGAGGGCAACCTTTTGGCTGCCCTCGCTTTTTCAGTTTCTGAAACAAAAAATGTACAAAATTTACTTTTTTAAAACCTCGTTCCGGATATAGGCAAAGGCGGCGTCCTCGCCCTCGTCCTTCAGTCTTGTCAGCATGGTTTCCAGAAGGTCAGAGGTTTTGGAATTTAAAATCGTGTGGGATTTTGAATGCTGAAAAAACCGCCACGGGTCCGCGTTTTCAAAAGCCGCGCCCCGGTAAATCCGGCTGGCGGCGTATCGATCGCAGAACATCTCGGCCACGTATTTCACGGGCATCTCCACCCCCACCACGCCAAAGTCGCCGTCTTCCTTTTGACCGTAGTCCGTCCAGTATTCCAAGTGGTGGCGGTTGCGGGACTTATGGTGAATCCAGGCGCTGGAATAGCCCTTTTCCCGCCGCTCTGCGTCGTTGGGGCTGCGATCTCCCTGATAATATTTTACGCCGATCCAAAATTCCTGCGGAGAGTATTTGGACAGGTCGTGGGTTAGGCCTTGCCAGTACAGTCCCAACCGGAAGCAGTATTTACATACCAGCGCGCGATGATGGTTAACGGTATGGAGATGGGCAAAAAAGCGCAAAATAGTCACCTCGGAACTCTTAAAACAAATTGTTAGAACCAGTCTAACACGGCTTAGCAAAAAAAACGAGAGAAATTTTCGCATAAACCCGCCGCCTTGGCAAACACTTGAAAAGAGGGGGGAGCGCAGATGGTGGATGCGGCGTTTTTTGGGGGAGGCGCGGCAGCCCCCGTGCCTCTTCCGGCGGGAGTGGAGCGGCCGGAAACAGTTCGGGCGCTGACGGAAAAGCGGTGGGAAGTGCTGGCGCTTTCTGTGGCGGGCTGCCGGCGGCTTTCGGATGCGCCAGAGGCAGTGTGTGCCTGCGGTACCGTTCTGCTGCCAAGCGAGTGGACAGGCCTCGCTGCCCGGCAGATTCGGGCGGAGCGGGTGGTGAGCTGCGGTCTGTCCGCACGGGACAGCCTGACCTTTTCCAGCATGGGGGATCAGGACGGAGTGGTGTGTGTGCAGCGGGCGTTGCTCCGGCCGGCCGGCGGGCAGGTGGAGCCGCAGGAGCTGCCGCTAAACTGCCCCGGCGGGCAGACGGAGGATTTATTGACGGTGATCGGGCTGGGGCTGCTGCTGTAAGCAGCCGAGCCTACCGTTATAAAAACGCGCGGCGTGTTTAAACCCGTTTGGGCGGTCGTGCGCCGAGGGCTTCCGGCGGACTTGCGCCCGAAAATTTGCAAGAGTACGTTAAAAGTCCCCGGCGAGGTATGGCCTCGCTGGGGACCTTTTTCATTGTTAAGCCCGCTCAAGAAGCCAAAGTGTGATACATCTCTTGCTGCCTCAGGCGCGGAAAGCGTGGGTTACCGCTGATACTCAAATTCGTAGTCGTAGAGGGAAACGGTGTCGCCGTCCTGAATGCCCATCTCCTCCAGCCGCTGATAAAGACCCGAATCCCGCAGGGTTCTGTCGAAATACATCCGGCTTTCGTAGTCGTTCAGGTTCACGTTGCTCATCAGCCGCTGGAGCCACGGGCCGTCCACCACCCAAACGCCGTCGTCCGTGCGCTGAATGTCCAGCGGCTGGGAATAGTCAATCACCGGCGGACGGGGGACATACTCCGGCTCGTACACGACGATAGGCGGCAAGGTGGAAAGCTGCTCGCTCACCTTGTTCATCAGCCCGTCCACGCCCTGATGGGCCGCGGCGGAAATCTCAAACAGGGGATACCCCAGCTTTTCAACGTGCTTGCGCAGCCGTTCCAGATTTTCCGGATCCTCCATCACGTCTATCTTGTTGGCGGCCACAATCTGAGGACGCTTCTCAAGGTCGGCACTGTACTGGGCCAGCTCGGCGTTGATTGCGTCAAAATCTTCCACAGGGTCCCGGCCCTCGCTGCCGGACACGTCCACCACATGGATCAGCAGGCGGCAGCGGTCGATGTGGCGCAGAAAATCGTGGCCCAGACCCGCGCCCTCGCTGGCGCCCTCGATGATGCCGGGAATATCTGCCAGCACAAAGGAGCGGCCCTCGCCCACATACACCACGCCAAGGTTCGGGGAGAGAGTGGTAAAGTGGTAGTTGGCAATTTTGGGCTGGGCGCGGCTCACCACGCTCAGCAGCGTGGATTTTCCCACGTTGGGAAAGCCCACCAGACCCACGTCCGCCAGCAGCTTCAGCTCCAGCAGGATGTCGTGGCTCTGACCGGGGGTCCCGCCCTTGGAGAAGCGGGGAATTTGTCGGGTGGGGGTGGCGAAGTGGGAGTTGCCCCAGCCGCCCCGTCCGCCCTTGCAGAGGATATAAGCCTCTCCGTCGGACATATCCTTGATAATTTCGCCGGTTTCCGCGTCCCGAACCAGGGTGCCGCGGGGGACCTTGATGATCAGGTCCGCCCCGTCCTTTCCAGATTTGCGCGCACCCTGCCCGTCCATGCCGTTGGGGGCAGAATACTTCCGCTTGTAGCGGAAGTCCAGCAGGGTGGAGAGGTTGTCGTCCACCTGCAAAATGACGGAGCCGCCCTTGCCGCCGTCCCCGCCGTCCGGTCCGCCTGCAGCTACATATTTTTCACGGTGGAAGGAAACCACTCCGTTTCCGCCGTTGCCCGCCCGCACGGTAATGCGGGCCTTATCGATAAAAGAAGACGCCATAAACTGCCTCGCTTTCTTGTCGGCTGGTCAGCTCCCCGCGTCCGGCGCGTCCCGGAGGTCGGGAGCGGATCAGCCATACTTCCTAGTGTGTCCCGTTCTAAAAAAAGGGCCTCGAACGTCTGCGTTCGAGGCCCTTCCATGGTGTTCGGTTACTGCGCCTCGTAGACGGAGACCTTCTTGCGGTCTCTGCCCAGATGCTCGAAACGAACCACGCCAGTGGCGGTGGCAAACAGAGTGTCGTCCTTGCCCTTGCCCACGTTGGTGCCGGGATGAATGTGGGTGCCGCGCTGACGAACCAAAATGTTGCCGGCCAGAACCGTCTGCCCGTCCGCACGCTTCACGCCCAGACGCTGGGCGTTGGAGTCGCGGCCGTTCTTGGTGGAGCCGCCGCCCTTTTTATGGGCGAAAAATTGCAAACCAATGTTCAGCATAATGAAGAACCATCCTTTCTTTCAGACTTGTTTTAGATGGGGAGGGGATCAGCCCTCCAAAACCTCGATATTTTCGGGATACTCGTCGTGAAGCTGGGCGAGATAGACCATCAGGCCCGTCAGAAGCGGCTGACAGCAGTCTTCCAATTCGGCGGACAGTCCGCCGGGAAGACGAAAGCTGATATCCGCGTCCGCCTCGCTTACTTTCACGCTGGCTGCCAGGCCCAAAACATCGTTAATCGTCGCATCTACCAAACGCACAGCGCTGGTAACGGCGGCGCACACGATGTCGCACCCGGCTTCGGCGTATCCGCTGTGTCCCCGGGCGTCGAATCCGCAGATGCGCTCGCCCTCCATATGGAACGTAACGGTGGTCATGCCTTAGACGGAGATCTTGCCGATCTCAACCTTGGTGTAAGGCTGACGGTGGCCCTGACGCTTGCGGTAACCCTTCTTGGCATTGTACTTGAAGATACGAACCTTCTTGCCCTTGCCGTTTTTGACGATGGTGGCCTCCACGCAGGCGCCCGCCACAACGGGAGCGCCAAAGGTGGCCTTGTCCTCATCCAGAATGGCGAGAACGCGGTCAAACTTCACGGCGTCGCCGGCTTCGTTGTCCAGCTTCTCGATGAAGACCACGTCGCCCTCTGCGACCTTGTACTGCTTGCCGCCGGTTTCAATGATTGCGTGCATATGTTTCAACTCCTTCAATACGGGCTCGCTGTCGGGGGCGGTGTCCATGGGACGCACTTTTACCCATTCAAAGCGGCTTACTAATTATAGCGGCAAAATCCGGCCTTGTCAAGCAAAATTGACGCATTTTTGCATATTTTCCGAACTATACGGGGACTACCGTCTCGCCAGAATGGAAAACGCGGACAATTTGCGCCTGTCTGATCTCCCAGAGGTTGCCGCAGGCGGTGGGGGAGGCGCGGCCGATGGGGTCAAAGACCCGCTTCCAGCTCTCCAGAATCCGATCCGTCTCCTCCGGGTATTTCCCGGCGTACCGCCCCTCGAAAAACTCAAAGGAATTGGTGACGCCGATGTCTTGCAGGTGTTTGCGGTACGCGGCCTCGTCCGCGTCGTCCAATGGGAGATAGCGGTGATTGAGGACGTAGTCCCACTTTGCGTCGTCAAAAAATACAATCCGGTCCTCCGGCACGTCCAGCGCGTAGACCACCGTCCCCTCAATAGGCGGCAGGCAGTTTTTCACATTGGGTGTGCACCAGATGGACAGCTCCGCCCCTTCTGGCTTGGGGACAAGGCGAGTGGCCTCCCGGGCAAACCAGTCGTAGCAGTCAAGGTAGTGCCCCGCCATGTCACCGAAGTGAAGCTGTACGTAAATCCGCTGGTTTACAATGCGCCCGCCATGCTCCAGCATCAGCAAAGTTTTGTCGCTCTGGCGGGTATAGAGACGGACGGTGTTCATGAAAAAGCCCCCTTACAGATCCGACAGCGCTTGGGCAAGGGGCAGGACCACCCGCCCAAGGCTTTCCAGCGCCTGCGTAAAGTCAAAATATTCCTCCGCCTGATTGTCAAAAAACAGGTGGTCGGACACGGATTTCAGCGCGGCAAATTTCACATCGTTGCGTAGGCAGACCTGCGCCACGGCGCAGGCTTCCATCTCCACCAGCAGGGGATGGAAAGTGTCGGCGATCCACCGGGCGCGATCCCCCTTCACGGCAAACCAATCCCCGGTGGCTACCCGGCCCTTTACGGCATCCACGCCCTGCTTTTTGAGAAGGGATAGGCAGGCGTCCGGGTCCCATGAGGGAAATTCCGTTCTGTTCACGGTGGACACAAGTCCGATGGGGTCCCCCACGGCGGTGGTGTCCACGTCATGCTGTACCAGCGTGTCCGCCACCACAAGGGAACCGATGGCAAGGTCCGTGCAGCAGCCTGCTACCCCTGCGTTTAAAATCAGCTCCGCGCCAAAGCGCAGACAGAGAATTTCGGCGGCAGCGGCGGCGTTGACCTTGCCCACGCCGCCCGCGCAGGCAAGGATTCCCGGTGCGACTTCAAAAAACGGAATGCCGGAGACGGTTTCGATGACCGGAAGCTCCCGTGCGCCGGGAAGGGCATGCAGCTCCGCAGGCATGGCAAATTGCAGGGCGACTTTCATGAGGTTCCTCCTGAAGCACCGGCGGGCAAAGGGTCAAAAGCCGTTCCGCCGCCGGGAAATGACAGCTTCATTGTAGCACAGGGAGCGAACCGGGGCAACGGGAAAATAGAGCGGCTTTGGCTGTGCCCTCAGCAAAGCGCGTATGGGCCACGGCTTATGCAGGTAAAAAGCACAGCCGGACAGGGAACCCCATGTCCGGCTGTGCGCTAAAAGTGCTTCAGGAATCGTATTCGATACTGTAATAGATGCAGGCGTCCAAATCGTAAATTTCTATCCGGAAGTCTGTGCACTCTCCGTTTGAAGTCTCTTCAGGACTATCATCCCAGAAAAGCCACAGGCCATTTGTAACCTGACCGACGTATTCCAATTCCCTGATGTCTAACAAGGTCTGCTGTGCAAAATCAGAAAGCGGCGTTTCTTTAAATCCGTCCTCCCGCAACTTTTGAGCAAACTCTTCGGAGGCATCCGGCGGAATATAAGCCGTATCAGTTGCGGCTCCACCCGCGCGAAATCCGCGGTCACCTGTTCGAGTGAGTTGTGTTCCCTCGGGGTAAAAGGGGTGGGTTTTTGAATATATATAACCGACCCCTTTGAAAAATAACACGGTGAAAAGCGGCAGAAACACAAAAAGCCCAAGACCACCTAACACGCCATAGAACATGGAACGATCCCGTTTTTGTGCCATACAACTACCCTTCATACTCTTTCGGATTCTGAAACTGCACAATTTATGATTTTACTGTAATAAATTTAATTTTCTCCGATGCTTTTTACAAATCTCCAAAAGCTGTTCAAGAATGGAATCTGTCATATGAGGAACCTCAAGCTGCAAGTAGTCATGCTCTTCGTGATAATATACCTTAATTGCGTAATCACTTTTTTCAAGTTTCGCAGAAAGTGGCGTAAGAAACCCGTAAAAGGTAAGTTCATAATGCGCTGACTCATTTTCTGGAATGCAATCCAGTAATTGTTCATCGATTCCCTCTGTCATTGTAATTACAGTTCGTCCCTTCGTAATAATTGGCTTTTTCCCCGTCTTCAAATAGGCATGAAAAAACGCCTCTTCCCGAATATCTTCCGAAAAGATACTTTGGCATTGATTGATCACTGCAGGAAAACGGTTCAGCAGAGAGGCCGCATACTCTTTTGCCAGAGCGGCAAATTCTAAATCTCCACCTGCATCCAGTGGATAAAGGCAATAGAGCGAGTTTTCTGTATTTTCCGCTTTTTCATGTGAATAGAATCCGCCCGAAATTAAGGCAATTTGTGCGTCTTTCCCCACAGGGGTACATATTTTCTGCTTGGATTTTCTAAAAACCATGGTTCTCACTCCATTACTGTAATGTCAACAACATAATTTCCTAGCTTATCCCCAGCAAATGAACCTGCAATTCCTAGAAACAATCCTACGGCTATACCGCCGATTGCAGTTCCAACGCCAGGAAGAATGGCTGTTCCGATGCTTGCACCCAGTATAGCGCCGCCATTCGCGCCAAGTGCTCCACCGACCCAACTGCCGCCGATGCTTGCAGCAGTTGCATATGTCTTTTTGCCAATTTTTTGATCCGCATCATGTAAGTCATTTTCAATTGTTTGATGTAGTTCCAGTGCATCCAATGCAATTCCCGCTACCAGCAATACTTTTCCAGCGATACGAGTTTTCTTTGCTAATTATAATTGCACAGTTTTTAAGTCTCTTTCATATTTTTTACAAATTTCACCAACTATTCCCTTAATGTACTCAATATCAAAATTCCTGGAATTAGTTGTGATATCCATCTGATCAGGCATTTCTCCATACTGAATAAATATTTTCCAGTCGGAACGGACATCGGCTTCTTCCGCAGTCTCATAATGGTTTAAGTTATCATCCAAATTCTGATAAACCAATAAGAATGTTTCACATACGTGAAACTCTGGCTGAATTTTTGTTAAATAGGCCTGTAAAATAGATTGTTCCACACCTTTGGAAAAGACCATTGCATCCTGTAGCACGCTTTTTTTATAAAGAAAAGCGCTTGGCGCTTTCTTTGTTTGAAAAAACAACTTTACACCCTCTTTTTCTCTCCAGGTGCGCTGCAAGGCTTTCGCAAAACTTTCTTTTTTAAAGCTTTTTTCTCCATTTGGAAGAAGAAAATTTCGATTATTGCCGTTTCCTATCCATAACTTGACCCACTGTTCTTCACTCAATCTTGTCATAATATCGATACATGCCCGCGAAAAAATATTATCACCTGTTTCGCCGGGATAGGTTAGATTAAAGGTGGGCAAACCCTGCAAGTTAGCTCCACCTATCAAATAGTATATTGGCAACTGCTCCTTTTGTAGTTCCATTTGTCAGTCCTCCAAATATGCGATGTCAACGATATATGTGGCGAGCTTATCTCCCACGATACCTCCACCGATTCCACCAAAGGTACCACCAATGACACCCCCTATTGCTGTCCCAACAAAAGGAAAGAATGCTGTTCCTGCAGCAGCTCCCAGCATTGCGCCACCTTTTGCACCCGGTGCTGCGCCCGCCCAACTTCTGCCGATACCGCCAACAAGACTCAAAATTGGAATCACAATGGGCGCGGCCGGACCGGTTGCCACGCCCGCAAGCGCGCAGTCGCTCAGGAATCGTATTCGATGCTGTAATAGATACAGGCGTCCAAATCGCAAATTTCAAATGTATAATTAAGACAGTCTCCACCAGAAAACTCTTTAGGAGTATCATCTTGAAAATACCACAAATCATTAGTAACCTGAGCCGCGGCCTCCGCTTCGGAGACATATCTCAACTGCAATTGTATATTTTCAGGAATCGGTGATTCCTGAAACCCGTTCTTCTGCAACTGTTGTGCAAACTCTTCGGATTTATCCGGCAAGATGTGCGCCGTGATGGTGGCAGTCCCATTTGCTGGAAATCCATCATAGTCATTCGTTCTTGTGACCTGCGTTCCCGCCGGAAAAACAATGCGATCCTCCGAGTGGGTGTACTCCACCCATGTGAAATACAACGCATTTAAAAGCGGCAGCAACACAAAAAGTCCAAACCCACCCAACGCGCCATACAGCATGGAATGATCCTGTTTTTGCGCCATACAACTACCCTTCATACTCTTTCGGATTCTGAAACAAAATATTATTTTCTTCGCAAACCGCTGCGATCAGCTCCTGCAATTCACCCACGTCAACCGTTTCGGGATTCAGTGTTACATATAGAGCGGAAGCTCCATTCTCACAGATCTGAAACCACACATCGTAATTTCCGGCGGCAACCGCTTCTGCAGTTTCTTTGGCGGTAAAAGTCGCAGAATTTTCCGGCAAAACATAAAAATCAAAGTAGCAGCGATTTTCTGTATCGATTTTCTGATTTGCCCAGAGGGCGGTCCCGTCAAAGCCGTCCGTCAGAAGAAACAGCGTTCTTTCGTTTTCCGCGTACATTGAGATCGTGGAATCCATGCTCTCCAAAAACTCACGATACCGCACGGTAAAGAGCAAATGTTTTGAATTGCGTGCCTCTTTTTTTGAAAACTCCCTGTCGGAGTAAATTCTTGTTAAAACTTGTCTGGAACCGCAAAATCGTTTTATAATCTCCTCGCTGAGTCTTACAATTCTGGCGTCATATTCATCTAAATCTTGTGTAAACTCGTACCGAATGTAAGTGCCTGAAATATTTTTTGAGGATCCTTCTGTGCATTCCAGAAAGTACATTTTGTCGCACCATGCCTGCTCATTCTGCACGGCATACTGCGTAGAAAGCGCTCGCTTAAAAAAGCTGTTGATAAAGCTCATTTCAATTCAATCCTCCGTACAGGTAATGTCCACGATGTATCTCCCAAGGGCATCCCCGCCCAAAGCACCGACAATGCCGCCCGCAAGACTTAAAACGGGGACCGTAATAAATGCGGCCGGACCGGCTGCCACGCCCGCAAGCGCGCCCAGCTTTGCCCCCAGTGCGGCGCCCGCCCAGCTTCCGCCGATACCGACGGCGGTGGAAAGCGTTGTTTTTCCAAGTTTCCGATCTGCATCCTTTAAATCTGCATCAATCGTCGTTCCAAGTTCCAGCACATCCAGTGCAATTCCTGCAACCAGCAATACTTTCCCGGCAACACGAACCTTCTTGCCGGCGCTTTTCAAATCTTTTAACATGTCGTAAGCGCTGTCGCTGAGCGGATAGTGATTATATCTCTTTTTAAGCCAGGATTGAAGCGCGGTGGGATGATTCCCAAAATCAACATTAAGGTGATTATAATCAATTGGCAGTTGCTCCCCTCGAAAGAAAGCTTTATGTGGCGCTCCGTTTTTACTAATATGAGGTGTATCAATTCGAAGATACCGATAGCCAGTCTTTACATCTGCAATGGAATTATTGGGCATATTATTACTGCCTGCAATCATTAATCCTGCGTTATTTTGCAGCGGGTCAATCCAAGCAAGTGTCGGCACCGTTCCGTGCTCCAAATTTTTAATAAGTCTCTCCCACGCCGCCAGAGTTTTTCCTCCGTAAACGCCGTCCTCATTAAGATGCTCCCCAATGCCCAACTGGTTGAGCTTACTTTGCAGCTCCCGGATTTTTGCCGGGTCGCCGCCCACAAACCACGCCAGCTTTTCAATCTTACTGCTGGCCGAGCCGGTATTGATACCGCAGCGCTCCAGCTCGCCGACGGCAAGCTTCAGTTCTTTGGCGGTATCATCGGTGATGTAGTTGTTCTCCCGCTCATTGCGCTCCAAGTCCCGATCCAGCTGGTGAGCAATGGATTCCAGCGAACTTTTCAACAGCCCGTCATAGTCCGGGCTTCCCCAGCGGGCGCTGTACATGGTTGGGACATCCTGTCGGAAAACAACCCGCTCCATGCGGTCCAGATATTCGCGGCTCCCGATGGAGTGGCCGCACTTTCCCCGGGTATCCGCTGCATCGCTTCCAGCCTGATAGGCGTCCGCAACCTCCTGCAAAAAGTCCTTGCCCTTTCCCTGCGCAACGTCTTCCAGAAACGCCCGCTTTTTCTCGCTGCTTCCGGCGGCAAAAGCGATGCCCCAGTCCGCGGCTTTCTCAATCAGATC
The DNA here is from genome assembly GCF_032018205.1 of Oscillibacter sp. GTDB lineage: Bacteria > Bacillota > Clostridia > Oscillospirales > Oscillospiraceae > Oscillibacter. The sequence goes on along the minus strand of NZ_DALZOY010000002.1, from coordinate 85,709 downwards.
AATGCATTCACTGGCAAAGAAATCCGGATTGTTTTTTACCTTGCGGATGGCGGCTTCGATTGCGCGTTCGTCGCTGAAAGGATTGCCGAAAAGGCTCGAGAGGTTCAGCATAGTAATGCATTCGCCGCTGTGGGTGCAGGAAGTATCTGCCATTCTGCAAACATCATACAGCCCCTGAACCTGTTTTGCAAGGGCATTTCTCCGCCCGTAGTCAATGGAAGAAAGCCGCGTTTTGTGCTCCTGCAAATCTTCGTGGATTTCCTCCACCATGTCGCTTGCCCGACTGCCGGTTTCCCGCAGTGTTTCCTGATAGCTTGCCTCCGATGCCCGCCGCATCAGTCCGCCGAAAAAGGTGGAGCGGTTTACCCGACTCCAATACTCGCCGCTTCCCAAAACAGCTCCGTTTTCTCCAATTGCTTCTCTGCTCATGCCGTACCTCCTGTTTGTGTGTTGTTAAATGGAGGCGGGCAAAGGCGGTTGTACGCCGCCGTACATCTTTCTGCAAAATAATTTCTCGCCGGGAGGGGGGAACGCTGGGGAAAAGGAAAAGCCCCGCCTTTCGGCGGGGCTGGGGGTTACGAGTACATGCCGTTGGCGGACATATAGTCGTAAATCATTTTGCCGTGCTCCTGCTCTTCCTTCTGGATGTGGTTCAGGGCGTCGCGGGCTTTTTCGTCCTTAAACTCGAAGACGCAGGTGTCGTAAAGATGGGAAGCGTGCTTTTCCGTGGAGAGTACGTCGGAGCACAAATAGCTGTCGTTCTGTTTGTCCTGCGTGTCCGCCGCTCCATAGGTTGCCTTGAAGGTAGGCTGGCTCTTCTGCGACCCGCCGCCTGTGGACGGAACCGTACCCTTTTCCATTTGTGTGATGGTGTCAAGGTGCTGTTGCTCGGTTTGGGCAATTTGATTGAACAGATCCTTTAACTGGGGGTCCGCCGCGCAGGAGGCGTGCTTGGTGTATTTGTCCACACAAAGCTGTTCCTGTCCCTTCAAATCTTTTAAGAGACTGCTTTCTTTTTGACTTAACTGCATAAAATCACCTCTGGCCCCAGTATGCGCGGTTGACGGGGAAATATTCTCTGCATTTTTAATTCATGACCGTGCCCTTGCCGACTTGCAAAATATTGAGGAGGAGCGGCCTTGTGGCCGCTCCTCCTCGTCTATGCAATGCGCCGTTGATCAATTCAAAGGAATTGTAATGGTGTTTTCACCGCTTTCCCAGAAGAAGGTCAGGGTGAGCGCCGTTGCCCGGTCTGCGTCCACGATTTGATCAAAGCTGGTGGTGCGCCCATAAAGTCCTTCCGCGTACCCTTCGGTTCCGGGGCCATACAGCTCGTCGAGGACGGTTCCGTCCTCCATGGTCAGAGACACGGTGCACAAAGAACCGGCCTCGTTCAAATCAGAGTTCTCAACGAGGGATTCCAGCCCGTCTCCGCTGAGAGAAAGCGCCAGAGACAACGGGGAGAGCTGAACAGAGTCCACCGTCACCGCGTGGCCGTTCACCAGATGGGTTTCGCCGGAGGCAAAGCTTTGCATGGCATCTGTGTAGGTCAAGGGCCAGGACAAAGACCATTGCCCCTCTGTTACGGTGTACATATCCAGCTTGCCCCGGTCGGCCTGAAGATTTGCAAAATCCAGAGTGATGGTTTTGCCGTTCCAGTCCGCCTGCTGGGAATTGTACAGCCGCAGCTCAAAATAGCGCTCGTTGTCCGTCCCGGAAAGAGAGGCGGTTTGGGTCGGGCCGCTCATAAATCCGCCGCTCCAACTGACGTGGTCTGAGCCTTCAAGTTTCACGCTCAGCATTTCAAAGCCGCTGGTGTCTGTCAGCGCTGTGCCATCAGGCGCTTTGACGGAAAAAAGCAGATAAACGCCGTTCTGATCCCCAAGCGTTTGCAGGGCCGATACCGTCAATCCGTTTTCTGTAACAGACTGTTCCGGGGCGCCCACCGCCCCGGAGGAGGACAGCTGCTCCTGCTGCGCCGGGTCCGCGCCAAAGCGCCGGGCCATGGCCTCGTTCCACTGGAAAACGTAGGCGGCGGCCGCTGTCACGCAAAGTGCGGCCACCGTGGCAGCTACAATTAAGAGGGATTTTCGTCTCATATGAAATCTCCTTTCGGTCCGGCCGGGGGCGCATTCGTTAAGAGCCCGCTCCACGGCTTGGTGGAAGTTCTGCGGCGCGTCGGGAAACACGCCGTCCCAGTCTTCATGCGTCATATGCCGATACCTCCTTTTTTTCAAGGGCCGCGCGCAACGCGGTCCGGGCGCGGGAGAGGCGGCTTTTCACTGTCCCCTCCGGAATTTTCAGCATTTGCGCAATCTCCGTCACCTGAAAGCCCTCCACGTAGTGCAGCACAATCACCAACCGCAGTTCCTCCCGCAGCGCCATGATGGCGGCGTAGAGACCGGGGTCCCGGCTCTGGGGCGGGGCTGTCTCCAGATGTGCATATTCCTCCAGAGACACGGTTTTTCGGTTTGCGCGGTAAATACGGTAGCACTCATGAATCAAGATTCTGCAAAGCCACGTTTTAAAATAACCTGGCTCCCGTAAGGAGGGGAGCTTGCCATATGCCGCCGCAATCGCCTCCTGCACCGCATCCGCGCAGTCGCTGTCATTTTTCAGGATGGACTTGGAAATGCGGTACAGCGTGGGCTCTGCCGCGACGACGCGGGAAGCAAAATCATCTCTGTCCACGGCGGTTGTTCCTTTCTGTGTAACTATCTGGGTACATACAAAGTCCTTTTCCGGATGGCCGATCCAAATTTGAGCTCTGACTGTTAGAGCAAATAATGCATTGTCAGGTTCCCAAATTTAGAAAAAAGTTTAAAAATTTTTGAACGGAGGAGGGAAATAGCCAAAAGGACATGGACTTGCGCTCGGAAAGGGAGCATGATAAAGCGCACGGCAGGCTTTGTTTAAAGGCCTGCCGTGCGCATAAAGATACAGTCATTTCAATGATGAATGGAACAGAGCCTTATTGTTTGAGCGCGGCAGTCTTCTCATACGCAGCGATGACCGCATTCATTGCTGCAGCCCGGAAACCGCCATCCTCCAGCGCGCGAACGCCCTGAATGGTGGTTCCGCCGGGGGAACACACCGCGTCCTTCAGCATGCCGGGGTGCTTTCCGCTCTCCTGCTGCAAACGGGCTGTGCCCACCAGCGTTTGGGATGCAAGCTCCATGGCTGTGGCCCGGGGCAGGCCGCAGGCCACGCCGCCGTCCGCCAAAGCCTCCAAAAACAGGCAGATAAACGCCGGACCACAGCCGGAGACGGCGCTGCCCGCGTCGATAAGCCGTTCCTCCAGCGCCATGAACTTTCCAGCCCCGGCCATGTCGGCAAGAAATGCCTGCTCCTCTTCGGCGGACACGTCGGCGCTGAGGGAATACAGTGTCATCCCCTCGCCGATGGAGCAAGGGGTGTTGGGCATGACGCGGATCACAGGATACGGCTCTCCAGTCAGCTCCTGAATGTCCGCGATGGACAGGCCCGCCGCCATGCTCACCAGAATAAATCGCGTCTCCCTCGCGGCAAGAACCGGGCCGATGTCGGCCAAAAGATATTTCATCATGTGGGGCTTCACGCCCAGAAAGATGAAATCCGCGCTCCCAGCCACGGCCTCGCCGTCCGCCGTGCGGCAGCCCAGCTCCTCAGCCAGCGCCTCCGCCTTTGCCATGGTGCGGTTGGAGAGAAACACCTGATCGGGCTCCACCGTGCGGCATACCGCCCGGGCCAGCGCCCCGCCCATGTTTCCAACGCCGATAAATCCGTAAGTTGCCATATCGCTCCTACCTTTCGTACATTTCGTACATTCGCCCGGCCCCGGCGGACTGCTCCTCCGGGGCCGGAACGGTTATTCCCGAATCTGGCCCTCGCCGTAAATCACATATTTGGAGCTGGTCAGCTCCTCTAAGCCCATGGGACCCCGGGCGTGCATCTTCTGGGTGGAGATGCCGATTTCCGCGCCCAGACCAAATTCAAACCCGTCGGTAAACCGGGTGGAGGCGTTGACATAGACCGCGGCCGCGTCCACCGCGTTCAAAAAGTGCTGGGCGGTAAAATAGTTTTTGGTAATAATGGACTCAGAGTGGCCGGTGCCGTGGGCGTTAATAAACTCAATGGCCTCCGCCGCATTTTTTACAACATGGACAGCCAGAATATAGTCGTCATACTCCGCGTCCCAGTCTGATTCCTGAGCAGGAACGCCGCCTTTTCCAATCATGGGCAGAGAAACCTCGTCGCACCGCAGCTCCACGTTTTTCTCCTTCAACAGGGGGACGGCCTTTTCAAAAAAGGCGCCCGCCACGTCCTCCGCCACCAGCACGCACTCCGCAGCGTTGCACACGGAGGGGCGGGAGCATTTGGCGTTGAACAGGATTTTGGCGCCCATGTCCAAGTCTGCCTCGCTGTCTATATAGACGTGACACACGCCCTCGCCCGTGCGGATGACGGGAACGCTTGCGTTTTTTGACACGGCGCGAATCAGGTCTGCGCCGCCCCGGGGAATCAGCACGTCTACGTATCCCGTCAGGTGCATCAGCTCGTTTGCCGTGTCGCGGCTGGTGTCCTGCACCAGCGAGATGCAGTCTGCGGGCAGACCCGCGTTTTCCAGCGCGGCGCGCATCAGTTCCGCCGCCGCCCGGTTGGAGCGAATGGCTTCCTTCCCGCCCCTGAGAATGCAGGCGTTGCCGGATTTCAGGCACAGGGCCGCCGCGTCGGCGGTGACGTTGGGTCGGGCCTCGTAAATGATGGCGATGACCCCGAGGGGGACCCGCCGCCGCCCGATAATCAGCCCATTGGGCCGGGTTTCCATTTTTGTCACCGTGCCGATGGGGTCTGGCAGAGCCGCTACCTGACGAATGCCCTCCACAATCCCGGCAATCCGGTCCTTTGTCAGCGTCAGCCGGTCCAGCATGGCGGGGCGCATGCCCGCCGCCGCTGCGGCGGCCACATCCTCCGCGTTGGCGGAGAGCCATACGTCTTGTTTTTTCGTCAGAAAATTGGCGATGGCCTCCAGCGCGGCGTTTTTCTGCGCCGTGCCGGTAATGGCCAGCACCCGTCCGGCGGCCCGGGCCAATTGGCCCTGCCGCTCTAAAGCTGTCATAGGTTCCATGCTCCGCGCCTCCTCATTTTAAAGCTAAAAATCTGGTTCCGATTTCCGCGCCATCCACGATGCCGTACAGGTCCTCGGTCCGATCTCCGTTGGTGATCACCATGTCGCAGCCTGCCTCTGTGGCGATTTTAGCGGCGGACAGCTTGGTGGCCATGCCGCCGGTGCCCCGCCACGAGCCTGCGCCCCCGGCCATTTCCAGAATCTCCGGCGTCAGCGCCTCCACCCGGCGGATAAGCTTTGCATCCGGATGAGTGTGGGGGTCCGCGTCGTACAGACCGTCAATGTCCGAAATCAGAATCAGCAGGTCCGCCCGGCACAGCTTTGCCACGATGGCGGAAAGCGTGTCGTTGTCGCCCAAAACCTTGTGCCGCCCGGTTTCAATCTCCGCCGAGGACACGGAGTCGTTTTCATTCACCACGGGGATCACCCTCATTTCCAGCAGCGCCCCGAAGGTGCTGGTGAGATGGTCGGCCCGGATAGGATCGTCTACGTCGTCCCCTGTCAGCAAAATCTGGGAGACGGTGCGGTTATACTCGGAAAAAAACTTGTCGTAAATGTGCATAATGCGGCACTGGCCCACTGCTGCTGCCGCCTGCTTAAGCCGCAGCTCTTTTGGCCGCTCTGGCATGTTCAGCCGGGCCGCGCCCACGGCAATGGCGCCGGAGGACACCAGAATTACCTGATGGCCCATGCCGCTTAAATCCGAAAGAACCCGCACAAGCTGCTCAATGCGGTGCAGGTTCAGCGCGCCGGAGTCGTGGGTGAGGGTGGAGGTGCCCACCTTCACCACAATACGCTGCTGCTTCAAAGTCCGTCAGCTCCCCTCAAGAGAATGATGATATATTGAAGCATTATATCACGGTGCTTTTCAAAAGGAAACCGGGTAAATTTCTAATTTTTGCAGAAGCTAGTGCGGAAAGCGAGGGATTTCATGACGGAAGAGACAAAAACAAAAAAGCAGACGGAAGAAGACGAGGCCGACACCGGCACGGACACCGGGTCCGACAAAAACGGAACCAGCCCGGAGACTTGGCAACAGCAGATTGTGGATAGCGGCTCCGTCACCACCAAAACCCGGAGGGGAAGTCTCCACTGCCTCACCATCATCGGGCAAATCGAAGGGCACATGGCCGCCGCGCCCAACACAAAAGCCACAAAATACGAGCATGTGATGCCGCTGCTGGCGGCGCTGGAGCAGTCTGACGAGGTGGACGGCGTGCTGTTTCTTCTGAACACCGTGGGCGGCGACATCGAGGCCGGGCTTGGCATTGCGGAGCTGATTGCGGGCATGGGCAAGCCCACCGCGTCTCTGGTGCTGGGTGGAAGCCACTCCATCGGCATCCCGCTGGCGGTGGCGGCAAAGCGGAGCTTTGCGGTGCCCTCGGCGGCGATGACGGTTCACCCGGTTCGCATGAGTGGCACGGTGATTGCCGCGCCCCAGACGTACCATTACTTCGAGCGGTTGCAGGACCGCATTGTGGACTTCGTCACCCGTAACTGCGCCATTGACAAGGATACGTTCCTGTCTCTGATGATGAAAACCGGAGAAATGGCGGCGGATGTGGGCACGGTGCTGTACGGAGAAGAAGCCGTGGGCCTTGGTCTAATCGATCAGGTGGGAACGCTCTCCGACGCGCTGGATTGGCTGTATGGAGAAGTAAAGCCGAAATCGGGAAGAAAAAAGCGCTCCTCCTGAAAGCGGTGCAAAACAGGCGGAGTGGGCAAACAGAAAAACGCTGCGGGGGCAAAGTCGCTCCCGCAGCGTTTTTATAGTTGGATGCGAAACAGGCCGTGGCGGTTGCAGCAGGCGTAAAGCGTGCCGCTTCGATAGGGGAAGCGGGCCTCGGCGCTCTGCTCCGGATAGAGCCGGACAATCTCCGTCCGATTGTCCGTCACCAGCGCAAAAAAGCTGATGAAGTGGTCCTTACGCATGGGGTGGTCCAGCGTGACGTACCACTCGCCGTCTAGCCGCTGTGCCCGCAGGCCGTGGGCCTCGTCCGGCTCTTCCGCTTCCAACGGCGGAAGGTTTACGCCGCAGCAGGAAAAGGAACCCTCACCCGCGGCCCACAGAACGTTTCCGCAGATGGGGCAGACGTAGAACTTGCTCCGCAGAAGATTTCCAGAGCGGTTGGTGTTGACAAAGCATTCGCCGCTTAAAAGCTCCGCCACCGAAACGCTCAGGGCCGCGGACAAGGGTTCCAGCAGGGAGATATCCGGCAGGCCTCGGCCTGTCTCCCATTTTGAAATGGTTTTGTCGCTGACGCAAAGCGTCTGGGCAAGCTGGCGCTGGGTGAGCTGCTTTTTCTCCCGCAGCTCTCGGATGGCCGCGCCCGTTACATAGTGATTCATAAAATTGTGCTCCTTAATTTCCGCTGGATTTGCCGCTATGGGCAGAATACCGCGTTCCGGGCAAAATGGCAACCTACGCTCCGCAGAGTTGAAGGCAGAGGCGCTTCGCGAAATGTCTCTCCCACAGCGTTCTCAAATTGTACCTTGAATATAAATGCTTTTTTTGATATAGTAGAGTAGTTACAGTATCTCTATGGACAGAGGTGGCTTCATTGTACTTAAAGGCATTGGAAATTCAGGGCTTCAAATCCTTTCCCGACAAAACAGTTTTGAAGTTCGGCGAGGACATCACCGCCATCGTGGGGCCCAACGGCTCCGGGAAATCGAATACCTCCGACGCCATCCGCTGGGTCATGGGAGAGCAGAGCGTGAAGGGCCTGCGGGGCGCGAAGATGGAGGACGTGATTTTCGGCGGCACCGCCAAGCGGCCCCAGCAGGGGTTTGCGCAGGTGACGCTGGTGCTGGACAACACGGAGCATATTTTCCCCGCCATGGAGGAAGCCGAGGTGGCTGTTACCCGGCGGTACTACCGCAGCGGGGAGAGCGAATATTACATCAACCGCCAGTCCGTCCGGCTCAAGGACGTGACGGAGCTGTTTTTGGACACCGGCATGGGCCGGGAGGGGTATTCTATCATCGGACAGGGCAAGATTGATGAGATTCTGTCCACCAAAAGCGGCGATCGCCGGGAAATTTTCGAGGAGGCCGCAGGCATCTCCAAATACCGCCACCGCAAGGAGGAGGCGGAGCGCAAGCTTCAGCGCACGGACGAAAATCTGGTGCGCATCAACGACAAGATTGCGGAGCTTGAATTGCAGGTGGAGCCTTTGCGGGATCAGGCGGAAAAGGCGAAAAAATACCTGATTTTCCGGGATGAGCTGCGGATTTTGGAGATTTCCACCTGGCTGGAGGATTTGGACGCGCTGAAGGCCGGGGCCAGAAAGCTGGAGAGCGACTTCCGCACCGCCGAGGCCGCCCGGGACGAGGCCCGGGTTCAACTGGACGCGCTGTACGCCGAGGGCGAGCAATACGGCCAGCGGATGCGGGAAAAGGACATGGAAGCGGAAAGTTTGCGGTCGGAAGCCGGGGAAAAGGATGCGCAGGCGGCGGAGCAGGAATCCGCCGTGGCCGTGCTGAAAACCACCGCCGCCCACCATCGGGAAAACATTGACCGGGTGGAGCGGGAGCTGCGGGATCAGGAGAACCGGGCGGACGGTCTTGCGAAGCAAATCGAGGAGCAGGCGGCGCGCATCGCGGAGATTGACCGGCAGATTGCCGAAGAGTCCGCGACACTGGAAGCCCTTTTGGCGCAGGCCCGGGAGGCATCCCAGACGGCGGAGGGCAAACTGAGCGAGGCGGAGCGACTGAGGGCCAAGGAGACGCTGGCGGTGTCCGCCGCTGCGGACGCGCGGGCGGAGGCATCCGCGGCGGCGGCGGAGCGGACTCAGATTTCAGAGCGCCGGGCCGCGTCTGAAACGGAGCTGACGAGTGTCCGGGAACGGCTGGACCAGACGGGCGGCGAGGCGAAGACCAACCGCCGTGCGCTGGAGGATGCTCGGGACGAGGCCGGGGCGGTTGCCAACATCATCGCCGGGCACTCCATGAAAATGGAGGAGCGGCAGCGCAAGGCCGATGAAGCGGCGCAGCGCGCGAACAAGCTGACCATGGACGCCGGGGCGCTGGACAACCGCATCCGGCTGCTGACGGAGATGGAAAAGGAGTACGAGGGCTTTTCCAAGGCTGTCCGTCTGGTGTGTCAGGCGCAAAGCAGTCTGCGGGGGATTCGCGGACCGGTGGCAGGGCTGATGAGCGTGGAGCGGAAATACTCCGTAGCCATCGAAATCGCCTTGGGCGCGGGTCTTCAGAACATTGTGGTGGACCGGGAAGAGGATGCAAAGGCCGCCATCGGCTTTTTAAAGCAGAGGGACGCGGGACGAGCCACCTTCCTGCCCCTGTCCGCCATCCGGGGAGACGAGCTGCGGGAGAGCGGCTTGGAGCGGGAATACGGTTATGTGGGCCTTGCTTCCCGTCTGGTGGACTACGACCCGCAATATGCGGGTGTTTTCAAAAATCTCTTGGGCCGCACGGTGGTGGCGGAGGATTTAGACTGTGGCATTGCCATGGCCCGGAAGTATGGAAACCGTTTTCGGATCGTCACGCTGGACGGACAGGTGATGAACCGGGGCGGCTCCATGACTGGCGGCAGCGTCAGCCGCAGCGCGGGCGTTTTAAGCCGGGCGGCGGAGCTGAAGGAGCTTCACGGCAAAGCGGAGACGATGAACCGCCGTCTGGCTGAGGCAAAGACCGAGACGGAAGAGCTGAACCGGGA
>NZ_DALZOY010000002.1:53409-75914 GCF_032018205.1 Oscillibacter sp. | reverse complement strand
CGGGAGCTGGAAAAGGCCCGGTACGAGCTGGAGACGGCGCAGGGCCAGCAGCGGGCGGCGGAGGACGAGGTCCTTCGTCTGGAGGGGCGGCAGAGCCACTTTGACATCCTGCTGCAAAGCTTGCGCGCAAGCCTTGAAAATCTGGAGGGCGAGTGCGAGGCCCTTTCCGGCCGTCTGGCGGAGTGCGACAGCCGGGGGGCAAAGGCGGCGGCGGATATTGCCGCCGCAGAGGCGGAGGCCGCGGCCCTACGGGCCAAGGCGGACGAGCAGCTTTCCGGGCAGACGGAGCTTTTGGCCCGTGCGGGAGAGTTGAGCGAATCGGTGAGCGCACGGAAGTCCCATCTTGCCGCCCTGCGGGCGGAGCGGGAGGGCGCGGCCCTCCGTGAAGAGGACTTGCAGACATTGAAAAACGACCTGTCCGGTGACCGCTCTGTACGGGAGGAGACGCTGGATGCGGGCCGGGCGGCCATTGCCCGGGCGGAGGAGGAAATCGCCGCAAGACAGGCCCGTGCGCAGGCCCTGCACGGACAGGGACAGGCCCTGCGGGACCGCCTTGGGACGCTGGACCGGGAAAAAATCGCGCTGGAAGCGGAACGTACCGCCAAGAGCCGCGCCGGGCAGGAGATGAACGAGCATCTGCTGGATTTGGAGCGCACCGCCAGCCGTCTGGAACAGAAAATGGCCACCGGCGCGTTGGAGGAAAAGCAGATTCTGGACCGCTTGTGGGAACACTATGAGCTGAGCCATTCCGACGCGCAGGCCCAGCGGGTGGAGTTGGAGAGCCGCTCGAAAGCCAATCGCCGCATCGGGGAGCTGAAGCGGGAGATTTCCGGGCTGGGAACGCCCAACATCGGGGCCATCGAGGAATTTGACCGGGTGAACACCCGCTATACCTACCTCAGCGAACAGCGGGACGACGTGGAGAAAGCCGGAGGTGAAATCCGGGGCGTGATTGAAGAGTTGACCCGCGAGATGACCGGGATTTTCTCTCAGCAGTTTAAGCTTTTAAGCGAGAGCTTTCAGTCCACCTTTGTGGATTTGTTCGGCGGCGGACAGGCCACGCTGGAGCTGGAGGACGAGAACGATATTTTAAACTGCGGTATCGAAATCAAGGCCCAGCCGCCGGGGAAAACTTTAAAAACTATTTCCCTTCTCTCCGGCGGAGAGAAGGCGTTTGTGGCTATCGCGCTGTATTTTTCCATTCTGAAGGTCCATCCCACGCCATTTTGCGTCATGGACGAGATCGAGGCGGCGCTGGACGACGCCAACGTCACGCGGTACGCCCGGTATATGCGCACCCTTGCGGGGAAGACGCAGTTTATCGTCATTACCCACCGCAGGGGAACCATGGAGGAGGCCGATGTACTGTATGGCGTAACCATGCAGGAGCAGGGTGTAAGCAAAATCCTGACCATCAATCTCAACGACATGGCCAAGGAATTGAACATCAAATGAGGAGGGGCAGACGATGTCCGCTAAAAAGAAAAATCTGCTGGTAATTGTAGTTGCTGTGCTGGGATGCACCGTACTTCTGGTGGGAGGATCGCTGGATAACGATCCGTTGAAGTCTGCCGGTGTGGTGCTGGTGTTGTCCACTCTGGTGCTGGAAATTATTTTTCTCCGCTGCCCCAATTGCAGGCGGTGGCTGGGACGGAAATTCCGGCCCGGAAAGCACTGCCCCCACTGCGGTGAAATCATTGAATAAATTTTAAAGGACGGGTACTATGGGCTTTTTCAGCAAACTGAAAAAAATCTGGCAGGAGGATATCACCGGCTATGCCATTTCTCCCGATGACGAGGCGTTCTTCGACGATTTGGAGGAAAGCCTCATTCTGGCGGATTTGGGTGTGGACACCGCCGCCGAGGCGGTGGAGCGGCTCCGGTCCAAAATGAAGCGGGAGGGCGTTTCCGGCGAAACGGCGGTGCGCGCCGCCCTGCGGGAGATTCTGGCGGAGATGCTGAACGTGGGCGATGCTGCGCTCAATCTGGAAGAGAAGCCCGCTGTGGTGCTGTTCATCGGCGTGAACGGCGTGGGGAAGACCACCTCCATCGGCAAGCTGGGCCACCGCATGAAGACCGAGGGCAAGCGGGTTCTTTTCTGCGCGGCGGACACCTTCCGCGCCGCTGCCGCCGACCAGCTTCAAATCTGGGCGGAGCGGGCAGAATGCGAACTGGTGCGCGCCAAGGAGGGCGCAGACCCGGGCGCGGTGCTGTTTGACGCACTTTCCGCCGCCAAGGCGCGGAATGTGGACGCGGTGCTGTGCGATACCGCCGGACGGCTTCACAATAAGGAAAACCTGATGAAAGAGCTGGCAAAGCTCTCCAAAATTATTGATCGGGAGTGCCCCGGCGCCAGCCGCGAAACGCTTTTGGTGCTGGATGCCACCACCGGGCAAAACGGCCTGATTCAGGCGAGGGGCTTCCGGGATACGGCGGGGCTTACCGGCATCGTCCTCACCAAGCTGGACGGAACCGCCAAGGGCGGCATTGTCATCGCCATCGCAAGAGAGCTGGGCGTGCCTGTGAAATTCGTGGGTCTGGGCGAGGGGATTGACGACCTGCGCCCATTTGACGCGAAGGAATACGTGGAGGCTATTATCTAAGGAGGAATCTCCGTGATTACGATTTTTAACCGCCAGGAGCTGATTACCCTTGCGTCTACGGAAAAATTTTTTAATGTAAGGGAGGCGCTGTCCGCCGCCGGAATTTCGAACCACATCAAAATCAGAGGCAGCGGGGCGGGCTGGTCCAGCCGGGAACGGGGAATTCCAGGAATGCGGCAGGATGCCATGTATACCTACACGGTTTACGTTCATCGGGACGACTATGATAAAGCGGCGGCGGCCATGCAGACGGCGCTGCGGAACGGATAAAGGAGAACAGCCATGACCAGAATCGACGGACGGGCCTTTGATATGCTGCGGCCTGTGACCATTACCACGGATTTTGTGGAGTTTCCGGAAGGGAGCTGCCTGATTACCTGTGGGAATACAAAGGTGCTTTGCTGCGCCAGCGTGGAGGAGCGGGCGCCGTTCCATGTGCCGGAGGGGACCGGCTGGGTGACGGCGGAATACAGCATGCTTCCCCGTGCCAACCGGGATCGCTCCAAACGAGATATTTCCAAGCTGAAGCTCTCTCCCCGCAGCGCGGAAATCCAGCGGCTGGTGGGCCGGTCCCTCCGGGCCGCGGTGGATATGACCAAGCTGGGCGAGCGGACCATCACCGTGGACTGCGACGTGCTTCAGGGCGACGGCGGAACCCGTACGGCCAGCGTCACGGGCGGCTACGTGGCCCTTGCGCTTGCGGTGCGCAAATTGATGAAGGAGGGCACGCTCAGGCAGAACCCTCTGAAAACCTCTGTGGCGGCGGTGTCCGCCGGAATCGTGGGGGACCGGCTGCTGCTGGATCTGTGCTACGAGGAGGATTCGGCCGCGCAGGTGGATTTGAACTGCGTGATGACCGGGGACGGGGCGCTGGTGGAAGTGCAGGGCACCGGCGAGGGCCGGGCCTTTACCATAGAAGAACAGCGGAAGCTGGTGGACCTTTGCGCCAAGGGAATCCGGGAGCTTGGGGCCATGCAGCAGGCCGCGCTGGGAGGATAAATATGGAACAGGCGAAGTTTGTGCTGGCGACCCAAAACCCGGGTAAGCTGCGGGAAATGGCTGCCATTTTGGAAATCTTAGGGGTGGACGTGGTCAGCCCCGCCGAGCTGGGGCTGCATGTGGACGTGGAGGAAACAGGGGAAACCTTCGCGGGAAATGCCATGCTCAAGGCAAAGGCCGTGTGCGCGGCGGCGGGCCTGCCCGCCATCGCGGACGATTCGGGGCTGTGCGTGGACGCACTAAACGGCGGCCCGGGGGTTTACTCTGCCCGGTACGGCGGGCCGGAGCTGGATGATCGAGGGCGGTATCTGCTGCTTTTGAACTCCATGCGGGGCGTGCCCACCCGCTCGGCCCACTTTGAAACCGCCGTGGCCTGTGCGTTTCCCAGCGGGGATACCCTGACGGCGGCGGGCCGGTGCGACGGGGCGATTGCCTTTGCCCCCATCGGAGACGGCGGCTTTGGCTATGACCCGGTGTTTTTGGTGCCGGAAAAGGCCAAGACCTTCGGACAGATGACGGATGCGGAAAAAGCCGAAGTTTCCCACCGGGGCAAGGCTCTGCGGGCATTTGCCGAAGAGTTGAGGGTGTTCCTCGGAAAGTGAGAACTCGGCGGCCCGTGTGGGAAAAAGATATGAGGACATCACGAGCGGTAGCTGGCGCTTTAAAAAAGATTTGCGGAAATTCGGGAAACTTATTGACAAATTCCCGCGTCTGACATAGAAATATAAAAATCAAGTTATAAGGGGAGATTATCTTAAATTTATGGAACTGACAAGCAAACAGCGTGCGCAATTGCGCGGCATGGCAAATACCATTGATACGATTTTGCACATTGGCAAGGAAGGTGTCACCGAGGCGGTTATCCAGCAGGCAAATGAAGCGCTGGAAGCGCGGGAGCTGGTGAAGGGTCGGGTTTTGGAAAATTCCTTGCTCACCGCGCGGGAAGCCTGCGACCAGTTGACGTTACCCACCCGCAGCGAGCCGGTGCAGGTGATCGGGAGCAAATTCGTGCTCTACCGGGAAACCCACTCCAAGCCTAAGGACAAGCGGATTGCGCTGGTGAAGGACAAGCCCCGCAGGGAGCGCAAGGCTTGATTTTGAGGACGCAAGGGGGGGAGAGCGCATGCGGATCGGCATTTACGGCGGGACCTTTAACCCGCCTCATTTAGGCCATATCACGGCGGCGCGGGCGGTGTTTGAGCTGCTGAAACTGGATAAGCTTCTTCTGATACCCGACAGTCTCCCGCCCCACAAGCCCTTGCCTCCCGGCAGCCCCACGGCGGAGCAGCGCTTGGAGCTGACGCGCCTTGCGGGAGAGCAGACGGGGCTTGGCGACAGAGTGGAGACGCTGGATCTTGAGCTGCGCCGGGGCGGAACCAGCTACACTGCGGACACGCTGGAGGCCGTCCGGGCGCTGTATCCGGACGACGAGCTGTGGCTTTTGATGGGGACGGATATGTTTTTGACGCTTCACCTCTGGCACGAGCCGGAGCGTATTCTGGCCATTGCCGGAATCGCGGCCTTCGGCCGGTCGGAAGCGGACACGGAGGAGCTGTTTGCCCCCCAGCGGGAGCACCTTTACCGCGCGTATCCCTCCGCCCGCATTTTTACCCTCACAGTTCCTGGTGTGGTGGACATTTCCTCCACGGACCTGCGGGACAAGCTGGCGCAGGGCGACGGAAGCCAGTATCTTGCTCCGGCAGTATACGGCCTGATTCTGAGGGACAAGCTGTATGGGACAAACGAAAATTTGCGGGAGCTGAGCCTTGATCAGCTCCGGCCCGCGGCGCTGAGCTATCTGAACCACAGCCGCATTCCCCATGTGCTGGGCACGGAGCAGGCGGCCATTCGTCTGGCTCTGCGGTATGGCGCGGATGTTCACAAGGCCCGGGTGGCGGCCCTGCTGCACGACTGCACAAAAAAACTGGGGATGGAGCGGCAGTCGGCTCTTTGCAGGCAGTACGGCATCCCCATGGACGAACTGGAGCGCAAAGCGCTGAAGCTGCTTCACGCCAAGACCGGCGCGGCGATTGCACGGGACGTGTTCGGCGTGGACGATGAGATTTACACCGCTATTTTCTGGCATACTACCGGCCACGCGGAGATGACGCTTCTTGAAAAGATCATGTATCTGGCGGATTACATCGAACCCACCCGCAGCTTTCCCGGCGTGGACGCGCTGCGCGCGGCCTGCGACGAGGATTTGGACAAGGGATTGCTGCTGGGTCTCACCATGACAGTTCAAGAAATGCGCGAGATGGGAAATCCCGTCCACACCGCCACGCTGGAGGCAGTGGAGTATCTGAAAGGAAACTGAAAGGCAAACGATGAACGAGAAAAAGAAAGGCCCGGGTGGGCGGAGGGAAGAGCAGGCCAGCCCCGGAAAAACGGAACGAAAAGCGAAAAGGCGCCGCCTGACGGGGACGCAGAGAGGCTTGATCGCGCTGGCGTGTGTGCTGGCGGCGGTGCTGTCGGTGACGCTGGCCTATCGGGCGGTGTTTGTCAAGCCCGAGCTGCACCAGAAGGAGGACTCGTCCTCCTCTCAGGAGGAAGATGACGACTATGGCGAGGGGATGCGTCCCCGCAGTGACGGGACCCGCAAAAGCAAGGATTATTACACGGTTCTGGTGATGGGCCGGGACACCGGCGGCGGCGGCAACACGGACACCATGATGCTGGCCAGCTACGATGTGACGAACCAGAAGCTGACCGTGATGAACATTCCACGGGACACCATGGTAAACGTGTCCTGGGACATTAAGCGCATCAACTCCGTATACAATTACTACGGAGGAGGCGACAAGGGCGTCAAAAAGGTCTATCAGGAAATCTCCCAGCTCGTTGGCTTTGAGCCGGACTATCAGGTGATTATCGAGTGGGATGCGGTGGGCAAGCTTGTGGACGCCATCGGCGGGGTCCAATTCGACGTACCCCGGAATATGAACTATGAAGACCCCTATCAGGATTTGTCTATTCATATCCAAAAGGGCGATCAGCTGCTGAACGGCGAGCAGGCCATGGGCGTCATCCGCTACCGTCACGATAACAATATGAAATACGGCTATGCCGATGGGGATCTGGGCCGTATCAAAACCCAGCAGGCGTTTTTGAAGGCGGTGATCGAGCAGCTTTTGCAGGTGAAAAATGTGGGGAAGATCAACCAGTTCTCCAAAATTTTTCAGGAGAACGTGGAAACCGATCTCAGCGTGCAGAATCTGTTCTGGTTTGGAAAGTCCGCCATCATGGGCGGACTGAGCATGGAGAATGTGGAGTTTGTCACCATGCCAAATACCATGAAATCCTGTTATAGCCCCTCGGTCAGCAGACAGGTGGGAAAGAACAACTGGCAGTCCTATGTGGTGCCCAACGCCAAGGAGCTTCTGGATTTGGTGAACAACAGCCTCAGTCCCTTTACGGAGGTATTTACCCTCAAGGATCTGGACATTATGAGCGTGAATGCCGACGGCTCCGTCAGTTCTTCTACCGGCCATGTGGAGGATGCCAGAGCCGCAAAGACCCCGGTGCTTCTCTATGGCCAAAAGACCGATACGAAAGAACCTGAGCAGTCGGTGACGGATGGGGACGGAAATCCCGTCGATCCGGAGACGGGTCTGCCCGTTACGCCGGAGGGCGGAACCGGAACGACGACCCCGGGGACAACCACGCCCGGGACCACCGATCCGGGCACGACTACCCCTGGCACTACAACGCCCGGCACCACCGACCCGGGCACGACTACCCCCGGCACCACCACTCCCGGTACGACGGACCCGGGAACGACGACGCCCGGGACCACCGATCCGGGCGG
This sequence comes from Oscillibacter sp., assembly GCF_032018205.1. Classification (GTDB taxonomy): domain Bacteria; phylum Bacillota; class Clostridia; order Oscillospirales; family Oscillospiraceae; genus Oscillibacter. The sequence goes on along the minus strand of NZ_DALZOY010000002.1, from coordinate 68,504 downwards.
TTCAAGCTCGTCCGGGTCCGGCACTCAGACCGACCCGTCTGGCGAAGGGGTGTTTGTCCCGCCAGAGGTCACCGAAGTGCCGTCTGGGCTGGCCGAGTGACACGGGGCAAGAGCGATTGGCGGCCCCACAAGCAAACAAAAACGCCGCGTTTTCAGGCGGCTCCAATTTGAAAGGAAGAGATGCATGACACCAAAGGAAATTGCGATCAGTGCCGTTTCGGCGCTGGACGAGAAAAAGGGCGGGGAAATTTCCGCCATTGAGATTGCCGATCTGACCACGCTGGCAGATTATTTCGTCATCGCCACCGGTACCTCCAACACCCAGATCAACGCACTGTGCGACGCGGTGGAGAAGCGGTTGAAGGAACAGGGGGAGACGCCCCTGCGCCGGGAGGGCTATCGGGACGGAACATGGGTGCTGCTGGATTACGGCTGCGTGACTGTGCATGTGTTTTCTCAGGAGGCCCGGGAATTTTATGATTTGGAGCGCCTGTGGCGGGACGGCAAGCGGCTGGACCTGACGGAGGTTTTGACCCGGGACTGAGCCGCCTTCGGGAGGAATGCGGATTTTCCTTGACAAAAAGGGAAAACCCCCGTAAAATAGCGGTGTTCAAAAACGTTGATGGGATAAAAGACGGGTTTTTCTGCCTCAGAGAGCCGGCGGCTGGTGCGAGCCGGTGGAGAAGGTCCGTGGATAACTGGTCCCGGAGTTTCCTGCCTGAAGAAAAGTAAGGCGGGGCGGGCGGCCCCGTTACAGGCTGATGGTCCGAGAGGGCGCGGGCGGGTTTGCGGCGTTGGCCGGAATTCCGGGCTGCCGCCGTTTGGACCTGAGAGGGCCGACCGGGCGACCGGCGGCTGAATCAGGGTGGTATCGCGTCACAACGCCCCTGACCGCTGCGGTCAGGGGCGTATTTTTTTCGTTGCCCGACCGGGGCAAACATCAGAAAGGAACGGTCTTGTAAAATGAAGTATGATTTTACCGGCATTGAAAAAAAGTGGCAGGAGCGATGGCTGGCGGAAAAGCCTTTCGCCGCCGTCAACGGCGACACCTCTAAGCCCAAGTTCTACGGACTGATTGAGTTCCCCTATCCCTCCGGGCAGGGGCTTCATGTGGGCCACCCCCGGCCCTATACCGCCATGGATATCATCTGCCGCAAAAAGCGGATGCAGGGCTATAACGTGTTGTTCCCCATCGGGTTTGACGCATTTGGTCTGCCCACGGAGAACTACGCCATTAAAATGCATATCCACCCCCGGAAAGTGACGGAGGACAACATTGCCAATTTCCGCAGCCAGATTCAGTCCCTTGGCTACTCCTTCGACTGGGATCGGGAGGTGGACACCACCGACCCGAAATACTACAAGTGGACCCAGTGGATTTTCCTCCAGATGTTTAAAAAGGGGCTTGCCTATAAGTCCACCATGCCCGTCAACTGGTGCACCTCCTGCAAGTGCGTGCTGGCCAACGAAGAGGTGGTTGAGGGTGTGTGCGAACGCTGCGGCAGCGCCGTGGTCCGTAAGGAGAAGAGCCAGTGGATGCTGAAAATCACCGAATATGCCCAGCGTCTGATCGACGATCTGGACGATGTGGACTATATCGAGCGAGTGAAAATCCAGCAGCGCAACTGGATTGGCCGGTCCGAGGGCACGGAGGTGGACTTCACCGCCGACAACGGAGATAAGCTGACGGTATACACCACCCGGTGCGACACGCTGTTCGGCGTGACTTATATGGTCCTCTCTCCGGAGCATGAGTATCTCAAGAAGTGGAAGAGCCAGATCAAAAACTGGGACGAGGTTGCGGCCTATATGGACGCGGCGGCCCGCAAGTCCGATCTGGAGCGCACGGAGCTGAACAAGGAGAAAACAGGCGTGCGGCTGGAGGGTATTTCCGCCGTCCACCCTGTCACCGGCGATAAAATTCCCGTGTTCGTCTCCGACTACGTGCTGATCACCTACGGAACCGGCATCGTCATGGGCGTGCCGGGTCACGACCAGCGCGACTGGGAGTTTGCGACAAAGTTCAACCTTCCCATCGTGGAAGTGGTCCGGGGCGGCGACATTACGAAAGAAGCCTTCGCCCTGAAGGATGACACCGGCATCATGGTGAACTCCGGCTTCTTGGACGGGATGACCGTGAAGGAGGCCATCCCCGCCATGAAGGACTGGCTGGTGGAAAAGGGCATTGGTCAGGCCAAGACCAACTTCAAGCTGCGGGACTGGGTGTTTTCCCGCCAGCGGTATTGGGGCGAGCCGATCCCCATGGTGAACTGCGAAAAGTGCGGCTGGGTTCCCCTGCCGGAAGAGCAGCTTCCTCTGGTGCTGCCCAACGTGGAGAATTACGAGCCGACGGAGGACGGCGAAAGCCCCCTCTCCGCCATGACCGACTGGGTGGCAACCACCTGCCCCCACTGCGGCGGCCCCGCCCGGCGGGAGACGGACACCATGCCCCAGTGGGCCGGGTCAAGCTGGTATTTTCTGCGGTATATGGACCCCCACAATGAAAACGCGCTGGCCTCCAAGGAAGCGCTGGACTATTGGTCCCCGGTGGACTGGTACAACGGCGGCATGGAGCATACCACGCTTCACCTGCTGTACAGCAGGTTCTGGCACAAGTTCCTCTACGACATCGGCGTGGTCCCCACCAAGGAGCCCTATCAGAAGCGTACCAGCCACGGTATGATCTTGGGCGAGGGCGGCGAGAAAATGTCCAAGTCCCGGGGCAACGTGGTGAATCCCAACGACATTGTGGAGCAGTACGGCGCGGACACCATGCGTCTGCACATCATGTTCATCGGCGACTTTGAAAAGGCCGTCTCCTGGTCCAACGAGGCAGTGAAGGGCTCCAAGCGATTCTTGGATAGGGTGTGGAATCTGGCGGAGTCCGCCTCTGACAGCTATGAAGTGACCCCCGCCAACGAGTCGATGATCCACAAAACCATCAAGAAGGTGACGGAGGACATCGACGAGCTGAAGATGAACACCGCCATCTCCACCATGATGACCTTGGTGAACGAGTTCTACGCCAACGGCGCCAGCCGGGGTGATATGAAATATCTGCTGCTGCTGCTCAGCCCCTTTGCGCCCCATATCACGGAGGAGTTGTGGGAGAGTCTGGGCTTTGCCGGGATGACGGGCGATATGGCATGTCGGCAGCCGTGGCCCGCCTTTGACGAGAGCAAAACCGCCGCCGCCACCGTGGAGATGGCGGTGCAGGTGGGCGGCAAGCTGAAGGGCACCGTGGTGCTCCCCGCCGACTGCGGCGAGGAGGCGGTGAAAACCGCGGCGTTGGAAGTGGAGAAGGTTCAAAAGGCCGTGGAGGGCATGGAGATTGTCAAGACCATCTACGTGAAAAACCGCCTGATTAACCTGATTGTAAAGCCGCGCTAAGCCCAGCGGAGCATTTGCGCACGGAGGTGTACCCGTGTATCTCGTTGGCGGCTTGCCCCGTCTGAAATAAAGCAACGGCAAGCGCCTGCGTTGCAGGCGCTTGCCAACCGGTATACTCCCAGAGGCTGGTTATATATTTACATGAAAACAGCTTTTTCAGTTGACATAATCTGATTATTGGCGAATGCGACAATACAGTTTAAAGTTAAAATTCCCCCACGGATAAATTGCTGTTAATTCATCCGTGGGGGGATACTATTACATTGTCGCTACAATAAAAAGTCAAGGGCAGCCAAAATCAGCAAAAAAATTCCTAAAATTTTTACATGCAGTTGTTTTTGTGAGTAACCCGTATATATTGCATATAATCCGAGGGTACCATATGAGATTAGATGGATCACACTGCTTGTAAATGCATCGACTTTCATAAACAATTTAATCCATATATTAAGTATTAGTATTATCCATAAAAATGCACGAAATATTTTTTTTGCCATTACAATTCTTCTGTTCGATCTGAATCCGCATAAAAGTGAAACTCTGCTTTGGTTTGTGGTCTGCTACCACCCTGATCAATATCGTAGTAAGAGATTTTGGTATAGTAGATATTATCTAGGTCCCTACCTACAACAACACCAGCAATCGCAACAGCGGCCCCCCATGGAGCACTAGCCAATGCAATAATTGCACCTGCAATAACAGAGGCATCTCTCACATCAACCCCGATCACTCCATCATATCTCGCATATTCAACCCAAGCAAGGGGGGAGGGAGAACTTTGATCAGTGTTGACCTTTTCGCCGTTGATAGTAAGATCGCCTGTACCCTTATCATAAACTATGATATAGTCTTTTCCTTTCGATGTTGTTTTGACAATGTTTTGTTGATTGTCACTGCTGAGGTAGTATGTAACAAGTTCATCATTTATTTTAAGTGTAACAACCTGCTCATTTGTGCTTGCAAACGCTGGAACGCACAGCGTCAGGCACATCACCAGCGCCAGAGCCAAACTCATCATTTTCCGTTTCATGTGATACCTCTTTTCTCATTTTGTAAAAAATTTGCGGAACAGAGATATTGCGAAATAGTTGCTGCGAATTTACTGCATCGGACTGCTCCTTTCGCGCCCGCGGAGACGTGGGATCGCCGGTTTTCGATTCCCTACATACTATTTAGACGTTAGAATACCCGGAGGCGTTACAATATTTTCCAGATTTCCCATTTTAAAATTTGTAACAACCTGAAAGTTTAAGTCGTCGTGGAAAATATACGGATACTGTTTAGAAGTTTTGAAGAAAGCGGCACATGATGCGGAAGCGTAATGGCCAAATTGGATGTTGACCAGAGGTTCGGGTCTCCCGATAGAAGGAAATAAATTGGCACGGGCCCGATTTACGGTGCCCAGGCCGTGATTAGATATTGAGAATTTTGTTAAAAAGTTGAAAAAAATTTGTATTTTGGAAAAATAAATGTTACAATATAACAAATGTGGAGGGTTCTTTCATGAAATTAGGTATCGTGGGCCTGCCCAACGTGGGCAAGAGCACCTTATTCAACGCCATCACCAACGCGGGCGCGGAGTGCGCCAACTATCCCTTCTGCACCATCGAGCCCAATGTGGGCGTGGTGGCCGTGCCGGACGAGCGGCTGGACGATTTGGCCCGGATTTATGAGCCGGATAAGAAAACCCCCGCCGTGGTGGAATTTGTGGACATTGCGGGGCTGGTGAAGGGCGCAAGTCAGGGCGCGGGCCTTGGCAATAAATTTTTGGCCAACATTCGGGAGACGGACGCTATCGTCCACGTGGTTCGCTGCTTTGATGACGAAAACATCATGCACGTGGTGGCGGACGCGGGGACCAATGTGCCGGTGGACCCGCTGGGCGACATCGGGACCATTGATCTGGAGCTGGTAATGGCGGACCTTGATATGGTAAACCGCCGCGCGGAAAAGGCCGCCAAGGCGGCCAAGGGCGACAAGAAGTTTCTGCGGGAGGAGGCGGTGTTCCGGGCTTTGGCGGCGCATCTGGACGCGGGCAAACCCGCCCGTACGTATGACTGCGAGCCGGACGAGCTGGCGATGATCGCCACCGCTGACCTTTTGAGCCTGAAGCCTGTGATTTACGCAGCCAACACCGACGAGGCGGGCTTTACCAAGCTGGAGGAAAACAAGTATTATCAGCAGGTGAAGGCCCTTGCCGATGCAGAGGGCAGTCAGGTGCTGCCCATCTGCGCCCGGATGGAGCAGGACATCGCGGAGCTGGAGGGCGAGGAGAAGGAGCTGTTTCTAGAGGAGCTGGGCGTGGAGGAGTCCGGGTTGGATCGGCTGATCAAGTGCTCCTATTCACTTTTGGGCCTGATTTCCTTTTTGACCTACGGAAAGGACGAGTGCCGTGCCTGGACGATTAAGAAGGGTACAAAGGCGCCTCAGGCCGCCGGAAAAATCCACACCGATATCGAGCGCGGCTTTATCCGCGCTGAGGTCATCGCCTACGAGGACATGGTGAACTGCGGCGGAGTCAATCAGGCCAAAGAGAAGGGCCTTTTGCGCAGCGAGGGCAAGGACTATGTAGTTCGGGACGGGGACATGATTTATTTCCGCTTCAACGTGTAAATTTCCCACGGGGCCGGATGCAGAAACTTTCCGGACCGCGCGGGAGAAAAGCGCTTTTTCATACATGCGGCCCGTTTTATGGCGGGCGGCAGCTTTGTAAGTCCACCGCTGTGCGGCTTAGATAGAAAGAGTAGAAAGAGGAGAGTGCTTATGAAACGAGCGGTAAAGAAGAAAGAAAAATCCGGCGGGCGAATGAACAAACAGGGAAAACGGCAGAGCACAATCCGAAAGGAACTGATGCTGGAAATCTGTATTCTGGCGGCGATTCCCATTGTTCTGCTGGGAGCGCTTACCTCATTTTTAATTTTCAGCAGCACGCAGGACACCTTGGAGCAGACCATGGAGCAAATTTCCGACGCGGCCGCTGACAAGGTGCAGGCGGAGCTGGAGGCGATTAAAAACGTGGCGATGGAAACCGGCTATGTGGCCCGGCTGTCCGACGACTCCCTTACAAAGGAGGAGAAGCAGGCCATCATCGACCAGCGGGCCAAGGCGCATGGCTATCAGCGGGGCAATGTGCTGAATCTGGACGGAAAGAGTCTTTTGGACGGAGTCAACTATTCCGACCGGGAGTATTTCAAGCAGGCAAAGGCTGGCAAGACATGGGTTTCCGACCCACTGGTCAGCAAGAAGACCGGGGCCATGACCGTGGTTGTCGCCGCGCCCATCTGGCAGGACGGCATTGCCGGCAGCTTGGTGACCGGCGTGGTGTATTTCGTTCCCAATGAAACGTTTCTCAATGATATTGTGTCCGAAATTCAAGTCAGCGAAAACGGAGGCGCCTATATGCTGAATAAGCATGGCACCGCCATCGCTGATCAGAACATGGACGTTGTAGTCAGTCAGAGAAATACCGCCGAGGAGGCTAAGACGGATGCTTCCCTTGCGGCGCTGGCCGAACTGGAGACAAAGATGACGGAAGGCGGGGCCGGGTTTGGACAGTACACCTATAACGGCGTGACCAAACTTCTGGCCTATGCGCCCATTGAAGACTCCGACGGCTGGAGCCTTGCCATCAGCGCGCCGGTGAACGATTTTATGGACTCCACCTTCCGGGCGATTTTTATTACCATCGCGCTGATTGCGCTGACGATCGTGGGGGCTGTGGTGGTTGCCCTTCGGCTGTCCAAGCGGATTGGCGACCCCGTGGCAAAATGCACCCGGCGGCTGGAGCTGCTGGCGCAGGGCGATTTGTCGTCGCCGGTTCCGGAGGTTCGCAGCCGGAATGAGACAGAACGTCTGGCAGAGGCTACGTCCTCCATCACCCAGACTATTTCGGGTATTATCGGGGACTTTGAACAGGGACTGAGCGGCATTGCCCATGGCGATTTGACGGTTTCCACCGCCAATGCCGCACTGTATCAGGGCGATTATGCGGCGCTGCGCTCCTCTTTGGAAGACATGATTTTGCGTATGACCCAGACCATGCGCCAAATCGGGCTGTCCGCGGATCAGGTGGCGCTTGGCAGCGAGCAGGTGGCCGCGGGTGCACAGGCGTTGAGTCAGGGCGCCACCGAGCAGGCGTCCTCCGTGGAGGAACTGGCCGCCACCGTGACAGAGGTTTCGATCCAGATCGGCGATACCTCCAAAAACGCGGAGGTGGCCCGCCGCAAAGTGGATGAGACGGGGACGGCGATGCAGGCGTGCGACCGGCAGATGAAGGACATGGTTTCCGCCATGGACGAAATCAGTGAAAACTCCAAGCAGATTGGCCGCATCATCAAGACCATCGAGGACATTGCGTTCCAGACGAACATTCTGGCTCTGAACGCCGCCGTGGAAGCCGCCAGAGCTGGAGAGGCGGGCAAGGGCTTTGCGGTGGTGGCGGACGAGGTGCGCAACCTCGCCGGGAAATCCGCCGCCGCATCCAAGGACACTGCTACGCTGATTGAGGCCGCGGTGCAGTCCGTCGCCAAGGGCACCGGCATTGCGGACACCACAGCCGCAAATCTGGATGCGGCGGCCGTCAGCTCCCGGGCCACGGCGGAGATGGTGGAGAAAATCGCGGACGCCGCGCAGCAGCAGGCTGCCGCCATTGCCCAAATCTCTCAGGGAATCGACCAGATTTCCGGCGTTGTGCAAAACAACTCCGCCACCAGCGAAGAGAGCGCGGCTTCCAGCGAGGAGATGTCCGCTCAGGCGCAGACACTGCGGGAGCTGGTGGGCCAGTTTAAGCTGAGGGAGGAGGCGGTTGTCTCCCTTCCGGCTGCTATGAGCAGGGAAGAGCTTCCGACGGCGCCTGCAAGCGCCCCGTCCCCCTCTTTTGCGGGAAAATATTAGGACAGAAAACGGCCCCTGCGCAACAAGCGCGGGGGCCGTTTTGTAAAAATGATTTACGCTTCCCTTGGAAAATGGGGTATGCTATAATGACGGGAGAGAAACCTTCGGAGCTGCCATGTGCCACCCAAAGAATATTCGGGGACTGCGCGGGCGGAAGGAAACAACAAATTTCATACAGGAGGGTGACGGATGAACAAGCTGGTTGAGCGGGCGCGGCCCTGTCTGCGGGGGAGGGACCCATATGAACGCCGCTTGGAGAGAGGACCCGGCGCTGCGGGACGTGCTGGCGGCAGCGGAAACCTGTTGGATTAACCCTGAAAAGAAGCCCTTTGCCGCCGTGGCGGACGGACTTCCCGTGAAGCCGGGCGAGGTGGACGACGCGGCGGACAGGCTGGACCGTTTCGCGCCGCTGCTGCGCCAGCTGTTTCCAGAGACAGAAGCGGACGGCGGGCGGATTGAGTCGCCCCTGCGGGAGCTGCCCGCCCTGCGGGAAAAGCTGAGCTGGCGGGAGCGGGTTCCGGAAGGACGGCTGTTTTTAAAGCTGGACAGCGAGCTGGCGGTGGCTGGCTCGGTCAAGGCACGGGGCGGGATTTACGAGGTGCTTAAGCACACGGAGGAGCTGGCCTTGGAGGCCGGACTGCTTCGCCCGAACGATGATTATGCGGGCCTTGCCCGACAGCGGGATTTTTTTGCAAAATACACTGTGCAGGTGGGTTCCACGGGAAATCTGGGTCTTTCCATCGGCATCATGGCCGCCGCGTTGGGCTATCGGGCGGTGGTGCACATGTCGGCCGACGCGCGGCAGTGGAAGAAGGACTTGCTGCGGCAAAAGGGCGTGGACGTGCGGGAGTATGACGGGGACTATGGCAAGGCCGTGGAGCAGGGGCGCGCCCTGTCCGATGCAGACCCGATGAGCTACTTTGTGGATGATGAGCACTCCAAAAGCCTGTTTCTGGGTTATGCTGTGGCTGCTCGGAGGCTTGCGGAGCAGCTTGCGGCCCAGAATGTGACCGTGGACGACGGGCATCCCCTGTTTGTCACCGTTCCCTGCGGCGTGGGCGGCGCGCCGGGGGGCGTGGCCTACGGACTGAAGCTGTTGTACGGAGACAATGTCCATGTGTTCTTCGCGGAGCCGGTCCAGTGCCCCTGTATGCTGCTGGGACTTGCAACGGGGGAAAAGGACGGCGTATGCGTACAGGATGCGGGCCTCACCGGCGTGACAGAGGCGGACGGACTGGCGGTGGCCCGTCCGTCGAAGCTGGTGTGCGACGTGATGGAGCAAACCCTCTCCGGGGAGTTCACCGTGGCGGACGGGAGGCTGTACGACGATCTGCGGGCGCTCCACGCAGCAGAGAAGCTTTTTATCGAGCCATCTGCCTGCGCGGCCTTTGCGGGATATCGGGGTCTTACTCAGTTCCCGGCGGCGCAGAGCTATCTGAAGGTCCACGGACTTACTGGGAAGCTGGAGAACGCGTCTCACATTCTCTGGGCCACCGGGGGACGGCTGGTGCCCGCGCTTACGCGGAAGGAGTATCTGGCAAAGCGATTGTAAGACGGCGGGAAGGCATGCCGATGGGTGTTGCCGTGCCGATTTGGCGCGCTGTCTGCGCCGCGCCCTATGTCGCCCTGCACAGAAGACTTTCATTCAAAAGAGAGACAGATGGGCGGCTTCAGTGAAAGTTGACAAAAAGTTCAGCAAAACCCTCCCACAGAAAAGAATTGTGAGGCGCCGCACTTGTAATATTTTCCCCGCTGGTGTATCATAATTAAGGCAGTTCAGGGTTCATTGATGAAGCAGTCAAAAGCACCCGTAAAAGGAGGACACGATATGAGTAAAACCGCACGCATGGTGATGAAAATTGTGGGAGCAAGTCTGGCTCTGGCGGCGTTCGTCTGCCTGCTGATCGGCGGCTGGCACGATCTCAGCGTGGGATACAGCGGCCTGAAAAAGCGGATGGATCAGCGCTTTGGCAGCGAATACGACGATTACAACGACGAGCAGCTCTACTCCTGAGAAAACGGGCCGCCCTTGGTAAAAGGGCGGCCCGTTTTTGCCTTTTTGAAGGATTTTCCAGCCGTGCTGGGTGAAAATGCCGCAGAAACACCCTTAAAATAGAAAAACCGCCTTGACAGGCGGAGATAAAAATGATATAATGAGGTGCTTTATGGACAGCACAGATACCACCCCATTCTTATTTACTGTTATTAAGATAGCATAGTTCCTATAAAAAAGCAAGAGCGAGCAATGAAATTTTAACAACCTACCCGGGTGTGTCGATTTAATTGCCCGCTTACAACTTAAAGTCCTCTTCCCGGTCGGACAGGGCCGGAGGAGCGGACAGAAAGGCTGCGTGAATCAGAGATGTCCAAAGACAAGTATTACGGAAAGACCCTTCGTAAGAACTTCGCCCGGTACGAAGAAGTCATGCCTGTGCCCAACCTGCTGGAGATTCAGAAGAAGTCTTACCAGTGGTTCTGGGACGAGGGCCTGCGGGAAGTTTTCGCCGACGTAGGCTCCATCGCCGACTATCAGGGAAATCTGGAGCTGACCTTCATCGACTATAAGATGGACGAGGCCCCCAAGTACAATGTGGAGGAGTGCAAGGCGCGCGACGCCACGTACGCTGCCCCCCTGAAAGTGACGGTCCGCCTGCGCAACAAGGAGACGGAGGAAATCAAGGAGCAGGAGATCTTCATGGGAGATTTCCCCTTGATGACCCACGGCGGCACCTTCGTCATCAACGGGGCGGAGCGGGTTGTGGTTTCGCAGATTGTCCGCTCTCCCGGCGTGTACTATGGCAAGGAGATTGACCTCAAGACCGATCTTCCCATTCTCAGCGCCACCGTAATTCCCTATCGGGGCGCGTGGCTGGAGTATGAGACGGACGCAAACGAGTGCTTCTGGGTCCGGATTGACAAAAACCGGAAGCTGCCTGTCACCTGCCTGCTGCGTTCTCTCGGAATGAAGACCGACGCGGAGATTCTCGCCCGGTTCGGGGACGATCCCCGTATTTTGGCGACCCTTGAAAAGGACCCCTGCAAGACCTATGAAGAGGCCATGCTGGAGATTTACCGCAAGCTTCGTCCCGGCGAGCCCCCCACGGTGGAGGCTTGCGTGACGCTGATGAACAATCTGTTCTTCGATCCCCGGCGCTACGATCTGTCCATCGTGGGCCGGTATAAGTTCAATAAAAAGCTGTGCCTGTGGCCCAGGGTGACCGGATACAAGCTGGCCCTGCCTGTGGCGGACCCCTCCACCGGAGAAATCCTGTTTGAGGACGGACACCTGCTCACTGCGGAGGAGGCCAAACGGCTGGACGCTTGCGGCGTCAGCGAGGTCAGCATCATTGCCGAAGGCGAGCCTATGAAGGTTTATGGAAACGGCATGTGCGACCTGCGGCACTTTGTGGACTTTGACCCTCTGACCGAGTGCAAGATCAAGGAGCGGGTGCGGTACAGCGTACTTCAGGAGTTGCTGGGCCAATACTCCGGCGAGGAGCTGAAGGAGCAGATTCGTCTCCATCGGGATGCGCTGGTTCCCAAGCACATCAATATCGACGATATCCTCACCTCCATTAACTATATGAACTGCCTTGCCCGGAATGTGTCCAACCGGGACGACATCGACCATCTGGGCAACCGCCGCCTGCGGTGCGTGGGCGAACTGCTGCAAAATCAATTCCGCATCGGCTTCAGCCGGATGGAGCGGGTAATTCGTGAGCGTATGACCATTCAGGACATGGACATCGTCACGCCCCAAAGCCTCATCAACATCCGGCCCGTCACCGCCGCCATTAAGGAGTTCTTTGGCTCCAGCCCCCTCAGCCAGTTCATGGACCAGACGAACCCTCTGGCGGAGCTGACCCACAAGCGCCGTCTTTCCGCCCTCGGCCCCGGCGGCCTGAGCCGCGAGCGCGCCAACATGGAAGTCCGTGACGTGCATTACAGCCACTATGGCCGTATGTGCCCCATTGAGACGCCGGAAGGTCCCAACATCGGCCTGATCTCTTATCTCTCCACCTATGCCCGCATCAATGAATACGGCTTTATTGAGGCCCCCTACCGCGCGGTGGACAAAGAGAGCTTCCACGTGGCGAGGGATATCACCTATATGACCGCCGACGAGGAAGACAACTACATCGTCGGTCAGGCCGCCGAGCCTCTGGATGAGGACGGCTGCCTTATCAATACGCGTATCACCGCACGGCACCGGGACGAAATCGTGGAGGTAGACCGGGAGCGGGTGGACTATATCGACGTGTCCCCCCGAATGATGGTTTCCATCGCAACGGCCATGATTCCCTTCCTGCCCAACGATGACGCGAACCGCGCCCTCATGGGCGCAAACATGCAGCGGCAGGCTGTGCCTCTGCTTAAGCCCCACGCTCCCATTGTCGGTACCGGCATGGAGCACAAAATCTGCATTGACTCCGAGGTGGCGGTGCTGGCGGAGGGCGACGGCGTGGTCGCGTCCATGGATGCCCGGCATGTCGCCGTGAAGTACGACTCCGGCGAGACGAAGGACTATAAGCTGGTGAAGTTCCTCCGTTCCAACCACACCACCTGCATCAACCAGCGCCCCATCGTGGATGTGGGCGAGCGGGTCCACGGTCCCGGGTTTGACGCCGATGGCAGGGAGATCACGCCCAGCGTTCTGGCGGACGGCCCCGCCACCGAGCAGGGTGAAATCGCGCTGGGCCAGAACATTCTGGTTGGCTTCATGACTTGGGAAGGCTATAACTACGAGGATGCGGTGCTGCTTAACGAGCGGCTGGTCCGGGAGGATATGTACACCTCCATCCACATCGAGGAATTTGAAATCGACTCCCGGGATACCAAGCTTGGTCCCGAGGAGATTACCCGCGACATCCCCAACGTGGGCGAGGACGCGCTGAAGGATCTGGACGAAAACGGCATCATCCGCATCGGCGCGGAGGTTCATGCCGGCGACATTCTGGTGGGTAAGGTCACGCCCAAGGGCGAGACGGACCTCACCGCTGAGGAGCGGCTCCTGCGGGCCATTTTCGGCGAAAAGGCCCGCGAGGTCCGGGACACCTCACTGAAGGTGCCCCACGGCGAAACCGGCATCGTGGTGGACGCGAAGGTCTTCACCCGCGAGGCGGGCGACGAGCTGGGGCCGGGCGTGAATCAGGTGGTTCGCGTGTACGTGGCCCAGCGCCGCAAGATTCAGGTGGGCGACAAGATGGCTGGACGCCACGGCAACAAGGGCGTGGTTTCCCGGGTTCTGCCGCAGGAGGATATGCCCTTTATGCCCGACGGTACGCCGCTGGACATTGTGCTGAACCCTCTGGGCGTGCCCTCCCGTATGAACATCGGGCAGGTGCTGGAGGTCCATTTGGGCTATGCCGCCCATGCGCTTGGCTGCAAGGTGGCCACCCCCATTTTCGACGGAGCCGACGAAGGCGACATCACCGATATGCTTCAGCAGGCGGGGCTGGACCCCGAGGGCAAAAGCGTGCTGATCGACGGACGGACCGGCGAGCCTTTTGACAATAAGGTCACCGTGGGCTATGTGTACTTCCTGAAGCTCCATCATCTGGTGGACGACAAGATTCACGCCCGGTCCACTGGTCCTTACTCTCTGGTGACGCAGCAGCCTTTGGGCGGCAAGGCCCAGTTCGGCGGCCAGCGCTTCGGCGAGATGGAAATGTGGGCGCTTGAGGCCTATGGCGCGGCATATACCCTGCGTGAAATGCTCACCGTCAAGTCCGATGACGTGACGGGCCGTGTGAAGACCTACGAGGCCATTGTCAAGGGCCACAACGTTCCCGAGCCCGGCGTGCCGGAGGCGTTTAAGGTGTTGGTGAAGGAGCTGCAGTCTCTGTGCCTGGATATCCGGGTGCTGGACGAGAACGGCAACCAGATCGAGCTGAAGGAAGACGAGGACGCCATGGATACCTTTAACCTGGCCCGCATGGACGCCGAGGACGAGCGCCACCACGCCGTGGTGGAGGAGACGGAGTTCCAGGAGTCCGGGTTTGACATCGAGGAGGCTCCCGAAGATGCCGGTGCAGACGCAGGCATTGATGGGGGCGAAGACGCCGGGTTTGACGACGAGTGATTCAGAGCTTGAGCGATACCCACACGGAAGAACTCAACATTTCTGAATCATGATAGGAGGAAACCAAATGATTGACACTGCTACCGGCAACAATGTTGCTTTTGACGCTATTAAGATCGGCATGGCCTCTCCCGAACAGATTATCGATTGGTCTTACGGCGAGGTCAAAAAGCCTGAGACGATCAACTATCGTACCTTAAAGCCCGAGCGGGACGGCCTGTTCTGCGAAAAGATTTTCGGGCCCACCAAGGACTGGGAGTGCCACTGCGGCAAGTATAAGAAAATCCGCTACAAGGGCAAGGTCTGCGACCGCTGCGGCGTGGAAGTCACCCGGGCCAAGGTGCGCCGGGAGCGCATGGGCCACATCGAGCTGGCTACCCCCGTCTCCCATATCTGGTATTTCAAGGGCATTCCCTCCCGGATGGGCCTGCTGCTGGACATCAGCCCCCGGATTCTGGAAAAGGTCCTGTATTTTGCCAATTATATTGTCACCGATCCCGGCGAAACTCCCCTGATGCGCAATCAGATTCTCTCCGAGAAGGAGTACCGGGACTACCGGGAGAAGTATGAGGACGATTTCCACGCCGGAATGGGCGCGGAAGCCGTGAAAAAGCTGCTTCAGGACGTGAATCTGGATCAGCTCTCCCAGCAGCTCCACACCGAGCTGAAGGACGCTTCCGGCCAGAAAAAGGCCCGGATTGTCAAGCGGCTGGAGGTTGTGGACGCCTTC
>NZ_DALZOY010000002.1:47561-53399 GCF_032018205.1 Oscillibacter sp. | reverse complement strand
ACAAGCCCGAGTGGATGGTGATTGACGTGCTGCCGGTGATACCGCCGGAACTGCGCCCCATGGTGCAGTTGGACGGCGGCCGGTTCGCAACGTCTGACCTCAACGACCTTTACCGCCGGGTTATCAACCGCAATAACCGCCTCAAGCGGCTCATCCAGCTCAACGCGCCAGACATTATCGTCCGCAACGAGAAGCGGATGCTTCAGGAGGCTGTGGACGCCCTGATCGACAACGGTCGCCGGGGCCGCGCCGTCACCGGCGCAAACAACCGGGCGCTGAAATCCCTGAGCGACCTGCTCAAGGGCAAGCAGGGCCGGTTCCGTCAGAACCTTTTGGGCAAGCGTGTGGACTACTCTGGCCGAAGCGTTATCGTCGTCGGTCCTGAGATGAAAATTTACCAGTGCGGCGTGCCCAAGGAGATGGCTGTGGAGTTGTTCCGCCCCTTCATCATGAAAAAGCTGGTGGAGGACGGCACCGCCAACAACATTAAGTCCGCCAAGAAGATGGTGGATAAGGGCACTGCCGACGTGTGGGATGCGCTGGATGTGATTATCAAGGATCACCCCGTCATGCTCAACCGCGCCCCCACGCTGCACCGTCTGGGCATTCAGGCCTTCGAGCCGGTGCTGGTGGACGGACGCGCCCTGAAGCTCCATCCCCTGAACTGCACGGCGTTCAACGCCGACTTTGACGGCGACCAGATGGCGATTCACGTGCCCCTGTCCGCCGAGGCGCAGGCTGAAGCCCGGATTCTCATGCTTTCCGCCAACAACCTCCTGCGTCCGCAGGACGGCGGCCCCGTCACCGTGCCCACGCAGGACATGGTGCTGGGCGCATACTACCTGACCTATGAGCGCATCGGCAAGGCCGAGATGGGTGCGGAGACGGTGTATGTGGACGACGCAGGTGAAACCGGACTCACCGCCGACACGGAGGTGGATGCCGACGAGTTCTTGGCTGTCAATAAGGCTGCGAAGAATGAGGGGAAGAAGGAAGCGACCTTCCGGCCTGTCCATGTCTATGCAGGCGAGGACGAGGCCCTGATGGCTTACAACAGCCACGTGATCGGCCCCCACTGCCCCATTCTGGTGCGGGTCACCCGGACGGTGGACGGCGTAGAGCGCACCGGAATCATCCGGGCCACCGCGGGCCGCATTATCTTCAACCGCAATATCCCTCAGGATCTGGGCTTTGTGGACCGCAGTGACCCCGAAAAGGCGCTGGATTACGAAGTTGCTTTCCAGTGCGGCAAGAAAGAGCTGAGCCGCATCGTGGACCGCACCATCAACAAGCACGGCTTCACCATCGCTGCCGAGGTGCTGGATGCGGTAAAGGCCACCGGTTATCAGTATTCCACCCGCGCCGCCATCACCGTGTCCATTGCGGACATGGCTGTGCCCCCCAAGAAATACGAACTGGTGGCGCAGACGGAAAAGCGTGTTCTGGATATTGAGAGCCAGTATAAAATGGGCTTCATGACCAATCAGGAGCGCTATAAGCAGGTTGTGGCCGAGTGGGAGAAAACCACCAACGAGGTTTCCGATGCACTGCAAAGGAATCTGGACCGCTATAACCCCATCTTTATGATGGCGGACTCCGGCGCCCGTGGTTCCATGAAGCAGATTCGTCAGCTTGCGGGTATGCGCGGCCTGATCGCCAACACGGCGGGCCGCACCATCGAAATCCCCATTAAGGCAAATTACCGCGAGGGCCTCACCGCGCTGGAGTATTTCATTTCCTCCAGAGGTGCGCGAAAGGGCCTGGCCGATACCGCCCTTCGTACGGCGGACTCCGGTTATCTGACCCGCCGAATGGTGGACGTGTCTCAGGATGTGATTATCCGCCAGCAGGACTGCGGCTCCATCCATGGTATTCGCGTTTCCGAGATCAGCGAAAACGGGCAGGTCATCGAGAAATTCTCCGACCGTCTGCGGGGCCGGTTCCTGGTGAGCAGCGTTTTGGACGCTGATACCGGCGAGGAGCTGATCTCCAACGAGCGGATGATGGACGAAAACGACGCTAAGATACTGGAAGGCCGCCGCTGGATTCAGAAGAACAACCGGGAGGGAGATATGTGCTCCTTTGACCCGGAAAAGGGCGGAAAGCCCACGGTGATGATCCGCACGGTGCTTACCTGCGGTGCTCACAGCGGCGTGTGCGCCCGGTGCTACGGCATGAACCTTGCCACCTCCCAGCCTGTGGGCCCGGGCGAGGCGGTTGGTATCATCGCCGCCCAGTCCATCGGCGAACCCGGCACGCAGTTGACCATGCGTACCTTCCATACCGGCGGTCTGGCGGGCGGCGATATCACGCAGGGCCTTCCCCGCGTGGAGGAGCTGTTCGAGGCGCGCAAACCCAAGCGGATGGCTCAACTGGCGGAGATTTCCGGCGTGGTCAAGTTTGAAGAGGCCACCAAGGGAAGCCTGCTGAACATTATCATTACCGCCGACGACGGCGATTCTCGTATCTATTCCGTGCCCCACACCGGCCTTCTGGTGAAGGATGGGGACCGTGTGGCGCAGGGCGTTGCCCTGACCTACGGCGCTCTGAATCCCCACGAGGTCTTGCGCCTGCGGGGCAGCGACGCGGTGTACAACTACCTCATTCAGGAAGTCCTGCGGGTTTACCGCCAGCAGGGCGTGGATATCAACGACAAGCACATCGAAGTGATTGTCCGCCAGATGATGCGCAAGGTTCGTCTGGAGGACGCGGGCGACACCAAGCTGCTGGACGGCTCCATGGTGGACCTTCTGGATTTGGAAGACGCCAACACGGAGGTTGACCGCCGCAATGCGGTGGGCGAGCGCAGGGAAGACGGCGAGCTTTTGCGCCACGCAGAGGGGACCCAGCTTCTTATGGGTATTACCAAGGCGTCTTTGGCAACCGAATCCTTCCTGTCCGCCGCTTCCTTCCAGGAGACGACCAAGGTTCTGACCGAGGCCGCCATCAAGGGCAAGGTGGACCATTTGCAGGGCTTGAAGGAGAACGTGATTATCGGCAAGCTGATTCCCGCCGGTACCGGTCTTGCGGCCTATAAGGAATTTGCGGAAGAGCTTGTGCCTGCCCCGGCCATGGTCGGCGCGGGAGACGAACTCCCCGCATATGAGGACTGAAACCCGCATTGAGCTTACAAAAACCGCCCGGACGCAGTCGCGTCCGGGCGGTTTTTTATGTCGGGAAAGCGGAAATTGACAAAATAAGTGACAAGGCAGAAAGGATGGGGCAAAAAAGGAAACTCCAAGACCCCGGAAAGCTTCCATAAGGGCAAAGAATCAGCGGCGGGAAAAATCTAGAAAAGTAGGGACCCTTAGCAAAGTACAGACCCGGTCGGAATTTTTCTGGAAAAATCCCCACAGCTCCAGCCAATTTTTATTTCATCGTGCCCTGCGTGCCCCAGTTTTCAAACTCGCTGTACGTAAGATAAATTCCGTCCTGAGGCAGGCCGATGGTCTGCTGGACGACTTCAAACGCGGCCTCGGTAAACGCTTTCTTGTGCGCAAATTCGGCAGAGCCGAAGCACTTTACGTCCACATAGGCAAGGTCCCGCTGTTCACCGGCCAGATACATGGTGCGCCCGTCGGAAATGTCCACCATCAGCTTGCTTTCACTCTTTCCGGGAATCAGCGAAATTTTCGCACCCAGTGCGGTTTTCAGCGCGTCCTTCTGCGGGGCGGACAGGGACTTTGAGGTGTTGATCCCAATATAAGGCATAGGTGCATCCTCCGTTTTGATAGGATTGATTCGATTTGGCGGTTACCTGAGCGGGAGCGGGACATGGTTCTTTTATAAATTCCGCATCCCACGGCGGTAAATCCAGTTTTCGGAAGTCCCTCCCCGGCAAAGCGTGAGCGTCAGGCCTCCGCGATGATCTCCACTTCCACCAGCCCGTCCTTGGGCAGGGTCTTCACGGCCACGCAGGAGCGGGCGGGCTTTTCGGTAAAATATTTGCCGTAGACCTCGTTAAAGGCGGAAAAGTTCCCCATGTCGGAGAGGAAGCAGGTGGCCTTCACCACGCGGGAAGGGTCGCTGCCCGCAGCGTTAAGCAGAGCGCACAGGTTTTTCATCACCTGCTCGGACTGGGAGACAATGTCCTCGCCCGCCATCGCGCCGGTGGCGGGGTCCAGCCCCAACTGGCCGGAGGTGAACAGCAGGCCGTTTACAACATAGCCCTGAGAATAGGGGCCGATGGCAGCGGGGGCGTATTCGGTGTGAATTAGTTTCATAAGAAACTCCTTTCCATCATTCAGTTTCTTCCATGTTACTTCATGCGCGGGGGAATTTCAACCCTTTACAGGGAATCTTTCCCCGTGGAGGGCAACCGTGCGGAATGGTCCGTGTGGAGCAGATGGTGGGACCGCTTTCCCAGCGGTTCCCGGAGATATTCACTGTACAAGCTTTTCACGTCGGGATTCTCGTGGGAGAAGCGGAGCTTGCTCCCCGCGTCCAGCTCCCAGAGCAGATCGCCCCGTGAAGCGGCCATTTCCATGCCCTCGTGAATGGGCTGTCCGCCGCCGCCAGCGCAGCCGCCGGGACAGGCCATCACCTCCACAAAGTCATATTCCGATGACCCGCTCTCCACCGCTTCCATCAGCTCCCGCGCGCCGGAAAGGCTGCTGACCACCGCCACCCGCACGGTCCCCGCGCCGGGGATGGCAAAGCTGGCCTCCCGCCAGGGAGTGCCGCTGCGGAGGTTGGAAAACGCGTCCGGCTTGGGATTTTTACTGGTGGCAAGGTAATAGGCGGAGCGGAGCGCCGCGTCCATCACACCGCCGGAGGCTCCGAAAATCACCGCCGCGCCGGTACCGGAGCCAAGGGGACTGTCAAAGGGCTCCTCCGGAAGGTCCGTGGGAACGATGCAGTCGCTGCGCAGCAGGCGGACCATCTCACGGGTGGTGAGCACCGCGTCCACGTCGGGATCGCCGCAGGCGTCGTTCATGTTGGGAAGCTCGCACTCCGCCTTTTTGGCGGAGCAGGGCATGATGGACACCACAAAGAGCTTGTGTGGGTCAACGTCCTTTTTCTCCGCAAAGTAGCTTTTGGCAATGGCCCCGAACATCTGCTGGGGGGACTTTGCGGTGGACAGGCACTCCGTATACGCCGGATATTGGGACTTGACAAACCGCACCCAGCCGGGGCAGCAGGAGGTGAACATGGGCCAGCGGTACTTCCCCCGGTGGGTAAACCGCTCCAAAAACTCGCTGCCCTCCTCCATAATGGTGAGGTCGGCGGCAAAATTGGTGTCAAAAATGTAGTCAAAGCCCATCCGGCGCAAAGCTGCCACCATTCGCCCGGCGGTGGCAAATTTGGGGGAGAGATTGAACGCCTCCGCCCATGCCACCCGCACGGCGGGCGCCACTTGAATCACCGTGGTGATTTCCGGGTCCGCCAAAGCCCGCAGGACCTTGTTGCTGTCGTCCCGGACAGTGAGGGCGGCAGTAGGGCAGTGGGTGACGCACTGACCGCAGAAGGTGCAGTCCGTGTTTTTGAGAAGCCGGTTAAAGCTCACGTCCACTGTGGTACGGGAGCCGGTGCCCGCCACGTCCCAGATGTGCATTCCCTGCACCTTATCGCATACCTGCACGCAGCGCATGCATTTGATGCACTTGCTGGCCTCCCGTACCACCGGGGCGTCCAGATCTACCCGGGATTTTTCCGGCTGGAGCCGGTAGGGCTGAAAGTGAATGTTCAAATCGTGGGACAGGGTTTGCAGGGCGCAGTTTCCGCTGCGGATGCAGGTGGTGCAGGTGGAGTTGTGCTCAGAGAGGATCAGACGCAGGTTGGTTCTCCGGGCGGAGCGGACCCGGGGACTGTTGGTGCGGATGACCATGCCCTCCTGCA
>NZ_DALZOY010000002.1:13216-47551 GCF_032018205.1 Oscillibacter sp. | reverse complement strand
TAAGCCGCTGGGTCCCCTCCAGCTCCACCACGCAGATGCGGCAGGCGGCAATTTCGTTGATTTCCTTCAGATAGCACAGGTGAGGAATGGGGATGCCTGCCTCCTGAGCCGCGCTTAAAATCGTGGATCCCTCGGGGACGGAAAGAAAACGTCCGTTAATTTCAATATTTACCATTTTTCCACACGTCCTCCCTTGAAAATCCCGTAGCCAAAGTGGTCGCAGCGCAGGCAGCGGGAGGATTCCTCCCGGGCCTCCTGATCGGTAAAGCCACACTCAATGCACTGGAAATCGTGCACGCGTTCTCCCGCGTCCCGCTCGCCGGTGTTGATGCGGCCACGGGGCCTCAAGTCGGAGAGGTCGGGGGTGGGAATCTGCACATCCGTCACAATCTCGTGGTTGAACCCTAAGTACTCGTCGATATTGGCGGCGGCAACCTTCCCCGCCGCGATGGCGCGGATGACGGTGGCGGGGCCGGTGACGCAGTCGCCCCCGGCAAACACGCCTTCCACGTCGGGAAGCTGGGTGCTGGAAGCCGCCAGCACTGTGCCGCCACGCTGGATTTTCACGCCGCTCTGCTCAAAGCCATGGGTTTCAATGCCTTGCCCAATGGCCACGATTACCACGTCGGCGGGAATGCGCCGGGTATCCACATCCGCGTCGTTGGGCCGGGGACGGCCCAGAGAGTCCATCTCGCCAATAATCTGGGGCCTGACCCACAGGGCCACCGCGCGGCCCGACTCGTTGGCTTCGATCCGCAGAGGGGCCTCCAGCGTCAAAACCTCCGCGCCCTCGGCGATAGCGCCCTCTATCTCCTCCTGCTGGGCGGTCATGTCCGCCTGACGGCGGCGG
This sequence comes from Oscillibacter sp., assembly GCF_032018205.1. Lineage (GTDB taxonomy): Bacteria > Bacillota > Clostridia > Oscillospirales > Oscillospiraceae > Oscillibacter. The sequence continues at coordinate 46,701 of NZ_DALZOY010000002.1, read as the reverse complement.
TATACGCAGGAAACCTTTGCCGCCCCCAGACGAAGAGCGGAGCGGGTGACGTCCATGGCCACGTTGCCGCCGCCGATGACCACCACGTTCATCCCGGCAAAGTCCGGCAGTTCCCCGTCGCCGATGCGGCGCAGCAGCTCCACGGCCGAAACCACGCCCAGACTGTCCTCACCGGGAATGCCCGTTTTCTTGTCGGTGTGGGCGCCCACGGAGAGATACAGGCAGTCATACTTCCGGCGCAGCTCATCCAGCGAGGGACTGGTGCCCACATCCACCTCTGTGTGGACCTCCACGCCGAGGGACAAGATGGAGGCAATCTCCTCGTCCAGCTTTTCCCGGGGAAAGCGATAGCTGGGGATGCCGTAGCGCAGCATCCCGCCAAGGTGCTTCTGCTTTTCAAACACGGTGACACGGTGGCCCATCAATGTGAGGTAATACGCGGCGGACAGACCGCCGGGGCCGCCGCCCACTACGGCCACGGTCTTCCCCGTGGAGGGTGCGCAGGCGGGCTGGGGTACTTCGCCGGCCTGATCCACGGCGTACCGCTTCAGTCCCCGGATGTTCAGGGGATCATCCACCATGTTTCGGCGGCAGCGGGCCTCGCAGGGATGCTCGCAGATGTAAGCGCAGGCGATGGGGAAGGGATTGTCCTTGCGGATGAGCTTCACCGCGTCGCCGTACCGCCCAGCGTTAATCAGGGCGATGTAGCCGGGAATGTCCACCCCTGCGGGGCACAGGGCCACGCAGGGTACCGGGTTTTTCAGGCTGCCCAAGCACCGGTGGCGGAGGATGTGCTCCTCATAATCGTCCCGAAAGCCCAGAAGGCCCATGAGAACCAGTTGGGCGGCGTTGATGCCGATGGCACAGTCGGCGGTGTCCACAATGGCTTGGGCCGTCACCTCAATGCGGTGAATGGCGCGGACATCCGCCTCTCCGTCCAGAACGCCTCGCAGCATATTGGAAAGCTGCCCCAGTCCGATGCGGCACGGGGCGCACTTGCCGCAGGTCTGGGCATGGCAGAGATTCAGAAAGTTCAGCGCCATGTCGATGGGGCACAGGCCCGGAGGACTGGCTGCGATGCGGCGTTCCATGCCGCGGTATAGCTGATCCACCACGGATTGGGCCTGACTGGGCGTGTTGATGTCAAGTCTGCTCATGGGCTTCTCACTCCTTTTCCATATTCCTGTCTGCTTTGCATAGCTCATGAAAATAGCCGCCCGCAGGCGTGGCTTCGGGACCTGCGCATTCCGGGAAGCTGCCATAAAGCTGCCCGGTGCAGTCCCGCGCCTGCGAGAAAGCATTTTTGTCAGTTTACTACCTCCAGCGGCAAGATACAACCGTCTTTTGTCGGTTTTTCTTGAAATGCTGTCGGAATAGCCAGGGCAAGGTTTGACAAGACAGAAAAACTCGCGTATAACAAAAGAAGGAAAAACACGAGGCAGGCGACCCGCAGCCGCCTGCGGAACGGAGGACGATATGGGCGAGCTGATGGATTTTTTACGGGCTGAGGGCGTGAGTGAGGCCCTTTTGCAGGCGGCGGAGAACTGGAAAAATCACCAGTCCCCGGTGCGGGAAGCGGCGCTCCACCGCATTCCAAAGCCCCGCTATCCCTATTACGGTAAGGAAATCTGGGAGGAGGCCATCTCCGCACTTTTGAGCGGCGAGCATCTGTTGCTGGCAGGCCCCAAAGCCACGGGAAAAAATGACTTGGCGGAAAATCTCTCCGCCCTATTCGGGCGGCCCCAGTGGGACGTGTCGTTTTACATCAACACCGACGCGGCCTCTCTGATCGGGACGGATACCCTCTGCGGAGGGGAGGTTTCCCTGCGCCACGGGCCCATTGCCCGCTGTGCGCTGGAAGGGGGCTTCGGCGTGCTGGATGAAATCAACATGGCAAAAAACGAATCTCTGGCCGTGCTCCACGCCGCGCTGGACTTTCGCCGCTGCATCGACGTACCGGGCTATGACCGTATCCCGCTGTCTGAAGCTTCCCGCTTTATCGCCACGATGAACTATGGCTATGCCGGAACCCGGGACTTGAATGAAGCGCTGGCCTCCCGGTTCCTTGTCATCAATATGCCATCCATCACGGAGGAAAATCTTCTAAAGCTTCTGGGGCGGGAGTTTCCGGAGCTGAAGCCCGCCTATGCCGACCAGATGACAAGTTTGTTTACTGACATCCGCAGAAAGTGCGACAGCGCGGAGATTTCCACAAAGGCGCTGGACCTGCGGGGCCTGCTTGCCGCCGTCCGCCTGATGCGGCAGGGACTGCCCGCCGTCCGGGCGCTGGAGCTTGGCATTGTGAACAAGTGCTTTGATGAGTTCGAGCGCCAGTTGGTGGAGGACGTGGTAAAAAGCCGGGTGCCGGAAGACCTGTCGGGCCGGGAAGCCTTTGCGCTCTGATGGAAATTCAGGAGCACGAGCAACGCCGGGCAAGAAATCAGGTCTGGACGGCGGCGGAAGAATACGAGTTCGAGCCGGAACTGAAAACCTATGACGCGCAGGGCCGCGCGGATTTATACTGGAACACGGTGGCGGGTTGCGTCCGCCGGGACTGGGGCGGCGCGCTGGAAAGCCTGTTTGCTTCTTTCGAGGGCTTGCCAGACCGCCGGATTTATGAGCAGCTCGCGTGGCTGGGACTGGAGAGCGCGGCGTTTGCGCAGGAGCGAGACAGCCGCCCCGCCATGGCGGCGCTGCGGCAGAGCTATGCCCGCAAAACGCTGGAGGCCTTTGAACGGGCTCCTTCGGATCGGCTTGTCCATGTTCTTTCGGTCGGACGCTGCCGGGAGATTTTAGGACATGACTGCGGGCTGAAGGGCAGCGACCGGGAGATTCTTGCCGCGCTGGACCTGCCGGGAGAGCTGGACGGGGCGGCGCTTGCCCAGCGGTTGGGGCAGGCGCTTGCGGTCTGGTTTGGGTATGCGCCCGCGGACGCCCCAGACGCCGAAGACCCGGAGAAGCTGCGAGCTGTGAGAAGACTGCACCTGTTTGGCAGGCGGCAGAAAAACAAAGCCCCGCTGCCCAGCCTTCGGGAGTTTGGCTTCGGCTTTGGAGAGCACGCTCAGGCTGTGGAAGGGGGCGGCGGCCCCGCGCCCCAGCGGCGGCTGGGAGAGATGACTTTGGCACAGAGCGAGGAGGCTCTCCGGGCCTATATTTCCAGCTATTTCGGCGCGTCGCTGTACCCGACGGACAAAGTGCAGCGCTTGGAGCGGGAGCTGTGCACGGGGGACCACAAGGGCTGCAACCTTTATTACGCCCGGGGCGGGGCGGAGCTTGACAAGCACGCCCGGGGCTTCGCGGCAGAGCAGCGCAGGGCGGCGCTGCGGCAGATGGAGAAGAACAAAGCGGCCTATGAGGCGAACTCCACCGTCAACCGGATGACCGTGGCGCGGCTGACGGCCCGTATCCGCAACGCCATGCAGACCCATTTACAGCCCGAAACCGTGCGGACCTCCGCGGGGCTGCTGGACGCGGCGAGAGTCTGGCGGGCGGAATGCCTGGGAGATGACAAGATTTTCACCCGCATCCTGCGGGGAGACCCGGGCGCACTGTGCGTGGACCTTTTGCTGGATTCCTCCACCTCCCAGATTTCCCGGCAGGAGACTGTTTCCTCGCAGGGGTATATGATTGCAGAGAGCCTGACCCGATGCGGCATTCCCGTGCGGGTGACGGCGTTTTGTTCCCTCAGCGGCTACACGGTTTTGACCCGCTTCCGGGACTATGGGGAGACGGATCGGAACGAGATGATCTTTCACTATTTCACCACCGGCTGCAACCGGGACGGGCTGGCTGTCCGCGCGTTGGGCCGGGATTTGGAGGACGCGCCTTGCGAGCACCGGCTGGTGATTCTCCTGTCCGACGCAAAGCCCAACGATGTGATTAAAATTGCCCGGAGCGGCGGCTTTCGGGATTATGTGGACCGCATGGGCGTGGTGGATACGGCGCAGGAGGTGCGCAGTCTTTCCCGCACCGGCGCGGCCGTGGTGTGCGTTTTCACCGGGGAGGATGAGGACTTGCCTGCCGCCCGGACCATCTACGGGCGGAATTTCACCCGCATCCGGCGGCTGGATCAGTTTGCCGACACAGTGGGAACGCTTCTCCAGAATCAGATCTGCAACCTGTGAAAATTCCAATGAGTCCGGCGAAAGTCGGCGCTTAAAACGCAGAGGTCCCGCCTTTTGGCGGGGCCTCTGCGTTTTTTTAGCTGAATACGAGAATCGGTGGCTGTTGATGGGGAATGGTATGGCAATGGAGGGGCCGATGTGGAAGACGGAGAAGGGACAAGCCGCGCTTAATATCGGGCATACGAAAGAGCGCACAATAAACGCCCGTGGGACCCTTCTAGGGGGGAGGTCTGGACAAGACTTTTACTTGACCCGCCCAGACGGGTTAAGATATACTATGCCCACAAGATGAAAACAAAGGACATTGCAGGAGAGGGGGCGCAAGCGGAACCATGTCTGAAAAAGTAAGAGCCCATCTGACTGATCAGGAGTATCATCTGATTCTGGAAAATTGCTGCGCGGATTTGTTTGCCACTGATGGACGCGGAAAAATCATCTATGCAAATGAAGATTCGGTGCAGGTGCTCTGTTGCCCTTTGGAGCAGCTTTTAAGCATGGATATTTATCAGCTTCGGGCAGAGGGCTATGTCAGCTACTCCATGACGGACGAGGTGCTTCGCACCCGGAGACAGGCGCTGGGCACATATTTTAATAGGACCGGACAGGAAGTGGCCTGTGTCAGTACGCCGATTTTTGACGAGGCGGGCGAGCTGCGCATGGTGGTGACATATAGCCGCAGACTGGATATTCTGGAGACGTTTCAAAAGGAGCTGCAGCGGGAAAAGGAAAAGCTCAAGGGCTATCAGGCCGCCATGGAGATGACCGATTACCGCGGGGAAAATCAGGTTGTGGCGGACGATCCCGCCACCCGGAAAATATTTTCCATTCTGGAAACGCTGGCACGGATGGACAGCACGATTATGCTTTACGGAGAGTCCGGCGTGGGTAAGGAAGTTGCCACCAACTTCATCCGCCGCCACAGCGGAAGGAGGGACGCGGTATTTGTGCCGGTGAACTGCGCGGCCATCCCCAACGAGCTGATTGAGGCTGAGCTTTTTGGTTATGAAAAGGGGGCCTTTACCGGCGCTTTGAAGGAGGGCCGGGCCGGCTTGTTCGAGGTGGCCAACGGCGGGATTATCTTTATGGACGAGGTGGGAGAGCTGCCTCTGACTGCGCAGGCAAAGCTTCTCAGGGTGCTGGAGAGCGGAGAGTTCCGCCGCGTGGGTGGAAGCAAGACGCAGAAGACGGATGTGCGAATTATTGCCGCCACCAATCGGGATTTGAAGCGGATGGTGGCGGAAAAAGCCTTTCGGGAGGATTTGTACTACCGGCTCAACGTGGTACCAATCACGATTCCGCCTCTGCGGGAACGGCCGGGGGACCTGCGGGCTCTTGCCAGCGTTTTTCTGGCCCAGTTTAACCGCAAGCACGGAAAGGCCAGGGTTTTGTCCGCACAGGAGTTGGCAAATTTGCAAAATTACAGTTGGCCCGGCAACATCCGGGAGCTGCGCAACACCATCGAGCGCTTTGTGCTCATTGGGGAGCTTTCCTCGTGGGAGACGGAAATAGGCGGAGGCAATGCCGCCAAGGAGGCAGACCCGCCTGCCCTGCCCGAGGGTCAGAGACCGCTGAAGCAGGTGATGGCGGAATTGGAGGCGTCTTATATCCGTCGGGTTCTGGGGGAGAATGGCGGAGATGTGGACAAAACCGCAGACTGTTTACAGGTGAGTCGCTCCGGGCTTTATAAAAAACTGAAAGCGGCAGGCCAGGATTAAGCATGTCTGCGCAAAATTGCAAGCTGTCTATATTTTTAGACTTTCTAAAAATATAGACAGCTTTTTCTACATTTTTAGACTTTTTAAAACAATTATAAACATCAGACAAATTATTCAATTAAAATTTGTGCAAAATATATCCTTGGAAATGGCATGGTAATTGCTCTAGGGTTGATAAGGCACGATTTATTGCCAATTAAAATATGGAGGAAGACTATGAAGATGAAAAAGTTAAGCGCACTGCTCATGGCCTTGCTTTCGGTCAGCACTCTGCTGGCCGGGTGCGGCGGCAGCAGCCAGAGTTCTCAAGGCTCTCAGGCGGGTGGAGAAACCTACAAAATTCAGTTGGCCGGTTCTGTGGCTGAAGAGCATCCCATCACTCAGGGCTTATACAAGTTTGAAGAGTTGGCGGAGAAGTACTCCGATGGCCGTATCGAGGTGGATGTCTATCCCAACGGCCAGCTTGGCTCCAACAGAGAGTATTACGAGCAGTGCCAGCAGGGCAACATCCAAATGGCCGAGGGCGGCGCCGTGGTGCTGGCCAACTTTACCGACAGCTTCAAGTTCATGCAGCTTCCCTATCTGTTCAACAGCCGCGAGTCCATCCAGAACTTCCTGAACAGTGAGGATGGCAAAGCGCTGACAAAGAAGATTGCCGAGGAGAGCGGCATTTATCCTCTGGCGTTCTTTGAGAACGGCTGGCAGGCCCTGACCAACTCCGTGCGGGAGGTTAAGACCCCTGCGGATCTGAAGGGTCTGAAGATTCGTACGCAGGAGAACGACATCCTGCTGAAGGTTTACACCGACATGGGCGGAAATCCCATGCCCATGGCCTTCTCTGAGCTGTTCACCGCCATGCAGCAGAAAACCGTCGACGGTCAGGTGAATCCCGCGCTGATCGCCTCCACCGGTAACTATGACGAGGTGCAGAAGTATATCACCGATGTGGCCGCCGTTTACGACGCCACCGCCATTTCCATCAACTATGACTTCTATCAGTCCCTGCCCGCCGAGCTTCAGGCCGTGGTGGATCAGGCTGCGCAGGAGGCCACCCAGTATCAGCTCAAGCTGTCCGCCGAGGGCGAAGAGGGCGCATATCAGGAGTTGTCCGATGGCGGCATGACCGTCACCCGTCTCACCGACGAAGAGCGCGAGGCGTTCAAGGCCACCACCACCGGTGTGTACGACTGGTTCCGTCAGCAGGGCACCGAGCCGAATCTGGACACCTACATGGAGAAGATTCAGGTTTGCAATGACAAGTTCACCAACGGCGAATTGGAAGCAATCACCGGCGTAGAGAAATAAATACGCATGAAATTCCGCCGCCTCCCGGAAGTCTCCGGGAGGCGGCAGCGGAGAGGAGATAACAATGGCAAAAGCAAACCAGATTTTGGACCGGGTTTTAAATTTCTTTGAAACCTATGTCTGCGCCGTTCTCTTTTTTATCACCTGCGCCATTATTTTCATTCAGGTGGTATTCCGGGCCCTGGGACTTCCCGTGGGCTGGACGGAGGAAAGCGCCCGTTACCTGTGCATTTGGGTCATTTATCTCGCGGCCAGCAAGGGCGTGAGAAATGGCAACCACATGTCTGTGGACCTGCTGCCCATGATTCTCAAGGGCAAGGCCCGGGTCGTACTGTATATCATCGCATCTTTGATTTCACTGGCGTTCTTTTTCATGCTGTGCTATGTGGGCATGCAGGTTCTCAGTTCCATGGGCGTGCGGCCCCAGTATTCCGCAGCCAACAAAATTAATATGCAGTTTGCATACGCGGCGCCTTATGTGGGCGCGGGTATGATGATTGTGCGTGGGCTTCAGCGATTGGTGGTCCTTGTAAAGCAGCTTATCGGCGTTCTTCCCATGGAAGAGACTGATAGCGAAAAAATGATGAAGCAGGGAGGGGAAGCGGAATGAATGCAGGATTGATTTTGATTGGCACCTTTTTTATTCTGCTGGTGCTGAACGTCCCCATCGCTTGGTCCATCGGCATGTCCGTGACGTTGTACATGCTTACCTCCGGTTCCTTTGGCCTTTCCTATATTGCCCAGACCATGTTTACGGCCTGCGATTCCTTCACGCTGATGGCGATTCCGCTGTTCATTCTGGCGGGCGCTCTGATGGAGGGCGGCGGCCTGAGCAAACGGCTGATTGACTTTGCGGACTCCATGGTGGGCCACAGGCAGGGCGGCTTGGCAATTGTCACCGTTCTGGCCTGTATGTTCTTCGGCGCCATTTCTGGTTCTGCGGCGGCCACCGTGGCCACCATCGGCGTCATCATGGTTCCCTCCATGATTAAGCAGGGATATTCCAAGGGCTTTTCCTATGCGCTGATCGCCGCCGCCGGTGTGCTGGGCGTGCTGATTCCGCCGTCCATTCCCTTTGTGACCTATGGCGTGGCAACCAACGCCTCCATTGCCACCATGTTCATGGGCGGCTTTGGCCCCGGCATCCTGTGCGGCGTTTTGCTGATTGCCGTGTCCCAGTATATCTGCCGGAAAAACGGCTGGCAGGGCAACGGGCGGCAGTTTACATGGAAGCGGGTGGGCCAGACCTTCGTCTCCGCCATCGGCGCGCTGCTGGTTCCCGTCATCATTCTGGGCGGCATCTACGGCAGTATTTTCACTCCCACCGAGGCGGCCGCCGTGGCTGTTGTGTATGCCCTTATGGTGGGCTTCCTGATTTATCGCGAGCTGACCTTTAAAAAGTTGGTGGCTTCTCTTTCAACCTCTGCCGTCACCACCGCCACCATCATGGTCATCGTGGGCACCGCCACGGCGCTGGCCCGGATGCTGACGCTGGAGAAGATTCCCATGGAGCTGGCAAACTGGATCGGCGGACTGACCGACAGCCGCATTCTCGTGCTGCTTGCCATGAACGTGTTCCTGCTGCTGGTGGGCTGCGTCATGGACGGAACCCCCGCCATTCTCATTCTGGCGCCCATCCTTCAGCCCATTGCCGCCGACTACGGTGTGGATATCATCCACTTTGGCCTGATGATGTGCCTGAACGTGGCAATCGGCTTCTGCACGCCGCCGGTGGGCCTGAACCTGTTTGTGGCCAGCTCTCTTGGTAATATTCAGTTTATGTCTCTGTGCAAACGGATTGTGCCCTTCCTGCTGGCGCTGATTGTGGCGCTGATGCTGGTGACCTATATCCCGGTGATTTCGCTGGGCATCCCCTGGCTGTTCGGCTATGGATCCTGATTGAAAAGGTGATAAGAAAAAATGGATTGGAAAGCAACCTATCAAGATAAAATCGTCTCTGCGGCGCAGGCTGTCAAATGTGTGAAATCCGGAGACACCGTGGTGCTTCAGCAGGCGGCGGGCACGGCCATGCACCTGATGGACGCGCTGACGGACCGGGCGTCGGAGCTGAAGGACGTAAAGGTCATCGCCCACAATATCTGGGAGACGCCCCGTTTTCTGGAGCCTCAGTATGCGGGGATTTTCCGCCACGTCAGCCAGTTTTTGGACCGGGGCACCCGGCAGGCATACCGGGAGGGACGGGTGGACCCCCTGCCCGCGTTCTACTACCAGATGCCCAAATACTACCGCGAGCATCCCGCGGATGTGTTTTTTGTGATGCTGACGGAGCCGGACGAAGAGGGCAATTGCAGCTACGCACTGAACGCGGACTATTCCGTTGCCAACATGGAGGCCGCAAAAACCGTGGTGGCACAGATCAATCCCTCTCTGCCGTGGACATATGGGGCCAAGGTTTCGCTGGATAAGCTGGACTACATTGTAATTCAGGATCAGCCCCTGCCGGAGCTCACCAAGAGCGAGACGGGCGGTGTTGAAGAGCAGATCGCCGCCCACATCGTTCCTTTTATACAGGACGGTGCCTGCTTGCAGCTTGGAATCGGCGGCCTGCCCAACGCCATTTTGAATTTCCTGAAGGACAAAAAGCATCTGGGTATTCATTCCGAGGTGCTGTCCGACGGAATTATCGACCTCTATGAGTCCGGCGCCATTGACAATAGCTGCAAAACGCTGGACAAGGGAAAAATTGTCTCCAACTTCCTAATCGGCACCAAGCGCCTGTTTGATTTCGCGGACCACAATCCGGATCTTCTGGTGGTGCCGGTGGACTATACCAACGACCCCTATGTCATTGCGCAGAACGACAATGTGATTTCCATTAACTCCTGTTTGCAGGTGGACCTGCTGGGTCAGGTAAACGCGGACACCATTGGCGGAAGGCAGTACAGCGGCTGCGGCGGACAGATTGATTTCGTCCGCGGCGCCCAGATGTCCAAGGGCGGAAAGTCCTTTATTACCCTGCCTTCCACCGCCAAAAAGGGCGCGGTCTCCCGCATCATCCCCCACATGGAGACAGGCACGCCCGTGACGACTTCCCGGTTTGATGTGCAGTATATCTGCACGGAATACGGCGTGGTGAATCTCAGCGGCAAAACGGTCAGCCAGCGGGCGGAAGCCCTGATCGGAATTGCCCACCCGGATTTCCGGGAAGAGCTTCGCCGTCAGGCTGTGGAAGAGGGATTGATCTGGTAATGATGGGGCGGGGCGAAACCGCCCCGCCCTCTTCCATGAAAACAAAAGTAAGAGGGTCTTATAATTATGAAAAAAGCATACATCGTTGCCGCTAAGCGCACGGCAATCGGAAAATTTCTCGGAAGCCTGTCCCCGGTGAAGCCGGGAGATATGACAGCGCAGGTGATGAAGGCCGTTATCGCGGAAAGCGGCGTGAATCCGGCCGAGATTGATGAGGTTCTGGTGGCCCATCAGCATTCCGCCGGACAGGGGCCCTCCATCGCCCGCCGGGCGGAGCTGGAGGCGGGCATCCCCGACCACGTTCCCGCCACCACGGTCAACATGCAGTGCGGCAGCGGTCTGAAAGCGGGAATTCTGGCGTACAACGCCATTCAGGCCGGTGCAAATCTGGTGCTGGTTGGCGGTGTGGAAAATATGTCTCAAGTGCCCTATATTCTCACCAACCGAGTCCGCAAAGGGACCAAGATGGGTCCCACCTCCGTGGATGTGCAGGACTCGCTGTACTGCGACGGCCTGATTGACCAGTTCAACGGTTATCTGATGGGAATGACGGCAGAAAATGTGGCCGTGAAAGAGGAAATTACCAGGGAGGAGCAGGATGAATTTGCCCTCCGTTCCCAGACTCTGGCGCGGCAGGCTATCGAGTCCGACCGGTTCCGGGATGAAATTGTTCCCATCCGCTATCAGGACCGCAAGGGACGGGAATTTGTGTTTGACACTGACGAGAGCAATACCCCGGGAACAACGTATGAGGCACTTGCAAAAATGCGCCCCGCCTTTAAAAAGGCCGCCGAGGGCGGAACCGTGACCGCCGGAAACGCCTGCCAGCTCAACGACGGCGCGGCGGTGATGCTGGTGGCCTCTGAAGAGGCGGTGCTGGCCAACGGGTGGAAGCCCATGGCGGAAATCGTTTCCATGGCCACAGTGGGCATCGACCCGGCCATCATGGGTCTTGGACCGGTGAAGGCGGTGATCAAGACGCTGAATCAGGCGGAACTGTCCCTGAAGGACGTGGACCTGATGGAGTTGAACGAGGCGTTTGCCGCCCAGTCCCTTGGCTGCGTAAAGGAGTGGAGCGCCCACTACGGAATGACCAAGGAGGCCATTCTGGAAAAAACCAATGTCAACGGCGGCGCCATCGCTCTGGGTCATCCTGTGGCGGCCTCCGGCGTGCGGATTCTGGTGACGCTGATGCACGAACTGAAAAAGAGAGAGAAAACCTTGGGTCTGGCCACGCTTTGCGTGGGCGGCGGCATGGGCACCGCCATGCTGATCCGGCGGTGCGATTGAGAGGAGCAAATACAATGGAAATGAAAAAAATTGGCGTATTGGGAGCGGGCATGATGGGCTCTGAAATTGCCTTGTGCTTTGCCATGAACGGCTATGAAACGGTTTTGACCGACGTGAATCAGGAGCTTGCAAACAAGGGCAAGGAGAAGCAGTCGGCGGCACTGGACCGCCGCATTGCCAAAGGAAAGATGACGGAGGACCAGAAAGAGCAAATTCTGGGCCGGGTATCCGCCAGCGGAAATGTGGCGGACATGGCGGATTGCGACCTGATTGTGGAAGCGGTTTTGGAAAGTCTGGACATCAAGACCAACGCCTATAAACACATGGACATGGTCTGCAAGCCGGAAACCATTATCGCCAGCAACACCTCCAGCATCTCCATCACAAAGCTGGCCGCCGCCGTGGGACCGGACCGGGCGTTCATCGGAACCCACTTCAATTCGCCCGCCAGCATCATGAAGCTGGTGGAGGTGATTCCCGGACTTCAAACACGGGAAGAGACAGTGGACACGGTATTTGAGGTGCTGCGTTCCATCGGCAAGGAGCCGGTGCGCGTGAAGGACGTGGTGGGCTTTGCCCTGAACCGCATGTTCCATGTGTTTTATCTCGAGGCCTGCCGTCTGGTGGAAGAGGGCGTGTGTTCCGTGGAGGATGTGGACAAAATCTGCCTGTACGGGTTAGGCCATCCCATGGGAATTTTCAAGCTCATCGACCAGACGGGCCACGACCTGAATATGAATGTGGATGAGATTCTTTTCAGCGCCTACGGCGAGAGATTCCGTCCCTCTCCGCAGATTCAGCGCTTACGGGATGCAGGACGCTTGGGAAGGAAGAGCGGCGCGGGCTTTTATGAGTACAACAAGTAACGTGCAAAAAAAGGGTTTCCCGGAGCGCTGCCCCGTGGTATTCTATTGTCTGGAAACGGAGGAACATCAATGAGAGGAAAACTAATCGCGCTTCCCTCCAGATATATGCAGGGAGCGGGCGTTTTACAGGAGCTGCCGGGGCTTTTAAGCGAGCGGGGAATTAGAAGGCCCATGCTGCTTTGGGGTCATCGTACCAAAGCCTCCACGGAGGGCGCGGTGCTGCCTGCCATGGAGCAGGCCGGGATTCAGCCGGGAGAATATATGCTGGAAGGCCAGTGCTCCCGGGCAGAATGCGCCCGGGTGGTGGCGGCAATGAAGGATGCCGGGTCTGATGCAATCATCGGGCTTGGCGGCGGCAAGGCGCTGGACCTGAGCAAGGGCGTGGCCCATCAGGCGGGGGTGCCCTGCATTGTGGCACCCACCATTCTCTCCAGCGACGCGCCGCCCACCGCCTGTACCGTCTGGTACAACGAGGACGGCAGCTTCAGCGACACGGAGGGCTGGCCCACCAACCCGGACATCGTGCTGGTGGATACCGCCGAGTGCATCAAAGCGCCGCTGAGAATGTTCCTTGCGGGCATCGCGGATTCTCTGGCCACGTATATGGAGGCGGAGCCAAGCTATCGCAGTCATATGCCCACGCGGCTGAAATATCTGCCCACCATCACGGCCCGGACCATGGCAAAGCTTTGCTGCGAGGTCATCCGGGCCGACGCGGAGGCGGCAATTCTTGCCGCCAAAAGCGGCGTGGTCACACCCGCTTACGAGCGGGTGGCGGAGGCCAGCATTCTCCTCTCCGGCATCGGCTGGGAGAGCTGCGGAACTGCTGCCGTCCACGTGTTGGGGACCCGCCTGGCGGATTTTCCCCAGCTTCACGCCGTGATGCACGGAGAGAAAGTCTCCTTTGGCATCGTGACCCAGTTGATGCTGGACCCGGAGGCGGACATGGCCCAGGCGGAGGAGCTGGTGGACTTTATGGTCCGGCTGGGCCTTCCCGTAACCATGGAGGACATCCGTCTGGATCAGGTTCCCGAGGAGGATCTTATGGCATGGTGCCGCAAGCAGTGTGTTCCCGGCAGCAGGCTGGACGCCATCGCGCAGGGCATCACCGCGGAGGAGCTGATGCGGGCGATGCACGCGGCCTCTGCCTTCGGAGCGACCCGCAAACAGCAAGCAAAATCGCAGAACTGAATCAAACCGGATTGCCACATAAAGGCGAGGGGCCGTTCTTTAAAGAACGGCCCCTCGCTTCAGCCTGTCGAAAAAGCTCAGATGACGGGGAGGTGTCATACGGGTTTCGTCACAGACTAAGGGGTCCCACCTTTTGGCGGGGCCTCTGCCCGATTCTGGAGGGGAGAAAAAGCATAGAAAGCTTATTCCTTCGGAATGCAGATGCGCTGGCATTTCACAAGGTTTTCGAAGTCCACATTGGGATTTGCCGCCATAATTGCCGCGGGAGGGAGGTTAAACTGATTTGCAATCCGGTTGAGGGTGTCCCCGCACTTGACGGTGTAACGGCAGGCCGACCCTTGGCAGCGATTCATGGGGATAAGGATATACGTGCCCTCCTTCAGGCAGTAAAGCTGCATATTGGGGTTGCTTCGAATAATGCTCTCCACGCTGACACAGTGGGCTTTTGCGATTTTGCAGATGTTGTCGCATTTCTTCACTCTGTACAGGAACGTATCGGTGGAAGCCTGCGGCTGTGTGGATGGCTGGGTGGACGGTTGTGCAGGCGGCTGCGTGGGCATCTGCACGGGTGGTTCCATATCGGCCGGAATGCAGATCACGCTTCCGATGCGCAGGTTCTGGGGATCCAGGCCGGAGTTGAGGTCCATGATGCTCCGCACGCTGACGCCGTACGTCTGGGAAAGTTTCCAGAGGGTGTCGCCCTGCCGAATGGTATAGGGGAAGGTTTCGTCTCCGCAGATAGTGGGCAAAGCAGTCGGTGTGGTGGGTTTTGTGGTTGTGGTTTCCGAAGACTTTGACGTCACAGAGGGGTAGGTGATCTTGGGCGCGGTAATGGTTGGCGCGGTGATAGAGGGAGGGGTAAAGGAGGGCGGCGTGATGCCCGTAGACGTAATAGATGGGAACGTAAAGGAAGGAGCCGTAATAGTCGGGCCGGTAATGGTTGGGGGCGTAATCGTAATAGGCATCGTAACAGACGGTTCCGGCGCGGGGGCAAATGGGACACAGATTACAGCGCCCACCTGCAGATTTTGGGACTCCAGCCCAGGATTGAGCTTGAGAATGCTTTGCACGCTAACGCCGTAAATCTGGGCGAGCTTCCATAGAGTGTCCCCCTGTTGAAGCGTATAGGAAAACGTTTCGTCCCCGCAGACGATGGGGGGCTTCGGTGTAGGCGTGACAGGTTTGGGAGCGGGTGTAACGGGCTTTGGCGCGGGAGTAACCGGCTTCGGCGTGGGGGCAAAGGGAATGCAGATTACAGTGCCCACCTGCAGATTTTGGGATTCCATCCCGGGATTGAGTTTGAGAATGCTTTCTACGCTGACACCGTAAATCTGGGCGAGCTTCCAGATGGTATCTTCCCGTTGAATTGTATAAGAGAAGGTCCCATCCCCGCAGACGACAGGGGGCTTGGGCGCAGGGACAACGGGCTTAGGCGCAGGCATAACCGGCTTTGGCGCGGGAGTAACCGGCTTCGGAGTGGGCACGAGGGGAATGCAGATCACGTCTCCAGCCTGCAAATTGTCGGCTTCCAGCCCCGGGTTGAGCTTGAGGATGCTCTCCATACTGACGCCGAAAACCTGCACCAGCCGCCACAAGGTATCGCCTCGCTGAACCGCATAGGAGAAGGTTTCGTCCCCGCAGACGGGGGACGGCGCGGGCGGAGTCGGCATAGGAGTTGGAACAGGCGTAGGAGTTGGAACAGGCGTAGGAGTTGGAACAGGCGTAGGAGTCGGCGTAGGCATAGGAACTGGAGTAGGCATAGGGGTAGGAGCCGGCGGCTGCGGTGCGGGTGCGGGCGCAAGAGGAATGCAGACTACATCGCCGATTTGCAGGTTTCGGGCGTCCACGCCCGGATTGAGGTCCAGAATGCTTTGCAAGCTGACTCCGTGGGTTTGGGAGAGCTTCCACAAGGTGTCTCCAGTACGAATTATGTACGAGGAGGCACCCCTTGGACAAGTGCGGGGCGCGGGTGAAGTGGATGGGGGCGACGGAGATACGGAGGATGTGGACGCAGGGATGCAGAGCGTTGCGCCAATCTTCAGATTCCGTGGATCAACGCCCGGGTTGAGGTCCAGAATGCTCTGGACGCTGACGCCGTTTGCCTGAGAGAGTTTCCAGAGCGTATCTCCGCTTTTGATGGTGTGCTGCATAGAGTTTGAAGGACATGTTTTCGAATACATCTGATACATATATAAACACCTTGCATCTGTTAAAATTGACGGGAGGAACAGCTCGCTGTTCCATCTTATGCAGGGTGCGCACGTTTGCCCCTAAACCGGAGGCAATGAAAAAGCGCGCCGTCCGAAGACGGCGCCTTTTTATTGCGGACGTATGCCGCTCCGGGCATTTGGGACAAAGCGGCTTTGCCGGGTGCGGAGAGGTTAGTAGAGAGACTCGGTAAAATCCACTAGCTCAATGTTGTCAAATTCTACGCTATTAAAATGAAGTCCCGGACCTGCGCTCCTTGTCCGCCAGTCGTATGTAATCCGTGCCTCGATGGGGAACCACCGCCCGGAGGTGCCCTCCTTGACCAAGGCCCTAAAAATACCCTTTTGACGATAAGTCTGATTGGGGGTAATGGGGGTGTACTGTTCGGAAGGCTCAAAATTTGACTCCAGCATTAAGAGAGATTTCGGCTTGACGCCGTAGTTAATCCAATCCAAAAGGGCCGTTTCGGATTCCTGGGTGGGCAAAAAACGGGCCTCGCCTAAAAAAACGCCCGTTTCGATGTTGTAAGCGTCCACACTGGGGTTGATTAGCTGGGTAAACACGTCCGCAATCACTCCTCTCCTCACCGTATTTTATGACGGCGCAGAGCGGAATAACACAGCGTTTTGGAGATTTTGCAGCCCGCGTTCCGCTGGAAAGGACTACCGGCCACGCCATAGTTCCGGATTCAACTGGATAAACATGGCGGCAAAGGGCAGCAGAATCAGCAGACCCAGCCCGTCCATCCCACAAAGGGCCCACGACAGGAAAAGGCCCGCCGCGAGGGCCAGAGTGCCCAGCAGAAGTCGGACGCGCGGCAGCAGGTGAAAGATACGTTTCATAGTTCCTCCCGGGCGCATGTGTTGCGCCCGACCTTGATTTTAGAGGAAAATTGCCGCGAAATTTGTCGAAAACCGGGGAGGGGTTGACAGTCGGGGGGAAAAAGCCCTATCATAGAGCGACAGAAAGCTCGTGTGCCTGCTTTGCGTCCGGAAGGTCCCGGGTCTGCAAAGCCGGATCGTCCGGATGGGAGATGCGCCCGCCGGGATTGTGAGGATGGATATGCTGAGAATCAATTTGAAACAACTGGAAGCGTTCACCGCCACGGCGGAATACGGCAGCTTTACCAGAGCGGCGGAGGAGCTTTACCTCACGCAGTCTACCGTCAGCGCGCATATTCTTGCGCTGGAGGAGGCCATGGGCGTTCAACTGATTCTGCGGGGCGCACGGCGCAAGCTGACGCTGACGGAAGAGGGGCGGCGGGTTTATGGTGCGGCGCGGGACATTCTGGACCGCTGCCGCCTGTTGCAGGACCCCATGGCGGCGGAGGGTCGGGTGGAGCTGAGCGTCGGCGCGTCCACGGTTCCGGCCCAGTATTTGCTGCCGGGGCTGCTCTCCGGCTTTCTCCAGCGCCACGGGGAAAGCCGCTTTCTTCTCCGCAGGGGGGACAGCGCGCAGGTTCACAGCCTTTTGAGTCAGGGCGAGGTGCGCATCGGCGTGGTGGGCGCCGCGCCGGATCGGCGGACCTTTTCCTGCCAGACCCTGTGCGAAGACCGGCTGGTGCTGGTCACCGCCGTCACGGAACGGTTTCAGGCCCTGAAGGCCCGGGGGACCTGCGGACGGGATATGATAGAAGAGCCCTTCATCATCCGTGAGGAGACCTCTGGCACCCGTCAGGCCGCGGAGACGTATTGGAGAAAGCACGGCATTCTGCCGGAGAAGCTGCATGTTGTTGCCTGTATGGACAATCCGGAGGCCATCCGCCGCAGCGTGGCGGGGGGAATGGGCGTTTCGGTGATGTCGGAGCTGTCCGTGCGGGAAGAGGCGGAGGCCGGTCGGCTGCTGACCTTTGAGCTGGACGAGGAAGGCTTTTCCCGGCGGATTTATCTCGTCTGGCGCAGGGACGTGAGTCTCAGCCGGACGGAGCAGGCGTTTGTGAGCTACCTGAAGGCGGAGCTGAAAAGATAAAATACGGAGAGCGGACTTGTGCCGCTCTCCGTATTTTTTACAAAAAAACACAGACCATCGTAAAAAACGATAGTAACTATTGCGAAATTGTAAACAAAGATTGGCCTTTCTTTCGAAACTATTTTATAATAAATCCCAATGACCATGGAAAAATACGGAAATTTTGTATAGTTGGGAGAGTTAAAATGAAAAAGGTGAATTGGGTTGTGGTGGCTGCCGGCGGACTGGTGGGTCTGGCGGCGGTGGCGCTGACAATGCTGGGAAACCCCGCCAACATGGGCTTTTGTATTGCCTGCTTCCTGCGGGACATTGCCGGCGCGGTGGGACTTCACGGTGCGGCCAAGGTGCAGTATGCCCGTCCTGAGGTCATCGGACTGGTGCTGGGCGCGTTCATCATGTCCGTGGCCGGGAAGGAATTCCGGGCAAAGGCGGGCTCCTCTCCCGCCACACGGTTTGTTCTGGGCGTCTTTGTCATGATCGGCGCGCTGGCATTTTTGGGCTGCCCGCTGCGGATGGTGCTGCGCCTTGGCGGAGGAGACGCTAACGCCATTGTGGGCCTTGTGGGCTTCACGCTGGGCATTCTGGTGGGCGTGCAGTTCCTCAAGCGGGGTTTTTCTTTGAAGCGGGCCTATGAGGTGGGCCGGGCAGAAGGCGGCGTGCTGCCCGCCGTGATGGCGGGGCTGCTGCTGATTCTGCTGGCGGTTCCTTCTCTGCTAAAGTTCAGCGAGGAGGGCCCCGGCTCCAAGCACGCGCCCGCGCTGATTGCACTGATGGTTGCTCTGGTGGTGGGCGCGCTTGCCCAGCGGGCCAGACTGTGCACCGTGGGCGGTATCCGGGATGCGCTGCTGTTTCAGGATTTCAAGCTGCTGTACGGGTTCATTGCCATTTTCCTTGTGGTGCTGGTGGGTAATCTCATCAATGGGAATTTCCACTTCGGCTTTACGCTTCAGCCCGTGGCCCATAGCAGCCACCTTTGGAATCTGCTGGGCATGACGCTGGTGGGCTGGGGTTCCGTACTGCTGGGCGGCTGCCCGCTGCGCCAGTTGATTCTGGCCGGTGAGGGCAACGGCGATTCCGCTGTCACCGTGTTCGGAATGATCGTGGGCGGCGCGCTGGCCCACAACTTTGGTCTGGCGGGCAATCCCGATGCGCTGAACGAGGCGAAGGAGCTGGTGGTCGGCGGAATCTCTAACACCGGCAAGGTCGCGGTGCTTCTGGGCTTTGCGGTGCTGGCTGTAATTTCCGTGGTAAACCTGCCAAAAGAGGAGAAAGTTGCCGCCCGGCAGACGACGGCGGTATAGGAGGAGGAATTCAGAATGATTGACGCAAGAGGCTATTCCTGTCCCACCCCTGTGGTGATGGTGCAAAAAGAGGTGAAGCAGAGCAGTCCTGCGGAGCTGGAGGTTTTGGTGGACAACCAGTGCTCCGTGGAAAACGTGACCCGCTATGCGGGCTCAAGCGGCTATCAGGTGTCCATGACGTCAGAGGGCCGGGACTTCCGCCTGCTGCTCAAAAAATGAGCTGCTATGTTGCCACGTTTTACACCCATCTGGCGGCGCTGACCACCGCCCGCGCACTGGCTAACCGGGGCGTTTTCGCCAAGATGATGCCCACGCCCCGGAAGCTCAGCTCTTCCTGCGGCACCTGCCTGCGCTACGAGGCGGAGGACCCCTGCCTTTCGGACATGGACGTAGATATGGAGCAGGTCTGCACGCTGGAGGCGGGGGAGCAATACACCGTGCTGATCAAAAACGCGTGACGCGGGGTGGATAAGGGTCTTCGCGTTTCGGAAGGGCGACGGGAAGATTTCTGGTGCTGTTTCAGGCAAAGTCGAGTGCCTTTAAGGTGTTCCGGGCCACTTTAGAGCCATTTTCGAAGGCCTAAGTTGCTTCCGCACGATTGAGACTTCAAAAAATAAACCCCACCGTTTTAAACGGTGGGGTTCATTTTTAAATTGAGGACAATACGGTTTTCTCACGAGTACAGATAATTTAAGAGCGCACAGTGGTTCCGTCCCGCGAGATAAATTACTTTGTGCCGAAAATCCGGTCCCCCGCGTCGCCAAGACCGGGGACGATATAGCCGTGGTCGTTCAGGTGGTCGTCCAGCGCCGCGATATAGATTTCCACATCGGGATGGTCTTTTTCCACGCGCTTGATGCCCTCCGGCGCGGCAAGCACGTCCATCAGCTTAATATGCTTGCAGCCGTATTCCTTCATGAAGGTGATGGCGGCGGAGGCGGAGCCGCCCGTGGCAAGCATGGGGTCCACGATGATCACGTCCCGTTCCGCGATGTCGGCGGGCATTTTGCAGTAATACTTCACTGGCTCCAGCGTTTCCGGGTCCCGAAACAGGCCGATATGCCCAACCCGGGCGGCGGGAATCATTTTCAAAACGCCGTCCACCATGCCGAGGCCCGCCCGCAGAATGGGCACAATGGCAAGCTTTTTGCCCGCCAGAGTCTTGAAAACGCCGGGAGCCACGGGAGTTTCCACCTCCACATCCTCCAGAGGCAGGTCACGGGTGGCCTCGTAGGTCATCAGCATGGCAATTTCGCACACCAGTTCCCGGAAGTCCTTGGTGCTGGTGTCCTTGTTGCGCAGGATGGTCAGCTTGTGCTGAAGCAGGGGATGGTTCAGAATGTGGGTGTTGTCGTTCATGTCGCGTTCTCCTTCTTTATTCTGTCTCGCAGCCGCTCCGCCTGAGCGGGGCGCAGATATACGGGGGAAAGGTTCTGGGCTGTGGTCAGCGCGCCTGCTTCGGCCAGCTCTCCGGCGGCAAGGGCCACGCCCACGGCGTGTTGATGCACCAGTCTTGCAGGCGCTAAGGCGCAGGAGATTCCCGCCTCCTCCAGCGCCCGTTGGCACAGAGCGCCGCCGTCGCCCACGGCAATGAGCGGGCGGGGGTCGCCCCGCAGTTCCTCGGCCAAATCCGCAAGGCCGATGGCCCGATCCTCACACAGACGGGTGAGCTTGCCGTCCTTCGCTTCAAACAGGGCGTTGTAGACTTGCGACCGGCGGGCGTCCATGGCGCAGACAATCAGGCCATTCATATGGCTCAGCCCCAGCGCCATGGCGTACAGCGTGGAAACGCCTGCGGCCGGAAGATTTGCGGCGAAGGCCAGCCCCTTTGCGGCGGCCACGCCGATGCGGATGCCGGTAAAGGACCCCGGCCCGGCGGCCACGGCAATCAGACCCAAATCAGCCACGCTTAAATCCGCGTTTTTCAGTAAAGATTCCACCATGGGCATCAGAGTCCGGCTGTGGGTCAGCCCGGTGTTTTGATAGCAGGAGGCCAGCACCTGCCCGTCCTCCGTCACGGCGGCAGAGCATGCCTTGGCGGAGGTTTCCAGCGCTAAAATTTTCAAAAGCCGTCCACTCCCTCCACCGTAATACCGCGCCAGCTGTCGCTCTCCGGGCGGCGGGAAAGGCGCACCCACACCGTGTCCTCCGGTAGCGCGTCTTCCACCCGCTCGCTCCACTCCACGGCGCACACGCCGCCCCGGCCCGGGTAATCCTCCCAGCCGATGTCAAACAGCGCGTCGGAGTCCGGCAGGCGGTACATATCGAAGTGAAACAGCGGGATGCGGCCCTCGTACTCGTTGACAATGGTGAAGGTGGGGCTTGTGACCCGGCCCGTACAGCCAAGTCCCCGGGCAAGCCCCCGGGTAAACGCCGTTTTCCCCATGCCCAGCTCTCCCTGAAAGGCCAGCACGGTCCCCGGTGACAGACGCTTTCCCAGCGCCTCGCCGATGGCCTCCGTCTCGGCCTCGCTGTGGGACAGATACTCCATTTTTCCGCCTCCTCTCCCGGAACGCCGCCGCGCAATTTTCGGCCTTGGCCCAAAATGCGGTGGACGTGCCCTAAAAAATTACCGGAAATAGTATAGCACAGTTTTTTCTCCGTGTAAAAACAAATTTCATTGGTTTACACGCCGTACCTCCTGTGGTATACTATATACTCTGTAAAATCACGGTTTTTCTGATAGGAGATGCCATGTTCAACCGTCTTCGCGCCACACTGTCCGATTTTTTTCAGCAGGCTGATTTAGTCCTGCTGGGCCTTTGCTGCGGGTGTACTCTGTTTGGAATGGTGCTGATTGCCAGTGCCACCCGATACATGGGGACCGGCAGTATGATTAGATTTGTAGGTGTTCAGGGTGCGGCCATGCTGATTGGTCTTGTTGCCTACGTGCTGCTGTCCATGGTGAATGTGGAGCTTTTGGTGAAGCACTGGAAGCTGATTCTGGGGGCCGGCATAGTGCTTCTCCTGCTGCTGCGAACGCCGCTGGGCGTCACCCGCAACGGAAACCGGGCATGGCTGGAGATTCCCCATGTGCCCTTTTCCATCCAGCCGGCGGAGGTAGTGAAGATTGCCTTCATCATTCTTTTGTCCAAGCAGCTTGAATGGGTCAAGGAACGGCGGCGGGAGCTGAAAAGCCTTGGCAGTGTGGCGGGGCCCACGGGGCACCTCCTGTTTATGGTGGGGCTGATTTATGTGGTGTCCAGCGACATGGGAAGCGCGCTGGTCTATGTGTTCATCTTTGTGTGCGTCGCGCTGGTGGCGGGGGTTGCGTGGCGATGGTTTATCCTCGGCGGCGGGGGAATGGCGGCAGGGGTTCTGGCGCTGTATTTTATGGGAAAGCTGCCCTCCCACATGGCGGACCGGTTCCGCGTGCTGTTTGACCACAGCTTTGACCCACGGGGCGTTGGCTGGCAGCAGACCCGTGGACTGCTGGCTCTGGGCAGCGGTGGCTGGTTCGGGCAAGGGCTGTTTCAGGGAACCCAGACTCAGGCGGGCCGGGGCGCTCTGCCGGAGCGGCATACGGACTTTATCTTTGCCATGATTGGCGAGGAGCTGGGCTTTTTCGGGTGTCTCCTGGTGATTGTGCTGCTGACGGCGATTATCCTGCGCTGCCTGTGGGTGGCGCGGCGGGCCACCACGGACTATGCCCGGCTGGTGTGTGTAGGCATCGCGGGGATGCTAATTTTCCAGACGGTGGAAAACATCGGCATGTGCCTGTTCGTCATGCCCGTCATCGGGCTGACACTGCCCTTTTTTAGCTATGGAGGCTCCTCCATCGTCACGCTGTTTGCCGCCATGGGAATTGTCTCTGGCGTGAAAAAACGGGCGCTGATGAACTGGAACCGATAGTCATCGCAATTTGTTAAGGTAAAATAGGCCCCCGCGCTCCGCGAAGCGGAGCGCGGGGGCCTTTCCTTCGGGAATATTCGAGCCGGAACACTTCAACCGAGACCGCTGTGAGGAATGGTGGAAAAAGGCGACGAAGCATGAGCGCGGAGAGCAAAATGTGAAGGCGGCGGGGCGTAAGGTCTCGCCGCTTTCTGCTTTGCGGCAGGAGTTTTCCGCTGGGTTGCGGTTTTGCTTTGTCTGCCGAAAAGTCTGACGGAGCAATTCCAAGCTTACCTTTGTGCGGTGTTGCCCTAGGAGTAAAAAAACTGGAAAATTTGGGGTTGCAATTTTATTTTGGCTGTGCTATACTTCCGAATATGAAAATCGTTCTCAATTTGAAAGGAGCATTACATTGAAGATAAATATGTTAAAGCTGCTGGCTGTGGTGTCCGCCGCAGCGGTGCTGGCTGGCTGCGGTGCGACGGGGGGTGCCGCGCAAAGCGCGGGAGGCGCAGCTTCTTCTCAGAAGCAGGAAGCTAAGTTGCGGGTGACGACCACCGTGTTCCCCGCGTATGACTTTGCCCGGGCCGTGTGCGGCGATCTGGCGGAGGTGACGCTGCTGCTGCCCCCCGGGGCGGAGAGCCACAGCTATGAGCCTACGCCAAAAGATATCGTGAACGTAGGAAGCAGCGATCTGTTTTTGTATCTGGGCGGCGAGTCCGACACATGGGTGGAGACACTTTTGAAGACCGTGGACGACGGTGTGAGCCGCATGAAAATGATGGACTGCGTGGAGCTGAAGGAAGAGGCTGAGATCGAGGGGATGACCGCAGAGGAGGGCCACAGCCACAGCGGAGACGACCATGATCACGACGAGGATGTGCATGACGAAGACGCGGAGCACCACGATGAAGATGCCCACGCCAACGATGAGGACGAGCATGACGAGGACGGGGCCGGACAGGTTTTGGAGTACGACGAGCATGTGTGGACCTCACCGGTGAACGCCGCCGCCATCACCACCGCCATCGGAGAGCGAATGGCGGAGCTGGACCCGGCGAACGCGGAGAATTATCGGGCTAACGCGGCGGACTATTCAGAAAAGCTGATGGCGCTGGACAAGGAGTTTGAGGACTTCTTTGCAACGGTTTCCAATAAGACCATGGTGTTTGGCGACCGCTTCCCCCTGCGGTACTTTGCGGATGAATACGGAATCAACTGCTATGCCGCTTTCCCCGGGTGCAGCACCCAGACCGAGCCTTCCGCCGCCACCATTGCGTTTTTGACGGAGAAGGTGAAGGAAGAAAAACTTGGAACGGTGTACTATATCGAATTTTCCAACCATCTGGTGGCGGACAGCATCGCGGAAGCCACCGGCGCGCAAACCGCGTTGTTCCATAGCTGCCACAATGTTTCCAAGGCGGAGATGGACGCGGGAGCCACCTATCTCACGCTGATGGAAGGAAATCTGGAAACGCTGAAAACCACCATGAAGTAAAAAAGGCCGCCGGGAGACAGCTTTGTCCCCCGGCGGTTTATTTTGTCAGTTCTTTGTCTGTGGGTCCGGGTTTCTCAAGCAGGCGGGCCATGTCCTCCGGCAGGGGAGCGAAAAGCTCCAACGGCTGACCGGTGATGGGATGGGTCAGCGCCATCCGGTAAGAATGGAGAGCCGGGCGGGCAATCAGGTCCGGGTCCTCCGTGCCGTAGAGCCAGTCTCCCGCCAGAGGGCAGCCCACCGCCGCCATGTGGACCCGAAGCTGGTGAGTCCGTCCTGTCTCGGGAAGCAGCCGAAGAAGGGACAAGCCGCTCCGCGTCTCCAAAACCTGATACCGACTGATAGCGGCCTGTCCGTCGGGACGGACGGCGCGGCGGACGACGGAAGCTTCGTCCCGCCCGATAGGCAGGTCGATGATTCCCTCGGCTGGCTGGGGCCCCCCCACACACACGGCCCGGTACTCCCGAAAAAATCCTCCAGTATGAAGGGTTTTGCGCAACAGATCGTGAACATGCCCGCTTTTGGCAACCGCCATCAACCCCGTGGTACCCTTGTCCAAACGGTTTACCGCGTGAAAAATGAAATCCGTTCCACGGGAGTAGGCCAGCGCGCCTGCCACGGTGGGGGTGTCCGGCAGGAAATTGGATACGTGGGCCGTCATGCCCGCAGGCTTGTTGACAACCAAAAGATGCTCGTCCTCCCAAACCACCGGCAGGGGCCACGGCCCCGGCACGGGGGCCTCGCGCTGCTGGCGGACGTCCCCGCTTTCGGCGCTCACCGTATCGCCGGGGGAAAGGACGAAGGTGGTGCGGGCGGGCCGCCCGTTTACCAGAATGCCCCCCTCAGCGCGGGTCAGGCGGGAGATAGCATGGGAGGAAAAGTGCAGCTTTTGCTTTAGAACATGGCGGACGGTGAGACCGGCCTCCGCATCCAAAACGCGGTGAGAAACATAGGGCATGGCTTGTGCTCCCTTCCTCCGGCGGCAAAATCCGCTGCGGGGCGATGATGAATTGCCGCAAGGCTAAAAAACACGGCTGAAAGCTGAAAAATAATTGCTTCTCGGCTATTTTAGCACACGCCGGGCGGCAGGGCAAGCAGGCCCGGCTTGCGCGATGGGGCCGGGTGTAGTAAAATAGAGGAGAAAACAAACGGTGCGGACCCTGTGTCCGGGCCTTGAAGGAGGACCCTATGCTGATCTCGGCGGAACGGCTGTCCATCAATTTTGGCGGCAGGCAGTTGTTGGAGGATGTGAATTTTTATCTGAACGAGGGCGAGCGGGTGGGCGTCATCGGCGTGAACGGAACCGGAAAGTCCACCTTTTTGCGAGTGCTGGCCCGGGTGATTGAGCCGGACAGCGGCACGGTGCGCCGGGACCCCAACGTGCAGGTGAGCTTTCTTTCCCAGAACCCGGAGCTGGACGACGGCGCCACCGTTTTAGAGCAGGTATTTCTCAGCTTTCCCAAGGAGTTTCGGGCGCTGAACGAATATGAAGCGGTATCTATGCTGACCCGGCTGGGGATTTCGGACACGGAGCAGAAAATCGGTACGCTTTCCGGCGGACAGCGCAAGCGGGTGGCCCTTGCGGCGGCGCTGATTCACCCGGCGGATGTGCTGATTTTGGACGAGCCGACCAACCATCTGGATGCGGAGATGGTTTCCTGGCTGGAGGAGCGGCTGCGCCGGTGGACCGGGGGGCTTGTGATGGTGACCCACGACCGCTATTTTCTGGAGCGGGTGGCGAATCACATCACCGAGGTGGACCGAGCAAAGCTTTATCACTACGAGGCGAACTACTCCAAATATCTGGAGCTGAAGGAACAGCGCGCCGAGATCGCGCAGGCGGGAGAGCGGAAGCGTCAGGCGATTTTAAAGGTGGAGCGGGAGTGGATCATGCGGGGCTGCCGCGCCCGGAGCACCAAGAGCCGGGATCGGATTGAGCGGTATGAAGCCTTGAAAGATCAGGACGCGCCGGAGACGGATGAGGCCGTGCGCCTGTCTGCGTCCTCAAGCCGTCTGGGAAAGAAAATTATCGAGCTGGACGATGTGTCCAAAGCCTTTGACGGAAAAACCGTCCTCTCCCATTTTTCTTACGGTGTTCTGCGGGACGACCGCATCGGCATCGTGGGCCGCAACGGCGCGGGAAAATCCACCCTGTTGAACCTGATTGCCGGGCGGCTGGAGCCGGACGGCGGCAGCGTGGACGTGGGGGCCACGGTGCGGATCGGCTTCTTCTCGCAGGAGGGGCGGGAGCTGGATTTAAACCAGCGGGTATATGATTTCATCCGGGGTATTTCCGACGAGGTGAAAACCGAGGAGGGGACGCTCTCTGCCAAGGACATGATGGAGCGGTTTCTGTTTCCGCCGGAGCTGCAATCGGTTCCCGTGGGCCGCCTCTCCGGCGGTGAGCGGCGAAGACTGTATCTGCTCAGCATTTTGATGTCCGCGCCCAACGTGCTGCTGCTGGACGAGCCGACCAACGATTTGGATGTGACCACCCTTTCTATTTTGGAGGATTATCTGGACACCTTTCCCGGCCCGATTCTTGCGGTGTCCCACGACCGGTTTTTTCTGGACCGGCTTTCCGGGCAGATTTTTGCCGTGGGCGAGGAGGGCCGGGTGGAGCGGTACACCGGCAACTGGTCGGACTATACGCGCAAGCGGCAGGAAGCGGAGCGGCCCCCAGTCCCGGAAAAGGCCGAGCGGGAGGACAGCCGCCGCCCGAGGGAAAAGAAGCTGAAGTTCACCTTCAAGGAGCAGCGGGAGTTTGAGAGCATCGACGGGGAGATGGCTGCGCTGGAGGAAGAATTGAAGGCCGTAGCCGCTGAAATGGGAGATTGCGGCAGTGATTATGTGAAGCTTCAGGCGCTGACGGAGCGGCAGGAGACGGTGCAGGCGGCGCTGGAGGAAAAAACCGAGCGCTGGATGTATCTGAACGAACTGAAGGAGCGGATTGACGCGCAGGAATAGCACGTTGCCCAGCCAACCTATAACCTGCGCTGTACCCGGCCCAAAGGCGGGTACAGCGCATTTTTCTGCGGTTAAGCCGACAGGCGGTTTGGCTGGTTTAAAAACCGTATTGACAAACCGGTTTATTTAGAATAAACTAAGGCTGGTTTACTCGGAGTAGACTGGATTGGGGGCGCTTTATGCCTGAAATGAAGCTAGGGGCCGTGGAGTCCCGTTTTGCGGAGATTATTTGGGAGAACGAACCGCTGCACTCGCGGGAGCTGGTGAAGCTGTGTGAGGGGGAGCTAAAATGGAACCGCTCCACCACCTATACGGTGCTTCGCAAGCTCTGCGGCCGGGGAATTTTTAAAAACGAGGGCGGCACAGTTGCATCCGTTTTGTCCCGGCAGGAGTTTTACGCGGTGCAGAGCAGGCAATTTGTGGACGATGCCTTTGACGGCTCGCTTCCGGCGTTCATTGCCGCGTTTACCCGGAGAAAGGACTTGTCGGTGGAGGAGGCGGCGGAAATTCGCCGCATGATTGACGATGCTGTGGAAGAGGGGTGAGCCATGGACGCGGTATTTCTCGAGATAGTGAATAGGAGCATCGCAGCGGGATGGTTGATTTTGGCCGTGGCTGCCCTGCGCTTTTTACTGAAAAAAGCGCCTAAGTGGGTGCCCTGCGCTTTGTGGGCGGTGGTCGCCCTTCGGCTGGTGTGCCCGGTTTCATTCGAGAGTGTGTTCAGCCTGATTCCAAGCGCACAGACTGTTTCCCGGTCGGCGATTACAGGCGGTTCGTTTGATATCAATTCGGGCTTAAATGCAATTGATGCGCCGTTCAACGCGTATTTCGGGAAGCATGCCTACGAAAGCGCTGGGGAGATGGGCGGTATCGGCGGCGGGCTGACGAAGCTTTTGCCATGGGTTTGGCTTACGGGGATAGCGGTCATGCTTCTGTATGCGGGGATCAGCTATCTGAAGCTGTACAGGCGGGTAAAGCCGTCGCTCCATGTCCGGGATGCTATCTGGATTTGCGATGATATCAAAACGCCGTTTCTTTTGGGCGTTGCAAGGCCCCGGATATATCTTCCCTCCGCCATGGACGAATTGCAGCAGGCCTATGTAATTGCCCACGAGCTGGCCCATCTGAAACGCCGGGACCACTGGTGGAAGCCGCTGGGATTTCTGCTTCTGGCGGTGTATTGGTTTCATCCTCTCATATGGCTGGCATACGGTCTGTTCTGCCGGGACATTGAGCTGGCCTGTGATGGAAAGGTTGTTTGTTCAATGGAAAAAAGCGACAGAATCGCCTATTCCGAGGCGCTGCTTTCGTGCAGCGTTTCGGGCAAAAAGAGGATGGCCTGCCCGCTGGCCTTTGGCGAGGTGGGGGTGAAGGAACGGATTAAATCCGTTCTGCACTATAAAAGGCCGGCGTTTTGGGTCGTCGCAGTGTCTGTATGCGCCTGCGTAGCGGTGGCCGTGTGCTTTTTGACGAACCCGAAAAAGGAAGCGGCGCTGGCGATGCTGGCGGAGACGGAGCAAGCGTCTTTACCCGGCGGGGATGGAGAAATCGTCTTTTCAAGCATCTTTACCTATCACGGCGTGGACTACGACCTGACGGAGCGCAATCAGGCCATCAATGCGCTGATGGGCCAATATCCGGTTGGAAAATATATCGTTGTCGAGGGTCATACGGGGCCGAAAAACTTGATTTACTGTGTGTTTGACACCGAAGCAGAACAGTTTATAAAGGATTTTGCAGGCACGAATCTTATCTGGCGGGGCGATGATCTCACAACGGCGGTCTACTCCTTCTGGTCAGAGATCTATGATTACGAGGGCAAGTATCTTGCGTCCGTGGAGTTGCCGGAGGACGGCGGGTATATCAGGGAGCTTGCATTTTCAGAGGACGGAACGGAACTGATTGTGACAATTCTTGCCGCCAGCGGAGACGAGATGGAGACAACAATTGATATCGGTGGTTAAGTGAAAGCCGAAGCGGATAGCCTGTCAGCTTACCGCCGCGGTTTGGACAGCTTCACTCTCCTGCCCCGGGAGCAACCGGAAAAAATCGGAAAGAAAACAGCCCGGGCCCAATCAGGTCCGGGCTGTTTTGTGCTGTGATACTCCTAGGGGAGGTTGTCCCTCTCCCGGCGCGGTTCTTTTATGCGCCGCGCCGCGAGATGGGATAAGCTCAGACAATTCTTTGAAGCTGGGGCCCCGCCGCAAACTCGGCGCTTTGGGAAAGGCGGCTGAGAATGTCCTTCCGGGTGACGATGCCAATAAACTTCCCCAGGTCGTCCACCACCGGAATAAAATTCTGATTCAGGGCCAGAGAGAGCAGATGTTCGATAGAAGCGGTGATGGGGACGGCCGTATAAGTATTGTCCCGGAGAAGGTCCTGCACAAACAGCTTTTCCGCCGTCTTTTTGGTAAAAACCCCGTCCTGTGCGTCCTCCACGTCCAGCAGCCGCCAGAGGAAATCGCCCTCGCTGACGGTGCCGATATAGGTTCCGTCCCGTGCGATGACGGGAATGGCGGAGTAGCCATGCCGCCGCATTTTTTCCAGACCCTGACGAAACGTGAAATCGTCATACAGATAGGACACGCTGTTCTTCGGCGTCAGGAAATAAGCGATGTTCACACGCATACCTCTCTTCATTTTTTATTCTGGCAACGGTGTGCCGGAATTTGTAAGTTTACTATAACCGATTTTTACCTGTGAATGATGAACAAATTTTTAAATTGCATTGCCCGGGAAAAGAAACTTTACAATGGCAAAAATTTGTGTTAAAATGTGATAAATGCAACAAAATTAAAAGGGAGGCACTCTCATGCTGTCAAAAGAGGAATTGGAGGGAAGCCCGATTTTTGAAGGAATCAGCTACGAGAATTATCTTGCCATGCTTAACTGCTTTCAGGCGGTGCAAAAGAGCTATCGCCCTGAGGAGGTAGTCTACGATTTCAGCCGCGCCGGGGAGCAGGTGGGGATTCTGGAGCGGGGGGAGGCCTCCCTCATCCGCATTGACGAGGACGGGGTTTCAACAGTTCTGGAAAACCTCACCGCCGGAAATGTCTTTGGCCGCAGTCTTGCCTTCTCCGGGGATGTAAGCGACAGCCTGGAGGTGGTGTGCCGGACGGCCTGCGACGTGCTGTATATTGATTTTCCCCACATATTAAAGCGGTGTGAGAAAGCCTGCCAGCACCACAGCCTGCTGGTGCGGAACATGCTGAGACTGATTACCGAGAAGGCCCAGACACTGGCGGGGCGTGTGGACGTACTCTCCCGCCGCTCCATCCGGGATAAGCTCCTGTGCTACTTTCGCCAGCAGGCCGAGCGGGAGGGGAGCGCCACCTTCACCCTGCCGTTTTCTCTGAGCATGCTGGCGGATTATATCGCCACGGACCGCAGCGCCATGATGCGGGAGCTGAAGCATCTCAGGCAGGAGAAGCTGATTCAGGCGGAGGGACGGGAGATCACGCTGCTGTGCTGAGAAGCGGGCCGATGCGACGGAGCAAGGGGTCTGGAGGTCGAAAGACTGCGGAAAAGCGAATGCCCGTCTGATATCTACAAATGGTACAAAAATTTAGTTAAAAATTTGACAAAAAAGTCGGGGGAATTGATTTGACGCACTGTGGCCCGTGTGCTAACATGAAAGTACTGTGAAATTCAGGCAAGAGCAATATGAGGAAAGAAGGAAAACTATGTTTCGAATCGTGAGAAAAGAGGCGCTCAAGCCCACCGTCGTGCTGTTTGAGGTTGAAGCCCCCATGATCGCAAAGAAGGCCCAGCCCGGCCAGTTCATCATCCTTCGGGTGGATGAGAACGGCGAGCGCGTCCCCCTGACGATCCATGATTACGACCGCGAGAAGGGCACTGTCAGCATCATTGTCCAAATTGTGGGTGCCACGACGGAGAAGCTGAACCGTCTGAATGAGGGCGACTGTCTTCAGGACTTTGTTGGCCCTCTGGGCAAGGCCACCGAGACGGAGGGAAAGAAGAAGGTCTGCGTGGTAGGCGGCGGTGTGGGCTGTGCAATTGCGTACCCCGTGCTGAAAAAGTTCCACGACGACGGGGCGGAGGTCCATGCGGTTATCGGCTTTAAAAGCGCGGATCTGGTGATTTTGGAGGACAAGTTCAAGGCCGCCTCCTCCATCCTGGAAATCTGCACCGACGACGGGTCCTACGGACGGAAAGGTCTGGTCACCGACGCGCTGAAGGAGCTGATCGACGCCGGAAACCAGTACGACGAGATTTTTGCCATCGGCCCCATGATTATGATGAAATTCGTCTCCAAGACCACCGAGCCTTACGGCATTCCCACCACCGTGTCTATGAGCCCCATCATGATCGACGGCACGGGCATGTGCGGCGGCTGCCGCCTGAGCGTTGGCGGCGAGACAAAGTTTGCCTGCGTGGACGGCCCCGATTTCGACGGGCATAAGGTTGACTGGGATCTGGCGGTGAAGCGCAGCCGGATGTACAGCGACTTTGAGAAGCACAAGCATGAGGAAACCTGCAATCTGTTCAGCAAGGAGGCCGAGTGATATGCCTAATATGTCTTTGAAGAAAAACCCCATGCCCGCGCAGGACCCCAACGTCCGCAACAAGAACTATGAAGAGGTCACGCTGGGATATACCGAGGAAATGGCGCTGGACGAGGCAAAGCGCTGCCTCAACTGCAAGAACAAGCCCTGTGTAAGCGGCTGTCCCGTGATGATTCATATTCCCGAGTTTATCGCCGAGGCTGCCAAGGGCAACTTTGAAGAGGCGTATCAGATCATTGCCCAGACCAGCTCTCTGCCTGCCGTGTGCGGCCGGGTCTGCCCGCAGGAAAGCCAGTGCGAGAAGTACTGCGTCCGCGGCATCAAGGGTGAGCCGGTGGGCATCGGCCGACTGGAGCGGTTTGTTGCCGACTGGCACAACAACCACGCCTGCGACGCGCCCCCCAGACCCGCGCTCAACGGGCATAAGGTGGCCGTGATCGGCTCCGGCCCCGCGGGTCTTACTTGCGCGGGCGACCTTGCCAAAAAGGGCTATGACGTCACCGTGTTTGAGGCACTGCACCTTGCGGGCGGCGTTCTGGTGTACGGCATCCCTGAGTTCCGTCTGCCCAAGGCCATTGTCCAGAAAGAAGTGGACGGGTTGAAGGCGCTGGGCGTCACCGTTGCCACGGACACCGTGGTGGGCCGCACCATCTCCATCGACGAGCTGATGGAGGAGGAGGGCTTCGAGGCCGTGTTCATCGGCTCTGGCGCGGGCCTGCCCATGTTTATGAGCATTCCGGGCATCAACTATAAGGGCGTGTTCTCCGCCAACGAGTTTTTGACCCGTATCAACCTGATGAAGGCTTACCTGCCCGATTCCGACACGCCCATCATCCACCCCAAAAAGGTGGCGGTGGTTGGCGGCGGCAACGTGGCCATGGATGCGGCCCGCTGCTCTAAGCGGCTGGGTGCCGAGGTACATATTGTTTATCGCCGTGGCATGGAAGAGCTTCCCGCCCGTCACGAGGAGGTGGAGCACGCCGAGGAAGAGGGCGTCATCTTCAACACCCTCAACAACCCCGTGGAGATTTTGGCGGATGAGGACGACAACGTTCGCGCCATCCGCTGCATCAAGATGGAACTGGGCGAACCGGACGCTTCCGGCCGCCGCAGCCCCGTGGAGATTGTCGGCAGCGAGTTTGACATGGAGGTGGACTGCGTCATCATGGCGCTGGGCACCAGCCCCAACCCCCTGATCAAGAGCACCACCGAGGGGCTGGAGGTCAACCGCAAGGGCTGTATCGTGGTGAACGAGGAGGGACTTACCTCCCGCCCGGGCGTTTACGCCGGCGGCGACGCTGTCACCGGCGCGGCCACAGTGATTCTGGCCATGGGTGCGGGCAAAACCGCCGCCAAGGCAATTGACGAGCAGTTGAACAAGGCGTAATACGGCGCTTCGGTGCAAAACGCCCACGGGGCAATGCAGGCAGCCATCAAACAACTGTGAACCGGGGGCCAAGAAAAACCGAAAACGCAAAGCAGCGGCGG
>NZ_DALZOY010000002.1:238-13206 GCF_032018205.1 Oscillibacter sp. | reverse complement strand
ACCGAAAATCGGTTCCCGCCGCTGCTTTGCAGGCGTTCGGGAGCGGTTTGGAAAAATACCGCCAGACGGTAAAAGTTATAAAAAGGCGTTGCACAGGCATAAACTGTATTGGAAAATGTTCATAACATGCCTGCCTATTTTGCAAAATTAAACCATCAAATTTTGTGAAAAACAGATAGTTTTGTATAAAATGTCCGTAAAACATTGACACGGGTCTTTGAAATGATATAATTGCTACAAAGTTCTTTGGCGGGATGATGTGATAAATGGAAGACATGGAGACGCTGTATATCATCGGTGAATCACGGACCAACAGTGATAATGCCATCACAAAAATGTTCGGCTCTTTTTACATGGCGTTAGAGATGGAAGCTGAAAGCGGAAAAATTGTGGATTTCAGTTGTACCCACTCTCTGGAGCTGACGGAGACATTTCTGCGGCGCGTTTTTGTGGGGCGTTCTTTGATGCGGGAATACGACCAGCTGGAAAACGAGGTGTCCCGCCGATACCACGGCTCCTCCGCTAAGGCGGTGCTTGCTGCCATGAAAGACGCGGAAAAGCGGTATCGGGCCGCAGTGGGAAAGAGCGAATCCACTGGCGGATAAATCCAGCGGGCAAATAAGTTCATAAACTGCTTTCCCTTGTGTGATATATCTTTCAATATATCAACCAGCAAGGGGAAACCCAGTGAAGATCAGAGAATATCTCTGGTCCTTGCTGGGTTTTGTGTTTTTTAGCTTAAAATCAGGTGGCCCACCCACGCTTGGGGCGCGGGCGGAAAAAACGAAAGGAGCGCGAAATGGAACTG
The DNA here is from genome assembly GCF_032018205.1 of Oscillibacter sp. Taxonomy (GTDB): domain Bacteria; phylum Bacillota; class Clostridia; order Oscillospirales; family Oscillospiraceae; genus Oscillibacter. The sequence continues at coordinate 12,398 of NZ_DALZOY010000002.1, read as the reverse complement.
AAAGAGCTTGTGGAGCGGCAGAGAGCGCCGCTGCTGAAAACTCTGGGGGAGAGCATCCGCATTCCCAGCGTGCGAGAGGAGGATGAAAGCGGCTATCCCTACGGGGCAAATATTCAAAGGACTCTGGAGTTTATGCTGGAAACCGGAAAGAGTCTGGGGCTTCGGGTGGGCAGCATGGACAATCAGGTGGGCTGGTGCGAGTTTGGCGAGGGGGAGGAAATGGTGGCCGTTCTGGGCCATCTGGACGTGGTCCCCGCCGGAGAGGGCTGGAGCGGCGATCCCTTTTCCGGCGAGGTCCGGGATGGAAAAGTATTTGGGCGGGGGTCTATGGATGACAAGGGTCCCACCGTGGCGGCCCTCTATGCGCTGGGGGCGTTGAAAGAATCGGGGCTGCCCCTGCGCCGGCGGGTAAGGCTGTTGATGGGAACCAATGAGGAAACCGGCTCTGCCGACATGAAGTACTATCTGGCCCACGGGGGCGAAAGGCCCGTGATGGGCTTCACGCCGGACGGGGAATACCCAGTCATCAACGGGGAAAAGGGCATCGTGAACGTGACCTTCCGGCGCGGACTGCGCCAGTCCGGCCCGGTGCGGCTTATCAAACTTGCGGGTGGCGACGCGCCGAACGTGGTTCCCTCCTCCGCTTCTGCGGAGCTGGAATGCGCCGATGAGCTGGCAAAGCAAATTGCCGCCGCACTGCCGGAAAAGGTGGAATGCATCCCTATTCCCGGCGGCATACGGATGGTAGCCCAAGGCGTGAGCGCCCACGGCAGCACCCCGGAGCAGGGAGAAAACGCCATCGGGCGGCTGCTGCTGGAGCTGAACGCGCTGCCGCTGGAGGGAGAGCTTGTCGGGGCGGTCCGTTTTCTGGCGGAAAAAATCGGCATGGAAACCGATGGGAGCTCTCTGGGACTTGCGCTGGAGGATGACATGTCCGGCGCGCTGACATTCAATCTGGGGGTAATAGCGGGGGAGGAAACCGGCCTGACCTGCCGAGTAAACTACCGCTACCCCGTGACAAAGTCTCTTAAAGACTGCGGCCCCAAATTTCAGGCAGAACTGGAAGCGGCAGGCTTTGAGGTGGTGGAGCAGACCCACAAGGAAAGCCTGTACGTCCCGCCGGAGAGCGAACTGGTAACGACCCTCATGCGAGTGTATCAGGAGGAGACGGGCCTGAGCGACCCGCCCAAAAGCATCGGCGGCGGGACCTATGCCAAGGCCATGCCCAATGTGGTTGCCTTCGGCCCGGTTTTCCCGGGGGACGAAGTGAGAGAGCATAAGCCGGACGAATTTATCGAGGTGGACCGGCTGATGCAAAACGCGCAAATCATCGCGCGGGCGATGTATGAACTTGCGAAATAAAAAAGGAGGAGGAAGAATATGAAAATTACAGAGGTCCGTCTGGGACATATCTCCGTTCCCCTGCGGGTTCCGTTTAAAACGGCGCTGCGGCAAGTGAACAGCGTGGAGGACGTCATTGTGGAGGTCCACACGGATACCGGCGCGGTGGGCTATGGCGAGGCGCCCCCCACCGGCGTGATTACGGGCGACACCACCGGGGCTATTATCGGCGCATTAAAGGACCACATCATCAAAACGGTGGTGGGCCGGGACGTGGACGAGTTTGAGGATTTGATGACCGTCTTGAACGGCTGCATTCTCAAAAACACCAGTGCCAAGGCGGCCATGGACATGGCCCTGTGGGATTTGTATGGCCAGCTTTACAAAATCCCAGTCTACAAGCTGATGGGCGGTGCGCGGAAGAACATCGTCACCGACATCACCATCAGCGTCAACGAACCGGAGGAAATGGCCCGGGATGCGAGAAACGCCATTGAAAGAGGCTATGACTGCCTGAAGGTGAAGGTGGGCGCGAATCCGGCGCTGGACGTGGCCCGGCTGGCGGCCGTCCGGCAGGCGGCGGGAAGCGATGTGTTAATTCGTATCGACGCGAATCAGGCGTGGTCTCCCAAGCAGGCGGTCACGCTGCTGAACCAGATGCAGGAGAAGGGGCTGGACATCGAGTTTGTGGAACAGCCGGTAAAGGCCCACGACTTCGAGGGCCTGAAATATGTCACGGAGCGGAGCTATGTCCACGTGCTTGCGGACGAAAGCGTGTTTTCCCCCGAGGACGCCGTGAAAATCATGCAGATGGGCGCGGCGGATTTGGTGAACATCAAGCTGATGAAGTGCGGCGGACTGTGGAACGCGCTGAAAATTGCCTCTGCCGCCGAGGTTTACGGCGTGGAGTGCATGATCGGCTGTATGCTGGAGGCCAAGGTCAGTGTCAACGCGGCGGTGCATCTGGCCTGCGGAAAGAAAATCATCACCAAGGTGGACCTGGACGGCCCCGTCCTGTGCAGCGAGGACCCCGTGGAGGGGGGCGCGGTGTTCAACGAGAAGGATATCACCGTGTCCGACGCACCGGGCCTCGGCGTGACGGGTATCCGGGGCATCACGTATCTGGACTGAGAAAATCCGGCGGGATGGCTATCCCGCAGACGATAAAGGAAAGGGGGCGGTAAGCGGGGCGTGGGGCGCTGCGTGCGCCGAATTGCGCGTCCGGGCGGTATGGGAACCGCGAAACCGGAAACTTAAAATAAAAAGGGAGAGGACAACATGTTTACGATTACCAACGGCTTTACTTACATTGCGTTTCTGATGTTCCTGGCCGGCGGACTGCTGGCACTGGAAAAGTACGCCAAGTGGAAGATTTTCAACTGGGTTCCCCCGCTGGTGTGGATTTACGTGCTGAACATGGTGTTTTGCACCATGGGCCTGTACGCCTCGGAAGAGTGCTCCGCCGCTTACAGCGGGCTGAAAAACAACCTGCTTTACGCCATGATTTTCGTGATGCTGCTGCGCTGCGACTTCCGCAAGCTTGCAAAGCTGGGCTGGCGGATGGTGGCCATTTTCCTCGGCTGCTCCGTGACCATCGCCGCGGGCTTTATCATCGGCTATCCGCTCTTCAAGGGAATGCTGGGTGCGGATACCTGGGCCGCCACCGCTGCGCTGTACGCCTCCTGGGTGGGCGGCTCGGCCAACATGGCTGCCATGCAGGACGCGCTTCCCGTGGATCCCGGCGCGTATAGCTGCGCTTTAGCGCTGGATACGGTGTGCTATTCCGTGTGGATTGCCCTGCTCCTCTTCATGGTGAGATATTCCAACAAGTGGGACAATTCCGTGAGGGCCGATACCTCCAAGCTCTCCGCCGTGGCCGACGCCGCCAACGAAGAGGTTGCCAAGGAGAAGAAGCAGGCGAAGTCCGCCGACTGGATTTGGCTGATCGGTCTTGCGCTGTTTGTCTCCGCCATGTCCCAGAAAATTGGCCTGCTGATGAATACCGGATTCAAGTCCGTGGGCCTGAGCATGTTCGACAAGGGCACCTGCACCACCGTGTTTGTTACCGTGCTGGGCCTTGCCTGCGCCATGACTCCTATTGGAAAGTTGCCTGCGGTGGAGGAGCTTTCAAACATCCTGCTGTATGCGGTGGTTTCCCTGCTGGCAACGCAGGCGCCCCTCAACGACCTGCTCTCCGCGCCCATGTGGGTGGTTTACGGCGTGTTTATCCTCGTCATTCATGTGGTGCTTATGTATTTTCTGTCCAAGGCGTTTCACTGGGATTTGTGTATGGTGTCCACAGCGTCGGTGGCCAATATCGGAGGCAGCGCCTCCGCGCCCATTATTGCGGTGGCTTACCATGAGTCCTATGCGGGCATCGGCGTTTTGATGGGCGTGCTGGGCGCGGCCATCGGGAACTTTGCCGGGCTTGCCATGGGTGCGATTCTCAAGCTGATGGCATAAGTCAAACTCGAATAAACAGACGCTCGGCCTCCCCATCTCCGGGGAGGCCGAGCGTGGGGAAAAGGAGGAAGCATGGGCATCAACGACAATTTCAGATACCTTCACATCGGCCTGCCGGAGGATGTTCTGCGCCTAAAATACTTTGGAGATTTTGCTGGGGCGGACCGCGCCGCTCTGCGGTATTTAAACGCGCCCAACACGCCGGAGCCGCTGAAGCGCTGCCTGATTGCCCAGCGGGAGATGATGGCTCGTCTTCCGGCGGATTATCCCCTTACCCGGGATACAGCCATTGCTCTGGCAAAATCCGCCGCACCGGATTTTACGGCAGAGGAGTTTGACGCACTGGCGGCGGCGGGGCGGATTGACTGGATTTACATGCAGGGCGTCCCCCATTACTTTGACCGGTTTTTTGACTCTCTCTGCAAAACCGACGCGGCTTATGCCGCCCGGGCCGGGACTTCCCAACTGGGTGCGGACGGCTCCAACGCCGCCCGGGAGGGCGGCGAATCTCGACTGGACCGCGTGGCGCGTCTGCTGGCGGAAAAGGGGGAGCTGTCTGCTCGCATCCGGTGCCGTGCGTCCCTGCGGCTGAAGGACGGGGCATTTCAAAAGGGCGAGCGGGTTCGGGCATACCTCCCCCTACCTTGTGCCTGCGACGCACAAAGCGAAGTCCGTATCGAGAGGATTTCCCCAGAGCCTGCCCATATCTCCCCGGAGGACGCGCCCCAGCGTGTGGTGTTTTGGGAGGAGCGCATGGAGGAAAACCATCCCTTTGAGGTGGAATTTTCCTATGTGCGCACGGCGCGGCACACGGAGTTAACCTGTTCGGGGAAGAACAGAGGGGAGTCTGCCTACCCGCCGGAGGAGTTTTTGGCGGAGGAGCCGCCTCATCTTCTGTTTACTCCGTATCTCCGTGCCCTGACGGCGGAGCTGACGGCAGATGTGGAGGAGCCGTTGCAAAAGGCCCGCAGACTTTATGATTTCGTGACGCTGAATGTAAAATACACCTATGTGCGGGCCTATTTCGGCCTTGAAAATATTGCGGAGAACTGCGCCAGAAGCCTTGTGGGGGACTGCGGCGTAATGGCGCTGCTGTTTATCACGCTTTGCCGCTGTGCGGGGATTCCGGCCCGGTGGGAAAGCGGCTGGAAGGCGGAACCGGGGTTTTGCGGCGCCCACGACTGGGCGCGGTTTTACATCGCGCCCCACGGCTGGCTGTATGCCGACCCTTCTTTTGGTGCGGGCGCTGTGCGGGAGGGAAACGAGGCCCGCCGCCGGTTTTACTTTGGCAATCTGGATATTTACCGCATGACCGCCAACACGGCATTTCAGGCCTCCTTTGACGTGCCGCAGGACCATTGGCGGGCCGATCCCTATGACAATCAGGTAGGGGAGATGGAACTGGAGGATCGGGGGCTGCGGTATGAGGAGTTTGAGCGGACGAAGGAAGTCCTTGAATTTATAGAGCTGTGACGCGGCATAAAGCCTCCAAACAGCAAAAGGAGGAGGCCGCGCCGCGGCTTCCTCCTTTTTATAAATGTATGTTATGCCTCCTCCGAGGTATCCTTGACAAGAGCCTCCCGGGAGGTTTGCGGCGGGGGGGCCTGTTCCGCTTGCGCTGGAATAGGAGATTTGCGCCGCTGGGCCAGAATCACGCCGGCGGTAATCAGCACCGCGCCTGCCACGGCTGCCGGAGAGATGGGTTCCTTCAGCGTCAGCCCCGCCATGACAATGGTGACAAAGGGAATCAGATACAGGCAGTTGTTGGTGGAGACGACTCCCAACAGCGTAAAGGCCTTCCCCCACAGCACATAGCAAAGGGCGCTGCCGATCAGTCCCAGAAACAGAATGTTGAACAGCGGCAGCGGCCCGGACAGCGGAGCAAGAGAAAACGCTCCGCCGGGGATTGCCATGGGAACGGCGGTAATGAGGCCCCAGAGCATAGTTCGCCGGGTGACCAGAATGGGGTCCAGCTCAGGAGGCATTTTGCGCAGCATCACGGAGTATGTTGCCCAGCAGCAGGCGGACAGGAGGGCGAGAATGTCTCCCTTGGGACTGACCCGGAGGACAAACGCTCCGTTGAATACCACCAGGACCACGCCGGAAAAGGCCACGAGAAAGCCCCAAAGCGTATTTCGGTGCAGCTTTTCGTCGGTGGCGAAGTGGGCGATGACGGCTGTGAGAATCGGAGCGGCGGACACAATGATGCTGACGTTGGCCGCCGTAGTATGAAGCAGGGCGGTGTTCTCCGTGAGAAAGTAAATCGAACAGCCCGCGATTCCCAAAGCGGCAAAGCGTAGCTCTGTTTTCCAAGGCAGCAACAGGGGCCGGGGGCGGATAATCCAAAGGGCGATGTAGGCCAGGACGAACCGCATCAGCATGATGCGGGCAGGAGTGTAAAAAACGAGAAGCTGCTTGCTGGAGATGAAGGTGGCCCCCCAAACCAGCACGGTGAACAGGGCGAACAGATAGCCCGGCATGGTCTTTCTTGACGGATTCATTAGGTCCCTCCCGCGCGCGGCGCACACAATGTAATATTTATCACGATACCACGTTGCGCTTAAAACCGCAAGAGCTTGTTTCGCCGAAGGAGGTTCGGCGGCAGCCCTTTCGGGGAAATAGGCATTGCGCCGTAAAATGCGGAAGCCGTCGGGGGGCAATGCCCGCTCCCCGACGACCTCCGAAGAAATCAGCGCTGGTTCTGCTGCTGATTCTTCTGCTGATTCCGCTGATTCTCCTGCTGCTGCTTCTGCTGCTGGTTCTGCTGATTCTGCTGATTCTGCTTCTGCTGCTGATTCTGCTGGTTCTGCTGGTTGTTCTCACGGTTCTGTGCCATACTGCACACCTCCCTTCGGTTCGCTGAGTACGAGAAATAGTCTCCCGCGTTCGCTCGAATTTATGTATGCCTACTGCCATAGTAAATAAAATTTTTTAAAAAACACGTTGGCGCTTGACAAATTACGCCGATACTGATAGAATGGCAAAGCAAAATAAAGTGAGCCGGGTGCATCCGCTCCACCTCCCGCCATTGGCAAAGAGGTCAACACCGTACTCAGGCCGCCAACGGCGGTTTGTTGACAGGCGCGTTCCGCACTGAGGGATCGGCGCTTGTTTGGAGAGTTACGCGGATGCCCATCGGGCGCCCGCGTTTTTTTGCGATTTTTGAATGGAGGTGCTTGGACTATTAGCATGGTAGAGCATGAACTGAACGAGGCGATCCGGGACAGGGAGATCCGTTTGATCGGAGCCGACGGCGAGCAGCTTGGCCTTATGCCTTCCGCCGATGCGCAGAAGATCGCCGACGAACAGGGCCTGGACCTGGTGAAGATTTCACCCCAGGCCAAGCCGCCCGTGTGCAAGCTGATGAACTATGGAAAATTCCGGTTTGAACAGAGCAAGCGGGAAAAGGAAGCCCGGAAGAATCAGCATGTGGTGGAGATCAAGGAAATCCGCATGTCTCCCGGTATCGACATCGGGGATTTCAACACCAAGCTGAAAAATGCCCAGAAGTTCATTGACGAGGGAAACCGCGTCAAGGTATCGGTCCGTTTCCGCGGACGCGAGATGGCCCACACCGATATTGGCAGAGCCTTGCTGGCCCGGTTTGCCGAGCAGTGCGCCGAGACCGCCGCATTGGACAAGACCGCCAAGCTGGAGGGTAGGATGATGTCCATTTTCCTCTCTCCCAAAACTGGTAAATAAACAGATTCTGTCAAACACACGGAAGGAGATTTCAATTATGCCGAAGCTGAAAACCCACAGTGGCGCGAAGAAGAGATTCAACCTGAGCAAGAGCGGGAAGGTTAAGCGCGCCCATGCGTTCAAGAGCCATATCCTCACCAAGAAGACCACCAAGCGCACCCGCCGCCTCCGCGCCGGTACCTATGCGGACCAGACCAATGTGGATGCGATCCGCAAGATGATTCCCTACAAATAAGATACTGAACGGTTAGAATAGGAGGCAATTTGAAATGGCAAGAGTAAAAGGCGCGCTGATGACGCGCAAGAGAAGAAATAAGGTCATGAAGCTGGCCAAGGGCTATTGGGGCGACAAGTCCAAGCACTTCAGAATCGCTAACGAGGCGGTCATGAAGTCCCTGAGCTACGCTTACACCGGCCGCCGCCTGAAAAAGCGCGACTTCCGTCAGCTTTGGATCACCCGTATTTCTGCGGCCTGCAAGCTCAACGGCATGAACTATTCCACTTTCATGCACGGGCTGAAGACCGCCGGCGTGACTATCAACCGCAAGATGCTGGCTGAGATGGCTGTCAACAACGCCGCTGCTTTCACGCAGTTGGCTGAAATGGCGAAAAAGGCAGCGTAAAAGCATAGTTTACCCATAAAAGCACGGAGACGGACATCCATTCGGATGTCCGTCTTTTTTGCTGGCTTCTGCTGTCGTTTCTTTACTTGGAGAGTCTTTTCCAATTTAAGAATTAGCATAAAAAAACGGCGGCTTTTCCCAAAACCGGAAAAAGCCGCTGTTTTCTTGCTTTTCGTCTTAGAGAGGGTTGCCGTCCTCCGGTGTTCCGTCTTCCTGCGTTTCCTCCTCCAAAGAGGGTTCCGGCTCTGTCCATTCCGCCATGGTGGCAACCAGCCGGTTAATGGGCGTTCCCAGTCCGTGGAATTTCTCTTCGTAATCCGTCATCACGCCCACGGGACCGTTTCCGTGGAGATTCCGGGTGACCTCCGACAGCGTGAAGCCAAATTGGGGAAACTCCTCCACGGAAAACTCAAACAGAGGGGCGTTGTCGGTTTTGAAGTGGACCTGCCCGTCCTCCCGCAAAACCTGACGGTACAGTTTGAGAAAATTCCCATGGGTCAGGCGGCGCTTGGCGTGCCGGTTGGAAGGCCACGGGTCGCAGAAATTAACGTAGATGCGGCTCACCTCGCCGGGCTCAAAAAAGGAGGGAAGCTGGTCGGCGTTTGCGTCTACAAAGAAGACGTTTTCAAGGCCCTCCGTCCGGCACCGCTCCATGGCGACCACCATGGCGTCCGGCACCACCTCCACTGCGACAAACAGCACGTCCGGTTCTGCGGCGGCGGTCTGGGCGGTGAACCGCCCCTTGCCGCAGCCCAGTTCCACCCGCAGCTCCTGCGCGTCCGGCTTCAGCGTCCGCCACTGTCCGCGCATGGAATAGGGGTCCGAAATAAGCAGTGCAGCGCACCGCTCCATGCGGGGGACCAAATTTTTTTTCTTTCTCATTCGCATAAGGATACATCCTCCCAGTTGTAAAAGCAGACGGCGGCCTGTGCTTGTCCTGCCGCCGCACCGCTGCAAAATTGCTCCTAAAGAATAGATTCCGGGCTATTATAGCATGCTTTTTTTCCCTTGTAAATGTGGGAAGCTGGGGGAAATCCGGTCCTGTAAAAAAGACGCGCTTCCTGCATCTGTTAACTGCTTAACACAATCGCATAAAATTGCGTAACGAATTTGTATGAAATGTAAAAAAGCAAGAATTGTTAAAATTCTTCCACGATTGGGGGTTGCTAATTGGGGCGGGAGAAACTATAATGAACATTGTGAGTATTTTAGCAAAGTCCATGTTTCCGAAGGGCAGGTGCCTTTGACCTTTGACAAGTATTGGAGGAGGAAGATATGGCGTTTGTAAAATTGGAGGAGAAAGCCGGAGGAGTGGCGGTTCTGACCATTAACCGTCCCGAGGCGCTGAACGCACTGAATGGCGAAGTAATTTCCAAGTTAAACGAGGCGCTGGATCGAATCGACCCGGCGTCTGTCCGCTGTCTGATTGTCACCGGAGCGGGACAGAAGGCCTTTGTGGCAGGGGCGGACATCGCGCAGATGCGCGATCTGACAAAAGCGGAGGGCGAGGCTTTCGGCAAGCAGGGAAACGACGTGTTCCGCAAGCTGGAAACCCTTGCCGTGCCCACTGTGGCCGCGGTAAACGGCTTTGCCTTGGGCGGTGGCTGCGAGCTGGCCATGAGCTGCGACATCCGCCTGTGCGCGGACACGGCGGTGTTCGGCCAGCCGGAGGTGGGGCTGGGCATTACACCCGGCTTTGGCGGCACCCAACGTATGGCCCGACTGATCGGCCCCGGAAAAGCGAAGGAGCTGCTCTATACGGCCCGCAACATCAAGGCGCCGGAGGCGCTGAGCGTGGGTCTGGTGCAGGCCGTTTACCCCGCTGAGGCGCTGATGACGGAGGCGGAGAAGCTTGCCGGGCGCATTGCCGGAAACGCCCCTGTTGCCGTTCGGGCCTGTAAGAAGGCCGTGAACGACGGGCTTGAGGTGGATATGGACGAGGCGCTGCTTGTGGAAGAAAAGCTGTTTGGCTCCTGTTTTGCGACGGCGGACCAGAAAAACGCCATGGCCGCCTTTGTGGAAAAGCGCAAGCCCGACCCGTTTATAAATGGCTGACGTATTGGCCTTTATGAAATAAATCCCATCAACATGTGAAAATAATAGGAGGATTTACATGAAAGTTGCAGTATTTGGCGCAGGCACAATGGGCAGCGGAATTGCTCAGGTTTTCGCAGCGAAGGGCCACACTGCCCTGATGTACGCAAGTTCCGTCGCTTCCGCCCAGAAGCACAAGGATAAGCTGGCGGCGTCCCTGAAAAAGCGCGTTGAGAAGGGCAAGATGGCGCAGGAGGCAATGGATGCGTTGCTTGCAAACGTGCTGGTGGAAGAAAAGTCCGCCTGTGCGGACGCAGACCTGATCATCGAGTGCGTCAAGGAAGACATGGCCACTAAGAAGGAGCTTTTGAACGAGCTGGACGCCATGTGCAAGCCCGAGACGATCTTCGCGTCCAATACTTCTTCTCTGTCCATCACCGAAATGGGCAACGGACTGAAGCATCCCGTCATCGGCATGCACTTCTTCAATCCCGTCCCCAGCATGAAGCTGGTGGAGATCATCCGGGGCGCCAGCACTGCGCAGGAGACCTTTGATTACATCTATAACCTGACCCGCGAGATCGGCAAGGACCCCATCGAGGTTGCCGAGGCTCCCGGCTTTGTGGTCAACAAGGTACTTATTCCCATGATCAACGAGGCTGCGGGCTTGGTGGAAACCGGCGTTGCCTCCGTGGAGGACATCGACAAGGCTATGATGCTGGGCGCGAACCACCCCATGGGCCCTCTGGCTCTGGGCGATTTTATCGGCCTGGACGTGTGCCTTGCCATCATGGAGACCCTTTATAACGAGACCGGTGATTCCAAATACCGTCCCGCGCTGCTTTTGCGCAAGATGGTCCGCGGCGGCCTGCTGGGCAAAAAGACCGGTAAGGGCTTCTACGACTATTCCAAGTAAATTCAATATAAGGAGTAAGAAATATGGATTTTCATCTGTCGAACGAGCAGTTGATGCTCCGTAAGATGTACCGCGAATTTGCCGAAACTGAAGTAAAGCCTCTGGCAGAGGAGCTTGACGAGGAAGAGCGTTTTCCCATGGAAACCGTGGAGAAAATGGCAAAGCTCGGCATGATGGGCATTTATTTCCCCAAGGAGTATGGCGGCGCCGGCGGCGACGTTCTCTCCTATGCCATGTGCGTGGAGGAGTTGGCCAAGGTTTGCGGAACTACCGCCGTCATCGTCTCCGCTCATACCTCTTTGTGCTGCGCTCCCATTTTTGAGCACGGCACCGAGGAGCAGAAGAAGAAGTATCTGCCCGACCTGCTTTCCGGCAAGAAGATCGGCGCTTTCGGCCTTACCGAGCCCGGCGCCGGAACCGACGCCTCCGGCCAGCAGACCATGGCTGTGCTGGATGGCGACCACTATGTACTTAACGGCACCAAGTGCTTTATCACCAACGGCACCGTGGCCGACACCCTTGTGGTGTTCGCCATGACCGATAAGAAGGCCGGCAACCATGGTATCACCGCCTTCATCGTGGAAAAATCCTTCCCCGGCTTCTCCGTGGGTAAGCACGAGAAGAAGATGGGCATTCGCGGCAGCTCCACCTGCGATCTGATTTTTGAAGACTGCATCGTGCCGAAGGAGAACCTGCTGGGCAAAGAGGGTAAGGGCTTCAAGATTGCCATGCAGACGCTGGACGGCGGCCGTATCGGCATCGCCGCGCAGGCTCTGGGTCTGGCCGAAGGCGCCATTGATGAGGCCGTGAAGTACACGAAGGAGCGCGTTCAGTTCGGCAGACGGCTGAGCCAGTTCCAGAACACCCAGTTCCAGCTGGCCGACATGCATTGCCGCACGCAGGCCGCACAGTATCTGGTGTATGCCGCCGCCTGCAAAAAGCAGCTCCATGAGGATTATTCCATGGACGCCGCCATGGCCAAGCTGTTCGCCGCTGAAACCGCGTCTGATGTGACCCGCCGCGCCGTGCAGCTTTTCGGCGGCTACGGCTATACCCGCGAGTATCCTGTGGAGCGCATGAT
>NZ_DALZOY010000002.1:0-151 GCF_032018205.1 Oscillibacter sp. | reverse complement strand
GAGATCTACGAGGGTACTTCCGAGGTCCAGCGGATGGTCATTGCCGGACGCTTGGGCGTGAAATAACTGAGGAGGTAGAGAGTCATGAAAATCATCGTATGTGTAAAGCAGGTACCCGATACCTCCGGGAAGGTGGCTGTGAATCCGGATG
>NZ_DALZOY010000001.1:221343-327326 GCF_032018205.1 Oscillibacter sp. | reverse complement strand
CTTGTTAGATGAGGAAAATTTCGCGTTCGGAGGACGTCAGTGTAGAGAATGTCTACCGCCTGGACGGCCGGGTCCCCATCGGCAAAGCAATTCCCTTCGGCCTACAGCATGTGCTTGCCATGTTCGTGGCAAATGTGACACCGCTCATCATTATCGCATCCGTCGCAGTGTACAATGGACAGCCCTTTACCGCGATAGAAACGGCGCGCCTGATTCAAAACTGCATGATTATCGCCGGAATCGGAACCATGGTACAGCTTTATCCCATCGGTTTTCTCGGCTCCGGACTGCCGGTTGTCATGGGCCTCAGCTTTACTTTCCTTGCCGCCTGCCTGTCGGCGGCGTCTAAGGACTACGGCATCATGGTCGGCTCCATTATCGTGGGCGGCTGCTTTGAGGGCGTTCTTGGCCTGACGGCAAAATACTGGCGCAAAATTATTACGCCGATTCTCTCCGCCTGCGTGGTGGTTTCCATTGGTCTGAGTATCCTGAGCGTGGGCGTTTCCTCCTTTGCCTCTTCCTCCGCTTACCCGCTGGGCTCTTGGCAGAATCTGCTTGTGGCGGTGATTACCCTTACCTCCGCATTCATCTTCCACACCTCGCTAAAAGGAATCGCCAAGCAGCTCTATGTTCTGTTTGGTATGCTGGTGGGCTACATCGTCTCTATTTTCTTCGGCATGGTGGATTTCGGCACAATGTCCTCCACCGTGCAGTCCCTCGGCGTGGTTGCCGTTCCGCAGTTGGTGGCGTTCAAGCCGCAGTTTGAAATCGGCTCCATCGTCTCCTTCTGTCTTGTATTCATCGTCTCCGCCGTGGAAACCATCGGCGACACCACAGCCACCTGCACTGGCGGCCTTGGCCGCGACATCACCGCCAAAGAGGTTTCCGGCTCCTTGTGCGTGGACGGATTTATTTCCGCGGTTTCCGGCGGCGTGTTCGGCTGCTCGCCAATCACCTCCTTTAGCCAGAATGTGGGACTGATCTCCATGACCCATGTGGTGAATCGCTTCTGCATTATGTTCGGCGCACTGGCGATGATCCTTGGCGGCCTGTTTCCGCCCATCGGCGCTTTTTTCACCACGCTTCCGGCTTGCGTACTGGGCGGCTGCACCGTCATCATGTTTGGTTCCATCATGATGTCCGGCATCAAGATGATGCATGAGGCAGGCATGAGCAACCGCAACACCCTGATTACTGCAACGTCCCTTTGTCTTGGCGTGGGCGTGACGCAGGTGGACGGTTTCTTTGATTACATGCCAAGCATGATCGGCGAAATCTTCGCAAACAACATGGTAGCAGGCGTGTTTGTTGTGGGGCTGATTCTGGAGATTTTCCTGCCCAAGGACCCCAAGTGCTACGAAAGCTAAGCATGTCCGGGGAAATTATGATTGCCTCATGCGCAGCATTTTTGGACGCTTGTTGAATCTGTCGCTTTCCCGCAGATAAGAAAGCATCAGGCATTGACCCAGCAATTGGGTTCCCCTCCTGTTGTTTAATAAGAAACAGGCGCCGAGAATACTCTCGGCGCCTGTTTTGTCAAGTTATGGCTGCGTATATTTCTAATGTGCGGCACATCCCGCGTGCCTGCCGTTTATCTTACCGCGCTTGGGCTAATCAGCTTCGCATGGTCGGGCGCGATCGGCTCCACCGTTTGAAGCAGGCCCTCATAGCGGGCTTGCGTGGTCTTTACAGAGCCGTGTCCCAGCGCGCGGCTAAGCGCCCCAAGCTCTCCGCCGCTGCTCATCCACATTAGGGCAAAGGTATGGCGGAGCATATGAAAATTCACAGTTTGTGGCAGGCCGCAGCTTGAGAGCATGCTCTGAAAGCGATACTGATAGGTGCGCGGTCCCAGCGGCTGGTCGTCGGTTCCCGTCAGAAAGTACGCCGTCCCGTCTCCGCCCCGCAGCAGCGTCCACATCTGCATGGACAGCCCGGTAGCCAGCGCCAAATCGCGGTATCCGCTGTCTTCCGGGTCATACGCAACAGTGTCCTGCCGCCCCTCGGCGCCGTCTGGGTCGCCGCAGCTCTGCCGCATTGTGACCCGCTGAAGAGTGCGGCGGACCTGAAGCCGGTCCTCCTCCAGCAAAAAATCAGAGTCCCTCAGCGCACAGATTTCGCTGAGCTTGATCCCCGTGTAAAGGCACAGCAGAAAGCCCGCATTGCTGCGGTCCAGATTTTCCGTCAGGTATTCTGTTAAGGCCGCAACCTGGCGGTCCGTCAGAGTATCCGTGTCCCGCTTGGGGTGCATGGACTTCACAAACACCCTTCCGCCATGGGATAAATCGGGGTCCCAGTTGACAAGCTTCATTCCCGCGTTCAGCACGCGGGAAATATCCGACACGGTCTTTCGGGACAGTCCGCCTTTCCCATCCATCCGTCCACTGCGCAGCCGCTCGTCCAAAAAACCACGAATGTCCGCCACGGTCAGATAGTCCACCACCGCTTCTCCCAGACACGGCAAAATATGCCGCCGGACAATCCGCTCGTAATTCGCATAAGAAGCGGCGTTCACCTCTTTGCGGGCCGCAGCCAGCCACAGCTCAAATACGCCCCGGACGGTCATCCCCTTATGAAGCTGGTCCCCCAGCACGCAGCTCCTGTTCTCCTCCGGCATTGGCTGTTCAACCTCATCTTTCATTTCATGAATTGCTTTTATCCTATTATTTTACCATTATCCTCCCTCTCTGGCAAGGGAATAAGCCGTCCCCTCCGTCCGTTTTATGAAATCTCCCCACCCGGTGGGGCAATTCCAGCGACATCTTTCAAATCTTTTGGCAAGTGCAAGAAATTCATTCGGCAATATCAAATATCCAGTCGTTATTATCAAATTCCAGTTGTACTTGTCCCGTGTATTTGTTATAATTTCGGCAACGCAACTTTTAAAGCCGTGGAAGGAGGACGCCGCCATGCCGGGGGAAAGCAAGCTGGTTTTGTCTGTCGTAAAGGCGTTTCGCCTGCTGGGCATTCTGTCCGAGGCGAAGGCTCCTTTAAGTCTCGCGGAGCTGAGCGAACGCTCCGGCTGGCCCAAGAGCACTGTATACGGTCTGCTCTCTTCCATGCGGGAGTCTTCCGCGGTGGAGCAGCAGCCCGACGGGCGATACTTTTTGGGCGTCCGCCTGTTTGAATACGGCTGCGCCGTCAGCGCCGGGTGGAGCATTTCGGAGCTGGCCCGGCCCTTTTTGCAGCATCTGGCATCCAAAACCGGCGAGTCGGTCTTTTTGTCCGTGCTGAACCGAAACGAGGCCATTACCATTGATCAGGTTCAAAGTCGGGCGGGGCTGCGGGTGGTGTCCGAGGTGGGAACCCGCCTGCCGCTTCACTGCACCTCGCAGGGCAAGGTTTTTCTCGCCGCCATGCCGGAATCCGAGGCCATGCGCATTCTGAAGCTCCAGCCCCTTTCCGCCTATACGCCCCACACGCCTGTCACATGGAAGGACCTTGCAAAGGATTTGGAAGCTGCCCGCCGGCAGGGCTACGCCGTGGAGGATGGGGAGTACAAAATCGGGCTGGGGTCGGTGTCCGCGCCCATTCGGGATGCCTCCGGACAGGTGAAATACGCCGTGGGCATCATCGGCATGTTCTACAAAGCCCAGTCCCGGGAATTTCGAGACGCTTTGCTTCTTACGCAGACCACCGCGGGCCAAATTTCCAGCGCCATGGGGTATCGGCAGGGAAAATAGCACCGCGCTGTTTGACGCTGTGCTTGCAGATCGCATTTACTTCCACGCTAAGTTAAGGCCCGCCTGTCCGGTTTTTACCGGACAGGCGGGCCTTTTAATTAGATACCGTCTTAAGCAACACGGGCCGAGTCACCCAGTGAGGCACAGGACGTGCTTTCAGCGTGTTGAGGGCGATTTTCTCAAATACCGGAAAGGTCAAAGTCCGGCGTGTATTCCTCTTTGGCGGAGGTGCGCTCCTGCAAATAGCCGTCGGTAATCCCGCAGTTTTCCATATACTGCGCGGCGGCGGTATATTCCGCCCTTGTCACCCGACGGGCAAGGGCCCCCTTTGCTCCCGGCTGGGGCGTGTACTGGGCCATCAGCGAGAACAGCACCTCCCCCGGCTGAAAGGCGGACGACACCCAGTCCAGCACCCGGCGGGTGTTTTCCAGCTCTCCCGGAAGCACCAGATGACGGATCAAAACCCCGGATTTCAGCCGTCCGTTCTCCATCTGATACGGCCCCGTCTGGCGGAACATCTCCAAAATCGCGGCCTTGGCCCAGTGGAAATAATCCTCCGCGCCGGAGTATTCCTTCGCGGGTCCGGGCAGCGCATACTTCAAATCCGGCAGGTAAATCTGCACCTTTCCCTCCAGCATCCCCAGCGTCTCCGGCTTTTCATAGCCGCCGGAGTTCCACACCACGGGAACCGGCAGAGGCCGATCCAGCGATTCGGCCACAGCGGGCGTAAAGTGGGTGGGGGTTACAAGGTCGATGCACGCCGCGCCCTTTTCAATCAGCTCTTCATAAATCTCACGCAGGCGGGAGACGCTTACGGGCTTTCCACAGTCTCCTTGGGAGATACTTCCGTTCTGGCAAAAGCTGCACCGCAGATTGCATCCGGAGAAAAAGACGCAGCCCGCGCCCCGGTCCCCCACAAGGCACGGCTCCTCCCATAAATGAAGCATGGCTTTCGCCGCCACAGGGATCAGCGGCATTTGGCACACGCCGCCGGAAACTGTATCCGTTCGCTCGGCCCCGCAGCTCCGGGGACAAATGCTGCAAATCACGGCTGCTCCACCTTGAAATCGGGACCAAGGTTTCCTTCCCGCCAGTGCTTGCGGCACAGGCCGATGTACTGGTCGTTGGCTCCCAGCACAACCTGCGCCCCCTCCTTCAGCACCCGGCCGCTTTTGTCAAACCGGGCGTTAAAGGAAGCTTTTTTGCCGCACCAGCAGATGGTTTTCACCTCTTCGATTTTATCCGCCATCACCAGCAGCTCCTCGCTGCCGGGAAACAGGTCGCCCTTAAAGTCCGCCCGCAGGCCATAGCAGATGACGGGAATGCCCGCGTCGTCCACCAGAGAGACAAGGTAGTCTACCTCCTCCTTGGTGAGAAACTGGGCCTCGTCCACAATGATGCAGGCGTTTTGCTGCAATTCCATGGGATTGATTTTCTGCATCTCGTCAAAATAGATGCAGGGATATTTCAGCCCGATGCGGGAGGACACCATATGGTCCCCGTCCCGCAGGTCCAGCCGGGGCTTCACCAGAAGCACCTGCTGGCCTCGCTCCTCATAGTTGAATCGGGTCATCAGTGCGTTTGCCGTTTTGCTGGAGCCCATAGCCCCGTATTTGAAGTATAGCTGTGCCATGCAGTTGTTTTCTCCCTCTTATGTCTCTTCCGTTTCGTTTAGTTCTCTTCCTTCGTTTCGTTCGCCGTAGCTTCCGCTTCGCCGTCCCCGTGCTCCGCCACGCTGATCTGCTCTTCGTAAGAAAGGGAATGCTCCTCCGGCTTCCTCTCGCCCAGCGGCGGATTCAGGTCCCGGATGTCCGTCACCATTTTGCGGCAGGCGGCACAATGCCACATGATTTTATACTGACAACCAAAGTCGCTCGGCTCGGACACGTCCACAGTCTCCGCAAAAAAACCGCTGGAGAAAAATCCCGGCTTTTTTTCCTGCCAGTACACACCCCGTCCGCCCCACAAATAGCCCTTGACCATATCTCCGCCGCACCACGGGCATTTCTCCGGCGGTCCCTCTTCCTCCTCCGGCTTGTCCCGGCTTAAACGGGACAGAAAAGTTTTCAAGGGCGTGTCCTTCTCTCCCGGCTGCTGGGCATAGCCGTCCTCTGCGCCCAGGCCCTGACGGACGGTCTTGAAATACGCCTTGAACTCGTCGGAGACGGTGGGTTTTTCCCCCTTATCCGCCTCCTTTTCCCTCGCTCTCTGGTGCTTTTCCCAATCGCTTTCCTCGTCCCGGTTCCAAAAAGCCATGGTAGTGCCTCCTTTGACGATGTTACAGCGTAAGCTGCATGAAAATAGTTCCCGGCAGCGGACTGTCGTTATACCGGGGAATCTCCTGAAACCCCAGCGCGCGGAACAGGCGGAGCGCGTCGGGCAGCATGGGAAGGGTGTCCAGCTTCATCTGCCGGTAACCAACCTCCCGCGCGTCGGAAATCAGCCGTTCCATCATCGCCCTGCCCGCGCCCTTCTTCCGAAACCGAGGGCGGACATACAGCCGCTTCACCTCGCAGCTCTCGTTGTCCAGCCGCCGCAAAGCGGCGCAGCCCGCAGGCGTTCCATCCACCCGGACAAGATAGAGCCGCCCGTCCGGCTTGCCGTATTTTTGGCGCAGATTTGCCAGCTCCGCGTCGCAGTGCTGCACCTGCAAATACGAGGCGAAGGGCGGCACTGCCAAAATCAGCGTATCCACGTATTCCTGAATCATGGAGCGCATGACCTCCGGCTGTTCATAAGCCAATTCCAATGTCAACAACATACCAGCAGTACCTCGCTTTCCGCTTACGTTTCAAACTCTGGCTTTTAAGACTTACAGCTCCAGCTCCATATAAATGGTTTCCGGCAAGGGGCTGTCGTTATAGCAGGGGATATTCTGAAATCCCCGCCGCCGGTACATGGTGATGGCCTGTGTCAAAAACGGCAGGGTGTCCAGCAGCATTTTTTGATAGCCGATCTCTCGCGCGTCCGCCAGAAGCCGGTCCAGCAGCACTCTGGAAATTTTCTGCCCGCGATATTGTGGACGGACATACATCCGCTTCAGCTCGCAGCGGGTGTCGTCCAGCTTTCGCAGCGCGGCGCATCCCGCCGCAGCGCCGTCCACCCGCGCAAGATACACCCGCCCATCCGGCAGGCCGTATTTGCCTTCAAGGTCGCAAAGCTCGGCGTCATAGTGCTGGAGGTTCAGATAGTCCGCAACGGATGGACTCTTCCGCACCAGCATCTCCGTATATTCCTGAAACAGCGAACAAATCTCGTCCTGACAGTCATATGCAAGCTCCACCGTCAAGCCCATGGGAAGGACCTCCTTCAAGCTGTTTTTCACCATGGTATTCCTCCAGTGCGGTTCTTGCCTCTTCCTTCATCCGGATGAAAGCCGATGGCACGGCCAGCCGTTCCAGCACCAATCCGTCCGCCCATAAAAAGTCCTCCGGCCCGTTGCCAGAAACCTCCAGCACATAACACGTCATATGCCACTCCACATGGGTAAAAATATGCTTCGCCGTCAATCGGCGCTTCCATACCCGGGGAGAAAGCGCCCAGCGGGCGCACAGATCGGCCGCCGCCGTCTCGTCCAGCGTGCCCTCTCCGTTGGGAAACTCCCACAGCCCTGCCAGCAGACCGCCCTCGGGCCGCTTGCGCAAAGCAATCTCTCCCCCCCGCAGGAAAAGGAACACGGTTTTTTCCTCAATCCGCCGGGCCTTTTTGGGGGACTTTACCGGCAAACGCTCCGCTGTTCCCCGGCTTCGACCAAGGCAGCGCGCCATAAGAGGGCACTGTACGCATTTTGGCGGGCCATTCGGCACGCAGACCACGGCCCCCAACTCCATCAGCGCCTGATTGAAAATGCGGATATCTTCCGGTTCTCCGGGCATCACCGCGCCAATTTGTTCCCGAACGGCTTTTTTCGTCCCGGAATCGGCAATGTCGTCATGACAGTCCGTCAGCCGGGTAAACACCCGGAGCACGTTGCCGTCCACCGCAGGTTCCGGCAGTCCGAAGGCCACGGAGGCCACAGCAGAGGCTGTGTAGTCTCCGACCCCCGGCAAGGCAAGAAGCCCCTCATAGGTATTGGGGAAGCGTCCCTCCATGGTCAAAGCCACAAGACGTGCCGCCCGCTGCAAATTTCTGGCCCGGCTGTAATAGCCAAGGCCCTCCCATTGCTTGAGAAGCGTCTCTTCCGACGCGTCCGCCAGCGCCTCCACCGTGGGAAACGCAGTGAAAAACCGCCCATAATATCCCAACACCGCCGCAACCCTTGTCTGCTGGAGCATCACCTCCGACACCCAAATACGGTAAGGGTCCCGGGTCTTCCGCCAAGGCAGGTCCCGGGCATTCGCACGATACCAAAAAAGAAGCGGCGAAACAATATCCGATAGAGTTGTCAGATGGGTACGGGGCATGATATACTGTACTCCTGAAAAGTAAATTTCAAGGCTCCGTCCTTCAGGAGGAACCATGCTCCAAGTATAGCATATTTCGCTGCATGGGGATATCCCTTTTTAAAATTTTTCGGAAGCTCTTTATACGCGGTCGGAGCAGGAGGATGATTTTATGAATTGGAAAAAAAGAGGCGGCCCCGGGCGCTACATCGCTCCCATTGCCTGCGCGGTTTTCATGGCGGTGCTGATGCTGGGCATGATTTGGCTGATGGTCTGGGGCTTTGAAACGGACCCGGCGGGCATTCCGCCTGCGCCGGTGGCGGCGCTGCTGTTGGCGCTTCCCGTGGCAGTGATTGTGGGCGTGATTTGTGCATTGATTCAGCGCCTGCGGGAGCTTGGCCAGGGAGAAGAAGAAGACGCGAAGCGCTATTGATTTTGGACCGGTGCGGGCGGCGCATATACATAAAGTGACAGGAGGAATTACAAATGAAACTGGTTACGATTGAGACGATTCCCGGACGGGAGCTGGAAGCCTTGGAGGCAGTGAAGGGTGCAGTGGTATTCAGCAAAAACTTCGGCCACGATTTTATGGCCGGGATGAAAACGTTGGTGGGCGGCGAGATCAAAAGCTACACGGACATGCTGGACGAGGCCCGGGCCATTGCCACAAAGCGCATGATGGACGAGGCGGAGCATTTGGGCGCGGACGCGGTGGTGGGCCTGCGGTACGCATCCTCTTCCGTGATGCAAAGCGCGGCTGAGGTTGTGGCCTACGGCACGGCGGTGAAATTCAAATAATGCGCATCACATTTTTGGCCCACAGCGGCTTTCTTGTGGAGCTGGATGGTGTTTATCTCCTGTTTGACTGGTGGAAAGGCGAACTGCCGCCCCTTTCGGACAAGCCGCTGTTCTGCTTTGCAAGCCATGCCCACGGCGACCACTTTACCTCAAAAATTTTCTCTCTGGACGACGGGAGCCGCAAGGTCCGCTTCCTGCTGGGGAGAGGCATCGAGCTTTCCGCCGAAAACCGGGAAAAATGGGGACTCTCTCCCGAAACGGCGGATAAGTGCGCCGTGTTGGATGGGAACGAACGCATGGAGCTGCCCCACGGCGTCACGGTGGAAACTTTGCCCTCTACCGACGAGGGCGTTGCGCTGATCATCACCTGTGAGGGAAAAACCCTTTACCATGCTGGGGACCTGAACTGGTGGCACTGGGAAGAAGAGCCGGGAGACTGGAACCGGAATATGGAGGCCGATTTTAAGCGGTATATTGAACCTCTCCGGGGACGGCGCATCGACTTGGCCTTTGCCCCACTCGACCCCCGTCAGGGAAATGCCGCCGACTGGGGCCTTTGCTATCTCTTGGAGCTGGCGGAAGTTCAGCGGCTGATTCCCATGCATCAGTGGAAGGATTTCAGCCCCACGCAGCGCTTTTTGGAGGAACATCCTCAATGGGCGGAAACCCTGCTCCCAGTGGAGCGGATGGGACAGCAATGGGACCTGTGAGCACCCGTCTTATGGGAACCTGCCCGCTTTACAGGAAAAAGTACGCTTTGGCGATTGATTCGCCAAAGCGTACTTCATTTTTACCGGGCATCACCGTGCAGTCGCCAGTTGTACTTTACAGCGTCTCAATCGCCCAGAGGGGCAGGTTCAAAAGTCCCTGTTCCCGGCGATAGTCCGCAAGGGAAGCACGGATGGACTGCCGCGGCAAAAACCGCTCCCGGAAAACCTTCAGCTTTTTGGACTGGAGGTTCTGCTCCACCGCCACCTCCACGGGAATGGCCTCCAACCCGTTGTCCACCAGAAATTCCACCTCCGCGGTACCTCGGGGAGCCATCCAGTAGCACACGACCATCTGGTTCAGGCTGTCGAGCTGCTGGAGCGCGTACTGCTCCGTCAGCGCCCCGTGATAGGCTTGGAACACGGAGTTGCCCTCCAGCAGCATATCTTGCCGAAGACCAAGCATACAGCCAAGCAGGCCCACATCCGAAAGATACAGCTTAAACGCCCGGGCATCCTCGCTGGCTACCAGCGGCGACTCCGGCACCTCTGCCCGATGGATGTCCCGGGCAAGGCCGTTGTCCGTCAGCCATGTCAGCGCGGCGTCAAACTCCCGGGCGCGGGCGCCTTCCTTCATGGCTCCAAAGAGAAATTTCCGGTTCTCCCGGTCCAACTGCCGGGGAATGCTGCTCCACAACGTTCGGATGCGAGGCAGCGCGTCAATGGGCGCATACTTTGAAAAACTCTGCTCGTAGACGGACAGAATGCGCGTCTGTGCCTCCCGGGCGGCAAAAAAATCGCGGTCCGCCGCAAAGGCGCCGACCGCTTCGGGCATACCGCCCACGAAGCAATAGTATTTTAAAAATCGGATATAGTCCTGACGGTAGTTGGGTGTCAAGTCATAGCGGCTTTCCCGCAGCATCTCCACGTACTTCTCCCGGCCCACTGCACGGAGAAACTCGAAAAAAGACAGAGGGTGCAAATCCAAAACCTCCACCCACTCCGCAGGGAAGGGTGCGCCGCTTCGGATTGCCGCGTCCAGACCGCTGCTTCCGCAGAGAACATGATACTGCGGCGCCTCCTTGCCAAACAACTTCAGGCAGGCCAGCGCCTGCGGAATGGCCTGAATCTCGTCAAACACCAGCAGCGTCTCTGCCGGGTCGATTTTGTATCCGGCATACAGCTCCAGCTCCGTGACAATCCGGTCCACCGAAGGATTTTCGTCAAACAAACCGGAAATCTGGACACTGCTTTCGAAATCCACATATACGCACCGCGCATATTCCCTCTCGCCAAACTCCCGCAGCAGCCAAGTCTTACCAACCTGTCTGGGTCCCCGCAATATCAGCGGACGGCGGGTTTTCCGCTCTTTCCATTTTTTAAGATGCCCATAGGCCGTACGATCCATCCGGGTCACTTTCCTCTCATATCATTCGGACGCGGATTTCCCTGTTCGCCGCGCCCGCAAGCCCCGCCCCGTCGGTTTCTGGGCGCAGGCAGGTCAAAATCGGTAGAAATCTGTGATATTTATTATTATAGCATATTCCCCCAAAGAGTCAAATGACTTTTCGGATTTTGTGCACATAAATCATGCAAAATAGTGTCTGTGAGACGTAGCTTTTCACAAAGCCGGGGCACTTTTCGTTCTGAAACCGGAAAACAGCAAACGCGGAGCGAAGGATTCAAGTTCCTCCGCTCCGCTTATTTTCAAAAAACTAAGGCCCCTCAAGCGGCCTTTTTCATTTCCCCTGCGCCTGTGGGCTGATTGACGCGCGGCCCACCGCCCCTTTGTAAAAAGAGTCGGCCATCTATTTCTCCGTCAAAAGACGCAGTACGGCGCGCTCCTCCATCAGGTCTGCGTACAGGCCCGGAAGATCCGTCTCTGCCGCTGCGCAGCCGCGCAGCGGTTCCACCAGCTCACCGCTGAGCCGGTAAATCCGGGTCAGGCCCAGATTCCCGGCCACACCCTTCAGTGAATGGGCCGCCTCAAACGCGGCGGCACGGTCCCCCGCATCCAGCGCGACACCCAGCGTGGCAAAGGCCGTATCCTCTAAAAACAGGTCGAAGCACATGGCGTACAGATCCTCATCGCCCAAAAGGCGATTCATGGCTCCGTCCATGTCCGCGCCGTGGGCGCGGAGCTGATCGGTCAGCTTGCTCACAAATGCGCGCCTTATTCGTTGATGATCAGAGCAATCAGCTCCACCGGCACGTCGCCGCGGTTTTCCAGGCTGTGGGCATCGCCGCCGCCGGTTTCGGCAATGTCTCCGGTGTGGAGAATCACTTCCGTGCCATTGTCGCTAAAGATCGCCTCTCCGCTTAGAATGTAGTAAAACTCCGTCTCATGCTCGTGAGCATGGTATCCGAAGGAGCAGCCCGGGTCGAGGGTCATGTGGTTGAAAATTCTGGCCTTGCCGTACATCTGATCCGGTGTTGCCAAAACTTTGATGTGGGTCATGCCCTTCCCGCCGCGTATGTTTTGATCCTCGCGATGGCAATTTTCTGAGCGCTGATACATTTCCATTTCCTCCTGTTCTTTCTGCCGCCGGCCTTGCATCCGGCTGGATCCGATGATACAATTAACTGACAAAAATTATGCGGTTATCATACCACACGGCCCCCAAAATGTCTACCCTTGCAGCCAACGAGCCTATGATTTATCTGGAGGAAATTGCCATGAAAAACGTTGCGGCCGCGCTGGCGGCGCTTTTGCTGATATCCTGCCTGTCCGCCTGCAAAGCGGGGACCGGATCGACCTCCGCTTCCTCGTCCGCCTCTTCTTCCGCCGACGAACCGCTGAAGCTGGAAACGCTGCGGCTGGAGTTGACCCGCCGGGAGGGACTTTCTTCCGACACATTGATGTACGCCGTCCAGGCCCTTCCGCAGGCTTTGAAATCCGCGCTGGCCAACCACGGCGTGGAAGCTGGCGCGGTAGAGGTCACCGTGGGCGCGTCTCCGGCGGCCACAGCTCAGGCTCTGGAGGAGGGTGGCGTGGATTTAGCCGTGCTGCCCGGTGATTCCTTTGTGGAGGCGGGCGGGTCCGCCGTCCCTCTGCTGACGGCACACGAGCACGGCGGCCTGCCCGACAGCTCCGACCCTGCCGACTGGAAAAGCGCGGAAAGCACTCACAGCGAAGCAGACTCCGGCGGGCAGCGATATCTGATTCTGGCAGGCCCGTCAGACTATGGCCTTCAGTTGGCAAACCGGGCCGCGTCGGACACGCCCCTGACTTGGGATGAGCTTGATCGGGCCGCGTGGCTTCTGACCCCGGATGAAACAAACATGACCGACCTGTGGCTTGCGGATCACTATGAAGGGAACACCCTCTCTGACCTGACCGGGAGGGCCGTAAGCTCATTGCCGAGTGGGAGCGGACAAGATCTCCTGACCGCGCTGGCCGCAGGAGATGCGGACGTGGCCGTCATTCCTGCCGACATACGGCCGTATTTGGCGTCCTTCTGGCAGGGAGAGCTGCAGCGCCCCGGCGGAATTTTTGACGAAACCGCCGTCATCGGCGTTACTGAGAAGTACTATGACACGATTTTAGCTGCTTGTCCGGGAGACGAGATACTGACCGGGGAGGAGTTTCGCTCCGCTCTGGCGGCAGCGATGGAGGAGATGTCCCGCGTGCAGGGCGACGTGACCGGTGCGCTGGGCGGGGTCTTTTCCGCTCCGGTGAGCGACGGCGACCTGAACGGTATGCGCCGCCTTGCCACTCTTGGCGGCTGAGTCTTAGAGCGATAAAAAAGCACCGCCTGTCCGGCGGTGCTTTTTCGGCCTTCAGGGCTTACACTGTCCACAGGGGGTATAGCCCTCCCCCATCAAATCTTCCCGGTTGCCGATATAGTCCCGGCGGTTGCTCTCGCTCATGGAGAGAACGCCGGAGCAGTCCGGGCGGTGAAATTTCATGGACTTCGTGTTGAGCACATAGCTCTCCTCTTCTGAAGTATCGGAGGAAGCCGAGGGCTTCTCGCCCGTCAGATAGCTGTTCCCCGTGGCATAGTCAATGGTAACGCCGGGCTGGGCGTTGTAGACGTACACGTTAAATTGCACGCCCTTGCCGCCGTCCTCCACGGATTCGGCCTCCATCTGAACGCCCCTTGCCACAAGCTCGGTTCCCTCGAAAACAGGCGTAACCCGGTAGAGCACATGGTTCCCCGTTTCGCGCACATAGTCGGCCACTTCGTTTTCAAAGGGCAGCATCCCTTCCACGTTCATGTACCGGGTTCCGGTGATCAGATTTTCCTCGTTGGCATTTTCCCCTGTAAGCTGATAGCCCAGCAGGTGGCAGCGGTTATAAAGGTATTTGCCGTCCACAAGGTCGTATTTCACCGTGTGCCAGCCGGAGGGCTTCACCTGCCCGATTTCACCCCGGGGTTCTGTAGGCATGGTGTCCGGGCTTACAGAGGCATAGGCCGGGCCGCACCGGCCCAAAAGATCCAAGGAACTGTATTCCTCAAAAGAGGTTTCCTCGTAATCTGTATCTGGAAAAGCCGGCAGGTTGTCGTTCAGCAGAACGTAGGGCTGGTCGGAAAACTCCGGCACATCCGAAAGTGTAAAGGAAAGGGACCGCGCCGCCGGAGCACAGCCGGAAAAGAGAACTGCAACTGCGAGAAAAATCGGAAGAAAAATACTCTGTGCCTTTTTCATGAACGCTCCTTTAATCGGTACTATTAAAACTCGGCTCGGTATGATGCAGATGGAAAAACGGGCGACGGAAGAACACTTTTTCTTCCGTCGCCGTAAGCGGCACTGCCCCGGGTGAATAACCTCTTTCCGGACGCGGGCGGCGACAATCATGTCCACCCGGCCGGGGTATAACGGGCGCCCCGCCGCCCAGTCAGAATTTTCCGCTTCTGCCGGAGAAGCCGCCCGAACGCATAGAAGTCCCCCCAGCGTGTCCGCCCCCGGAGGTATGATTTTCAATTCTGCGGCGCGTCTCGGTGCGGTAGAGGAAGGTATCCTGCTGACCAGTGAGATGAAAACCGTCTGAGGGAATGTAGCGGTCGGCAGTTCGGGCGGACACGGCGGTATTCATCTGCCGTTTCCAGTACAGGCAAATTCCGCCCGCCAGCAGCAGCGGCACCAAAATTACCGCGCCCAGCCTGATGGCAAATTCCTCATCATCATGCTTGGGCCGGGCATTTGTGCCGTATGCGCTGCCCGTTTCATAGCGGCCCTCCGTTTCATCGTATCCCGGGGCGTTTTCCACGTCGAAAGGCTTCCCGTCCCGCGCCAGACCCAGATACTCCCCCGCCGTATCCAGATAGGCGGAAAAGCCCTCGTAATACGCATCCTCTCCCAAAAGAGGAAGCACATCCTCATCCAGCAGCACGTCCTTTCCGTAGTCGGTAAAGGCGGTGTTTCCATAGCCGTAAGCAATCAGGGCATAGTCCCGCTCCGCCATGCTCAAAAGAAGCAGCAGCCCGCTCTTCTCCTCGCCGTAGCCCAAGTCGTACTCCGTGTAAACAGCCGTGGCAAGGTCGTAGGCATCGCTGCCGCCCATGTCTTCCATGTCTTCCAGCGTGACAATGTACACCGCGCACTGGTATTGCTGGGCAAGCTCCTCCGCTCGGTCGTTCAGCTCCCCGCGCTCTGTCTCCGTCAAAAGGCCCGCCGCGTCCGTCACCGCGTCCAGCTCCGCCGCCATGGCGGGCAGGGGCAGCGCGAATGTCAGGGCAAGCACCAAAAGCAGAAAAAGTCCTGTCTTTTTCATATTCCCGCCCCCTTCACAGCAAAATCAGGCCCAGCAGACCCATCAGCGGCAGAGAAATCCCGAAAAACCACAGCCAGAATTTCACCCAATCCATGGGCAGGTCGCCCACCAGCTTTCCCGTCTGGCCGTTCATGGCAAAGAGGAAATCCTTCCCCTCCCAGCGGGTTGCCAGCATCCACACCGGCAGCAGGGCATACTTTGCCTTGCATTTTTGAAGTCGGACGGTTCCGCTCTCCTGCCTCAATGTCGCATAGCCCCGGGCCGTGGCGGAAAGGGCGTCCTCGGTGCTGGCCTTGATACGGGAATAAGCCCGGTCCTTGCACTCCGCAGAGTCCTGATCGTACTTATCCGCCAGAAAGCCGGGCAGATACGCGGTGGAAAACTCCTTCAACTCCCCGTAGTCGAAGGGCTCGATGGCGTCCATATGCGCGTCGGGCATTTTGGAGGAGCCGTCCACGGGCACCTTTTGAAAATCCACGGTGCCCTGCCGCACCACCCGGAAGTGATCGGTCACAGTGACTTCCTCGTTTCCCCTTCTAAACACCTGAACTCTGGTTCCCCGAAAGTTCAGATTCCCGTCCGACTTGCCGTCAAACAACCAGAAGGGGACATAAACGCCCTTAATTTCCTGAATGTGGTTTCCGGAAGCAAAGGACTTGGGCAAAAAGCGCTTGCCCTTGTAATACCGCTCCAACGCCGACACGGCGGCACTTTTGTCAAGGCGGAAGGGAATCACGCAGTCCGGCCTGAGGTGTCCCGAAAACTGGGCGGGAATCACCGAAGGGTTGCCGCAATAGGGGCAGGACGTGGCCGCCGTGGTATCGTCGCAGATCAGCTCCGCTCCGCAGGAGGGGCAGGAATAGGCCCGCAGGCGGGCCGCTTCTTCCTCGCTCCACTCGCCGCCGCCCATAGTGGCTTCCGGCTCCGGCTGCGCGGCAGCCGCCTGCTCCTTGTCCGCATAAAGCTGCTCAATGACCTTTACGTCAAAGGACAAGCCGCAGTATTCGCACTCCAGCTTTCCCGATGCGGTCCCAAAGTGTAAAGGGCCTGTACAGGCCGGGCACTGGTAATTGGTAATATTGGTGGGCATGGGCATTCGCCTCCGTCTGTTTTACTGAAGGTCTCCGTCGTCAAAGGGATCGCCGCACTCGGGGCAGAATTTGGGCGGGCGGGCCTTGTCGGCAGGCTCCCAGCCGCACTTGTCGCACTTGTACTGAGGAACGCCCGCAGGCTTTGCCTTGCCGCACTCGGCGCAGAATTTGCCCTTGTTCACCGCGCCGCAGGCGCAGGTCCAGCCGTCCTGTGCGGGCTTCGGCCTGCCGCATTCGGGGCAGAATTTTCCGGTGGCCTTCGCGCCGCATTGGCAGGTCCAGCCGCCCCCGGGTACGGACTGTCCCGGCGCGGACTCCCGCGCCATGCGGTAAAGCTCCTGCGCATTCATGCCGCCTGCGGCCCCCGCCATGTTCATTCCCATAAACGCCATGGGAGCGCCGGTACTCGTATTTGCCGCCGCGCTCTGCATCGCCGCCGCCTGCGCCCCCGTCAGATGAGCCGCCGCCATGGAGGGGTCGCGGAGGGCCGCGTTCCGTTGCAGTTCCTTCATCATCCGCTCGTCTTCTTCGCTTGCCTTTACGCTGGAAACGCCGAAGGAGATGATCTCAAGACCCCGCAGCTTCCTCCATTTTTCACTAAGCACCTCGTTGAGGGCCTGTGCCATCTCCATGGTGTGGCCGGGCAGGGCGGAATAGCGGATGCCCATTTCGCTGATTCTTGCAAAGGCGGGCTGGAGGGCGGTCATCAGCTCGCTTTTGAGCTGTCCGTCAATGCTCTCCCGGGTATAGCTGCTTTCCACATTGCCGCAGACGTTGGTATAAAACAGCAGCGGGTCGCAGATGCGGTAGCTGTACTCGCCAAAGCAGCGGATGGCGATATCCATATCCAGCCCAACGTTCCGGTCCACCACCCGGAAGGGAACCGGGCTGGGCGTACCGTATTTGTTGCCCGGCAGCTCCTTGGTGTTGAAATAGTAAACCCGCTGGTCCTTGGGCGGCTCACCGCCGAAGGTAAACCGCCTGCCGATGCTCTCAAAGGTGCGGTGGACACTCTCCTCCAGTTCGCCGGAGAAAATGGAGGACTCGGTGGATGCGTCGTAGATAAATTCGCCGGGGTCGGCGCACACCTCGGCCACCTTCCCCTGATCCACGATCATCATGCACTGCCCGTCTGCCACGGCGACGACAGAACCGCTGGTGATGATATTCTCGCTTCCCTTGGTGTTGGACGAGCGGCGGGACGTGCGTTTTTGTCCCTTCACCGCCAGTACGTCCGCAGGCAAAGCCTCACAGTAGAAATATTCCTTCCACTGGTCCGCCAGCGCCCCCTCGACGGCGCCCTTTGCAGCTTTGATCAGTCCCATGCAGGTTTCCTCCTTTGTATTTGTAAACGGTCAAATTATAACGTATTTTCCATGCGCACGGGCGGCGGTTGTTCTGGCCCGCTGCGCAGAAAGAATCTTCCAAATAAGCGCAGCCGCGCGGCCCGCAATGCTTCACAGCAGCGTTTTTTCATATGCTGCACCGCCCAAAACGGCAAAATGCCCGGCTGCTTTTGGAAACAGCCGGGCAAGGTTTGTGTTCGGTTCGGGCCGTTTCCCGCCGCCCCGGCGTTTTGCCGATGCCGACCGGGTCCGGGCGCGTTTCCCCTCCGTAACAAAGCTTTATTATTATATCCGTTTTGTCCTCATTTGTAAAGCCGGGACAAAATGGATGTGAGGTCCGCTCCTTTTCACGGCGAAAGCTTACCGCACCTTGCGATGGGGCACGTTCCAAATTCGGTCGGCGTACTCCGCCACCGCCCGGTCCGCCGCGAACACGCCGCTGCGGGCAATGTTCCGCAGGCTTATGGCATTCCATTTCTGGGGGTCGGCATAAGTGGCCGCCATACGCTTTTCCGCGTCGCAGTAGGCGGAAAAATCCGCCAGCAGCAGATATTCGTCCGCAGGCGCGCCATGGTCGCCGAACAGCAGCCGCCGGTACAAATCCTCGTAGCTCACGGCGTCCCGAAAGCCGGTTTTCAGCGCGTCCAATACGCGGTGCAGCACCGGGTCCCGGGCGTACAGTCTCTGGGGGAGATACCCCTCCCGGCTTAAAGCCGCCGCCTCGTTTGACCGGAGCCCGAAGAGGAACATATTCTCATCCCCCAAAACCTCGTGCATCTCCACGTTGGCGCCGTCCAGCGTCCCCACAGTCAGGGCGCCGTTCATCATAAACTTCATGTTGCCAGTGCCGCTGGCTTCCTTTCCGGCGGTGGAAATCTGCTGGGAAACCTCGCTGGCGGGCATCAGCCGCTCCGCAAGAGACACCCGGTAATTTTCCAAAAACACCACCTGAAGCTTGCCGCGGCAGACGGGATCGTGGTCAATCTGGTCCGCCAAAGAGTTAATCAGGTGGATAATCCGCTTTGCCACGGCATAGCCCGGCGCGGCCTTTGCCCCGAAAAGGAAGGTGCGGGGCCGGTCGATGGCGTTCGGGTCGTCCTGCAACCGCTGGTAAAGGGCGATGATGTGCAGCACGTTTAAAAGCTGGCGCTTGTACTCGTGGAGGCGCTTCACCTGCACGTCGAAAATCGCATCCGGGTTCAGCAGAACGCCCTGCTGCTGTTTCGCATAGGCGGAAAAATCCTCCTTGTTCCTGCGCTTGATCTCCGCAAGGCGGCGCAGCACCTCTTGATTGTCGGCGTACGCATCCAGCTTTCCAAGGGCCTGAGGGTCCATGAGATACGTCTCGCCCCCCGCAAGGTCGCACACCAGCCCGTGAAGTCCCGGGTTAATTTCCGCCAGCCAGCGTCGATGGTCCACGCCGTTGGTGACGTTGGTGAATTTCTCCGGCTCCATGGCGCAGGCGTTTTGAAACACGTCGCTTCTCAGAATTTCCGAGTGGAGGGCGCTGACGCCGTTGACCCGCATTCCCCCCGCGATGCACAGGTTCGCCATGCGGACCACCCCGTCCCAGACCACGGCGGTGTCCCGCACCTTTTCCTCGTCCCGGAAATACGCGCGGCACTTCTCCTCCCACCGGCGGGCAATCTCCGCCGTAATCTGCCAAACGCGGGGCAGCAGCCGCTCAAACAGCGCCTGGGGCCACTTCTCCAGCGCCTCCGCCAGCACCGTGTGGTTGGTGTAGGCCACAGACCGGGTGGTAATCTCCCATGCCTGATCCCATCCCATGCCCGCATCGTCAATCAAAATCCGCATCAGCTCGGGAATCACCAGTGCCGGGTGGGTATCATTGATTTGAAGCACGTTTTTCTCGTGGAAGTTGGCCATGGTGCCAAATTCCGCCATGTGCTCCTCCGCGATGCTCTGCACCGTGGCGGAGACGAAGAAATACTGCTGCTTGAGCCGCAGGGATTTGCCTTCCTCATGGTTGTCGTCGGGATAAAGGACCTTGGCAATCACCTCCGCCATGGCCTCATCCTCCGTGGCCTTGAGATACTCCCCCTTGGAGTAAAGGCTCATATCCACGGGCTTGGGGGATTTTGCGTCCCACAATCTCAGCTTGTTGGTGTGGCCGGTGTCATACCCGGCGATTTCCATGTCGCAGGGGACGGCCAGCACGGTGGTTCCCCCCTCCTGCACGATGTGGAGATGCCCGTCGTTCCAAAACTCCCGCAGCGTCCCGCCAAAGCGGACCTGCCGGGCCTCTTCCGGCTTTGGCAGCAGCCACGCGGAGCCGATGCCCTTCCACGCGTCGGGCAGTTCCACCTGCTGGCCCTCCACGATCTTCTGCTTAAAAATCCCCAGCTCATAGCAGATGGAATACCCCGTGGCGGGAATTTCCAACGTGCTCATAGAGTCCAGATAGCAGGCAGCCAGACGGCCCAGACCGCCGTTGCCAAGGCCCGCGTCCGGCTCCAGCTCGAATACGTCTCCAGCCTGAAAGCCCAGATGCTCCAGCGCTTCCTTCAACTGGGGAAGCACCCCCAGATTATATGCGTTTTTTTGAAGGCTCCGCCCCATCAGAAATTCCAGAGACAGATAGTGGACCTTCTTTTTCTCCCTTTGGCGGGTTTCCCGCCGGGTTTCCACGCCCCGCAGGGCCATGGCGTCCCGCAGCACAAGCGCGCAGGCGCGAAGCATCTCCGTCTCCCCGGCCTCCTCGGCGGTCTTCCCAAAGTTGATCATCAGCTTGCGGGTCAGCGCGTCTTCCAGTTCCCTTGTTGTAAATGCCGTCATTCGTCTGCCTTATCCGCGGACAGTTCCTTCTCGTCCGCGCTTCCTTTCCTCTTGGCTGTCTTTCTTCCGGCTTGCTTCGCTTGTTCCGGCGCCTTTGTGGCGGACCTTTCAACCTTCTCCGGCTCCGCCGGTTGAACCGCCTTTTCCGGTTGAGCGGATTCCTCCTGCGCTGCGGGGTTTCCAAGCACTTCCTCCCCGGCGGGGCTCTCGGGCTCCGTGCCCACTGGCTTGACCCGGAGCTTTCCGGTGATCCCGCTGTAAATCCGCAGGTATTCCCCCGCGCTGCGCCGCCAGCTAAAGTCCCCTTCCATGCAGCGCTGCCGCAGGCGGTGGAAATGGTCCGGATAGTCCCAGTAAAGGCCAACGGCCTGCCGGATGACAAAGAGCATATCCCCGGAGTTGTACGCCGCAAAGGTAAATCCGTTGCCCGCATCCCGCCACGCCTCGTAAGGGTGGACGGTGTCCTTCAGCCCGCCGGTTTCTCGGACGATGGGGACCGTTCCGTACCGCATGGCGATCATCTGGCTCAGGCCGCAGGGCTCGCTGCGGGAGGGCATCAAGAACAAATCCGCCCCCGCGTAAATATTCATGGCAAGCGCCTCGTCATAGCCAAGATGCGCCGCCATCCGCCCGGGATACTGCCCCTGCGCCCAGGAGAAAAACTCCTCAAACTTCTCTTCTCCTTGCCCCAGCACCACCAACTGCACGGGAAGCTCCATAATGTCATGGAACACCTCCCGGATGAGGTCCAGCCCCTTGTGGGCCACAAGGCGGCTTACCACCGCGAGAATCGGCGTGTCCGGCTCCTCCCGCAGGCCCATCATCCTTTGCAGCTCCGCCTTGTCGGCGGCCTTGCCGGTAAGATCGTCGGCGGAGTAGTTTTTCGCAAGCAGCGAGTCGGCTGCGGGGTCGTAGCGCTTCATGTCGATGCCGTTGAGTACGCCGGAGAGCTTATAGGCGCACCGGCGCATCACGCTCTCCATCCCGTGGGCAAAATAGGCGTATTTCAGCTCTTCGGCATAGGAGGGGGACACGGCGGTCACCGCGTCGGCGCAGAGGATGGCCCCCTTCAAAAGATTCACGTCCCCATCCATCATGATGGTGCCGTCGTTCACCCAGCCGGAGTCCAGACCAAACAAATCCCCCGTGACCTCCGGCCCAAACCGTCCCTGATACTCGATGTTGTGGATGGTCATGACGGTGCGCACAGCGCGGTACCGCTCTTCCCGCACGCCGTCGTCTTTCAGATAAATGGGAATGAGGGCACTCTGCCAGTCGTTGCAGTGAATCACATCGGGCCAAAAGGCCATATGGGGCAGCATCTGCACCACCGCCCGGGAGAAAAAGCCAAACCGCTCTCCGTCGTCCATATAGCCGTATAAATTTGCGCGGTTAAAATACTGCTCGTTGTCCAAGAAATAATAGGTCACTTTGTCCCGCACAAGGCGAAACAGCCCGCAATAGCTCCGCCGCCACGCCAGATTCACATAGTCGTAGCAAAGGTACTCCAGTTGAGGGCCAAACTGATCCCGGATGCGCCGGTACAGCGGCAACACCACGGCGATCTGAGCGCCCTCCGCCGCGATGGCGGCAGGCAGAGAGCCGGACACGTCGGCCAGCCCTCCGGTTTTGCAGAAGGGTACGGCCTCGCTGGTGGCATACAAAATTTTCATGGCGGTTTCCCCTTTCTAACTCATGACCGCGCTTCCAAGTCGCCCGCAAGCGGACGGACTTTACACCCGTGCGCCCTTACTCACCACCAGTGGATAGGAGGAGTGTCCAATCAGCGTGCGGTCTGGAAGCACCTCCACCCGTTTGTCGGCAATGATATGGGCCAAATCCGCGTTGCGGCGGATCACGGTGTCCTTAAACAGAACGCAGTTGCGCACCCGCGCGCCCTCCTCAACCACCACGCCGGGGAACAGAATAGAGCCTTCCACCGTCCCCTCCAGCTTGCAGCCGTCTCCAATCAGCGAGTTGACGCAGAGGCCGCCGGGACCGGCGTAAGCGGACGATTTGTCCGCGTTTTTTGCCCGGATAGGCCGCAGCGGCGTGAACAGCTCCGCCCGGATGGAGGCATCCAGAAGCTGCATGCTGCGGTCATAATACTCCTGCACGGAGCGAATCTGGGCGGCAAACCCCGGCCAGATGAAGGAGCGGATATTCAGCTCTCCCGCCTTGGCCTGAAGAATGTCGTGCCGCCAGCTATACTGGTCGCGGCTGATGCACTGGTCCACCAGCTCCACCAGAAGCTTTGTGGACAGGATGTACACCTCCAGCCCCCGATAGCCCCGGGGCGTATGCATCTGGTATAAAACCTCCCGCACCCGTCCCTCTCCGTCAGACTGGAAATAGGTGCCGTTGTCCACGGCAAAGCTGTCGTCCCCGCAGACGGTGGTAATGTCCGCGCCGGAGCGAATATGCCGGTCCAGCACCTCGGCAAGAGGGAGATTTACCACAAGGTCCCCTTCCATCAGCGCCACATGGTCCTGCCGGATGGACTGGAGATAGCTGCGCACCCCCGCCAGCGCTTCCATTTTCCCCCGAAATTCTCCGTATCCGCCGCCCGTCCGCTCATAGGCGAAGGGAGGCAGCAGCTTCAGTCCCCCGCGCTTGCGGCTGAGGTCCCAGTTCTTGCCGCTGCCAAGATGGTCAATCAGGCTTTGATACTGCCCGTGGAGTACCACGCCCACATCCGTTACCCCGGCATTCACCAGATTGGAAAGGCCGAAGTCGATGGCCCGATACCGTCCGGCAAAGGGGAGAGAGGACGCGGAGCGCCCGACAGTCAGCTCCTTCAAATCGTTTCGCCGCTCATAGCAGAAAATAATTCCGTGCAGTCCGTTCATCTTGCCACCTCCTCGCCGCGTTCATCCAGCATGGCTTTGGGCGGGACGCTGATCCCCGCCTCCAGTACGCAGCCGGGGGCCAGCACCGCAAGCCCCCACGAAAGGGGGTCCGCCTCCTCGGGCGACGCGCCCACGCGGCAGTTTTCACCAATCACCGCGTCCTGCCCCACAATGGCATATTCCACCACGGCCCCAGCCTTCACGGTGACGCCGGGCATCAGCACGGAATAGCTGACCCGCGCCCCCTCTTCCACCGTGACGCTGGCGGAAAGCACGGAGTTTTCGACCGTCCCCTCCAGATTACCGCCCCGGTTGAAGGCGCTGTGGCTCACCCTGGCATGCTTCCCAAGGAAGGCCGGAGGCAGGGAGAGGGACTGTGCGTAAATGGGCCACGCTTCGTCCAGCAGATCAAGGCCCGACTCCGGGGAAAGCATATCCATGTTGGCATCCCAGAGGGATTCCAGCGTCCCCACGTCCTTCCAATAGCCCTCGAACCGATAAGCCGCCATTTTTTCGCCGTTTTGCAGCATGGCGGGAATGACATTCTTTCCAAAGTCGTTGTCCGAAGCGCTGTCCGCCTCATCCGTCTCCAGATAGGACCGCAGGGTCTTCCAGCTAAAAACGTAAATGCCCATAGAGGCAAGGTTGCTCTTGGGGTGCTTGGGCTTTTCCTCAAACTCCGTCACCATGTCGCCTGCGTCCACGTTCATGATGCCAAAGCGAGAAGCATCGTCCCAAGGGACCTCCATCACGGAAATGGTGCAGGCCGCGCCGGTCTCCTTGTGCCGCTCCACCATCCGGGAATAATCCATTTTGTAGATATGGTCGCCGGAGAGAATCACCACATACTCCGGGTCGTACCGGTTGACGAAGGCAATGTTCTGAAAAATGGCGTTTGCCGTGCCCTTATACCACGTACCGCCCGCGGCGGACTGGTAGGGCGGCAGAATGTGGACGCCGCCAGTGCTGCTGTCCAAGTCCCAGGTCTGGCCGTTATCCACATATGCGTTCAGCTCCAGCGGACGGTATTGGGTCAGCACGCCCACGGTGTCGATTCCGGAGTTTGCGCAATTGGACAGGGGAAAGTCGATGATGCGGTATTTCCCGCCGAAGGGGACCGCTGGCTTTGCCATATCGCCGGTAAGCACGTACAGCCGGCTGCCCTGGCCGCCGGCCAGCAGCATGGTGATGCACTCCTTTTTCATGCCTCTGCCTCCTCATTTACCGGGCTTTCGAGCCGCCTTTTTCGCGGCTTGGCGCCCGGCGTTTTTCTCCTTTGTCCCCTTCGCCGCCGCTCTTTTTGGAGAGGGCGTTTCAGCGCTTGGGAACTTTTTGGACACTGCGGCTTTCGTGGAATTTGCCGCGTTCTTCTCCATCCGCAGGAACACGCCCCCAAAGGGCGGAATGCGCAATACCACCGACTGCGCCCGCCCGTGGAAGGGAACCGCCTGCGTCTCCACGGGCGAATCGTTTCCATAGCCTTCGCCGCCGAACGCTTCCCCGTCGGTGTTGAACACCTCGGTATACCGCCCCTGCTCCGGCACGCCCACTCGATAGTCGGGGTAGGTGTTGGGCGAAAAATTCACCGCACACAAAAGCGCCCCGCCCCTGGAATCCCTGCGCAGGAACACCGCCACATTGTTGTGGTTGTCATCCGCCACCAGCCACTGGAAGCCCTCCTGCCGGAAGTCCTCCTCCCACAGAGCCGGGGTTTTCTGATAAAATTGGTTTGCCGCTCGAAAAAATGCCAGAGTTTTGCGGTTTGGCTCCTGCTTCAGCAGATACCAGTCCAACTCGCCGTTTGCGTCCCACTCGTGCCACTGGCCAAGCTCCGGGCCCATAAACAGCAATTTTTTTCCCGGATGGGCCAGAAAATACGCGTAAAAGCCGCGGAGGGAACGAAGCTGCGTTTCATAGTCTCCCGGCATCTTCCCCACCAGCGAGCCTTTCATATGTACCACCTCGTCGTGGGACATGGGGAGCACGTAATTTTCCGAAAACGCGTACATCATGGAAAAGGTAAGGTCCTTGTGGTTGAACTGGCGGAAATAGGGGTCCAGCTTTAAATAATGACATATGTCGTTCATCCAGCCCATATTCCACTTGAGGTTGAAGCCCAGCCCTCCATCCTCTGGCGGACGGGTGACCAAGGGCCAAGCGGTAGATTCCTCCGCCACCATCAACACCCCGGGATTTATGGAAAAGGCCATTCGATTCAGCGCCCGGAGAAATTCCACAGCTTCCAGATTTTCGTGGCCACCGTTTTTGTTGGGGGTCCACTGGCCCGCAGGACGGTCATAGTCCAGATACAGCATGGAGGCCACCGCATCCACCCGCAGCCCATCGATGTGATAGACCTCCAGCCAGAACCGGGCAGAAGAGAGAAGAAAGCTCACTACCTCCGTCCGTCCATAGTCAAAAACCCTCGTCCCCCATCCCGCATGTTCCCGCTTTTTCGGGTCCGCATATTCGTAGCAGCAATCTCCGTCAAACTCATACAGTCCCTGCTCATCCTTGCAGAAGTGGGCGGGAACCCAGTCTAAAATTACGGAAATGCCGTTTTCATGCATATGGTCCACAAACCACATAAAGTCCTCCGGCGTTCCGTACCGGGAGGTGGGCGCGAAATACCCGGTGCACTGATATCCCCATGAGTCGTCCAGCGGATGCTCCGTCACCGGCAGCAGCTCCACCGCGTTATAGCCCATTTCCTTTACATAGGCGGCAAGCTCCCTTGCCATGGAACGGTAATCGTAAAAATCCCCATTCTCCCGCCTGCGCCAAGAGCCAAGATGCACCTCGTACACATTCAGCGGCCCGGTGTTTCCGGGACGGCCCGCTTTTTCTTTTTGAAAATCTTTATCGGTCCACAAAAATCCGGAGATATCATAAAGCTTGCTTGCGGTGGCGGGGCGGGTTTCCGTGTGGAAGCCATAGGGGTCCGCCTTATAGCGGACCTTCCCGTCCGGGCCGGTGACGGCGTATTTATATGAGGTGAATCCGGGAAGCTCCGGCACAAAGCCGGTCCACGTCTCCCCCTCCCGCGTGAGAGGATCGGCGGAGATATCCCATTCGTTGAAATCTCCCACCACGCTCACCGTCAGCGCATGGGGTGCCCAGACCCGAAAGCGCCAGCCTTCAAGGCCCGCCTCCCCAGCGGGGTGGGCGCCAAGCCAGTTCCAGCCGTCTGACAGCGTCCCCGCGTGGAACGCCAAGGCATGTCCGCTCTCCCCCATATCCTCACTCCTTCCCGCCGGGAAAATTCCTCCATCGGCGGTTAATCGTTTTCGTGTGCGCTGCGTGCGCCCAATTTTTATTTCAATTATACCCTAGGGCCTTCGGAGCGTCAAGAATGTGCCCTGTCGAAATGTAGGTTGTGCTTTCGTGGATTTCAACGACTTTTTATAGACTGCACAAACGCTTTCGGGCAAATTTGTCTTTTCCTGCAAAAGGTTCTTCCCGGCTCCATCCATCCCCAAAAACAACAGAGGACAGCCGCCAAAGACGGCTGTCCTCTGAATTCAGGTTTTTCCGCGGATTTTAGCGCCGCACTTGGGGCAGGTGATCTCCACCTTACCCTTGCCCACCGGAACACGGCAGATGGTTTTGCAGCTTTTGCAGGTGAAGTATTTATGCTCCGTGTCGGCCCGGCGATCCTTCGCGTTTTTGTGTCCGTTGCGAAGTCTCCACCAAAACTGCAAAAAACGGCTGTTCTCCTCCCTGCGCTTGTAGAGGTCCTTAGAAAACATCCGGAAAATCGCCCAGACCGCCAAGGCCATGGACGCCCAATAAAGCACCGCGCCCGCCACGGGCACCCGCCCTCGAAGGAGGGCGGAGACAATGTTCAGGCCCAGCGAGGTCCAAATCGTCACCAGACCCAGCCGATCCGCGCCGTTTCGCCCGTACATCAGGCGGGCCAGGCCGCCTCGCAGCCTCTGCACAAATCCCATAGAGGAAGGCTCCTTTTCA
Source organism: Oscillibacter sp. (assembly GCF_032018205.1). Classification (GTDB taxonomy): domain Bacteria; phylum Bacillota; class Clostridia; order Oscillospirales; family Oscillospiraceae; genus Oscillibacter. The sequence continues at coordinate 299,992 of NZ_DALZOY010000001.1, read as the reverse complement.
AAACAACATATCCCATTCGGGATTCAATATATTCTACTCGCATTTTTTTCTCTTCACAACTCTTTCCGTTCGGAATTTACAATTTGGTTACTTCTTTTTCGGTTTTAAAGCTCCGGGCGGGTTTTTTGCAGGATTTTTACGTTCATTTTAAATGTAATTTTGAAATTTGATATTCCATTTTCAGCAGGGCGATGCTATAATAGTGTCGTTTTGAAAAATGAAAAAGGAGTGTATCATCCATGGCAAAGAGACAATTCAAGGCGGAGTCCAAGCGACTTCTTGATCTGATGGTGAACTCCATCTACACCCATCACGAGATTTTTCTCCGGGAGATCATTTCCAACGCCAGTGACGCCTGCGACAAGCTGTGCTACCGGGCGCTGACGGATCAGGACGTGGGCCTTGGGCGCAAGGATTTCAAAATTGAAATCAAAACGGACAAGACCGGGCGCATTCTCACCGTGTCCGACAACGGCATCGGCATGGACAAGGAGGACCTTGAGAGCAATCTGGGCGTCATCGCCTCCTCCGGCACCTTTCAGTTCCGGCAGGAGGTGGGAGATGACGCTAAAAATGCCGACGTAATCGGTCAGTTCGGCGTGGGCTTCTACTCCGCGTTTATGGTGGCCGACCACATCTCGGTGGTGACAAAGAAATACGGCTCTGACACGGCGTATCTGTGGCAGTCTTCCGGCGCAGACGGGTACACCGTCACGGAGTGTGAGCGGGAAAGCTTTGGCACCGACGTGATTATGCATCTGCGCCCCGACACAGACGACGAAAAATTCAGTGAGTTTTTAGAGGGCTGGCGTCTTCAGGAGCTGGTGCGCAAATACTCGGATTACATCCGTTTCCCCATCCGCATGGAGATCAGCAAAACCCGCAAAAAGGAAGATTCTCCCGAAGATCATCCCGAGTACGAAACCTATGCCGAGGTGGAAACGCTCAACTCCATGATCCCTCTATGGCAGCGGCAGAAGTCCAAGGTGAAAAAAGAGGAATACGACAAGTTTTACCGGGATAAATTCAACGATTATGCGGAGCCACAGCGGGTGATCGCCGTGTCCGCCGAGGGGGCGGTGACCTATCGGGCGCTGCTGTTTGTCCCCTCTCAACAGCCCTTCAACTACTACTCCAAGGACTTTGAATCGGGTTTGCAGCTCTATTCCAACGGCGTTTTGATTATGGAAAAGTGCGCCGATCTGTTGCCGGAGCATTTCCGCTTTGTCCGGGGCGTGGTGGACTCCGCCGACCTGAGTCTGAACATTTCCCGTGAGCTGTTGCAGCACGACCGGCAGCTAAAGGTCATCGCCGCCAATCTGGATAAAAAAATTCGGGCAGACCTTCAGAAAATGATGAAGGATGAGCCGGAGGAATACGCAAAGTTTTGGAAAAACTTTGGTCGCCAGTTGAAATTCGGCGTGGTGTCTGACTACGGCGCAAAGAAAGAAGAGCTTCAGGACCTGCTGCTATTTTACTCCTCCACGGAGAAAAAGCCCGTATCTCTGGCGGATTACATCTCTCGCATGGCGGAGGGCCAGGAGAGCATTTACTACGCCGCAGGCGAAACAGTGGAAGCCATCGACCGCCTGCCCCAGCTCGAAGCCCTCAAGGACGCGGGGACGGAGATTTTGTACTTCACCGAGGATGTGGACGAATTTGCCGCACAAGCACTGATGACCTATCAGGAGAAAAAGTTCCTCTCCGCCCTCTCCGGTGAGGCCGCCCCCAAGGCGGAAAGCGAGGAAGCGCCCAAAGAGACTGAGGAAGACGACCACAAAGCTGTGTTTGACTTTGTGAAGGAAGCTCTCGGAGAGCAGATCAAAGAGGTGCGGGCTTCCAAAATCCTGAAATCCCATCCCGTATGCCTTACCGCCGGGCCGGGCCTGAGCTTTGAAATGGAGAAATATTTTGCTGCGGTACAGCCCGAGCAAGCACCGAAGGCAGAGCGTATTTTGGAGCTGAACGCGGCCCATCCCGTCTTCGCCGCGCTGGAAAAGGCCGTGACGGAGGACCCGGAAAAAGCGAAAAAATACGCCGCCCTCCTGTTCAATCAGGCTCTGCTCATCGCGGGCCTCCCGCTGGAAGACCCTTCGGGCTACACCGACCTGGTGTGCGAGCTGCTGGTTTGATTTCAAAAAGTGCGCATCGCAGCGAAATAAAACGCGGCGATGCACAAAGTAAAAGACTCGTACCTAACCGCAAAATCTGTTGCCAGGTCTTTATTCCCTTTGCTTCCATCCGTGTGCCATACCGCACACGGGTGGAAGCTTTTTCTTTCGGCCTTGCCATATTTTTTTGCCCGAGACTATACCTAGCGGCGTAAAATTTTTAAAAATAGAAAGCTATTTCCAGACAGTTCCAGTAAATCCATCCGCATAGGGAAACAAATCCTGCGGATACTATGGCCACCTGTCCAAATGATGCCTTAGGAGGAATTTATAGATGAAAGCAACTGGAATTGTACGCCGCATTGACGATCTGGGCCGAGTGGTTATCCCAAAAGAAATTCGCCGCACCATGCGCATTCGCGAGGGCGACCCATTGTTGATTACATTGACACCGTGGCAGCGGTTTTGCGGAGGATTGCTGGCCCTCTCCCAACGGATAGGCTTCTGAGTACATAACGCCCTGAGAAACGCAACAAGCCGTGCTGATCGTCTTAAAACGACCGGCACGGCTTGTTTTTGGCTTGGAAAACAGCGCCCTCGGCAAACAGCATTCCGGAAAGATAAGGCCCACCTCCGGGCCGTCGCTCTGATGCAACCGCGTTTCAGTGCATTTTCCGCTCTACGAAACACCTCTGGCAAATCTGGCTGCAAGCTTTGATGAACTTTTTTGCCTTGGAGCATTACTTTCCGTAGCCGTCCGGATGGGCGCTGTGCCAGTCCCACGCAGTTTGGAGAATGGTACGCAAATCGCCGTACTCCGGCGCCCAGCCCAGCACCGTCCGCGCCCGGTCCGCCGAGGCCACCAGCCGCGCCGGGTCCCCCGCCCTGCGGGGCCGAATCTTAGCCGGAAGGGGGTGTCCGGTGACGCGGCGAGCCTCCTCCAATACCTGCTTGACGGAAAAGCCAGCCCCGCTCCCCAAGTTGAACGCGCCGCTGTCCCCGCCTGCCGCCAGATAGTCCAGCGCCAAAATGTGGGCCCCAGCCAAGTCGCAGACGTGCACATAGTCCCGGATGCAAGTACCGTCGGGGGTAGGATAGTCGTCCCCGAAGATAAAAATTTGCTCTCTCCTGCCGTTTGCCACCTGCAAAAGCAGGGGAATCAAATGCGTTTCGGGATCGTGGGCCTCGCCCATAGAGCCCCCCGGCTGCGCGCCGCAGGCATTAAAATACCGCAGGGCGACATAGCGCAGTCCGTGAGCTTCCGCAGTCCATTTCATCATCTGCTCCATGGCAAGCTTCGTCTCGCCGTAGCAATTCGTGGGAACTTTTCTGTCCGTCTCGGAAATCGGAACCCGCTCCGGCTCTCCGTACACCGCGGCGGAGGAGGAAAACACGATGTCCCGCACGCCGTGGGCCGTCATGCTCTCCAATAAGACCCGTGTGCCCCCCAGATTGTTGTCGTAATACCGCAGGGGAGCAGTCATGCTCTCGCCCACAAGGGAGCTGGCGGCAAAGTGAATCACCCCGTCAATCTTCTCCCGCTCAAAGAGAGAATCGCAAAAGCACCGATCCCGGATGTCTCCTTGATAAAATCGGGCTGATGGGGGCACCGCCGCCCGGAATCCGGTTTTCAGACTGTCGGCCACCACCACGTCCCGGCCCGCGTTTAAAAGGGCCAGCGCAGTGTGGGACCCGATATACCCCGCGCCCCCCAGAACCAGAATTGCCATTGTCTTTTCCTCCGTTTCACCTGCGCGGCCCCGCTTAAAAAGCGCGGCGTCTTCTGAGTGGGCACAGGCGGATGCTGTTGTTTTCCCGAATATTGTACCACGTTTTTTATAGCAAGGAAAGCCCCGGATAAAAGCGATCAAACCGCCACGCAAGCATCCGCGCAGGAGGAGATTAGAGTAAGAAACACACCCGCTTGCTTGTGTAAAATTTTTTATTCAGTTAAAGCAGGTTCCCTAAAGCAACTAAAAGTGCTATCCTGCAAAGCATAGCGCAAAAAACGGCCCGCCCCTTTCGGGGCGGGCCGTTTTCTAACAAAAAACCGAAGTTCTCAGTCAGTCAGGAATTAGAGAGCGTTGGTGAAACCAACAACCACGACCTGAGAAATCTTGTACTGGCTCTCAGCGTTAGTATTGTTGTTCATGATGATCCTCAGCTCAATCACGTCCTTGCCGGTGGGATACTCGTCGGCAGGGAAGTCGGCCAAGCTCTTGCCGGAGGCAAAGCCGCGCTCTGTCAGATCGGACCACACAGCGCCAGCCAGATTCAGCATGCCGGGATCTGTATTAAGCGTAGCACTGACATCGGTACCGGCAGCGTTGTATACCTTAACTTCCGTAGCATTACCCAGATTATAAATCAGGTTCTCATTGTTGCCGTTAATGGCGGTGAGAGCAGTACCGTTGAACTTCAGCTTCACAGTGAAGGAAGAAGTGGCGCTGGTAGTGCCGTTCACGGTGCGCAGAGTGTAGGTGCCGTCAGCCTTCTCCACATAGGTGGCAAACTGGCCGGTGGTCACGCTGTCGGTGGACTGCACTTCCACATCGGGGGTGCCGTCAATCCAAGCGTTGTAGGTATAGGTGTTGCCGTTGGTGCCAGAGCCATAGACCTTCACGTTCTCAATGAACATGACCTTGTCGCTGACAGCGGACTGAGACTCATCCATGATGACGATAGCCTTGACAACGCCGTCCTTGTTCAGGTACAACTGTGCATTGGTCAACTCGAGAGCGGTGGCCTTTGCCACACCGCTGACGACGGAGATATTCTTGACCTCAACGGTGGTGTTGGTGGGCTGGCCAGCAGCGGTCATGGTGTCGTTGTCCCAGTTGACAAAAATGGTCTTCACATCGCTAGCAACAGTAAAGCCAGCAATGCTGGTGGTGCTAGAACTCACAGCGGGGAGAGTGCCAGGAGTCACAGAACCCTTGGTTTTGTTGGTGGAATTATATGCAACCTTAGAGACCGCATAGTCGGCCTTGCTGGAAGCACCGGTGCTGGTGTAGGTCAGGATGTCGCCAAAGTGTGCGGTGTTAGCCGTAGTGGGATAAGTGTCATTGCCGATGTTCAGCTCGATCTCGTTGCCGGAGAAGTCATAGCCGATAACCGTGTTCAGAACACGGTTGCCAGACATCATGGAGCCGTTGGCAGCATAGACAAAGAACTCGCTGGTAGAACCGGCGTCTTCCATCAGCATGACATAGCCGTACTGATCCAGGTGCAGGGTGACGTCCTTCTTGGAGTTCTTCACGGTGTCGGAATTCAGGCCGGTATCGGGCAGAGAATCCAAGTCGCGGTTAGCAGCCAGCTTATAGGTGGTGCCGCCCACAATCACGCCGTTCAGCTTGTTGGAGCTGCTGTTGGTGACGCCGGTCAGAGCGCCGGTGACCACGGTGGGAGCGGCGGCGGTGTCAACCACAGTGCTACCGTCCTTCAGAGGAGTGACCAGTGCATAGTCGCCGGACTTCATGCCGGAGAGAACCGCAAATGCGTCGTCGTCGTCCTTCACAGCAGAATAACCGGTGAAGGGAGCTTCCTCAGCCTTCTTCACAGTGATGTTCTTGCTGGTGACGGTGCTGATCTCAACGATTTCGGTCTTGGTAACCACGATGTCAGAAATCACGTCGGCGATATCGCCCACATAGATCTCAACCTTGGTGCCGTTGCCGAACAGGCCCAAGAATCTGCCAAGATCGGCAGAATACTTGTTGATCTTGGCTTCATCAACGTTAGCAGCATTGAATGCAGCAAACACAGTGTTGAAGCTGTCGGACAGGCCGTTCACACGGATGCTGGTATCATCGGCAACCTTGTAGCCATCCAGGCCCAGGTTCTTCAGCTTGTCGCTGTCGGTGTTGCCAGAAGTGCCAGCGGTGAAGGTAAAGTCGGCCGCCTTGGCATACTTGCCAATGGTGACGTTCTTGTAGCTCCACTGATTGGCGGGATGGCCGTACTTATCTTCAGTACCGGAGCCAACCTGCTTCAGGTCGGTGAAGTGCTGCTCGGCAAACTGCATCTTGCCGTCCTTAGGCGCAACGTAACCGTTGGCAGAATCCTTCCAGATATTGCCGTCGGTCTTGCTGCTGTTGACAACATCGGTGTGGTTCTGGTTGGTGATGGACACATTCGCGTCGCCGGTGGAGACGTTGATGTTATCGCCCTTGTACTCAACCTTGGTAGCCTTCAGGGTGTTCAGCGCCAGCTGGCAGGCCTGCTCGCGGGTCACGCCGGCGTTGCCCTGGAAGGGAGTGATGAAGTCGTTGTACAGGCCGGCAACAGAGCCGACGGAAGCGACCTTCATGGTCCAGCCGGAGCCGGAGAAGCCCTCAACGTCGCCCTTATAGCCCAGAGCGCCCAGCAACATCTTCGCGAAAGCGAAGCCAGTCAGGGCGCCGGTGGGACGGAAGGTGCCGTCAGAGTAGCCGTTGATGTAGCCAGCGGTCTTGCAGTAAGAGATGACCGCGGCAAAGGTGTTGGTCACGGGCACATCCTTGTAGGGAGCGGCAGCAACCTGCAGGGAACCGGCGGCCTCGGAGCCGATCATCAGAGAAACGATGATCTTGGCGGCAGCGCCGCGGGTCAGAGCCCCGGTGGGCTTGAAGTCGCCGCCCTCATAGCCGGTGATGATACCGATCTTGTTGAGAACTGCAACTGCTTCCTCGTACTGAACTTCACTCTTGTCGGTGAAGTCCTTGTACTCGGTGGCACCGGCGCCGATGGTGACCAAAGACATGGTCATAACCAGAGCCATTACCAGAGAAAGGAACTTCTTCATGGATTTTCCTCCTTAAAAATTTGCCGCTTTCGCCGAAGTCCGTGTCAGGGACACACGCCGGTCCCCCAAACCGTTGGTTTTGGGACCTGCGCTATCGCCTTGCACAGATCCGGTTTCCGCGACATAAATGTTGAACGTCCGAATGGGTCTTTCTTCGCCCGGCGCACATACCGTGGCTAGCCGGTCCCGTATCTGCTCCGGGAAAGGAGAGTCCCCCTCGTTTGTTCATTCTGGATTCTAGCAGATATTTTTTGACGGCGCAATAGCTTTGCGCATTTGTAACAATCTTGTAACACAGCCGCCGCAGGCGGATTTTTCCTGCGGACGGAAAGTAAATTCTTCATTTCACCCAATCCTACTTGAATAAACGAGGCAAGTCAAATATAATAGAGTTTTGTAAGAAAGCCGCGAAGCGCCGAAGGGAGTCCGCCGTGTCCGAAGCCGTACTGTTTACCGCGTCTACATATTCCCACCTTTTTAATTTTCACCGACCCTATCTGGCGGCGTTCCGCCATCTGGGGTGGGAGGTTCACATTGCCTGCGGGGGAGAAAGCATGGCAATTCCGGAAGCAGACCGGGTAATTCACCTTCCTTTTGAAAAGAAAATGACCGCTCCTGCCAACTTCCGTGCTCAGGCGCTTCTGCGCCGCGCCATGGAGGAGACGCAATACAGCCTTGTGGTGGCTCACACGTCTCTGGCGGCGTTTTTTACCCGCCGCGCCGCGGCGGGCTTAAGCGGGCGCAGGCCCCTCCTTGTCACCGTGGCTCACGGATATTTATTTGATAATAGGACGGCACCTCTCAAGCGGGAAATTCTCCTCGCGGCAGAGCGGATGACCGCTCCCCAGACCGATCTGCTTTTGACCATGAACCAATGGGACTATGCGCTGGCACGGGAAAAGAAACTGGGACAGCGGGTGGAGAACGTTCCCGGCATGGGGGTGGATTTTTCCCATCTGGAGGGCCGGGAGGCCGACAGTTCGGCGCTGCGGCAGGAACTGGGGCTTGGTCCGGATGATCTTCTCGCGGTTCACGCGGCGGAATTTTCCGCCCGGAAGTCGCAGTCCGTACTGCTTCAGGCCATGGCGCTGCTGCCGGAGCGAGTGAAGCTGGCCCTGCCCGGACAGGGCGCACTGCTGGAAGAATGCAAAGCGCTTGCAACCCATCTGGGTGTTGAACGCCGGGTGTTTTTTCCCGGTTCGGAGCCGGACATGCCCCGGTGGTACGCCGCTGCTGACCTAGCGGTTTCCGCCAGCCGGTCGGAGGGACTGCCTTTTAATGTAATGGAGGCCATGTACGTCGGGCTTCCGGTGACGGCCAGCGCGGTGAAAGGGCACACGGATTTGCTTGCCGACGGCGGCGGGTTGCTGTATCCTTACGGCGACGCGGCGGCTTGCGCCGCGCAGCTTCTCCGACTGACGGAGGATTCGGACCTGCGGCGAAAACTGGGTGCGCAGGCCCACGAAGCATCCCTGCCCTATGGGCTGGGGCGGGTTTTGCCGCAGGTGATGGAGGCATACCTCTCCGTTGTACCCGGCATGGCGGAGCGGAAGCCCGTTTTCGCGGGGACGACCGAAAGCGCCAAGCGCTGAGCGCGCGGTGACGATAGACTATAAAAACGCATAACCGGAGGTCTGATAGATGAAAAACACAAAAAAGAACCACCTGCTTTACGCGCCGGGTGCAGCGGGCGCGCTGCCGGAGGAGCTTTGCGACCGGCGGAGTCTGACTCTGTTTGCCGGGGGGCTGTTTTTACTGGTGACACTCACCGCACAGGAGTCTGTAACAATGCTGTGCATTCTGCTGGCGCTGGGAGCGTTGCTGACGGCGGCTCTTCTGCGTAAGCGGCCCATAGCCCCGCGTCTGGGGCTTCTGTTTCTAGCGGTGACGCTGTATGTGCTGTGGGCGGGCATATCCTGCTTCCGCAGTCCCTACCCCGTGCTGGCTTTAAAGGAGTTTGCAAAGATTCTGGCGGGGTTTTTGCTGTTTTTGCTGATTATTTTTACGGCAGGAAGCGGGAAAAACGCGGGACGAAACGCAATTTCCGCTGTCTCCGCCGTCTCCGCTCTGTTTTCTTTTTTGAGTATTGATTTGGTATCCACCCACTGGTTTTCCGGTGCGTTTCGCGCCATCGTCGAGACGTTTACACAGGATTACAGCGTCAATTCCGGCCTTGAGACGGGAACCCGCATCAACTCTCTTCTGGCCGACGGCAACACCTTCGCCAGTGTGACAGGACTGGGCGTGCTGCTGGCACTGGGTCTGGCCCTGAGCAGCCAAGGCCGGGAGCGGGCGTTTCACACTGTGTGTCTGTTTCTCTCGGCGCTGGGCTTCGTACTGGCGTTCAGCCTTGGCGCCATGGGCTTTATTGCCGTTGCGTTCGTGCTGTTTTTGCTGGTGATGCCCAAGGGGGAAAGGCTCCCCGCCGCCGTTTTAATGGTGGAAACGCTGGCGGTTACCATGCTTGGGGTTTTGGCGGTTTATATCTCCGTGTTTGACGGGACAAAGCAGTTCTCCCTCGTTCCCCTGCTTGCGGCGCTGGCGGGGTCCGCGGGCCTTGCGGGGCTGGACAGGCTTTTGTCCCAGCGAATCTGCACGGCTCTTTCCCGACACAAAGCGCTGTCTCTCGGCGTAGCGGGTGCGCTGGTGCTCTGCGGAGCGGTGTACGGAATCTTGGCGTTTCAGCTCACCGGCCCGGCCTCCCTGGCGCCGGGCGAGGTTTTGAACCGGGCTGCGAACCTTTCTGCCGGGGCGTACACCCTTTCCGCCAAGAGCAGCGGAAACGCCGCTGTACGCGTTACCTGTCAGAATGAAACCGACTTGATTCTCCACACCTCCACGGTGCTTTACGACGGCGTATCTGACGGTGCGACTTTCACCGTGCCGGTGGGGACGGAGGCGGTCTGGTTTGCCGTCTCCCTGCCCGAGGGCGGGACGGTGGAACAGCTTTCCTATACCGGGACGGAGGACGGAAGTCTGAAGCTTCATTACAGGCTGCTGCCGGGATTCATGGCAAATCGGCTTCAGGGCCTTTGGGCCAATCAGAACTCCGTCCAGCGGACGGAGTTCTGGCGGGACGGCCTGCGCATCTGGGAAAAGTCCCCCTTGCTGGGCGAAGGACTTGGGGCGGTGGAAGCGGGGCTTTACTCCGTCGCCCGGTTTGAGTACCAGAGCCGGTACGTCCACAACCACTACGTCCAGACACTGGCGGATGCCGGCGTAATCGGCCTTGCCCTGTTTGCGGGCGTGCTGGCCTCCTCCTTTTGGACGGCGCTGGCAGGACGGAAGCGAGGTGCGCCTCTGGCTCCCGCGCTGTTTGCGGCGACGGGTTTCGCCGCGCTTCAGGCACTCAACCAAGCAGCCTTTTCTCTTAGCTCATTTCTGTCACTGATGTTCTGTATCTGGGCAGGAATCGCTGTCCACTGCACGCAGACCGCTCCGGAGCAGGCGAAAGTCCCCGCCATGGAAACCGCTGTGGCTGCGGATACAAAAACAAAGAAGCCCACATCGAAGCCCAATGCCGGGAACATGCAGCCTTTTCCCGCGAAGGGCTGGACAGCCCGCAAGGCCTTGCTGCTCTCCGCCCTTGCAATCACAACGATCTGGAGCGGACTTCTCCTGAACCATCTGCGGGCGGACAACGACATGATGTTCGGGCAGGGCACCGTTTTCCAGCGGCTTGACAGCGCCATCGGCAGCGATCCTTTCAGCCGTCAGGATGCCACGCAGGCCTATATTTATTACAGCGCGCAGTCCGACGACGAGGCGATTCAGAATCAGGCGGGCCTGTATGCCTCGACCTATACCCGACCCGGAAATACCGACCCGGACTACCTTGCGGAGTACTTTTTTGACAACCACATTCCGCAAGGTGCGTTTACCGCCCTCTCCCGCCACCTCGCATTCAACCGGGCGCGGACAGGGGCGTGGCAGTATGCGCTTACGCTTCTGGCGGAGCAGGACGACGGTACGCCGGAATTCCGGGAGCTGTCCTTGGGCATTGCGGCGCAGCTTCAGGAGGCCAATCACTATCTTCTTCAGCCCGTCACCTTGTACGGCCGGGCTCAGACCTATTTGGACTCTCTTAAATAACGCCCGCACCGGGCATTGACCAAAAAGCGGCAGCCTTCCGAACTGAGGGCTGCCGCTTTTCATATTCCTTGTGAACCGGACAAGCCCGCGCCGGTTGACAGAAGTCCGCTTCCGGGGTACAATCAAATGCGCATAAAATGTCGGTTTTGGGAGGATTTTGGAATGATTAAGGAGAACCAGCGGCTGCTGAACCAATTGCACGTCCTGTCTGACGGGGTATTGGTGTTTGTCTCCATGCTGCTGGCCTATTGGGTGCGTTTTTCTCTTCTGGGCGGCATTGAGGGGATTCCATTTTTCTATTATGTGGCTTTGGGCGGGACGGCTGCGGCACTGTGCCTGCTGAGCTACGCCATGGCGGGGTTGTACGAGTCCTACCGCTCCATCCGCTTTCATCGGGAGGCCGCGCGGCTTTTAAGCGTCACCGCCATGGACACCGCGCTGCTGGTGGCGATTCTGTTTGTGTTTCATCTGAACAACATGTCCCGCTGGACTCTGGTTCTGTTTTTCTGCTTTGCAAGTGGGCTTCTTCTGGCGAAGCGGGCGTTTTTGCGGCTTCTGCTGCACCGCTTTCGGGCCAAAGGCTATAATCTTAAGCATGTGGTGCTGGTGGGCAGGGGCCCGGCAGCGGAAAATTATCTAAAAAAGGTGGCGGCCCAGAAAAACCTCGGCTTTCTGGTGGACGGCGTGGTTTCCGACGGAGACCCGTGGGGCGCGCTTCCTCTTTTAGGCGGATATGACCATTTGGAGGACCTACTCAATCAGCGCAAGCCGGACGAGGTGGTGCTGGCGATTCCGGGAGCGGACAACGGGAAGATGCCAAGTCTCATTTCCGTCTGCGAAAAAACCGGCACAAAGGCGTCCATTATTCCCTTTTACGCCGCACATCTGCCCAGCAATCCTCAGGTGGACAATCTGGACGGACTGCCTCTTATTAACCTGCGGCGCATTCCGCTGGACAATCTGGGCAACGCCTTTTTGAAGCGGGCGGAGGATATTCTCGGCGCACTGATTTTGATTATCCTCACCTCGCCGCTGATGATATTTGCGACCATCGGCGTGAAGTTCAGCTCTCCCGGCCCCATTTTGTTCCGGCAGGAACGGGTGGGGCGCAACAAAAAGCCCTTTCAGATGTACAAATTTCGCTCCATGCGGGTCAACGCCAAGGAATCCACCGGCTGGAGCACCAATGCCGATCCTCGAAAAACCCGGTTCGGCTCTTTGATCCGCAAGCTCTCCATTGACGAGCTGCCCCAATTCTTCAATGTCCTCAAGGGCGACATGTCTCTGGTGGGACCGCGGCCGGAAGTCCCCCACTTTGTGGAGCAGTTCCGGGAGAATATTCCCCGCTACATGGTCAAGCATCAGGTGCGCCCCGGCATCACCGGCTGGGCGCAGGTTTGCGGCTTTCGGGGCGACACATCTATCGAGGGCCGCATCGAACACGATCTCTATTACATTGAGAACTGGAGTCTTCTGTTCGATGTGAAAATTCTGCTGATGACTGTGTTTCGTGCGGTGAACCATGAAAAGCTGAAAATTTGACAGGCGCTTCCCACTGTCCCTGCGCCCGATTTGGGCGGCGCCAGTCCTTTTTTCTCTACAAGGATAGGCGATCCGCGTAATGCGAACCGCCCATCCTTATTAGAGAAGCCCCGCTCCTTTCGGAGGGGGGCTTCTCTGCTTTTATTCTCCGTGAGCTTCCTCCTGCCGGGGTGCGGACAAAACCTCAAAGAAATCCTCCGGGACCTCTTTTTCCAGCAGGGTTTGCGTGCCGTCGGCGTCCACGTTCAAAACCGCAATTTTCACAGCTTCACCCCCAACATCACGATGCGGCTTCCCGCCGCCAGTGGCTGAGAAGCGTTAAAATTCAGATTGGAGTACTGGATTCGCTGTTTTTGAGTCCCGTTGCAATAACTTATGTAGCTCAGCGGCGAACCGCTGGTATTGCTGTCCGGCGCACCAAACCAATGCAGGAGAAAGCCAAGCCGGGTATAGGGAATGCGGGCTCCAAACGAAGATCCCCCCGAATCAACATATAACCCGCCCAGGGTGGATTGAATGTTGTACCCGGTGCTGGTGGAAAAATAATAGCTTGTAGCACCCCGGTCTTCGTCCAGCGTCAGTTCCACCCGCGTTGAGTAGGCCACGGCTCTTAATCTAGCATAAAACACAACCTCGGCGTATGCTGCCCAGTCGATGCCCGCGAGGGAAAGATTGACCTGATTGGCGTCATACGCAAGGGTCACGTCGGCCAAGCGGGCGATGGGGTTTGTGGTGATGATGCTGCTTTGCAGAGCCGCATCCGCACTTTTGCGCGCGGCTTCTTCTGCTGCGTCCGCATTTCTGCGGGTGGCTTCTTCATTCGCGTCCGCACTTTTGCGTGCAGATTCTTCAGCGGCGGCCCCCGCTTCGCGGGTGGCTTTTTCCGCTGCAATTGCGGCGGCATTTACCGCCAGCGCCGCATCGATTTTGGCATTGTCTGCGTTGAAGTCATCCATCAGAATGCGGTCCGATTTTTGCCAGCGGCTGAGTTGATATTGTTCTGTCCGGTCCAAAAAAGTTCCTCCTTTGTCCTCGGCGCGTGTTTCCATCTTTTCGCGCCGGATGTGTGGCGCTGCGGATCTGCCCCGCTGCGTTTTTAAGCCCGCCCGCCGCCGGAAAATCAATTAAATTCCGTGAAAACAAAAACGGGTCTTATTCTCACACAGTTTAAGAAGGATTCATGTACGCCAGCGTACACACTTTCTGTAAAAATTTTTACGGCTTTGCCGCTGAATAAATAAAAAGCCGTGAGGAGGACCTCACGGCTTGTCGGTTTCGTGCGTTAAAATCAGCCCGCTCCGCAGACTTCCAATTGCGCCAGACGCTTGCGGCTATGGCAGAGAAGGTCGCTGGTGACGTCGGCAAGGCTTTGCCCGCCGGACTGGAAAACCGCCACGAGAAAGCTTTTTTCCCTATATGTTTGATAAAGGGCATTCAGTTCCTCCCGCAAGGCCGTGTCCTGCCGCTCTTCATTTGTCAGCCAGACCTCCACCAGCTTTTGATTGGACCTGACGCATATTTCCAACAGGCGTTGTCTCCTTTTGTAAAATTGCATACGGCGCCGCTTTTCAAAACGCAGACCTACTGCTTCCTTCGGTAAACAAATCCGTAATCCTCACCTTTTACCCAAAGGGACGCGCTGCCAATGCTGCAATCAGTATTCCCAAATTGTGGATGTATATGCCGCGCATACGTACAACGTCCGCAGCGCTTATAACCCTTTTTATCTTTAAGCACTTATCCAAAAAAGAGCGGCTCAGCCAAAGATAGATTATGAACCCGCCCCGCAAGGCAAGCCGAGTGCGCGCGCTGTGAGAAGTCAAGTTTTACCCCGCAGCAAGCACTTGCTATCACACAACGACAATATAAATGCAAAGAGACAGCCGGTCGCAAATGTGGCCGGCTGTCCTTTGCTTTTAAAGTGCGATTTCACTTTGCCAGCAGGTAGTAAAGCACTTGAGCCATTTGTGCGCGGGTGGTGACAGCTTTCGGACTCAGCAGGCCGTTGCGTCCGCTGACAGCCCCCGTTTCCACCAGACAGGTCATGGCTCCCTGTGCATAAGCTGCGATGCTGTCGCTGTCTGTGAAATCAGCGAGAGTTTTTCTGGAGTTGCCAGAAGGCAGCTTGTTTAGAACCTTAAGGGCGGTACAGCAGCGTAAACATTTCTTGCCGGACAATGACGGCTCCGGGCATAAAACTGTTGTCGCTTACACCGCTGAAGATATTTAAGCGCTTTGCCGCTGCCAGATAGCCGATATAATAGGTGTTTTCGGCGTCGGAAAAATTATCTGTCGGGTTCTCATCCGGCGCTATTTCACAGGCCCGCATCAGCATAATAATAAACCGGTCTCTTGTCAGCGTCCTATTGGGGCCAAAGGTTGCTGCCGTCGTGCCGGATCCCAAGGGCGCCCTACTGCCGATCAGGGCAATGTCCGCGACAAGGCAATAGTTTTCGGACAGGTTATTGGCAATGGCCGCTAAGCCCGCCTGATCACTGATTTCAACATAGGCTTCACCTGTCTCAATCTTTATATATTTATAAGTGGCATCGTTTACAAACTCGGCCTCCGTTTTTCCGGTGCCCTCCCCGCCAGGGGCTGAGGCTACCGCGTTGGCTAAGCGCTGGGCAAGCCCATGTTTACGCCATCATCCCCAATATCTATTGCCTGTGTATCGCCCTTAGCGATCAGTTTCCCGGTGTCTATAAGTAGTTTAGCACCATCAAATACATAGATACCTAACAATTTGCTCCCTGAATCTGCTGGCCCGCCTGAGGCCGTAGCCGTGCCTCCGCAGACGGTAGCACCTCCCAGCACATCGATGCCGTAGCTGCTGCCATTGCCCGTGTAGGTGCTGGTAAAGCGCTTGGTCATGCCGAAAGCCAGCGCAAACGTCACATCGCCGTTTTCAATGCGCAACGCCGTGTTTTCGTCACTTGCATAATTAAATCCGAATAACGCCAGTACTTTCCCAACGCCGTCCCAATCATATTTGTCGGTTTGACCAGTGTAGGGACTGACAAAAGCGGGATCCAGATAAAAGGGATTGTCTCCCGTCTCCGCCACGTTCAAATAAAGCGTGGGGCTGACGAGGGGGAAAATCCACTCTCCGTCAGCGTGACGTCTCCCGATTCATTGCTGAATTCAATGTCACCCGAAATATTGCCCTGATGGTAAAAGTGTTATTCGCTTCATCCCACGACCAATTCTCATCGGAGGTGTTGCTGCCGAGCTTCTTAAACGTTTGCTTCATACAGATTACCCCTCCATTTTCACTCTCACAGAATATGCCGCTAACGCACCGCGTCCTTTGATTGCTCCTCGGTTTTAGTGCCGGTCACAAACTTTACAATATCCTCCAGCGTCAGCTCCGGGCCGTCCGCCCAGAAAATGCGATCCTTTTCCGCCCGGGGAAAATACACCCCACCGTCCTATGCCAGCGCCTCAAGGCCCGGCTGATTGATGAGCAGGCCACAGTCCAGAAGCAGGATATTCCCGTTGTCCAGATGGATATCAAGCATATCTGCGCCGGACTAGACGCCTTTTATTTCCGGCATTTCCACCACCTCCCTTGCATTTTCGAGCATGGCATGGAAATTTTTTCCTGTGTCCGGAATTGCAAAATTGTAATCTGCGACTTTTTGCGGTAAAATGGTGCAACATAAAAAGCAAAAAGCGAGTGAATCCATGAGACAGGCGCATATCCTCATGGTGGAGGACGAGCAGAAGGTCGGCAGCTTCAACCAGAAGTATCTGGATGGGCAGGGATACGGCGTCACCGCGGCTGAAACGCTTTCTCAGGCGCGACTTTTACTGGAGGAGCACACGCCGAATCTCGTCCTTTTAGAGGTAATGCTTCCCGACAGACTGGGCTTTGACTTCTGCGCGGAGTTACCGAGAAAAACAAACGCGCACATTATCTTCCTGACCAGTGGGGACGAAAATGAGAGCGTGGTAAAGGGCCTTATGCAGGGAGGGAACGACTACATTGCCAAGCCCTATGACCTAACTGTCCTGAGCGCGCGGATTGCCACCCAGCTCCGCCGCAAAGAGCTGGAATGCGCAGGACGCATTGAGTTTCCGCCGCTGTCTATTGATGTTCTGTCGGGAATCGTCACATTGGAGAGCCACCAGATTTTTCTGCCTCCAAAGGAGCTTCAGCTCCTTTGCTGCCTTGCTCTGTCGGCCGGGCGTAGGGTGTGCGGTGAGGAGCTTTACCGGCGCACCTGGGGCGCCGGGGAGAGCGACTGGAAGAGTCTTGTCTCGGTAAATATTTCAAGGCTGCGAAAGCATCTGGGGCTGGACGACGGCAGCGTGAGTGATGACGTCCTTTGTCGTGTGCCGAAGCGCGTTGGCAATCAGATTTACCAGCACCTGCGTAATGCGCCCTGCGTCGGCGTTCACCTGCGGCAAATCAAGTCCCACATCAATCTCCAGCCGATTTCCGCCCTTGTTCAGGATGGGGAAGTGGGTTTCCACCGCCCGATAGACCAGCTCGTCCACATGACAAGGCCGCTTTTCAAGAACCACGCCCCCTTCCTCAATGCGGGTCACGTCCAGCACCTACCCCACCATGAGGGCAAGACGGTCGGCCTCAGAGGAAATGATGCGGGATTTGTCCTGCGCGGCGGCGGTTCCGGTCCGGGAAGCTGCGCGTGGCCTGAAACCGCGGTCAGCGGTGTTTTCAGCTCGTGGGACACGTTGGAGAGAAACTCGGTTTTCAAGCGGTTCAGATTCTCCAGAGCCGCTTTTTCCGCCTCCAGCTTCTGCTCCACTTTTTTGCCTCTCCCAATATCCGGTCGTTCATGAAAAACTGGGAAACCGTCTGCGCCAGAACGAACACCAGCATGGCTGCTTCCGACACGGGCGTTTTGCGCCGATCTCCGAAAATGCCGCTGTACATCACGATGTCGCCCAAGGAGGCAATAAAGAACACGGTGATTCCGTATAGTGCCGCGGACTGCTCCTTTGTGGGACGAGGCATGTTCCGAAACATACCTGTGATGCCGGAAACAATACACAAAGCCAGCAACAACTGATAATATCCCAGCACCGACGTATAGAAAACGGAATCGCCAAACAGAACGAGCGCCCCGTAAATACAGGAGCCGATGAGCGCCGTATATTGAACACCCCGCAGGAATCTGCCAACCGCATACTATCCGAGGTATAGAGAAAGAGCAGTGGTCAGAAGCGTCGGGCTTAGGTATTCCAGCATAAAAGAGAAATTTCCGAATATGGGGAGCAATGTCCAACTCTGGCTTTTCAGGTATCCCCACACCGCCATAACAGCGCAGGCCAGCGCAGAGTTGCCTTTGTGCGGGAAAGGAGCAGGTAAATACCCAGCAGGAGCACCTCCGCGTACAGCAGCGCCCCCATGGTATGGCGGCCGGAAAGCTTAAAGGTAAGAGCATTTACGGTCCCGTCATCGGGAACCTTCAGTACAAACCGCTGGGAGAGATAGTCGGCCCGAATTTTCTCAAACCGACCGGTGCTCTCGGGGACAGCGGTATCGGCGTTTCCCGGCGACAGGTATGTGCCGGGATAATAGGCGTTACCGGGGGCGAGGAGAATGGCGGAAGCGCTTAAATCCATGAGTTCAGTCAGATCATAAACGCCGTTTCACTCCGGGGCCGTGATGCTCTGGGGACTTTCCAGCATTAACGCAAGGACTGTCAGCACCGCCGCAAGAACGATGGCTGTCGGCTTACATGGCTCGTCCAGATTTCGGATAAAATCACCTGCCTAACCATCTTCCAACCTTTTCACTTGCGCATTTTTCAAAGTTGATATACAATGTTGTCTATCTATAATATTATGGATGTGATTTATATTGACAGAGCGTTTTGACATTGCCGGATACTGCCGCATCTCCGTGGATGAAGAGTTGGACCGGGACAACACCTCTATTGAAAACCAGAAGGCCATCCTCTCGGACTTTGTGCGTCAGCGCTTTCCCGGCTCTTCCCTCTCCTTCTACGAGGACCGGGACCGCTCAGGCTATACCTTTGAGCAGCGGGAGGGGTATCAGATTATGCGGCGGGAGCTGATGTCCCATGGGAAGGACATTCTTCTCGTCAAGGACTTCTCCCGTTTTTCCCGCCGGAACAGCCGAGGACTGGTGGAACTGGAGGATTTGAGAGACGCGGGCGTGCGTATCATCTCCATCGGGGACGGCATCGACTTTCCCAACGACGACGACTGGCTGAAAATCCAGTTTCAGTTTCTCATCAACGAGATGCCAGTGACAGACACCAGCAAAAAGGTAAAATCCGTCATCAAGAGGCGGCAGGCGGATGCGAAATGGATCTGCGCCGCGCCCTATGGCTATGTCGTCAACAAGCAGCAATTGTTTGAAATTGTCCCCACCGAGGCGGATATTGTGCGTAACATCTTTTCCCTTTACAACGATGGCTGGGGCTATAAAAAAATCGCCAATCACCTGACCGAGCAAGGCATTCCCACCCCCCGCATGGCAGAGCGGGACCGCAAGGAAGCCGCGGGCGCGGAGTACCGCCGCCAGGTGAAGTCAACATGGAGCATCGTCACAGTGCAGGGCATTCTGGACAACGATTTTTATATCGGCACGCTGCGGCAGGGTAAATACACCCGCAAAAAAATTAACGGCAGAGAATGTAAGCGGGATGCATCAGATCATCTGGTATTTGAAAACCACCATCAGCCAACGATTGACTACCGCACCTTCGCCACCACCATGGCCCTGCGGGAAAAGCGCACCACCTCCAATTACCGGGGCGTGAAGGTCAACGACAACATATACTCCGGGTTTCTTTTCTGCGGCGACTGCGGCTCGCCCATGTTTGCCATGAGCCGCCCGGATTTAAAGGACGCCTACCGCTGCGGAGAGTATCACAAGCGGGGCCTGAAGGCCTGCACCAGCCACCATATCCGGGTGGATCGGCTGGATGAGGTGATGAAGGCCTATCTCCGCAAAGTGCGAGAGCACTCCTCCGCCATGCTGGACCGGCTGAACGCAGATCTTGTCCGGGAACAGGAGGACGTGGACGAAACGGAGCGTTCGGCAGAGCATCTCGACGAAATCCTCAGGGACCTTCAGGAGGAACTGAAAGCCACCAAGCGCCAGCGCATCCGGGACATCATGCGCCACCCGGAGCAGGAGGACGCTTTGGAGCAGACCTACGACGAGCTGGAGAACGACCTTTTGGGCCGCATATCGGGCCTGCAAAACCAGATTTCCATGACCGAGGACAAGCGCAACACCATCATTCAGGTAAACCGCGTTGCCAAAACCGCCTTGGACGTATTTGAGGACATTCTCAAAAAACCCAAGCTGGAGCGAAACGATCTGGAGCTGATGATTCACCGCATGAATATTTTTGAAGACCACATTGAAATTCAGCTCAAAGCGGATGTAGACGCGATTTTGCAATCCGCAGGAACGGACGCATCCCCTGGGACTGAAGAGGAAGCGGTCCCCGCCATGGCACTTTTGGAGGGCGGAGAAAAGTCCATGCAGAGCGCGGAGCATCCCCTGCAAATTGCTCAGTCCAGCCCAAACAGGCCGGCCAAGGTGTTTGATGTCAATCTTATCAGCAACGGCGACCCGTTAGAGATTTACACTAGCCGGGACGGCGAGGTCATTTTTAAAAAATACTCGCTGCTGGGCGGCGTGGAGGATTTTGCCGGGCAGCTTTGCGAGTCCGTCAGTAAGTCCACCGGCGCCATCTGCGCCGTCACCGACCGGGACACCATTGTGGCCGTGGCCGGCGGCGGGCGGCGGGAGCTAATGGGCAAGCACGTTTCTCCGGAGCTGGAAGAGCAGATGGAAACCCGGAAAGTCTATCAGGCAGACCCGGCCCAGCCTACCATGCCGGTAAGCGACTCTGTTGAAAAGTTTCAGGTTCTGCTGGCGGCCCCCATTTTGTCGGAAGGCGACCTGCTGGGCGCAGTGGTATTTGTCGGTCAAGGCCCCCTGATCCCCGTTTCCGAAACGGAATATAAGCTGGCGCAGACCATCGCCTCGTTTATGGGCAAACACATGGAGAGCTAACTGCAAAAAAATACGCGCCGGGAAGCGAATCCGCTTCCCGGCGCGCAGCTTTTACAATTAAATATAGAACAGCAGGTCGCCGTACACCGGGAAGGGCCAGTATTCCCGGGCGGTCAGCGTCTCCAGCTCGTCGGCAATCTTCCTAGCGGCGGTCATGTCGGAAAGGATCGCGTCGTGGGCGTAATCCATCGCCGCTCTGGAATCACCATGAGGCTTGCCCAGATCCGCCTCCAGCCGCTCTGTAGCATCCAACAGACCGTCGGCAAGCGTACCGATCTTTGCCGCAATATCCGTTTCATACCTATGGGACGCGCCCATGGCACTCTTGTCGGCCGCACGGCGGCACAGCTCCCCGGCATAGGCCGAGACAGCGGGGAGAATCTGCCGCCGAATCATATCCGACATGATTTTCCCCTCAATGGAGATGGTGGTGGCGTAATTCTCAATGTGAATCTCAGCCCGTGCCTCAATCTCGCTCTTAGTATAGATGCCGTGCTTGATGTACAAATCCATGTTCTTCTGCGCGGTATAGGTTTTCAGCGCGTCGGGAGAGGAGGCCAGATTGGAAAGGCCCCGCCGTCCGGCTTCCTGAATCCATGCGTCATCATAGCCGTTGCCGTTGAAAATAATGCGCTGATGCTCGGTAAAGGTCTTGCGGATCAGCGCCTGCAACTCAACTGTGCAGTCCTTCGCCTTTTCAAGCTGGTCGGCAAACTGTTCCAGCTCCTCCGCCATAATGGTGTTCAAAGCGATGTTGGGCCCGGAGATGGACTGGGACGAGCCCAGCATACGGAACTCAAACTTATTGCCTGTAAACGCCATGGGAGAGGTGCGGTTGCGGTCTGTGTTGTCCTGCCGGATGGACGGCAGCACATCCACGCCCACCTCCAGCGTCCGCTTTCCGGCGTCCGTATAGGCGGTGCCGTTAATGATGGATTCCACCACGGCGTTCAGCTCGTCGCCCAAAAAGACAGACACCACGGCGGGAGGCGCCTCCTGCGCGCCCAGACGATGGTCATTTCCCGCGAAAGCCACGGTGGAGCGCAGCACATCCTGATATTCGTCCACGCCCTTGATAAAGGCCGCGAGGAACAGCAAAAACTGGGCGTTCTGGCTGGGAGTGGAGCCGGGCTTGAGCAAATTCTTGCCCGTGTCGGTTCCAAGAGACCAGTTGTCGTGCTTGCCAGAGCCGTTGACGCCGGCGAAGGGCTTTTCATGGAGCAGGCAGACCAAATCATGGCGGTCGGCCACCCGCTTCATCATCTCCATGGCCAACTGGTTATGGTCGCAAGCTGTGTTTGCATCAGAGAAAATGGGAGCCATCTCATGCTGACAGGGAGCCACTTCGTTGTGCTTGGTCTTGGAAAGCACGCCCACCTTCCACAGTTCCTCGTCCAGTTCCTTCATAAACGCGGCCACGCGGGGACGGATGGCCCCGAAGTAATGGTCCTCCAACTCCTGCCCCTTGGGGGGCTTTGCCCCAAACAGAGTCCGCCCGCAGAACCGCAGGTCTTCCCGCTGGGCATAGCCCTTTTTGTCGATGAGGAAATACTCCTGCTCCGGCCCCACCTGCGGCGTGACGCGCCGAGTTTCCGTGTCGCCGAACAGGCGCAGAATGCGCACTGCCTGACGGCTGACCTCGTTCATGGAACGAAGCAGGGGAGTCTTCTTGTCCAGCGCCTCGCCGGAGTAAGAGCAGAAGATCGTGGGGATGCAGAGACTTCCGTCCTTAATAAAGGCAAAAACCGTGGGGTCCCATGCGGTGTAGCCTCTGGCCTCAAAGGTGGCCCGCAGTCCGCCGGAGGGGAAGGAGGACGCGTCCGGCTCTCCCCGTACCAGCTCCTTGCCGGAGAACTCCATGACAATCTTCCCCCCACCGATGGGAGCCACAAAGCTGTCGTGCTTTTCCGCAGTGACGCCGGTCATGGGCTGGAACCAATGGGTAAAGTGGGTGGCCCCGTGCTCCACGGCCCACTGCTTCATCGACTCGGCAATCTCGTTGGCAATGGAAATATCCAAAGAGGTGCCGTCAGTAATGCACTTTTTCCACGCGTTGTAAGACGCGGGGGACAGGCGCTGGCGCATGGTTTCCTCATTAAAAACAAGGCTGCCGAACAGCTCCGGCAGGGCGGTCGGTGTGGTAGTCATAGCATTCATCCTCCTGTTTTCTGTGTGATACGCCGATTTTATGGAAATTAGGGGCCGAGGCCCCGAATTGCTTACGTTCCGCTTTGCCCGTAATTGGAGAGCACCCGTGCGGAGGGGTCGCTTACATCGCAGCCCTCCCACGCTTTGTTTGGCATCCAGAAATCCTTGATCATTTTGGCCTGACCGGGATACGCCTTCTCAAACAGCTCCCGGTACAGCAGGCTTTCCTTTGTAAAGGGCGTGCAGTAATCATACTTACGCCGCTGCTGCTCAAACTCCTCATCGGTGTAAACCGTCTCGGCATAGGCCTTCAAATCGTCCACCATGGAGTGGCCCACCGCGTCGGAAAAAGCCGCCTTCTCTCGCCACAGAATGCTCTCCGGCAGCAGATGGTCGTTTTCAAAGGCGTGGCGCAGGAGATACTTCCCCATTCCATAGGTGTTAAGCTTCATGGCGGGGTCGATGGCCATGACGTATTTTACAAAGCCCAGATCGCCGAAGGGAACGCGGGCCTCGATGGAGTTGTCCGCGATGCAGCGGTCAGCCCGAAGCACATCGTACATATAAAGCTCTTCAATCCGCTTCTGGGACTCCTGCTGAAACGCGGCGGCGGAAGGGGCAAAGTCGGTATATTTATAGCCGAACAGCTCGTCGGAAATCTCGCCCGTGAGCAGGACCCGAACGTCTGTCTTTTCATGAATTGCCTTGCAGCAGAGATACATGCCCATGCTGGCCCGGATGGTGGTAATATCCCATGTGCCGAGAAGGGAGACAACCTCCGGAAGCGCCGCAAGCACATCCTCCCGGGTCATGTAAATTTCGGTGTGGTCCGCGCCAAGAAAATCCGCCGCTTCCCGTGCGTATTTAAGGTCAATCGCGTCTTGATCCATGCCGATGGCGAAGGTGCGAATTTTTTTGCCCAGAACTACGGAGCCGATGGCGCACACCAAGGAGGAATCCAATCCGCCGGAGAGAAGAAAGCCCACCGGCGCGTCCGCGTCCAGCCGCTTATCCACGGCGGCGATCAGTCTGTCGCGGATTCCCCGGCAAACGGCGTCCAGATCGCCTCGGACCCGAGAGGTTACCTCCGTGAGGTCGGCAAACCGGATAAACTTGCCGTAGGCATAATAGTGTCCCGGAGGGAACGGGCAAATCTCGGCGCACAGGCCCACCAGATTTCTTGCCTCGCTGGCGAATATAATCGCTCCGTCCGCGTCGTACCCGTAGAACAGGGGGCGGATGCCGATGGGGTCCCGGGCGGCAATCAGAGAATCGGTTGCGCAGTCGTAGATAATCAGGGCAAACTCCGCGTCCAGCCGGGCAAACATGGACAGCCCGTATTCGTGGAACATGGGAAGCAGAATTTCGCAGTCGCTTCCGCTTTTAAACGAATACCGCTGAGAAAGCTTTTTGCGAATGGGGCGAAAGCCGTAGATTTCGCCGTTGCACACCGCCTGATCCCCCTCAAGCTGAAAGGGCTGCATCCCCGTCTCGTTCAGGCCCATGATGGCCAGACGGTGAAAGCAGAGATAGCCGGACTTTGTTTCGGAAACGCGGCTCATGTCCGGTCCCCGGTCCACGGAGCGGTCAAAGTAAACTTTAACCTCTTCCTCCGTCAATTTTTTGCTTGAAAAACCCATAATTGAACACATAAAAAGCACCTCCGGATTTTCTACCTCTTTCTTAAAAGAGCGTATAAAAACGCAGCTATATCCTAAAATTTTAGGACGAATAGCTGCTATCCGCGGTGCCACCTAACTTACTGTAAAACAGTCACCTTCAAGGCTCCAACAAGCCCGTGCGCTTTAACGGTCGCAACTCGTCTTTCCTAATAGCAGGGGTCCCCGCGTTCAGATCGCAGCTCCGGAGTGTTCTTCGCGCGGACTCTTGTGCAGGCTTCCCACTGCCACCTGCTCACTTTGACCGATTTTCCGCGGTACTTTTCTCCATCAACGCCTTTGTTGATATTTTCAGTTTTTAAATAAAACCGCTGCGGTTTTAATGGAGCAAGTTTACCATCCCAAAGCGCCGCTGTCAACGTCAAATTAAACGAATATCTCCGGCAGGCCCCTGCATTTTTTCTAAACATTGCGTCATAACCTCCGGGAAAGTACGCTATACGGAGGACATCTGTCACTTTACCAAACATTTTTTGCAGCCGCATCCTGTGAAAATTCCTTGACGGCGGCAAAATTTTGCTGGCGGCGGGCCGCGTCTCGGGAGATTTCCCGAAGAGCGCGGCCCGATGCCGGTCACAGACTGATTTCAACGCTTCCGCCGGAGGCGCCGGCAAAAGCGGGCCGCGCCTTCTCCAAAAACGCCTCCACCTGCCGGGGACACCGTCCGATGTAAAGCGCAGGGTCCAGCACCGCGGCGATTTCCTCTGCCGTCATGCCAAACATCGGCTCCCCTGCCAGAAGCTCCAGCAAATTGCAGGGTTCGCCCTCCTTCATCCGGGCCGTGGCGGTCATGGAGCATTCCCTGATGACCTCGTGGAGCTGCTGGCGGTCGCCGCCGCGCTTCACGGCCTCCATCATCAGATTTTCCGTGGAAATAAAGGGCAGATATTCCCGCACCGCTTTGTCCACGATTTTTTCGTTGACATGCAGACCGTCCGTTACGTTGGCCATCAGGCGCAAAATCGCGTCGGCGCACAAAAAGCCCTCAGGAAGGGAGATGCGCCGGTTGGCGGAGTCGTCCAGCGTCCGCTCCAGCCATTGTACGCTTGCGGTCATGGGGGCGTTCATGGCGTCCGCCATCAGATAGCGGGAAAGGGAGCAGATTCGTTCCGCCCGCATGGGATTTCGCTTATAGGGCATGGCGGAGGAACCGATCTGGTTCTTTTCAAAGGGCTCCTCAATCTGCCGGTCGTGCTGCAACAGCCGCAAATCATTGGCAAAGCGATAGCAGCTCTGGGCGATGGAGGAAAGCACGTTTAAAATCCGGCTATCCAGCTTTCTGGGATAGGTCTGCCCGCAGACGGAAAAGCACTCGCCAAAGCCGAAGGCGGCGCAGAGCAGCCGGTTCATTTCGTCAACCTTTTCGCCGTCCCCGTCAAACAGGTCCAGAAAGCTTGCCTCCGTACCGGTGGTGCCCCGGCACCCCAAAAACTTCATGCCCGCAAGAACGAAGTCCAGCTCCTCCAAATCCGACAGCAAATCCTGCATCCAAAGCGTCGCCCGCTTGCCCACGGTCACAAGCTGGGCAGGCTGATAATGGGTATAGCCCAGCGTGGGCATAGCTTTGTACTTTTCCGCGAAATCACCCAGATTTTCCAGCACCGCGCAAAGCTCTCCCCGGAGGTAGTTCAGCCCGTCCCGGAAAATAATCAAATCCGCGTTGTCGGTGACATAGCAGCTGGTGGCCCCCAGATGAATGATTCCCGCAGCAGAGGGCGCTGCCTGCCCAAAGGCATACACATGGGCCATCACGTCGTGGCGGACCTCTTTTTCCCGCTTGGCGGCGCAGTCGTAGTCAATGTCGCTCACATGGGCGGCAAGCTCCTCCACCTGCTCCTGCGTGATGGGCAGGCCAAGGGCCTGCTCCGCCCGGGCCAGCTCCACCCACAGCTTCCGCCAGGTTTGAAATCGGGTGTCGGGGGAAAACAGGCGCAGCATATAGCTTGATGCATACCGCGATGCCAGAGGGGATTCATAGCGCTCCTTGCTCATAGTGTGTCAGCCTTTCACAGTGAAGTCAGAAAGAGGGAGACGCCCGGAGGTCGTCTCCCTCCCCAGGGATACAGCGGGTTTCCCCGCAGATTTTGGTTTTACCGGATAACAATAGAGTCCCGCTCCGGCCCCACAGAGACATAGCCGATGCGGCAGCCGATGGCCTTTTCCACCAGCAGCACATAGTCCTGCGCGGCCTTGGGCAAATCCTCCCACCGGCGCACGCCGGAAATGTCGCACTTCCAGCCGTCCACATACTCCGTCACAGGCTTTGCCTCGGAGAGAATCGCCGGGAAGGGGAACGCGTCGGTCTGCTTCCCGTCCAGCTCGTAGCGGGCGCACACAGGGATTTTTTCCAAATAGCTCAGCACGTCCAGCTTGGTCAGGGCAATGTTCGTCGCGCCCTGCACCTCCACGCCATATCGTGTGGCCACCAGATCGATGGGCCCCACCCGGCGGGGCCGGCCGGTCTTCGCGCCGTATTCATTTCCGGCCTCCCGAAGCTGTTCGGCCTCCTCGCCAAACCATTCGCAGGTGAACGGCCCCTCTCCCACGCAGGAGGAATATGCCTTCACCACGCCCACCACCTCGTCAATCTTAGCCCACGGCGCGCCGGAGCCCACAGGGGCATAGGCCGCGATGGCATTGGAGGAGGTGGTGTAAGGATAAATACCGTAATCCAAGTCCCGGAGAGAGCCAAGCTGGGCTTCAAACAGGAAGCTCTTGCCCTGCGCCTGCGCCTCGCGCAAAAATGCGCCGGTGTCGCAGATAAAGGGCTTCAGCTTTTCGCCGAAGTCCCCGATCCAATTCATCAGCTCATCCATGGTATAGGGCTTCGCCCCGTAGACTCTTTCAATCGTCAGGTTCTTCCACTCTAAAAGCGACGCAAGATGCTCCTTCAAGCGGGCGGGATACAACAGCTCCCCCGCCTGCACGGTCTTCTTCTGGAATTTGTCAGAATAGAAGGGGGCAATGCCCTGCTTGGTGGAGCCGTATTTCTTGTCGGCAAGGCGCTGCTCCTCCAGCCCGTCCAGCAGGCGGTGCCACGGCAGCAACAGAGACGCCCGGTCGCTGATTTTCAAATTCTCCGGGGTGATGGACACGCCCTTGCTTCGGATGTCCTCCATCTCGGTCCACAGACTTTCGCAGTCCACAGCCACACCGTTGCCCAAAATATTCACCACACCCGGGCGGAAAATACCGGAGGGCAGCAGGTGCAGAGCGAACTTGCCAAATTCGTTCACCACGGTGTGCCCGGCGTTGCCGCCGCCCTGGTAGCGAATGACCACGTCGTAACGGTCGGTGATGAGGTCCACCATTCGACCCTTCCCCTCGTCGCCCCAGTTGATGCCTACAATCGCGCAGTTTGCCATAGCGCCAGCCTCCCCAAAAGTTTCATTTGTACCATCGCACAGGTCCTTTTCCAAAAGACCCGCAACCTTTTTAATTATACAGAAGGCGCAGGCATAAGTAAAGGGTTCGTTTTTAATAGCCACTATAAATTTCTGATATATCTCTTATTTGGATGCTCTCCCGCCCCCTGCGCGCAGCGGAATGCAGGATTCCTTCTGGCGGTCCGAAGCCGCACGCCCATTGTACCCCTCCGGGTCAGCAAAGTAAACCGTTTCCCCGCGCTTTCCGGTGAAAAAAGGGGCATCCGCGCTTTTCAAGCGGCGTGGTTTGTGGTAGAATGTCCGCATTGTGGACATTTTATTTGATTTAGGTCATTTTTCTCGTCCCCTGCGGGGACCACTGAAAAGCATGACATATTTTACCGCAAACAAAAGTTTGCGGTAAAATTCGGATTGATATAAATTTAGGGCGATAAGCGGAGGGGGACCATTGTATGGTACACATTGGATTTGACAACGAGTTATATTTAAAGCTCCAGTCGGAGCATATTCGCCGCCGAATCGGTGATTTTGGAGGAAAGCTGTATCTGGAATTCGGGGGAAAGCTGTTTGACGACTACCATGCCTCCCGTGTGCTGCCGGGCTTCGCCCCGGACAGCAAGGTGCGGATGCTTCAGCAATTGGCGGCGGATGTGGAAATCGTCATCGCCATTGCAGCGGGAGATATCGAGAAGAATAAAATTCGGGGAGATCTGGGTATCCCTTATGATGAGGACGTGCTCCGCCTGATCGACAGCTTCCATTCCCTCGGGCTGTACGTGGGCAGCGTGGTCATCACCCGCTGGGAGGGACAGGTGGCCGCGCAGGCCTTCCGCCGCCGGTTGGAGACTCTTGGCGTGCGGTGCTTTTTGCACTACCCTATTCCGGGCTATCCCTCGGATGTGGATCGCATTGTCAGCGACGAAGGGCTGGGGGAAAACGACTATATAGAAACCACCCGCTCTTTGGTGGTGGTGACGGCTCCCGGTCCCGGCAGCGGGAAAATGGCAACCTGCCTCAGCCAGCTATACCATGAGAATCAGCGGGGCGTGCAGGCGGGTTATGCAAAATTTGAAACCTTCCCCATCTGGAACCTGCCCTTAAAGCACCCGGTAAATCTGGCTTACGAAGCCGCCACGGCGGACCTGTCCGACGTGAATATGATCGACCCCTTCCATCTGGAGGCTTACGGAACCACAGCGGTGAACTACAACCGGGACGTGGAGATTTTCCCCGTGTTGGACGCCATGTTCCGCAAGCTTCAAGGCTCTTCTCCCTACCAGTCCCCCACGGACATGGGCGTAAATCAGGCGGGCAACTGCATTGTGGACGACGAGGCCTGCCGCTTTGCCTCCCGGCGGGAAATTCTTCGGCGGTTTTATGCCGCAGAAGCGGACGAGGCCCGAGGCCGGGGCGACGCGGAAACCGTGCGCAAGCTAAAACTTTTGATGAATCAGGCGGACGTAACGCCGGAGCTTTGCCCCGCCGTGGGCGCAGCCCTCGCCAAGGCCGAGGCCACCGGCGCGCCAGCCGGAGCCATGGAGCTGAGCGACGGACGCATTATCACCGGCAAAACCTCCGCCACGCTGGGGGCCGCATCGGCCCTTCTTTTAAACGCCCTGAAAGCGCTGGGCGGCATCGGCGACCAGTTTGAGCTGATTTCCTCGCAGGTATTAGAGCCGGTGTGCCGCCTGAAAACGGAGTATCTCGCCCACCGCAATCCCCGCCTGCACACCGACGAGGTGCTGCTGGCCCTGACCATTTCTGCCCTGACCAATCCCCTCGCGGAGCTGGCCCAGCAGCAGCTTCCCAAGCTGCGGGACGCGGAGGCCCATTTCACCGTGATTCTCTCCCCCGTGGACGAGCAGCTTTTGCGGCGGCTGGGCATTCAGGTGAGTTGCGAACCAAAATTCGGCAGCGGAAAGCTGTATCACAAATAAGCGCATCCTTACAGGCGCTTCTTCGCAGGGAGAAGCGCCTGTGCTGGTGAACCGCGCATTCCGCCCCAAAAAGGACGGCATGCCAAGCCGGACAATCCCACGGGGCGCGCAGCACCCCTGCAAAAACGTTTTTGGAAGGGACACTTTATGGAGATCATTCAACTTTTGGCGGAGGAACTGAATCAGGACCCCCGGTATGTGGAAAATGTGGTAAAGCTGATCGACGAGGGGAACACCATCCCCTTCATCGCCCGCTACCGCAAGGAGCTTCACGGCGCCATGGACGACACGGTGCTTCGGACGCTGGATGAGCGGCTGACCTACCTCCGAGGTCTTGCGGAGCGGCGGGAAACGGTGAAAGCCGCCATTTTGGAGCAGGGCAAGCTGACGGAGGAGCTTTCCTCCGCCATCGACGGGGCGAAGACCCTTGCGGAGGTGGAAGACCTCTATCGGCCTTACAAACAAAAGCGCCGCACCCGGGCCACCATTGCAAAGGAAAAAGGCTTGGAACCCCTTGCCCTGCTGCTGTACGCGCAGGGGCGGGACTGTCCCGACCCACAGGAAGCCGCCAAGGCGTATATTGATGCGGAAAAGGGCGTTGAAACAGCAGAGGACGCGCTTGCGGGCGCGTCGGACATTGTGGCGGAGCTTGTCAGCGACGACGCGGAGGTCCGCAAGGTCCTGCGGGGCTTTCTTCTGCGGCAGGCCAGCCTGCGCAGCGCGGCTGCCACGGCGGAGGACACGGTTTACCGCCTGTATTACGACTTCACCCAAGCCCTCTCCCGGATGCAGGGTCATCAGATTCTCGCCATCAACCGTGGCGAGCGGGAGGGGATGCTGAAGGTGGGGCTGGAGCTGGACCGGGAAGCCGCGCTGGTGGCGCTGCGCCGTCAGGTGGTGCGCCCCGGCTCCGCCGCAAACGCCTTTGTCCGCGCCGCCGCGGACGACGCATGGGACCGGCTGCTGTACCCCTCCTTAGAACGTGAAATTCGCGGTCAGCTTACCGACCGGGCCGCCGAGGGGGCCATAGGTCAGTTTGCCTTGAACTTAAAGCCCCTTTTGATGCAGCCACCGGTGAAGGGTCGCGTCACCATGGGGCTGGACCCCGGATACCGCAACGGCTGTAAAGTGGCAATCGTGGACGGTACCGGCAAGGTGCTGGACACCGCCGTGGTTTACCCCACCTTTGGAGAACGCCAGAAAAACGAAGCAATTGCCAAGCTCTCCGGTATGGCCGTGACCCACGGCGTAGAGCACATCGCCATTGGCAACGGCACCGCCAGCCGGGAGACAGAGCAGATGGCCGTGGAGCTGATTCAAAAGCTTTCGGACATGGGCCGCCGCCTCAGCTATATGATCGTGTCCGAAGCGGGCGCTTCGGTGTACTCCGCGTCCAAGCTGGCGGCAGAGGAATTCCCCCAGTACGACGTAAACCTCCGCTCCGCCGTGTCCATCGCCCGGCGGCTTCAGGACCCGCTGGCGGAACTGGTGAAAATCGACCCCAAGGCCATCGGTGTGGGCCAGTACCAGCACGACTGCCCTCAAAAGCAGTTGGACGAAGCGCTGGGCGCGGTGGTGGAGGACTGTGTAAACGCCGTGGGCGTGGACGTGAACACCGCGTCCGCGTCACTACTTGGCTATGTGGCAGGACTGACCGGATCAACCGCCAAAAACGTGGTAAAATACCGAGAGGAGAACGGCGCGTTCACCGCCCGGAAGCAGATTTTAAAGGTATCAAAGCTGGGCCCCAAGGCCTTTGAGCAGTGCGCGGGCTTTTTGCGGGTGCCGGAGAGCTCCAACGTGCTGGACAACACCGCCGTCCACCCGGAGAGTTACGCCGCCGCGAAAACACTGCTCAAGATCACCGGCTATACACTGGCGGACGTTTCCGCCGGTGCACTGGGGGACCTTCCAAATCGCCTGAAAGCCTATGGCGAGGAGAAAGCGGCGGCTGAGTGCGGCGTGGGCGTGCCCACGCTGCGGGACGTGGCATCCGAGCTGCAAAAGCCGGGCCGGGACCCCCGGGACGAGCTGCCCAAGCCAGTTTTGCGAACGGACGTGATGGACATCAAGGACCTGCGCCCCGGCATGGTCCTCACCGGCACGGTGCGCAACGTCATCGACTTTGGCGCGTTTGTGGACATCGGCGTCCATCAGGACGGACTGGTCCATGTGTCCCAAGTCAGCGACCGCTTTATCCGCCACCCCTCCGAGGCCGTATCCGTCGGCGACGTGGTAAAGGTGGTGGTACTGGAAGTGGAGGAGAAGAAAAAGCGGATCTCCCTTTCCATGAAGCAGGCAAACTAATCGGGCGGCGAACAAATCGGCAAAGGAGAATGTTTTATGAAGCTTTTGACCTTCGACGAAACAGGGGACCTGCTGGATCGCATCGCGGAGCAGTTCCCCCAAGTGCTGTTTCAAGGGCTAAACGGCGGAGTAAACCTTAAAGAGGAAGCTTTGCCGGACCCGGAGTTTCCCGGCAGCGAGCTGTATATCATGGGGCAATTCTGCGACAATTGCCTTGGAAAATATATCGACCTTTACTACGGCTCCTTTGCCGTCCTCGCAAAGCTTGAAAACTGGACGGAGGAAGACTGGGAGGACGAGCTTTGGACCACCCTTTCTCACGAGCTGACCCACCACATGGAGGGCCTTGGCGGCCTTCACGCTCTGGACGACCGGGATGAGGAGGAAATGACAGAATTCCGCCGAAAATACGAGGCGAGGGCAAAACTCGCCCCCCGATTCGCCGAAGAGAACGGAGACACTTCCAAGCAGCAGCCCTGACGCCAGCTTTAGAACCCACGCCGTTTTTTTAAGAAAGACGGGGCAGTTCCGGTATGTCTTGCCGGGTCTCCCCGTCTCTTTTTTCGCCGCAAAAGAGGAACACGCACCGCTCTGAACCGCCCTCTGCCGCAGATCTGGCAGTCTATACATCCGACCTATTTTTAAATTCTTGTCCTTCGGATTAAACTCTGCCTTTTTACATCCGCTTGTAAAAAGCTGTCTGACATATTATAATAACTTCGATAACAGGTATAACCAGTGACGGCGCCGCCGTCTGCCCAGCATCTTTCGTCTGCCGCCGTTTTTTGCAGAACAGGCAGACCGCAGCAAACACCTCGGCGTTCCGATACCGCACTGCGCAACGCACAGTCCAAAGGAAATTCAAGGAGGAATCAAGATGGGGACAAACGAGACAGCCGGAAAAACACTGGTGGATACGGCGGTGAATGAGATAATTCAGTTGATTTTGAGCAATAATATGAAATCAGGAGACAGGCTCCCCAACGAATACGAGTTGGCACAGCAATTGAAAGTCGGACGAAGCACTTTGCGGGAGGCCACGCGTCGGCTGGTTGCCCGCAACATTCTCCATGTGCGTCAAGGTTCTGGCACCTTTGTTTCCGACAAAAACGGTGTGCCCGAAGACCCTCTCGGACTTACCTTTATGGGAAACGATCCAAAGCTGGCCATCGAGCTGCTGGATATCCGCCTGATGCTGGAGCCGGAAATCGCGCAGATCGTGGCACGCAAGGCTGCGCCTAAGCAGGTACGGCAGATGTATGAATACTGTGAAAGAATGGAAGAATTGGTGAACGCGGAAGAGGATTATTCCGCCGTGGACGCTCAGTTTCACCGATTTTTAGCCGAATGCAGCGGAAATGACGTACTGCGAAACTTAATCCCCATTATCACTTCA
Source organism: Oscillibacter sp. (assembly GCF_032018205.1). Taxonomy (GTDB): domain Bacteria; phylum Bacillota; class Clostridia; order Oscillospirales; family Oscillospiraceae; genus Oscillibacter. The sequence goes on along the minus strand of NZ_DALZOY010000001.1, from coordinate 266,579 downwards.
TCCGTCAATGTCATCATCACCACCACCAACGACGAAAACCGCAGGCAGTCCATTATTCAGCATCGGCAGATTGTGAACGCAATTTCCCGGTGCGACCCCATGGGTGCGCGGTTTGATATGATTTTGCACCTGAACACCAACCGCGAGTCCATCCTCAGACATCTCGACGCGAATCAAGGAAAAAAATAACTGTTTCGGATTTCAAAAGCGGGGCGGGGCGCATTGCCATTCAGGGGCACATATTTAAAGCTTTTTTCTTAACAAAGATCAGACGTATTAACGGCAAAGCGCACAAAAAAATGTCGCCACAGCAGTGAAAAGGATGAAATTATTGTGAAATTTGTGACAACACTTGACGTTAGTTTGTCTGGATGATACTGTTTTATCACAAAATACATCTGATGATTAAACCTGCGTTCATCGATGATAGTTTGGATTAAGAAGGAGATTGTGAAAATGAAAAAGTGTCTCTCGATGCTGCTGGCCGGCGTAATGACGGCTACCATGCTGGCAGGTTGCGGAAGCTCCGCCCCGGCTGGCTCCGCCGGTTCCAACGCCTCTTCCGGTTCCTCCGGAGAAGCAAAGCTCACCCTGAAATACGCGCTCACCGACGGTGAGAACACCAACTACGCCGCTGGCGCCAAGCGGGTGGCCGAACTGGTGAATCAGTACACGGACGGGCAGATTCAGATTCAGGTCTACGCCGGCGCCACTCTGGGCAGCGAGGCGGAGACAATTGAAAGCTGCGCCAACGGTGAAATCGACATTGCCACCTGCGCCAACAGCGTGCTGGAGAACTATTTCCCCGAGTGCGCCGCTCTGGAGCAGCCCTTCCTCTGGGAGAGCGCTGAGGAAGCCAACTACGCCATGACCGGCGAGACCGGCAGACTGTTCAACGAAGGTGTCGAAGCCGCCGGAATGCACATGATCGGCTGGATGGAATCCGGCTTCCGCAACATCTTCTCCAAGGACCCCATTCAGACCGCCGCCGACATGCAGGGCCTGAAGATCCGCACCATGAGCTCCAACCTGCAGACCGCCATGTGGAACAGCTTCGGAGCAGTTGCCACTCCCATGTCTGCCACTGAGCAGTACACCGCTTTGCAGCAGGGAACCGTGTCCGCCGTGGAAAATGCCATTTCCAACAACTGGGCCGGCAACTACTATGAGGTCGCTCCCTATGTTACCTGGTCCAACCACTACTTCTGCTACATCATGCTGTGCATGAGCGACTACGCTTATCAGAAGGTCGCAGATCTTGGCCTGATGGATGAGTTCATGCAGGGTGTCACCGAGGGCTGCAGCGACCAGTGGCAGTATCTGGTGGACTACAACAACGAGGCCGTGGACAAGCTGACCGAAAAGGGCGTCACCTTCTATGACCTGTCCGAAAGCGACATCCAGACTCTGAAGGATCGCTACGCTGCCTATGTCGCAGACTCCGCCAACGGCATTTCCTTCGACAAGACTTGGCTGGACGCGCTGGATGCGGATAGAGCTGCATTTAAGAACGCTTAATGATTCCAAGGCCCTCATGAGATAAATCAGAAACCGCTTCCGGTCGCCCGAGCTATCCGGGGCTATCGGGAGCGGTTTTCGATCGCAACGCAGATTTGAGAAAAAGGAGAACGGTAGATGAATTCACTCAAGAAAATACTCGGTTGGCTGGACAGGTCTGAACGGCTGCTGATGGTGTTGGCCTTCGTAATCATGGTGGCCACCATGTTCGGCAGCGTGCTGGCACGGAACGTCTTTCGCGCCACCGTTTCATGGCTTGACGAGCTGGCCCGCATTTCCATGGTGTATATGGTGCTTTTGGGAGCAGAGGCCGGTCTGAGAGACGGAACGCAGGTTCGCGTAACGGCGGTAATCAGCAAATTCAGCGGCGGGCTGCGCAAAGTGATTGATATTGTGGCGCAGCTTATCCTGATCGCCTTTACCGCGATGGCCACCCGAGGCGCCATCATCAACGTACAGACCAATATCGCCCGCAATGTGACCACCACCAGCCTCAATTGGCCTATGGCCATTCCCTACATGGCACTCGTCATCGGCTTTACTATTATGACGCTGGTGCAACTGGGCACGTTGGTAAAAATGGTTACAAAGCCTGCCGATCAATTTGGAGATAAGGAGGAGCAGGCATGACCGGAGTACTCTTGTTCGGCGTATTTATCGTATGCCTTTTCATCGGCGTTCCCATTTCCATTTCTCTGGGCGTCTCAGCCACCGCGATGATTCTCTTCGCCCAGAATATCATGGCCCCGGCCACCACCGCCTCCATTCCTCTGCGTTTTTATGCCGGCCTTGACAGCGTGTCCATTATGGCCATCGCATTTTTTGTGCTGGCCGGCAACCTGATGACCAAAGGCGGCATCTCCCGCAGGATCGTCAAATTCGCCAGTATTTTGGTGGGCCGCGTCCGGGGCGGCATGGCTGTGGCGCTGGTTCTGGCCTGCGCCTTCTTCGCCGCTCTCTCCGGCTCCGCCCCCGCCACAGTCATTGCCATCGGCTCCATGCTGTATGCCGACATGGTGAAGGCGGGTTATCCCGGCCCCCGCACCGCAGGATTGCTGGTGGTCAGCGGCGGTCTGGGCCCCGTGATTCCGCCGTCTATCATCATGGTGATTTACTGCACGCTCACCGGCGCGTCCGTCAGCGGCATGTTCAAGCAGGGTCTGCTGGTGGGCATCCTGATCTGCGTCGTGCTGATTGCCGTGGCACTGTGGTATGCCAAAAAAGAGAACTGGCCCAAGCAGGAAGAGCATCATACCGCCATGGACATTCTGAAGATTTTCTTTGACGCTATCCCCGCCCTGCTCACTCCCATCATCATTCTGGGCGGCATCTATTCCGGCATCCTCACTCCCACTGAAAGCTCCGTGGTCGCCTGCATCTGGGCGCTGATTGCCGGAACCCTGTTCTATCATGAGCTCAAGTTCTCTGATTTGATTGAGATCCTATACGATTCCGCCAAGAGTTCGGCGATGATTCTTTTCATCATCTCGGCCTCCACGGCCTTCAGTTGGGTGTTTACTTTCTCCGGCCTGTCCAGCAGTCTGGTAGAAACAGTGGTGAACATGCACCTCAGCAGCACGCTGTTCTGCCTGATTGTCGCCATTATCCTGCTGATTTTCGGCACCTTCATGGAGGGTACCGCTATCTGCGTGCTGCTGGTCCCCGTGCTCTGGCCCATTGCTCAGAGCTTGGGTATCCATCCGCTTCACTTCGGTATGATCGTGTGCGTTTCCAATGTCATCGGCACCATGACGCCGCCGGTTGCCGTCAACATCTTCTCCGCCACATCGGTTACCAAGTTGCCCATGGGCCAGATTGCCAAGGCCGAGATGCCTTTTCTTGTCGGATATGTCGCCGTCTTTTTCCTGACGGTGTTCTTCCCCTGGTTCAGCACCTGCCTGATATAAATCTGATTCCAATACGGCTGCCGCCGCGATAAAATGCGGCGGCAGCCGCAAAGGATTTTTTTCTGTGAAAGCCGCGTGTATACCGGCTGTTTTTTTGAACGAAAACTCTTTAATTTGTCTGATGATTCTTGCAGTAAAATTAAAATGGAGGTTTTATTATGCGCAATCAATCCAATAAAGAGCGGATGGAACGCTGGAGCGTCCAGTCCCCCGAGGCCCCGGGTTTCCACGCAGTTGTCACTCCCGATACTTGCGAATGCCGTGAAGCGCAGATTTATCGTCTGAATCTGAACGCCGGAGATTCTTATGTGCTGGAAACGCAGACACTGGAGATGAACCCGGTTTTAATCGAAGGCTCCGCAAAGTTGTCTGACCATTCATCTTTAAACCAGACCATGAAAAAATTTGACGCGTTTTATGTTCCCGGCGGTGAATCCATCCGTATCACCGCGCTGGAGAACTGCATTTTCTATATCGCCGCGGCAAAGTGCGAGGGCGTGGGCGCGCCGTTTTTCCGGTCGTTTGACCTAAGCCTGCCCATCGGCGATATCCACCAGATTCACGGCAGCGGCGTGGGCCGCCGGGAGGTTATGTTTACCCTGTCCCATCAGGAGCCCGCTTCCAAGCTGATCTGCGGACTCACTTGGGGCGGCGAAGGCGCCTGGACAAGCTGGCCTCCCCACCAGCACGAGCGGGATCTAGAGGAGATTTACTGCTATTTCGATATGCCTCTGCCTCACTTCGGCCTGCATATCAGCTATCTCGAAAGCGGCGGCGTGGAAGACATCGTGACTCACACTGTCCACTCCGGCACGATGGTGCAGGCCCCCGCGGGCTATCATCCCACCGTGGCTTGCCCCGGCACGCGGAATGCCTATTTCTGGGTGCTGGCGGCATTCTCTCAGCCCAGCCGCCGCTATGATCTGGCCGTTCTGGACCCCGCGCTTGAAAGCTTTCAGTCCTGAGCGCCGCACATTTTACAAAACACAGGAGGAAATACAAGTATGACCAATCTGTTTGACATTTCCGGCCATCGTGCCATCGTCACCGGTGGTACACGGGGACTGGGATACGGCATGGCCGAGGGCTTGATGGAGGCAGGCGCCTCCGTGGTGATTTTCGGCTCCACTGAAAAGGCGGAATCCGTTGCCGCGGAATTTCGCGGCCGCGGCTTCAACTGCCACGGGCTAAAGGTGGATCTTGCCAACGCCGAGGAACGGGAGCAGGGCTTTCATAAGGCTGTGGAGCTTCTTGGCGGACTGGACATTCTCATCAACGCGGCAGGCATTCAGCGCCGCTATCCCTGCGAGCAATTTCCAAAGTCCGATTGGGACGAGGTGATCGAGGTCAACCTTACCGCCCCCTTCGTTCTCTGCCAGATGGCGGCACGGGAGTTTTTGAAGAAGGCCGAGCCCGCCGGAAAAATCATCAACATCGCTTCCATGGCCACGTTTTTCGGCGGCTTCACCGTGCCCGCCTACGCAGCGGCTAAGGGCGGCATTGCGCAGTTCAGCAAGGACATGTGCAACGAGCTGGCAGGGCGGAACATCAACGTCAACTGCATCGCTCCCGGTTATATGGATACGGAGATGAACACCGCCCTCACCGATCCCGCAAATCCCCGTTATAAGGAGATTACCGACCGCATTCCCGCCCACCGCTGGGGCACCGGCGAAGACATGAAGGGCGCTGCCATCTTCTTGGCCTCCCGCGCCTCCGACTATCTCAACGGCGCGGTCATCCCCGTGGACGGCGGATATCTGGTGAAGTAAATGTCCATTACCATTCGTAATATCCGCACAATTTACACCGCACCCGAGGGGATCAATCTGGTCGTGATCAAGGTGGAAACCTCCGAGCCGGAGCTTTACGGTCTGGGCTGCGCCACTTTTGCCTACCGCCATCTGGCGGTAGGCGCGGTGGTGGATGAATACCTGCGCCCCCTGCTGGTGGGACAGGATGTGTCCAACATCGACCAGCTTTGGCAGATGATGCACTATAACGCATACTGGCGCAACGGCCCCATTAGTAACAACGCCATTTCCGGCGTGGACATGGCCCTGTGGGATATCAAGGGCAAGCTGGCAAAAATGCCTGTTTATCAGCTTTTTGGCGGCAAGCTGCGGGAGGGCGTTCCCATTTACCGTCACGCTGAGGGGCGGGATTTGGAGGAACTGTGCGACCGCATTGAGGAATACCGTGCGCAGGGCGTTACGCACATTCGCTGCCAATGCGGCGGATATGGCGGCGAATACGGTTCTGCGCCCGCTTCCGCGCCCCGCGGGGCGCCCGACGGCGTTTATCTGAACGCCGAACAGTATATCCGAAACACCGTGGAGCTGTTTTCCGCGCTGCGGCAGCGACTGGGCGACGACTTGCAGTTTGTCCACGACGTTCACAGCCGCATTCAGCCCATTGATGCAATCCGGCTTGCAAAGCTGCTGGAGCCCGCCCATCTCATGTATCTGGAGGACCCGGTGTCCACCGAGCAGACGGATTGGCTGCGCCAGCTTCGCAGGCAGACCAGCACGCCCATCGCACAGGGCGAGCTGTTCAACAATCCCGCAGAATGGAAACCGCTGATTACGGAACAGCTCATCGACTATATCCGCTGTCACATCAGCCAGTTGGGCGGCATCACGCCCGCCCGCAAGCTTCAAATTTTTGCGTCACAGTTTGGCGTGCGTACCGCATGGCACGGGCCGGGCGACATGTCGCCGGTGGCCCACGCTGCCAACATTCATCTGGACCTCGCCGCCGAGAACTTCGGGATTCAGGAGTGGTCCGGCACACAGCCCCCCAACTTTATCATTCAGGAGCTTCGCGGCCCCAAGGATGCGCTGATGGAGGTCTTTCCGGGAGCGCTGAGAGAAGACAACGGATACGTCTATCCCAGCGACCGCCCCGGTTTGGGTGTTGAGCTGGATGAGGAAGCCGCCAAAAAATTCCCCTGCGAGGCGGCAGTGACGACATGGACACGCACAAGGCGCGCGGACGGCGCGCTTCAGGCTCCCTGACATGCCTACCGAGCATAAATCGGTTTTAATAAGGAGATTGTTTCAATGACAAATTTATTTGACTTGGCCGGCCGCCGCGCCATCGTCACCGGCGGCACCCGCGGACTGGGCCACAGTATGGCCGAGGGCTTGATGGAGGCGGGCGCCTCCGTAGTGATTTTTGGCTCTTCCGACAAGGCGGAGACCATTGCCGCGGAATTTCGCGGCCGCGGCTTCAACTGCCACGGGCTGAAGGTGGATCTTGCCAACGCCGAGGAGCGGGAGCAGGGCTTTTACAAGGCCGTGGAACTTCTTGGCGGGCTGGATATTCTGCTTAATGCGGCAGGCATTCAGCGCCGCTTCCCCTGCGAGCAGTTCCCGGCTGAGGACTGGAACGCGGTGATCGAGGTGAACCTCACCGCCCCGTTTAATCTCAGCCAGTTGGCGGCCCGGGAGTTTTTGAAGAAGGCCGAGCCCTCCGGAAAAATCATTAACATTGCCTCCATGCTGACCTTTTTCGGCGGCTTTACCGTGCCCGCCTACGCGGCGGCCAAGGGCGGCGTGGCGCAGTTCAGCAAGGACATGTGCAACGAGCTGGCAGGCCGGAACATCAATGTCAACTGCATTGCTCCCGGCTATATGGACACGGAGATGAACACCGCCCTCACCGATCCCGCAAATCCCCGCTATAAAGAAATTACCGACCGCATTCCCGCCCACCGCTGGGGCACCGGTCAAGACATGAAGGGCACCGCCATCTTTTTGGCCTCCCGCGCCTCAGACTACCTCAACGGCGCGGTCATCCCTGTGGACGGCGGATATCTGGTGAAATAAGCATTGGAGGAACACATGACAACGTATACCGTCTGTGTCAGCGATGAGCGGCACGCAAGCTATGAAATCGAGCGGAAGATGCTCGAATCCGCCAGTGCGGAGCTTCGACTCTGCCACTGCGAAACCGAAGAGGATTTAATCTCCCAGTGCGCCGACGCCGACGCCATATTGCTGGATTTGGCCCCCATGACCGCCAAGGCTGTGGCAGGCCTCAAGCGCTGTAAGGTGATCAGCCGTTATGGCGTGGGCTTTGAAAACGTGGATTTGGACGCGGCCACAGCCCATAGAATCCAAGTCACCAACGTCCCCGACTATTGTATGGAGGACGTATCCGACCACGCGCTGGCGCTGATGCTCTCCTGCCTGCGTCACATCCCCATGCGGGACCGCCGGATAAGAGAGGGTGCCTGGAACCTTCAGGGCACCAGCTTTCGCCTGAAAGGCAAGACGCTGGGCGTCATCGGCGCGGGGCGCATCGCCCGGGCGCTGATTCAAAAGGTGTCCGGCTTTGGTCTTAGCGAGGTTTTGGCCTATGACCCCTATGTAAGCGCGGAAGATTTGGCGGCGCTGGGCGTGCGGAAGGCAGAGCTGGACGAGGTTCTCTCCCAGTCCGATATCATCTCTCTCCATCTCCATGCCAACAAAGAGACAGAGGGCATCATCAACGCACGGACGCTTGGAAAGATGAAACCCACCGCCATCCTTATCAATGTCAGCCGCGGCCCACTGGTAAACGATGCGGACCTGCTGGACGCGCTGGAGCGCGGGACGATTCTCTCTGCCGGTCTGGATACCCACAACCATGAGCCTCTGGGGGCCGACTCTCCCTTCTGTCGCCTGCCCAATGTGGTTTTGACCGACCACACCGCTTACAGCACCATGGAAGGCGTGGAGGAGCTTAAGACAAAGGCCGCGCAAAACGTCATCGACGTTCTCGCCGGGAAGGCCCCCCGATACCCCGTCAACACTCTGTAAGGCCGCGTCCGTCAGGACAGGCCCCAGAAAGAAAGGAACGCGATATTATGGAAATTTTGGAAAGACTGCATCAGGCCGGTGTCGTTCCGGTGGTGGTTCTTGAGGACGCATCTCACGCCGTCCCCACCGCGAAAGCCATGCTGGCCGGAGGCATTGATGTCATGGAGATCACCTTCCGCACCGCCGCCGCGCGGGACTCCATCGCCGCCGTTGCGAAGGAGTGCCCGGATATGCTGGTGGGCGCAGGCACGGTGATCACGCTGGAGCAGTGCAAAACCGCCGTGGAAGCGGGAGCAAAGTTCATCGTCTCCCCCGGCTATTGCGAGGAAGTCGTGGCATGGTGTGTGGAAAACGGCGTGGCAATCACCCCGGGCTGCGTCACCCCCACCGAGATCATGGCCGCCATGGCCCATGGACTGAAGGTCATCAAGTTCTTCCCGGCCAGCGTGTACGGCGGACTGCCCGCCATGAAGTCCCTTTCCGGCCCCTTCGGAGGCATTCGGTTTATTCCCACCGGCGGCGTAAACGCTAAGAATCTGGGCGAGTTTCTGGCGGCTCCCTTCATTCACGCCGTGGGCGGAAGCTGGCTGTGCGACAAGGCGGATATTGCCGCCGGGCGCTTTGACCGCATCACCGCTCTGTGCGCCGAGGCCCGGCGCGGCGCATTGGGTTTCGAGCTTGCCCACGTGGGCGTCAACACCGAGAACCCGAACACCTCTCTGGAGGTCTGCCAGCAGTTTGAGGGTGCCTTTGGCTTCGCTGTGAAAGAGGGCGGCAGCTCCAACTTCGCCGGTTCCGCCGTGGAAGTGATGAAGTCCATGTATCTGGGGAAGAACGGTCATATCGCCGTGCGCACCAACAGCATTCCCCGCGCGGCGGCAGAGCTTTCAAAGCGCGGCTTCCGTCTGAACGAGAGTACCGCAAAATACAAAGGCGAGACAATGGTCGCCGTATATCTGGAGCAGGAATTCGGCGGCTTCGCCGTGCATCTGCTGCAAAAGTAACACAGGGAGGAAACGTTTATGAAATTTCTGACATTTGGTGAAATTATGCTGCGCCTGAAGGCCCCCGGACAGGAGCGGTTCTTCCAGTCCCCCGCGCTGGAGGCCACCTTCGGCGGCGGCGAGGCAAACGTAGCCGTGTCCCTTGCCAACTTCGGCATGGACGCCGCCTTTTTGACGGTCCTGCCCGAAGGCCCCATCGGCGACGCCTGCACAGCCGAGCTGCGCCGCTTCGGCGTGGATACCGGGCGCATTCAGCGCGGTCCCGGCCGCATGGGCATCTATTATCTGGAGAGCGGCGCGAATCAGCTCCCCTCCAAGGTGGTGTATGACCGTGCCGCATCCTCCGTTGCTCTGGCAAAGCCCGGCGACATCGACTGGGATCGCGCGTTTGACGGCGTGGACTGGTATCACATCACCGGCATCACTCCCGCCATCTCCGAAAGCGCTATGGAGCTGTCTTTGGAGAGCGTGAAGGCCGCCCGCGCACGCGGTATCACCGTCTCCTGCGATCTGAACTACCGCAAAAATCTTTGGAAATACGGCAAGCGTGCCGCCGAGATTATGCGGGAGCTGGCAAATTACGTGGACGTGGCTGTTGCCAACGAAGAGGACGTGCAAAAGTCGCTGGAAATCACCACCGACGTGGTGGTGGAGTCCGGCGCGTTGGACCGGGACAAGTACCGGGCGCTGGGCGACAAGGTTCTTGCCGCGTATCCCAATATGAAGATGATCGCCATCACTCTGCGGGAGAGCCACAGCGCCGACTGGAACGACTGGGCCGCCTGCCTGAATGACGGCAAAAACTTCTACGTTTCCAAAAAATATGAAATCCGCAGCATTGTGGACCGGGTTGGCGGCGGCGACAGTTTTGCCGGCGGCTTGCTCTACGGTTTGAATCACTATGAAGACCGGCAGCAGGCTTTGGAGTTTGCCGTGGCGGCCTCCTGCCTCAAGCACAGCATCCTGGGCGACTTCAACCGCGTGGGCGTGTCCGATGTGGAGAAGCTGATGGGCGGCGACGGCACCGGACGGGTGCAGAGGTAAGGCCGTGAGCTGCTTTTACTGTGAAAAAGACGAACGTCTTCTGGCACTGATGACCCCTCTCGCCGGAATGACCTGGTCGGACGTGTATCTGTTCAACGATCAGAAGCATCGGGGCCGCTGCATCGTGGCTCTCCGGGAGCATCACGACGAGATTTTTCAGCTCTCCGACGCCCAGCGGGACGGCTTTTTCGCCGAGGTCGCGGCAGTGGCCGAGGCCGTCTCCCGCTACACCGGGGCCGACAAAATCAACTACGCCATTTATGGTGACAACGTCAGCCATTTCCATGTGCATCTGGTCCCCAAAATTCGGGACGGGCTTCAGTGGGGCGGACCGTTTACGGACTCCATCCCCACAGTGACGCTTTCCTCCGAGGATTTTCAGGAGACAGGCCGCGCACTTCTGTCTGGTCTGGACAAAGCCGCCGCACAGCGCGGACTTCCCGCGCCTGAGTACCGTCTCGCCTAAAACATTCGTCTCCCTATGGCAGGCGGTCCGACGGAATACTTTGTCGGACCGCCTGCGCACAGGGCGCAATCCTATGCAGGAGGTCATTCATGAGCGAACTGACAAGCCAACGGCTGCGGAAGATCGCACCGGAGCTGGACCCGCTCCGTCTGGGCGCGGGCTGGAAGCCCGAGGACCTTTCCAAGCCGCAAATCATTATCGAAAGCACCTTCGGTGACAGCCACCCCGGCAGCGCCCACCTGATGGGGCTGGTGGAAGCCGCCCGGGAGGGAATTGCCGAAGCGGGTGGGTTTGGCGCCCGCTATTTTACCACGGACATCTGCGACGGCGAGTCGCAGGGACATGACGGAATCAACTATTCCCTCGTTTCCCGTGATATGATTGCCAACATGATCGAAATCCACGCCAACGCCACGCCGTTTGACGGCGGGGTGTTTATTGCAAGCTGCGACAAGGGTCTGCCCGCGCACCTGATGGGCATGGGGAGGATAAACCTTCCCTCTATCGTGGTGACGGGCGGCGTGATGGAGGCCGGTCCCGACCTTTTGACGCTGGAGCAGATCGGCACGTACAGCGCCATGTTCGAACGGGGTGAGATCTCCGAGGAGAAATTCACCTATTATAAACAACACGCCTGTCCCTCCTGCGGCGCCTGTTCCTTCATGGGCACCGCCTCCACCATGCAGATCATGGCGGAATCGCTGGGGCTGATGCTGCCCGGCACCGCGCTTCTGCCCGCCACCAGTCCCGACCTGCCGGAGGCCGCCCGCAAAGCGGGCCGTCAGTCCGTCTGGCTGGCCCGGCAGGGGCTGACGGCCCGGCAGATCGTCACGCGGGAGTCGTTTGAAAACGCGGTGATGGTCCACGCCGCCATCTCTGGCTCCACCAATGCGCTGCTGCATCTGCCCGCCGTGGCGCAGGAGTTTGGCGTGGAGATGGACGCCGATACGTTCGACCGGCTTCACCGGGGAATGCACTTTCTGCTGGATATTCGGCCCACCGGCCGGTGGCCGGCGCAATACGTCTACTATGCAGGCGGCGTGCCCGCCATCATGGAGGAGATCAAATCGCTGCTCCATCTGGATGTCATGACTGTCACGGGTAAGACGCTGGGGGAAAACCTGGAGGAGTGCCGCGCAAACGGTTATTATGAGCGTTGCGCCGCGCTGCTTGAAAAAACAGGCGTGAAACGCGAGGAGATTCTCCGCCCCTATGACCGTCCTCTTGGGCGCGACGGGAGCATCGCCATCCTCCGGGGCAGTCTCTGCCCCGACGGCGCGGTCATCAAGCACACCGCCGCACCCCCCGAAATGTTTGACACCGTCCTCACAGCGCGGCCTTTCAACTGTGAGGAAGACGCCATCGCGGCCATTTTGTCCCACAAAATCCAGCCCGGAGACGCGGTTATCATCCGGTATGAAGGTCCCCGGGGCAGCGGGATGCCGGAGATGTTCTATACCACAGAGGCCATCTCCTCCGACCCCGCGCTTTCCTCCTCCATCGCTCTTTTGACCGATGGGCGGTTTTCCGGCGCTTCCAGAGGTCCTGCCATCGGCCATATCTCGCCGGAGGCCGCCGAAGGCGGCCCCATCGCGCTGGTGGAGGATGGGGACCTGATTCACATCGACGTGACGGCGCGGAAGCTGGACATCGTGGGCGTGGCCGGAACGAAAAAAACGGCGGAGGAAATCCAGCAAATTCTGGAGCGTCGCAAAAAGGCATGGACTCCTATGCCCCCTCGCTATTCCAGCGGCGTGCTCCGGCTTTTTTCCGAACATGCCCAGTCCCCCATGAAGGGCGGCAATATGAAATAACCCAGCCCACGGATGCAACAAACCAGGAAGACGCAGATTTCAGTCTGCGTCTTCCCTTTTTAAACGCGCCGGTTTCCTCCCACCTCATGGACAAGAGTCCACTTCTATATTTACATTTGTATTTGTTTTTGCTATTCTCATAAGTAGAGCCACACGGTCCATGGGACAGTGCGAACAGCATCCTACACATGCCGGGCATGCATTTCGGCGTTTTATGAAAACCCGCTTATTCCGGAACGCCTTGAGGGAAGGAACTATTTAATTTATGGAGAAGACGGTGTTTCAGGGTGCAACAATTCCCGAAAACATCCGCTACGACCGAAAAGCGGAAACCCTTTACATTCTTGATCAAACCCTGCTCCCCGGCGAGGAACGAGAGCTTCGCCTTCAAACTCTGGAGGAGATGTACGACGCCATCCGGACACTGAAGGTCCGGGGCGCGCCCGCCATCGGCGTATGCGCGGGCTATTGCATGTATGTGCTTGCCAAGTCCATTCGGGGTGAGGACCGGCAGGTATTTTTGAAAAAGCTCAGCGACTACGGCGCGTATCTTAACTCTTCCCGTCCCACGGCGGTGAATCTCAACTGGGCCATCCGTCAGATGCTCCGCGTCGCTTTGGAACATGCGGACAGCCCCCGGGGGCAGCTTCTGGATGCGCTGTACGAAAAGGCCGTAGAAATTCATAATGATGACATTGCCAAGTGCAAATCCATCTCGGAATTTGGCCTGAGCCTGCTGAAGGACGGCGACGGTCTTCTGACCCACTGTAATGCCGGCCCCCTTGCCACCTCCCGATACGGAACGGGATTAGGTCCCATCTTGCTGGGGACGGAGCAAGGTATGCGCTTCCGGGTTTTCTCCGATGAAACCCGCCCGCTCTTGCAGGGGGCGCGGCTCACCAGCTATGAATTGCAGCGCTCCGGCGTGGATGTGACCCTGATCTGCGACAGCATGGCCTCCATTGTTATGAAAAACGGCTGGGTGAACGCCTGCCTTGTTGGCTGCGACCGGGTGGCAGCCAACGGCGATACCGCCAATAAAATCGGCACCTCCGGCGTTGCCATTCTGGCGAAGCACTACGGGATTCCCTTTTATGTGCTCGGCCCCACCTCCACCGTGGACATGGACTGCCCCGACGGGGCCCATATCCCCATCGAGGAGCGTGATGGGGAAGAAATCCGCTCTCTGTGGTACGAGAAACCCATGGCCCCGTCCGACGTGAAGTGCTATAATCCCGCCTTCGACGTAACGGACCACGCATTGATTACCGCCATCGTCACGGAACAGGGCATTTGCCGCCCGCCGTACACAAAGTCGCTGGCGGCGCTCTTCCGCCAGAAAGCGTAAGAATCCCCCACATTCGGGAATTTTTGACAACAAATCGGATAATTGTTCATTTTAAATACAAGGAGGAATCAATCATGGCCACTCCATCCGCCTGCAACGAAGCAAGGCCCGATGAAATCGCAAAGGTAGTTTTGATGCCCGGGGACCCGCTGCGGGCCAAATTCGTAGCGGAACACTATCTTAAAAACTCCGTGTGCTTCAATGAGGTCCGGGGAATGCTGGGCTATACCGGCGAGTACAAGGGCAAGCGTCTTTCTGTGATGGGACACGGCATGGGCGTGCCCTCCATCGGGCTTTATACCTATGAGCTGTACCATATGTATGACGTGGACTCCATCATCCGCATCGGCTCCGCCGGGGGAATCGGGGAAAACGTCCGTGTGCGGGACGTGGTGATTGCTCTGGGCGCGTCCACCAACTCTCACTTTGCCGATCAGTACGGCTTTCCCGGCCAGTTGGCCCCCACCGCCAGCTTCTCCCTTTTAAAGGACGCGGTGGAGGAAGCAGAACGGCTGGGCGTCCGAGCAGACGTGGGGCAGGTGTTCACCGCCGACCAGTTTTACAACGACAACGCCGCCGCGGGGGAAGCATACCGCAAATTCGGCATTCTGGCGGTGGAGATGGAGACGGCGGGTCTGTACTGGACCGCCCAGCGGGCCGGGAAGCAGGCGCTGTCCATCCTCACCATTTCGGACCATATTTTCACCGGCGAAGCCCTGTCCGCACAGGAGCGGCAGGACTCTTTCCACGAGATGATGGAGATTGCGCTGGAAACGGCGTGGCGGTCCCTGGACTGAGAAACGACGGTTTTCGATTTTATATGCGCACGGTCATGGACATTTCATGACCGTGCGTATTTTTATTTTAATTTATTATAATAAAAATTTACTATATAATGAATATTATTATCAAATATTCATTATAGTTTTAATTTTTCGAAAAATTATTAGTTTTAACTGTAAATTGCACGCATTTTTTGTGCAGAGTATCAATTGAATAAATATTCTAATATAGCGTATAATAAATCCATCAAGCAAACAACATTATACATGGAGGGATTTCCGTCATGAAAGATAAACAGAGCATCAAAAAAATTGTGCTGGCCTATTCCGGCGGTCTGGACACATCCATTATCATTCCCTGGTTGAAGGAAAACTACAACGGGGCGGAAGTCATTGCCGTCTCCGCCGACGTAGGGCAGGGCAGCGAGCTGGACGGATTGGAGGAAAAGGCGAAAAAGACCGGCGCTTCCAAGCTGTACATTGAGGATTTGACCGACGTGATGGTGGACGAGGTGATTTTCCCGTCCATGAAAATGGGGGCCAATTACGAGCAGTATCTGCTGGGCACTGCCTTTGCCCGCCCCATCATTGCAAAGCGGCTGGTGGAGATTGCGGAGAAGGAACAGGCGGATGCCATCTGCCACGGCTGCACCGGCAAAGGCAACGATCAGGTCCGCTTTGAGCTGGCCATCAAGCGCTTTGCGCCGGAAATGCCCATCATCGCCCCTTGGCGCGAGTGGGACATTAAGGGCCGGGAAGAGGAAATCGATTATGCCGAGGCCCACAACGTCCCCCTGAAAATCAGCCGGGAAACCAACTATTCCAAGGACAAAAATCTTTGGCACCTGAGCCACGAAGGCCTGGACCTTGAGGACCCCGCCAGTGAGCCGAAGTACGACGAGCCGGGCTTTTTGGAGATGAGCGTCAGCCCCATGGCGGCCCCCGACGCACCCACCTATCTGACCATCGGGTTTGAAAAGGGCGTGCCCGTCTCTGTGGACGGCGTGAAGATGAAGGGCAGCGACATTGTGCGCAAGTGCAACCAGCTGGGCGGCGAAAACGGCATCGGTCTTTTGGACATCGTCGAAAACCGACTGGTGGGCATGAAGGACCGCGGTGTGTATGAAACTCCCGGCGGTGCAATTCTCTACCATGCCCACGCCGCGCTGGAAACCATCACCGTGGATAAGGACACCGCCCACATGAAGACGAAGCTGGCGGTGGACTTTGCGGACCTTGTGTATAACGGCAAGTGGTTCAGCCCTCTGCGGGAAGCCCTCAGCGCCTTTGCCGACAAGACGCAGGAATATGTCACCGGCGAGGTGAAGCTGAAGCTTTACAAGGGCAACATCATCAACGCCGGAATTACCTCCCCCCACAGCCTGTATTCCGAAAATTTGGTGACCTTTGAGGAGAGCGACTATAACCAGAACGACGCCACGGGCTTTATCAACCTCTGGGGCCTGCCGGACACCGTGCAGGCGCTGCGGGAGCGGAAGAAGCTGTAAGCTGCGCACCCCGCTGATTGATTTTTTGTTTATTTTTGCCGGCCCCGGCAAAGATAATATCCGCCGGGACCAACCGGGACGGTCCCCCGGCCCGGCGGACCCCTCTTACATCACGGAAATCGGGTGGGAGCTTTTCCTCCCCCCGATTTCTATTAAGGAGAAACCTTTATGAAACTCTGGTCCGGACGGTTCGGGAAGGAAACGAACACGCTGGTTAACGACTTCAACGCCTCTATCCACTTCGATCAACGGCTTTACCGCGAGGACATCGCCGGAAGTCTTGCCCACGCGGAAATGCTGGCAAGCTGCGGCGTAATCTCTTCCGAGGACGCAGCCGCCATCGCGGAGGGCCTGAAGAGCATCCTTGCGGACGTCGAGGCCGGGACAGTGACATTCACGCCCGACAACGAGGACATCCACATGAATGTGGAAGCGCTGCTCACTGCCCGCATCGGCGACGCGGGAAAGCGGCTCCACACCGCCCGCAGCCGCAATGATCAGGTGGCGCTGGACTTTCGGATGTACGTCCGGCACGAGATTCCGGTCATCATCGCTGAGCTTCTTGATTTGCAGTCGGTGCTGGCGCGGCAGGCCAAAAAGCACCAAACCACGGTGATGCCCGGATACACTCATTTGCAGCGGGCGCAGCCCATCAGCTTTGCCCACCATCTGCTGGCCTACGCGGCCATGCTCTCCCGTGACGTGACACGGCTGGAGGACTGCAACAAGCGCCTGAACGAGTGCCCCTTGGGCTCCGGTGCGCTGGCGGGCACCACTTATCCCATCGACCGCTGGCAAACCGCCAAGGCACTGGACTTTGACGCGCCCATGGGTAACTCTCTGGACGGCGTTTCGGACAGGGACTACGCGCTGGAGCTTCTTTCCGCCCTGTCTATCCTGATGATGCACCTCTCCCGCTTTTCCGAGGAAGTCATTCTATGGTGTAGCTGGGAGTTTAAGTTTATCGAGCTGGACGACGCGTATTCCACCGGCTCCAGCATCATGCCCCAGAAAAAAAATCCTGACGTGGCAGAGTTGGTCCGGGGAAAAACCGGGCGGGTGTACGGCGATCTGATGGGCCTGCTCACCGCCATGAAGGGCTTGCCTCTGGCCTATAACAAGGATATGCAGGAGGATAAGGAACCGGTGTTTGACGCTGTCGACACGGTGGAGCTGTGTCTTCCGGTGTTCGCCGCCATGCTGGACACCATGACCGTCCGCCCGGAAAATATGCGGGCGGCGGCGGGCCGGGGCTTCATCAACGCCACAGACTGCGCCGATTATCTCACCAAACAGGGAATGCCCTTCCGGGACGCGTACACCGTCACGGGCAAACTCGTGTCCCAGTGCACCGAGAAAGGCCTCACGCTGGAGGAGCTGACACTAGAGGAGCTAAAGGCCGTTTCTTCCTTCTTCGGGGAGGACGTGTACGACGCGCTGAATTTGGAAAACTGCATGTCCCGGCGGTCCTGCTACGGCGGACCCGCCCCAGAGGAAACCACCCGGCAAATACAGGCGGTGGAAGCCTTTGTCAAGGCCCACTCCGTCACAAACGCCGCTCCGCAATGATAGAAAGGAAGATGAACCGTGAAAGGACACACTCATTTTTTAAAGCTGCTGGACTTTACGCCCGCTGAGATTCAGGAGTTTTTGGACACTGCCGCCGATTTGAAGGCCAAGAAAAAGGCCGGAGTTCCCCACCGTTATCTGGAGGGAAAAAACGTCGCCTTGATTTTTGAGAAGACCTCCACTCGGACCCGCTGTGCCTTTGAAGTGGCGGCCCGGGATTTGGGAATGGGCACCACCTATCTGGACCCCTCCGGGTCCCAGATCGGAGCCAAGGAATCCATTGCCGACACCGCCCGGGTTCTGGGCCGGATGTACGACGGCATTGAGTACCGCGGTTTTGGGCAGGAGCTGGTGGAGGAACTGGCGAAGTACGCCGGGGTCCCCGTGTTCAACGGCCTGACCAACGAGGCCCATCCCACCCAGATTCTGGCAGATTTTCTGACGGTTCAGGAGCATTTTGGGGACCTTAAAAAGGTGAAGCTTGTGTACATCGGCGACGCGGGCTACAACATGGGCAACTCCATGCTGATCGGCTGCGCGAAAATGGGAATGCATCTGGTGCTCTGCGCCCGGGACGACTATCTGCCCGAAGCGTGGCTTCTGGACAAGGCCAAGGAAATCGCCGCCGAAACCGGCGCGGTAATTGAGGTGGAGGCCGACCCCATGAAGGCCACCCGTGGCGCGGATGTGATTTACACCGACGTGTGGGTGTCCATGGGCGAGCCGGAGGCCAAGTGGGCCCAGCGCATTTCGGAGCTGGAAAACTATCAGGTCAATCAGGCCCTGATGGACAACGCAGGCCCTCAGTGCAAATTCATGCACTGCCTGCCCGCCTATCACGACCACAAGACCAAAATCGGCAAGGAAATCGGTGAAAAGTTCGGCAGAGACGACATGGAGGTCACCGACGAGGTGTTTGAATCTCCTCAGTCCATCGTCTTTGACGAGGCAGAAAACCGTCTCCACACGATCAAGGCGGTTATGTACCTCCTGATGAAATAAGCACAATTGATAAAAGCCGCCCCGCCGCAAAATGCGGCGGGGCGGCTTTTTATGCGGAACCGTATTCCCGGCAATGGTCCTTTTCCTCCCCACAGGTGCGCGTCTCTCCTATGGCAGAGGATTCCGCTTTGAAAATTCCCGTGGGATTACTTCAGACCCACGGTTCTCGCCTCCAGCCCTGCCGCATCCTCGGGATTGTGCGTCACCACCAGCACCGTCTTTCCCGCTGTCCAGCGGCGGATACAGGCGATGGCGCGTTTGCGGTTTTCGCCGTCCAGCCCGGTAAAGGGTTCGTCCAGCGCCAAAAAATCAAAAGGGACACTCAGCGCCCGGGCCAGCGCCAGCCGGCGCTTCATGCCGCCGGAATACTCCCCGGCGGCCTTGCCGCCCACATTCTCCAGCCCCAGTTCGCCCAGCAGCGCCGCCGCCTGCTTTTCATCATAGCCTTTGCCTAGAACAAAGCGGAGATTTCCCGCTGCGTCCAGCCGGTCAAGCAGCCGGTCCTCCTGAAACACGGCGGCAAGGCGTGCCATCTCAAGCCCCGTGATAAAGCCGCCGTCGGGCTGCTCCAACCCAAGGAGAATCCGCACCAGCGTGGTCTTCCCCGCGCCGGAGGGCGCCGACAGGCAGGTGACGCCGGGCATGAGTGTCAGGTTCACGCTTTTAAGAACCTTCACGCCGCCATAGGACTTGGAAACGTCCCGGATTTCCACCGTCATCCCTTCGCCTCCCTTGCGCCAAGCCTGTCTAAAAGCCGGAGGACCAGCCGTTCAAACAGCATGGAAAGTGCCACGATGACGGTGGTCCATGCAAACAGCTCCGGCGTTTCAAAATAGACTTTTGCGTTGTACAACCGCTCCCCCACCGACCCGGAGGCAAGGCCGATCACCTCGGCCGCAACGCCGGACTTCCAGCAAAGCCCCAGTCCCAGAGCGCAGGCAGAGCGAAACCACGGCAAAACCTGCGGTAAATAAATATCCCGCAGTCTCCGAAATGCGGGGACACGAAACACCCATGCCATTTCAAGAAGCGCCGTGTCCGTGCGGTCCACGCCCTCCAGCACATTTAAGTATACCGTGGGAAACACCATCAGCGCGGAGATCAAAAGCGATAGCTGCCGGGAAGGTAGCCACACCAGCGCCAGAATGATAAAGGACACCACCGGAACTGCCTTTACCGCCGCCACTGCGGGCCACAGCAGCGCCCGGACAAACCCAAACCGGGCGGACAGGCCCGCCAAAAGCGTTCCCAGCCCGCAGGCCAGCACAAATCCCCCCATAATCCGGGCGGCGGACCAACCCACAGAGCGCCAAAAATTCACCGCGACCATCAACCGGGCAAGGCAGACCAGCACCTCCGCCGGGGTGGGCAGCAGCAGCCGCTGGCCCAGCGCCATGGCCCCCGCCTGCCACACCGCCAGCCAAAAAGCCACGGCCCAAGCCCGACCGCCCCTTTTCGAGGGGCGGTCGGGTTTTTCTCCATGTCCCCGGAGAGGGCTGACGGTCTTCGCGCCGCGCTTACGCGCCGAAGTAGAACACATCTTCCGGCAAGGCTCCTCCCACAGACTGGGGGTCCTGCTCAAACAGCACGGAAAGATAGCCGGAGAGCTTCTCCTTCATTTCGTCCCCGGTGATGCACACGATGTTGCAAGCGGGCAGCGCCTTTTCCGCCACAGCCGCATCCACGATGCCGTAGGACCCGATCAGCTCCGCTGCCTCGGGAACATTTCCGTTCACCCAGTCAACAGACGCGGCGTATTCCTTCAAAAACGCCTCCACAGCGCCCGGATTTTCCTCCACCACGTCCTTACGGGCAACAATCACGCCGGTGACTAGGCTGCTGCCGTCATCCGCCAGTTTGTCCCACTCCTTATTCAGGTCCAGCGCCACCCGCAAGCCTTCCACCTTGGTCTGGGCCACGGTGACAAAGGGCTGAGGAAGCAGCGCCACCGTCGCCGCGCCGGAAGCCAGCGCCGCCACGCTTTCGCTGTGCTCGGACTTCCAGTCCACAGTCACGTTTCCGCCCAGGCTGTCGCCATTTTTATCCAGCAAATACCGCAGGGCCTGCTCCGGGCTTGCGCCTTTCCCTGCCGATACGATGGTCATGCCCGCAAGGTCGCCGAGGGACTGCACCGCATTGCCTTTTTCCACAATATAGAGCACGCCCAGCGTGTTCACCGCCAAGGTCACAATCTCTCCCTCGGTCTTTTGATACAGCACAGCCGCCAGATTCGCCGGAACGCAGGCCATGTCCAGTTCCCCCTGAATCAGCTTCGGGGTCACCTCGTCGGGAGACGCGGCCAGGGAAAAGGTATAGTCGTTGGCAAGGTCCTCGCCGCCCTCGGCGTCGTGCATCAGCTTCACAAGACCCATGGCAGTGGGACCTTTCAGCGCGGCAATGGAATAAGCGGCAGGCTCCGCCGCCTGAGAGGACACCGCACTCGAGGACCCGGCAGAGTTTCCCCCCTTTTCTCCGCAGGCCGCCAGTCCCAACACCAGCACGGCAGACATCAAGAGTGCAAAAAGCTTTGTTTGTTTCATCGATTTGCTCCTTTATTCAATATTTCCCGGCTCCTCCGCCGGTGCGTATACGGTTTTGACGGAAACGCCCTTCAATCTCCCGATTTTCCCCGTCAGGGCGGACGTGACCGCTTGTGGCGCATCCACCGCCACGGAGATGATGTTTACTCCCCGTTTGGCATAGGGTACGCCCATGCGCCCCACTACATACCCCCCAAATTCGTGGAGCAGACCGTTCAGCGCCTCCACAGAGTCCGAGTCCCGAACCAAAATGGCGATCACCGCCACGCGGCTGTCCAAAGAACCAGCTCCTTTCCAATATGTGCGCCTTCAAAAAAATCCCCTCCGCCAAAGACGGAGGGGAGAACGCACGACGACGGCGCGCGGAAATCCGCGCGCGTTTTCCTCCGTCTTCCGGCTCGGAACGTATCCTTGCCGCTCAGATGAACAGATGATTCTATCCGGTGAACAGTCAGAGCGTATCTTTCCGTTCACGGCCTCAGCATATCACGCTTTTCCTCTCCCGTCAACCGGAGTGGGACGGGAATCGGCCCGCATCCTCAGTCATTTGGCGAATCTCGTCCGCAAGGTCGTCGGAAGCCGCGCCGGGGGCAAGCCGCCAGCGCCAGTTCCCCGTCCCCGTTCCGGGGATGTTGACCCGGCCCGGATCGCCCAGATAATCCTGCATCTGGGCGACAAACGTGCCCGCCACGCTGGTCTGCCCCGCCAGCAAAATCCTGCGGCGCAGTCCCTCCCGGTTCCCCACACCCAGATAACGACAGGCGTAATCCAGCTCTTCTTTTGCAGGCTCCCATGCGGCGAGGGGCGCGTTGTCGTGGGTCCCAGTGTAGAGGACGCAGCCGGGGACGCAGTTGTGGGGAAGATAGCGGTTATCCGGCCCGGAAAAGGCAAATTCCAGCACCCGCATTCCCGGAAGGCCCGATTCCGCCAACAGGCTTTCTACATCCGGGGTCAAAAGGCCCAAATCCTCTGCCACAAACCGAAGGTTGGGAAACCAGCTTGTGAGAACGCCCACCAGAGCCATTCCCGGCCCCGTCTCCCACTGCCCTTCCTTAGCGGAGACAGCCCCGGCAGGGACCACCCAATAGCTTGCCAGCGCCCGGAAGTGGTCAATGCGGATGGCGTCAAACAGCTCGCCCGCCCGCTCCACCCGGCGAATCCACCAGCCAAAGCCGTCGGCGCGCATACGGGCCCAATCGTACAGCGGATTGCCCCAAAGCTGGCCTTCGGCGGAAAAATAATCCGGCGGAACCCCCGCCACCGCCGCGGGGCAGCCCTCTTCGTCCAGCAAAAACTGCTCCCGCTCGGCCCACACGTCGGCGGAGTCCAGCGACACATAAATGGGAAGGTCGCCAAGAATTTTCACTCCCAGCCCATTTGCAAAGGACTTCAGGGCGCTCCACTGCTCCGAAAACACCCGCTGGACCCAGATTTGATAGTCGCAGTCCTCCCGATGCATCTCCCGCCAGCGGGCTATGGCCGCCCCTTCGTGGCGGCGCAGGCCCTCGTCCGGCCATTCGTACCATGGAAGGCCCCCCAGCGCGTCCTTCACGGACTGATACACCGCATAGTCCTTGAGCCATGGCTGACCGGCAGCAAACTCTGCCAAGCGTTCCCGCCTATCTCCGTCCCGGGAGAAGGCCAGACGCAGCAGACGGCGGCGGTCTGCATTCACAGCGGGATAGTCCACCGCTTTCCCGTCACCCGGAGCCGCAGAGGACAATTCCTCCGCCGTCAGCAACCCCTCTGCCGCGAGCAACTCCAGATCAATAAACGCCGGATTTCCCGCATGGGCAGAGGCGCTTTGATAGGGGGAGTCTCCGCTCCCTGCCGGGCCCACAGGCAAAATTTGCCACCAAGTCTGGCCCGCGCGGTGGAGAAACCGCACAAATTCCCGGGCGCTCTCCCCCAGCGAACCTACGCCGTAAGGAGAAGGCAGGGAAAAAACCGGCAGCAAAATGCCTGCGGTGCGCTGCGGCATAAAGCATTCCTCGCTTTCCCTTCAAATCCGCCGCTTTACGGCGGGCAACATTTCGGACGCGCCGCTTCAGGGCAGCAGGCCAAACAGCAGCGACAACAGAGAGGTAATCAGCCCGCAAAGGCCGATAGCAAGGCCGCTCATGGCCCCCTCTGTCTCGCCGATTTCCAGCGCCTTGGCAGTGCCGACGGCATGACTGCACGCGCCGATGCCCAGCCCCGCCGCCATTGGATTGCGCACGCGGAACACGCGAATCAGCAGAGGCGCCACCAGATTCCCCAGAATCCCGGTAAACACCACCGCAGCAGCAGCCACAGGGACAAGGCCCCCGTTCCCCTCCGCCACCGCAGCGGCAATGGGCATAGTGACGGACTTGGGCAGCAGGGACATCACCATTTCCCGGTTCAGCCCGAACAGGCGGGAAAGTCCGTAGATACAGACAATCGAGGTCACTGCTCCGGCCGCGCACCCCGCCAGAACCGGCAGCCAATATGTTTTCAAAAGCTCCTTTTTTGTGTAAATGGAAACCGCCAGGCAGGCCGTGGCAGGCCCCAGAAACAGATTGATCAGGCTGCCGCCCACATAGTAATTTTCATAAGGTATGTGAAACACCGTCAGCGTGAGAATCACCAGCGCCACGGCAATCAGCATTCCGTTGCAGTAGGCCTTGTTCACCTTTTTCTGAATGGACATGCCCACCCAGTAGGCAAGAATACTCAGCGTCACGCCAAAAAACGGAGACGCGGTCAACTCCATCATTTCCCGTTCCTCCTGTCAATCAGCTTCATGGTCAGCGTCACTGCCCAGACAGTGGCGGCAAAGGTGGCAACCAGGCTCACCACGCAGATCACCACAAAGGCCACTCCGTTCGCAAGAATCACATCTGTATACTGCATGATGCCCGTGGCCACGGGAATAAAAAAGAAGGGCAGGTTTCCCAGCAGAAAATCGGACTTTTCCTGCACATGGTCCACCCGCACCACCCCCACCAGCAACAGCGCCAGCAGCAGTATCAGCGCGATCACGCTGGCTGGAAAGGTGATGGGAAGCAGCTTTTCGATCAGCGCACCCGCCCAGCACAGGCCGAACAATATGCCCACCTGCTTTAAAATCTTCATAGTCTCGTCCTCTCTGTTCTTTATCGCAATGAATTTATCATACAGCCGTGCCCGCAAAAAAGTCAAACAAAACCCTGCCCCCCGCTGCATTTTCGGCAAACGGCACAGCCAGCCGTCGCCACAGGCCGACGCTTCGTATCTTTTGACACAGATTAGGCCGCGGTGCACCTGTTGTTTACACGTTTTTCATAATTTTACACTTGCAATTTCCGCAATTGCCGTGATATAGTAAAGACACTTTTCAGAGGGTGCGGCGCACTGCCGCAGACCCCCGATCGGAGGTGCTCTTTGCAAAAACGCAGCCACAAACTTTTGGCCTCCACTCTTTTGGAATCACGTAGCGGATTTCAGCGCAAGCGCTTTGAGCTTGCTTTTCTGTTCGGCTCCTTTCAACCGGACTGCAACCCCCTCTCCTATATTAAGGGCTCCATCCGCAGCTACAAGCTGCGCGGACATAATTATACGAATTCCGACCAGTATATTGCCCGCCGGATCGTCCGGCTTCAGCGCCGCGAAAAATGCTGGACCTGCTGGCAGTATTACACGCTGGGAAAGCTGACCCACTATCTGGCGGACGCATTTACCTATCCCCACAACGAGCATTATCCCGACTCTCTTCTTGAACATCACCGGTATGAAGACGCACTGCGGGAATATCTGTGCGCTTATCTGAGCGAAGAGGGCCTTGACGCCTCTTTCTCTGCCGGACACGAGCTGAACGACTGCCTGCAAGAGCTTCATCGGCAGTATATGGACCAGCAGTCGGACCTGAACCGGGACGTGCGCTATATCACGCAGGCCACGGCGCTTTTAATGAGCAGCGTTCCGCCCCAGCTTATTCCCGAAATGCGCGCCCTGCCCCAGCCTGTTCCGGCCCGGATTTAGCCAATCTTCCAAATACCATCGGATGTTTTTTGATTATTTGGGCATTTTGCCTCTGTTCTTTTTTCAAAGGGCGTGGTATGCTTTCAATAATTTAAAGTATGACAACAAGGAGACAATGAATGTCTATACGTGCACTCACAGCCGAATACCGCTACTTTAGCTTTACCTACTTTTATGGTAAGGCTTATTTTGGTTGGGCTGAAAACGAGTGTGTGTGTGGCTGATATTGTCGGACCCATATCAGTACATAAACGACCCGCAGCCTAATCGGCTGCGGGTCTTTTTTGTACCAATTTTAAGGAGGAACCCATCATGATCGTCATTCTGAAAAGCAATCCCAACCGCGAGCAGCTGGAGAATCTCATTAGCTGGCTTCAGGATAAGGGCATCACCATCCACACCAGCCTTGGCGAGTCCCACACCATTCTGGGTCTGGTGGGCGACACCTCCCGACTGGACATTGATCTCCTCTCGGCGCTGGATATCGTGGAGGATGTAAAGCGCGTGCAGGAACCTTACAAAAACGCAAACCGCAAATTCCATCCCGAGGACACCGTGGTAAAGGTAGGCAATACTCAAGTTGGCGGCGGCACTTTGACCATTATGGCCGGTCCCTGCTCTGTGGAGAGCGAGGAGCAGGTCATCGCCATCGCCCGGGCCGTGAAGGCCAGCGGGGCCACTATGCTTCGGGGCGGCGCATTCAAGCCCCGCACCTCTCCCTATTCCTTCCAGGGCCTTGGCGCGGACGGTCTGGAGATTTTAAAGGCCGCCCGGCAGGAGACGGGCCTGCCCATCGTCTCCGAGCTGATGGACATTTCCCAGATCCCCTTGTTCGAGGATGTGGACGTCATCCAGATCGGCGCACGGAACATGCAGAACTTCAACCTGCTCAAGGAGGTTGGAAAGCTGGACAAACCCATTATGATCAAGCGCGGCATGTCCGCCACCTATGAGGAATGGCTGATGAGCGCCGAATATGTCATGGCCAGCGGCAACCAGAACGTGATTCTCTGCGAGCGGGGCGTGCGCACCTTTGAGACTTACACCCGCAACACGCTGGATTTGGCCTGTATCCCTGTGCTGCGCAAGCTTTCTCACCTCCCTATCATCATCGACCCCAGCCACGCCACCGGCAAAAGCTGGCTGGTGCCCACCCTTGCCGTGGGCGCGGTGGCCACCGGGGCGGATGGCCTTTTAATTGAGGTGCACAACGATCCCGCCCACGCGCTGTGCGACGGGGCCCAGTCCCTCAAGCCGGACACCTTCGACGTGCTGGCCCGGAAGCTGCACAAAATGCACGCCTTCTGCGCAGAGCTGGAGGACTGAGCCTTATGAACGTCGGAATCATCGGGCTGGGACTGATGGGCGGCTCCATGGCCAAAAGCATCAAGGCCCGCACGGCCCACACCGTTTGGGGCATAGACACGGACGCGGAGACAATGACCCTCGCCCGTCTGTGCGGCGCGATTGACGGGGCACTGACCGAGGATAATATCCCTCAATGCGATTTGCTTCTGGCCGCCGTCCGCCCAGTTGCGGCGGTTGGGTGGGTGGAAACTCATGCAGAACGCATCTCCAAATCCGCCATTCTGGTGGACCTTTGCGGCGTGAAGCGGGCAGTGGTGCGTAAAATCGCCCCCCTTGCGGAAAAATGCGGCTTTGCCTATATCGGGGGTCACCCCATGGCGGGACTGGAGCGGGGCGGCTTTGTAAACTCTTCCGACCGGCTGTACGACGGGGCTTCCATGATTCTCACCCCCGACAAACGGACCGATATGCAGCTTTTGGAGACGCTGAAATCCTTTTTTCTGGACGTGGGCTTTGCCAGCCTCACCTTTTCCGACCCTGACGAGCACGACCGCATCATCGCCTATACCTCCCAGCTTGCCCATGTCGCCTCCAGCGCCTATGTCAAGTCTCCCGAAGCCCAGAAGCGCCGCGGCTTTTCCGCAGGCAGCTTTCGGGATATGACCCGCGTGGCCCGGCTGGATGAGGCCATGTGGACCGAGCTGTTCATGGATAATGCCGACTATCTCACAGAGGAGCTGGATATTCTCATCGGACATCTGAATGAATATCTGGACGCGCTGAAAGGCCGGGACACGGAATACCTGCTCCGCCTGCTCCGAGAGGGCCGCGACCTGAAGGCCACCGCCGGCGGAAACTGAGCCTATCCGGTCTCGCTTCGGCTTGCCGAAAAATCTAACAGCGCGGCTCCGCCCCTTTTTGTGAGGAACCGCCCAATCCACGGGAGGACGCTATGGAATCCACTATCCAAACCATTTTGGTGAACACCAAACCAAAATACACCGTGTCTATCGGCCCGGGACTTTTGACCCAATGCGGCGAGCTGGCGGCAGGAGTGCTGTCCCCCTACCGCGTCGCCATTGTCACAGACAGCACAGTGGCAAAGCTCTACCTTGCCCGGGTGGAGGAAAGCCTTCGGGCGGCAGGCTTTTCCGTCTGCGCCCACGTTTTCCCCGCCGGGGAGGAGCACAAAAACCTCTCCACCCTTTCCGAAATTCTTGAATTTCTGGCGGGGGAACAGCTCACCCGCAGCGACTGCGTGGTAGCTCTTGGTGGCGGCGTGTGCGGTGACATGGCGGGCTTTGCCGCCGGGTGCTATCTTCGGGGCGTGAAATTTATTCAGCTCCCCACCACGCTGCTTTCGGCGGTGGATTCCTCCGTGGGAGGCAAAACCGCCGTGGACCTGCGCCACGGGAAAAATCTGGCGGGGCTGTTTCTTCAGCCCTCCGCTGTGGTGTGCGACACCGATTGCCTGCAAACCCTCTCCCCCAGCGAGCTGGCGGATGGGGCAGCGGAGGCAATTAAAACCGGCGTGCTCTCCGGCGAAGCACTGTTCGCCCTGACGGACACGGACGATCTTTCCCGCAATCTGAAGGAAATTATTACCCGCTGCGTGGCCTTCAAGTCCACCGTGGTGGAGCAGGACGAGTTGGACAACGGTGTGCGCCGGACGCTGAATCTGGGCCACACCGCCGGGCACGCCATTGAAGCGTGCAGCGCATACGGCATTCGCCACGGTCACGCCGTGGCGGCGGGTCTTGCCATCATCGCCCGGGCCTCCGAAGCCCTCGGCTGGGCGGAAGAGCCCTGCGCGGCGCGCATTTGCACCGCGCTGCGGCGGAACAATCTACCCACCGGGACAGACTATTCCCCCGCCGCGCTGGCCCAGGCCGCGCTTGCTGATAAAAAGCGCCGGGGCGGGCAGATTTCCTTGGTGATTCCTAAGAAAATTGGAAAATGTGAAATGAAGTCCGTTCCCGTGGAGGAGCTGGAGTCCGTTTTCGCCGCCGGATGGGAGGACCGCTGAAATGGATATGCAAATCAATCCCACCCTTCTTCGCGGCGCGGTTACGCCGCCGCCCAGCAAGTCTATGGCTCACCGTCTGCTGATTTCCGCCGCTTTGGCGGAGGGCACCAGCATCATTCACAACGTGGCTCTGTCGCAGGATATCGAGGCCACCCTCCGCTGCGTGGAAGCTTTGGGCTGCTCATGGGAACAGGCGGGGCCTTCCTCTCTCCGTATTCACGGCTGCGGCCCGATTGTCCCCACTGACAAGACGCCCCGATTTGACTGCGGGGAATCCGGCTCCACCCTCCGCTTTTTCATACCTCTTGCGCTTGCCATAGCCGGGAGCGGCGCGTTTACCGGCAGAGGGCGGCTGATGGAGCGGCCCCAAGCGCCGTATTTTGACCTGTTTGACGAAAAAGGCATTGCACACTCTATGGAAAATGGCGTGCTGACGGTGCGGGGAACCTTGAAAAGCGGGGAATACAGCCTTCCGGGCGACGTGTCCAGCCAGTTTTTTACAGGGCTTTTGTTTGCCCTTCCTCTTCTGGGGGAGGACAGCGTGATTGTTTCCTCTACAAAGCCGGAATCCGTCGATTACATTGCCATGACCGTGGAGGCCCTGCGGGCCGCCGGAATCCGCGTACTCAGCCAGCCCGCCCAGCGGCGCTGGACGGTCTCTTCCGGACGGTTTCACTCATTTAACGCTACGGTGAAGGCCGACTGGTCTCAGGCCGCTTTCTGGTATGCCGCAAACGTCTTGGGCAGTTCCCTTCGGCTTGAGGGGCTGGATCCAAAATCCTCTCAGGGGGACCGGGTGGCAGCGGAACACGCCGCTCAGCTTTCCCAGCCCGGCGATGTGGAGATCGACGTGTCCGGCTGTCCCGATCTGGTTCCGCCGCTGGCAGTGATGGCGGCGGCACGGCAGGGAACCTGCCGGTTTACCAACGCCGCCCGGCTCCGCCTGAAAGAGAGCGACCGGCTGAAAACCACCGCCGCCATGCTCCGCTCCCTCGGGGGCAGCGCCGAGGAAGGGGCGGACAGTCTCACGATTTGCGGCGTTTCCCGCCTTTCCGGCGGCACGGTGGACGGGGCAGGCGATCATCGCATCGTCATGGCGGCAGCCATCGCCGCCACACGCTGCGCCGGTCCTGTCACGATTCTGGGGGCCGAGGCGGTAAACAAATCCTACCCTTCGTTTTTCGAGGATTATTTGGCTTTGGGAGGTGACGCACATGTCGTCTGAATTTGGAAACCGCCTGCATGTGAGCATCTTCGGTCAGTCCCACGGCAAGGCCATCGGCGTGGTGGCAGACGGTCTTCCCGCCGGAGAGCGGGTGGACCTGGAGGAGCTTGCCCTCTTTCTGGCCCGGAGACGGCCCGGGCAAAACGCCCTTTCCACCTCCCGGCAGGAGACGGATGCGCCCGAATTTCTCTCGGGCCTTCAGGACGGCGTGACCTGCGGTTCTCCTCTTTGCGCGGTGATTCAGAATCGGGATCAGCACTCCTCGGACTATGCCGCTCTTGCGAATACGCCCCGCCCCGGCCACGCGGACTATACCGCGTGGGTCAAATGGGCCGGTCAGGCGGATATGCGGGGCGGGGGCCACTTTTCGGGTCGTCTCACCGCGCCGTTGTGCATCGTGGGCGGCATTGCAAAGCAGATTTTGGCCCGGCGTGGCATCTATGTGGGGGCGCACCTTCTCTCCGTAGAGGGGGAAACGGACGTTTCCTTCCCGCTTTTGCCCGCTCCGGCCCTGTTTGAAGAAATTGCCGCCAAGCCCTTCCCCGTGCTGGACGACGCACGGGGGGCGAGGATGCAGGGGGCCATTATGACCGCTGCACAGGAGGGGGATTCCGTTGGCGGCGTGGTGGAATGCGCCGCCGTGGGCCTGCCTGCCGGACTGGGCGAGCCGATGTTTGACGGGATGGAAAGCCGCCTTGCGGCGGTGCTGTTCGGCATTCCCGCCGTGAAAGGCGTGGAATTCGGCGCTGGATTTGAAGCGTCCGCTCTCCGGGGCAGCGTGAACAACGACCCCTTTTGTATCCATGACGGGCGGGTAGAAACCACCCGCAACCGCGCTGGCGGGATTTTAGGCGGCATCACCAACGGGATGCCTTTGACACTGCGGGCGGCATTCAAGCCCACCCCCTCCATTTTAAAACCGCAGCAGACGGTGGATCTTGTCCGGATGGAGGAAACGGAACTGGTAATATCAGGGCGACACGATCCCTGCGTGGCCCACCGTGCCGTCCCGGTGGTGGAGGCCGCCGTGGCCACGGTGCTGCTGGACATTCTTTTAGAGCAAAATTGATAAGGAGGCCTTTCCTATGGAACTTTCAGAAATTCGCGGACAAATTGACTCGGTGGACCAAGAGCTGCTGAAGCTTTTTCTAAAGCGCATGGAGCTTTCCGAACACGTGGCCGCCGTTAAAAACGAACAGGGGCTTTCCATCTCCAACCGCGCGAGAGAACGGGAAATTCTTGCCCGAGTGACGGCGGAGGCAGGAGACAAGGAGCGCTACGCCCATCAGCTTTTCACCACGCTGTTTCACCTCTCCTGCGCCCGGCAGGCGGAGCTGCTCAGCGCGCCTACGCAGGTGGGGGCGCAGATAAGAGCGTCTCTTGCGGCGGGGGCCGAGGTCTTCCCTCAGACGGGTCTTGTGGCCTGTCAGGGCATGGAGGGCGCCAACTCTCAGGCAGCCTGCGACCGTTTGCTGCCCCGTGGCACCATCGTCTATGTAAAGAGCTTTGAAGCGGTGGTTTCCGCCGTGGAGTCCGGCCTGTGCCGGTTTGGCGTGCTGCCCATCGAAAACAGCTCCAACGGCTCCGTCCGGGCGGTGTATGATTTGCTTCAGCGCCGTCGGCTGTCCATTGTGCGCAGCACACGGCTGTGCATCCGCCACGAGCTGCTGGGCCTTCCCGGCGCAAAGGCCGACGAGCTGACGGAAATCTATTCTCACCCCCAGGCCATCGGCCAGTGCGGCCATTTTCTGGAGAGTCTATCGGGTGTGCGGGTAATTCCCTGCGACAACACGGCCACCGCCGCCAAGCTGGTGGCGGAACGGAAGGACCCCCATGTGGCGGCCCTGTCTTCCCACGCCTGTGCAGAGCTGTATGGTCTGAGCGTTTTGAACGGCGATGTACAGGACAGCGACAACAACTACACCCGCTTCATCTGCATTACCAAGGAACCCGCCATTTACGCCGGGGCCGACCGTATCAGCCTGATTATCGCCTGCGAGAATAAGGCCGGCGCTCTGTACGACATTCTCTCTAAGCCCGCCGCCCTCGGCGTCAACATGACGAAGCTGGAAAGCTGTCCCGTGACGGGACGGAACTTTGAGTTCATCTTTTTCATCGAACTGGAGGCTTCGGTCAAGGACCCGGCGGTGCTCCCCATGCTGGAGGAGATTGAGCGGAGCAGCCAGAGCTTCCACTTCCTTGGCAACTATTCGGAAGTATAAGCCATGTCCGAGAGGATTTACGGCTTACTTGGCCGGACGCTGGGCCATAGCTGGTCCGTCCCCATTCATGCTGCGGCGGGTAACGGAGCCTACCGGCTCATTGAGCTGGAGCCCCACGAGCTGCCCGGCTTTCTCTCCCGGCCCGACATCGGCGGGCTGAATGTCACCATTCCCTACAAGCGGGACGTGATGCCTTTGTGCGACGTGATCGACCCAGCCGCCCGGGACATCGGCAGCGTGAACACCATCGTCCGCCGGGACGGGAAGCTGTACGCCTGGAACACGGATATCACTGGCTTTTTATACATGGCGGACCTTGCGGGGGTGGCGCTGAAAGGCCGTAAAGTGATAATCCTTGGCGGCGGAGGGACCTCCCTCACCGCCCAGGCCGCCGCCCGGGCCGCAGGCGCCCGGGAGATTGCGGTCATCACCCGCAGCGGCCCGGACAACTACGGAGACCTCAGCCGCCACGCCGACGGGGAAATCGTGGTGAACACCACGCCTGTGGGCATGTATCCCCACACTGGCGAAGCGGCGGTGGACCTCACACGCTTTCCCGCCTGCCGGGGCGTGCTGGATGTGGTATACAACCCCCGCAGAACCACTCTTTTGCTTCAGGCCGAAGCGCTGGGCCTTCCCTGCTCCGACGGGCTTCCCATGCTGGTGGCGCAGGCCATGGCGGCAGAGGAGTTTTTCTTCAACCGGAGGATTGACCCCACCGAAACCCGGCGGATTCTGGCCCTGCTGCGCCAGAAGATGGAAAATATTGTCCTGATTGGGATGCCCGGCTGCGGCAAATCAACCGTAGGCGCAGCGCTGGCGAAGCTGACAGGGCGAGACGCGGTGGATTTGGACGCGGAAATTGTAAAGGCCGCCGGGAAATCCATTCCCGCCATCTTCGCCGAGGACGGGGAGTCGGCCTTCCGGGCGCTGGAGCAAAACGTGGCGGCGCGCTTTGGCGCCGAAAGCGGGAAAATTATCATCTGCGGCGGCGGCATAGTGAAAGATGCGGAAAATTACGGACTTCTCCGCCAGAACGGCCGCATTTATCAGCTTGACCGGGCCATTGAAATGCTGCCTTCGGCGGGCCGTCCCCTGTCTCAGGGCGCGGACCTTGCCGCCATGGCGGCAGAGCGCGCGCCGCTGTATCGCCGGTTCCGGGACGTACGCATCGACAACAACGGCAGTGCGGCGGATGCCGCCGCTGCCATCTGGAGGGATTTTTGTGCGGATTCTGATTCTCAACGGACCTAACCTGAACATGCTGGGCGTGCGGGAACCGGAGATTTACGGCCGCGAAACCTACGATGACCTTTGCTCAATGCTGCAAAAGGAGGCGGACGCATTGGGCGTTTCGCTGGAATTTTACCAGTCCAACCACGAGGGGGCGCTGGTGGACGCCATCCAGCGGGCCTATGGCGTAATGGACGGCATTGTCATCAATCCCGCCGCCTATACCCACACCAGCGTAGCGCTGTTGGACGCTGTAAAGGCGGTTGGCCTCCCCACGGTGGAGGTTCACATCTCCGACCCGGACACCCGGGAATCGTTTCGCGCCACCTCCTACATTCGCTCCGCCTGCGTCAAAACCATTAAGGGCCGGGGCCTGCGGGGCTATGTGGATGCGCTGCGCTTTCTCTGCGAGAAATAAGGCGGCAGGAGAGCCGCCCCGAAGACCAGAGATCCCCGTTTGCCGCCTGCTCTCAAAATGAGACGGTATCTCGTAGCAAAAATTCCAACCTGATGCACCTCCTTCTGTCCGGTGCGCTGATTGCGGGGGAAGCTGGTCTTCTTGACCGCATCATTCACCTGATTTCCATCCACGCCTTTGAAGGGGCCAAATCTTACCGGACGGCGGACGCATTGCGCAGCAGTCGGAAGCGTCTCAGGGGTAATCACGGGGACTTTCCCATACTGCAAAAATTGCGGAAGAGTTTATAGAAAAGCCAGATGTGCATAGGCGTTTTAAACATAAAAAAGGAAACCTCTTCCCGGCAGACGGATGTTTCATTTTCCCCGCCCGAGAAAAGCATAAGAAAAAGAGTTTTGCCGCGGGACTTACAAATCCTGCGGCAAAGCTCAAAATAAAACCAGCTTTATTGGCGGACAGCTTTTGCTGTCCGCTCTTTTTCAGCCCTCAAGGTTTTTTAAATATGCAGGTAAAGGAGGTTCCCTTGCCCTCGTCGCTCTCCACCTCCACATGGCCTCCGTGAAGCTCTACCACATGCTTGACAATGGAAAGGCCCAGTCCCGTGCCGCCAGTCTTTTTGGAGCGGGACTTATCCACCCGGTAAAAGCGCTCGAAAATCCGCCCCAAATGCTCCCGGGAAATTCCGATGCCCGTGTCCCGGACGCAGATGCGCACGGCCTGCGCATCCTCGGTCAGCTCCACGGTCACGCTACCGCCCTCGCGGTTATATTTGATGGCGTTATCTACCAGATTGTACAAAAGCTCGTCCGTCATGCGGAGATTGGCGGTGACGGACATATGAGGGGCCCCCAGCAGCTTCACCTCGACGTTTCGCTCTGCGGCTTTTTCCTCCAGACTGTCGATCACCGCCTCCGCCGCGGAGTAAAGGTTAAAGCGGGTAAATTCTCGTGGAACATCCTCCTCGTCAAACTCAGACAGGCGGATGATATCCTCAATCATGTCGATCAGGCGCCGCGCCTGTTTCTGAATCTTCCCGGCAAAGGGCCTCACGTCTGCGTCCTTCGCCGTGCCGTCCGCGATCAGCTCGGACAGTGCGGCGATGGCAGTGAGGGGCGTTTTCAGTTCGTGGGACACGTTGGCGGAAAACTCCTTGCGTTGGCGCTCCGAGGCATACCGCTCGGTCACGTCGATAAACAACACCACCGCGCCATCAAGGGCCTCCCCATCCAGCACGGGGTTAAAAAACACGCTGTAAAACCCGCCGTCCAGCCGCAGGGAGGTTTCCCCCTTTTCTCCCGCCAGGCAGGCGCTTGCCCGCTCCAGAAAGGCCGGATCCCGGCAAAGCTCAATCAGATGTTTGCGATCCGCATCCCGCGCGCCGAGAATACGCAGGGCACTGTCGTTTGCCAGCAGCACGCGGCCCTCCCCGTTCAGCAGCAGCAACCCCTCCCTCATGTTTCCGGTGATGGCCGTGATGGTGGCGGCGCGGCTTTCAATTTCCGCAAGCTGGAGTGACAGCTCCTGCTTCTGGGTCCCGATTTTTTCCAGAAGGGGCAACAGCTCGTCATAGCCGGAAAGGTCCGGCGCGTCCAGATCAAGATTGTTGATGGGGGCCACCAGCTTTCTGGTCAGTCTTCTTGCCACCACAAAGGAAAGGCCCGCGGCTAAAATCAGGCACAAAAGAAGAACAGGGACAAACCTGAAAAGCAACACGGCCAGACTGTCGGTGGTCAGGGCCAGACGCAGGATATTTCCGCCCTCCAGCCGCATGGCGTAATAATACGTTTTCTCGTCCAGCGTGTCCGAAAGCCGCTCGTCCTCTCCCTTGCCCGTCAGAAGTGCCTCGGCCACCTCCGGGCGGCTTAAGTGGGATTCCATGGTTTTCGGGTCGGCCATGTTGTCAAACAGCACAGTCCCGCTTGGGTCGATGACGGAGACGCGAAGAGTTTGCAGGCCCTCCTTAATCTGGGCGCCGAACTGACCGGTGAGAATCGTCCCCCATAGGGCGGCAAACACCACCACCGTCAGAATGATGAGCAGGCCCATATAGCGGAATATCCGTTTGTTCATACCCTCACTCCCCGAGTTTATAGCCCACGTTGCGCACCGTCTTGATGTGCTCCCCCGCAGGACCCAGCTTTTGCCGCAGGGATTTGACATGCACGTCCACCGTCCGGCTCTCACCCTTGTAATCGTAGCCCCACACAGCGTCCATCAGTCTGTCTCGGCTCAAAACCAGTCCCGCGTTTAAAAGCAGGTAGCGCAGCAGCTCAAATTCCAAAAAGGTCAGAGCCACACCCTCTCCGTCGGCCGTAACGGTATGCCGCTCGTTATCCAGCGCAAGATTTTCGTAGGTAAGCAGGCCCTTTTCCCGTTCCGCGGACGCGGCCCGACGCAAAACCGCGTGAATGCGGGCAATCAGCTCGGTGACACCAAAGGGCTTTGCGATATAGTCGTCCGCGCCGAAATTCAGGCCACGCACCTTATCTGCCTCGCCGCTCTTCGCCGTAAGCATAATAGCGGGGATGCGTTCAAACCGGGAGTGATCCCGGAGCTTTTTCAAAATGGAAAGCCCGTCCTCCCCGGGAAGCATGATATCCAGCAAAATCATGTCCGGAAGGGAGGCACCTGCTAAAAGCGCCTCCCAAAAGCTGTCTCCGTCCTCAAAGCCGGTGCAGGCAAAGCCCGCGTTTTCCAGCGCATAAGTCGTCAGCTCGCGGATATCTTCATCATCCTCCACAAGAAAGACCGTTTGCATGGTTCAACCTTCCGATCCCGCGGCGTCCTCGTGTTTTCCCGTGATGGAAAACACCACCCATTCCGCGATATTTGTAGCATGGTCGCCAATTCGTTCCAGATATTTCGCAATCATCAGCAAATCAATTGCCTGACTGCCGTTGGAGCTGTCGGCGCTCATGAGCTTGATCAAGTCACCCTTTACCGCGTCGAACAGCCGGTCCACCACGTCGTCATCGGCGATGACCCGGTTTGCAAGCTCTAAATCCTTCTTTACAAAGGCGTCGATGCTCTCAGTGACCATTTTAGCGGTGGCCGTCGCCATCTGGGGGATGTGCTCCGGCGTTTTGACGTGGGGAGCCTGGGTAAGAAAAATGGAGATTTCGGCGATGTCCGCTGCCTGATCGCCGATACGCTCCATGTCCGTAATCATTTTGAGCGCCGCCGAAATCAGCCGCAGATCCTTCGCCACCGGCTGCTGCTGAAGCAGCAGCTTGAGGCACATGGCCTCAATGTCTTTTTCCTGTTGGTCAATCTCCGTATCGGCCGCAATCGCCTTTTTCGCAAGGACCGTGTCCTGCTTCCTCAGCGCCTCGATGGAGGCGGCAATGGCGGTTTCCACCTGCATGCCCATCTCAATAAGCATAGTGTTGAGGGTTTCCAACTGCCGGTCAAATCTGCTGCGCATTATCCAAACCTCCCCGTAATGTAGTCTTCGCATCTCTGATCTTTGGGCATGGAGAACACCTGCTCGGTTTCGCCGTATTCAATCAGCTCGCCCAGCAGGAAGAAGGCCGTCTTGTCGGAGATGCGGGTGGCCTGCTGCATATTGTGGGTGACAATCACCACGGTATATTTCTTTTTCAGGTCCGCCATCAGCTCCTCGATTTTCGAGGTGGAGATGGGGTCCAGCGCAGAGGTGGGCTCGTCCATCAGCAGCACCTCCGGCTCCACCGCCAGCGCCCGGGCAATGCACAGCCTCTGCTGCTGCCCGCCAGAGAGGGACAGAGCGCTTTTTTTCAGCCGGTCCTTCGTCTCCTCCCAGATGGCTGCGTCCCGCAGAGCCTTTTCCACGATGCCGTCCAGCTTCAGCCGGGAGGTTACGCCGTGGGTCCGGGGACCGAAAGCAATGTTGTCATAAATACTCATGGGAAAGGGGTTGGGCTTTTGAAACACCATGCCCACCCGCCGACGCAGGCGGTTCACGTCCTGCGCCGCATTGATATCGTCGCCGTCCAGAAGAAGCTTGCCCGTGATATGGCAGCCCTCTACCAGATCGTTCATGCGGTTGAGGCATTTGAGCAGCGTGGATTTTCCGCAGCCGGAGGGCCCGATAAAGGCGGTGATCTCCTTCTCCTCAATGTCCATGCTGACGCCGTGGAGCGCTTTGAAATCATTATACCATAACTGCACGTCTTCCAGTTGAAATTTTAACATGTTTCTCATCCCTTTGCGATTCTTTTTGCCAGCGCGGCCGACAGTGCGTTGATACCCACCACCAGCACCAGCAGAACCACCGCCGTGGCATAGGCCTGCCCGGTATACAGTCCCTCGCTGGAAAGGGCGTACATATGGATTGCCAGCGTCCGCCCAGAGGCCAGCAGACTGGTGGGGATCTGGGCAACGGTTCCCGCCGTGTAGATCAGCGCGGCGGTTTCGCCCACGATGCGCCCCATGGCAAGAATAATTCCTGCAAAAATTCCCGGCGCGGCGGCGGGCAGCACGATTCTGAACACCGTGCGCAGCCGCCCGGCCCCAAGGCCGAACGAGCCCTCCCGGAATGTGTCCGGGACGGCCTTCAGACTCTCCTCCGCCGTGCGCATAATCAGGGGCAGAATCATGATAGAGAGGGTTAATGTGCCTGCCAGCAGAGAATACCCCCAGCCGAGCCATGACACGAAAAACAACGAGCCGAACAGGCCGTATACGATTGAGGGAATGCCTGAAAGCGTCTCCGCCGTCACCCGCACCAGCCGCACCAGTCGGCTGCCCCGCTTTGCGTATTCCACCAGATAAATTGCCGTGAACAGTCCCAGCGGCGCGGCGATCAGCAGGGAGAGAATCACCATAAACACCGTTGTGACCAGCGCAGGCAGAAGAGAGACGTTTTCCGTGTTATACTCCAGCGCAAACAGGGACGACCGGATATACGGAATCCCGTTGACCAGAATGTGCCCGATGAGAAACAGCAGCGCGCCAAAGGTAAAAATGGCCGCCAGCCATGGAAAGAAGCGCAAAACGGCGTCCTCAATCCTACGGGGAAGCCTGCGGAAAAAGATCGCTATGCGGCGCGCGCCCCAGCGAAGAACGGAGCCAACCCTGAAAAAGAGGTTGATGAGCGTATATTTCATTTTTCACCCCTCCTGCGCAGCGCCGAGAACGAAAGATTAATCAGAAGTATAAAGACAAACAGAACGACACCGGTGGCAATCAGCGCTTCCCTGTGCAGTCCCTCGGCATAGCCCATTTCAATCACGATGTTGGCGGTCAGGGTGCGGATGCCCTTCAAAATACCCGCAGGCATCCGGGCCTGATTGCCCGCCACCATGATAACCGCCATGGTCTCGCCGATAGCACGGCCGATGCCCAGCACCACCCCCGCAAGCACGCCGGACTTTGCGGCGGGCAGCATCACGCGAAATACCGCGCGCCGGTGGTTTGCCCCCAGAGCCACGGCCCCGTCGTACAGCTCCTCCGGCACAGCGCGGATGGCGCTCTCCGTAATGCCGATGACGGTGGGCAGAATCATCAGTCCCAGCAGCACGGAGGCGGCCAGAATGCTGCTGCCGTTTCCGCCGAACAGCTCCCGCACCAGCGGGACAATGGTCACAAGTCCAAAAAAGCCGTAAATCACCGACGGGATGCCCGCCAGCAGATCCACTGCGGGCTTTAAAACCTTGTATAGGGGTTTGGGGCAAATTCTGGCCATGAACACGGCGGTGAAAATGCCAACAGGTACGCCGATGGCGACGGCTCCCGCCGTTACGTAAATGCTTCCCAAAATCATGGGGAGAATGCCGAAGACGGGGGGAGTGTCGCCAGGCGACCACTCCCTCCCTAGTATAAACTCCGGCAGGCCGATTTTTCCAATGGCCGGTATTCCGTTGGCGAACAGGAACAGGCAGATCAGCGCCACGGCCAGAATGCTGGTCAGGGCCGACACCATGAATACTGCCCGCATGAGGCTTTCCCTCAAACGCTGCCCTTTCATTTTACGTTATCCCAAGAGGTGGTTTCTCCGGTGAAGATGCTCTGCACCTGTGCGCTGGTCATTCCGTCGATGGGATTCTCAGGGCTTACAATCACGGCGATGCCATCCAGCGCGATGGAAATTCCGGTAAGCTTCTCTGCTTCTGCGGGCTTCAGCTCACGGCTGGCCATGCCGATGTCGCACACGCCCTCCATGGCGGCGGTCATTCCAGCGGTGGAGTCGGTCATCTGAATCTCAATCTCCGCGCCCGAATTGATGGCGAGATAGGCTTCCTTCAGCTTTTCCATCACCGGTGTGACGGAAGAGGAACCGGCCACGCTGATCTTGCCGGAGGGCTTTGTCCCGGCATAGGCGGGCGCATTTGCGTCGATGGCGATATAGCTGCCGGAAACGACCTGCTGACCCTCTGCGGAGAGGATGAAGTCAATAAAGTCCTTGGCAAGTCCGGTGGCTTCCCCGTTGGTGGCAATGTTAAAGGGCCGTGCGATGGAATAGGTACCGTTTTTCACGTTTTCGGCGCTGGCCGCCGCACCATCGATGGACAGGGCCTTCACCGTGTCGTTCAGGGACCCCAAGGAGGTGTAGCCAATGGCGGCGGGGTCGCCAGCCACATTGCCCATCATCACGTCGGTCTTGTTGGCAATGACGGCTTCCTTCGTGGTCATGTCCTTTTTGGTGCCGTCCTCGCCCTTCACCTCGATGCCGAAGAGCTCAATGAACGCGCCTCTCGTGCCGCTGCCGTCCTCACGGGAAACCACGGTGATTTCGCCAAGGGACTTTTCCGTGTTGTCTGTGGCGGGCGTGCTGCCGCCGCTGGTGCTGGGGGTCTGTCCGCCGCAGCCCGCAAGGCTGACCGCCGCGAGGGCCGCCGCAA
The DNA here is from genome assembly GCF_032018205.1 of Oscillibacter sp. Lineage (GTDB taxonomy): Bacteria > Bacillota > Clostridia > Oscillospirales > Oscillospiraceae > Oscillibacter. Next base: position 226,038 of record NZ_DALZOY010000001.1, on the reverse strand, counting down.
GAAACATAGTAATCGTCTTTTTCATCTGTCTTTCCTCCATATTGCTTATTCTTGATTGATATTCTTTGTGAGTACAGCCTAAGCATACATAGCCGGAGTTAAAAACAAATGCGATGCTATGTAAAAACTATGTAAAACCCCGCTTTCTTCCAATTTTAAAGAGCCGGGCACGTAATTATTTGGTTTTGCGGATGAAACAGGCCTGTGGGCTTGCGGGTCTGTGGACTCTCGAAACAAGGACCGGACCTGCCGGATTTGCGAAAACAGCAGCCCGCCCCAAATTCGGAGCGGGCTGCTGTTTTACTTTTTTTCCATTCCGCAGGGGGCGGCCTTGCTACCGGCGGCATGGTCACCGGTGACGGCACCGTACAGCCGGTAGCCGCCGGAGAAATTATAGCAGTCATAGCCGCTCTGACACAGGACGCGGCAGGCGAGATAGCTTCTGAGTCCGGTCTGACACATCACGTACAGAGGCTTTCCGGTAGGAAGCTCCCCCATCCTTTGCCGCAGTTCATCCACAGGAAGGTTCATAAAGCCCTCCGCGTGTCCGTCCGCGTATTCTTCCTCCGTGCGGGTGTCAAGCAGGGTCACGCTGCCGTCCCTCGGCAGAGCGTCCACCTCATCCCAGTGAAACTGCTTCACCGCGCCCTTTTCCAGATTTTCAATCATAAAACCCACCATGTTCACCGGGTCCTTGGCGGAGGAATAGGGCGGGGCATAGGCAAGGTCCAAGTCCTTTAATTGCAGCGCCGTGAGTCCCGCGTGCATGGCGGTGGCCAGCACGTCGATGCGCTTGTCAACACCGTCGCAGCCCACAATTTGCGCACCCAAAAGCCGATAGGTTTTCTTTTCAAACACCACCTTCACGGTCATCACCGTGCCACCGGGGTAATATCCGGCATGGTTTAGCGGAGAGAGTATCACTTTGTCGCAGTCAATCCCGGCTTTTTTTGCCGTCCGCTCGTTGATCCCAGTGGCAGCCGCCGTTAAACCAAACAGCTTGAGGACGGAGGAGCCTTGGGCGCCCAAATACCGGCTGTCCCCGCCGCAGATATTGTCCGCCGCGATGCGGCCCTGCTTGTTGGCGGGGCCAGCCAGAGAAATCACCGCATTTTCACCCGTGATGTACTGCTTCACCTGTACCGCGTCGCCCACGGCGTAGATATCCGGAATGGATGTCTCCATCCGGTCATTTACCACGATGCTGTCCTTCAGCCCCAGTTCCAGCCCCGCGTCCCTTGCAAGACGGGTGTCGGGGGTCACGCCGATGGCCAGAACCACGATGTCCGCATGAAGCGGCTCCTCATCCTTCAACAGCACATTTACCCCGCCGTCCGCTTCGGAAAACCCCTCCACGGAATGCCCCAGTAGCAACCTCACGCCCTTTTCCCGCATTTCCGCATGGAGAAAAGCGGCCATATCTTCGTCCAAAGGATTTAGGAGCTGCCGGGGCCGCTGGACAATGGTCACGTCCAGTCCCAGCTCACGCAGGTTTTCCGCCAGCTCCAGACTGATGAATCCTCCCCCGCAGAGAATCACGGATTTGGGAACCTCTCGTTCCACGAATTCCCGGATGCGCAGCGTATCCTCCACGGTGCGCAGGGTAAACAGCTTGCGCAGTCCCACGCCGGGAAGCTTCGGCTGGGTGGGCTTTGCGCCGGGGGCAAGAAGCAGCTTGTCGTAGGATTCTTCAAATTCCACGCCGCTCTCCAGATTGCGAACGGTGACGGTTTTTTGCTCTGGGTGAAGGGCGGTTACCTCGTGGCGCACCCGCATATCCACGCGGAACCGAGCCAAAAAGCTTTCGGGAGTTTGCAACGTCAACTCCTCCGGGTCTTCAATCACTCCGCCCACGTAGTAGGGCAGGCCGCAGTTTGCATAGGACACGAAGCCGGACCGCTCAAACACCACAATCTCGGCCTGTTCATCCAAACGGCGGATGCGGGCCGCAGCCGTGGCCCCGCCCGCCACACCGCCAATAATTACAATTTTCATGCGCTCACCGTTCCACCGTTCCCCGGTAGCCGTTGATGCCGCCGATATTGGTGAGATTTGCATAGCCCATGCGCTGGAGCGCGGGAATTGCCTGACGGCTTCGCGCCCCGCTGAGACAGTAAACAAACAGCGGCGTTTCGTGGTTTTTCACTTCCCGCGCCGTCATGCGCAGTTGGTCCAGCGGAATGTTTTTGCTGCCGGGAATCCGGCCTGCGGCATATTCCTCCCGCGTACGTACGTCCAGCAGAATCGCGTTGGGCGTGGAATGAAACTGCTCTACGCCGGTGTTGATGTCCGGCATTTTTAAAAAATCAAAGAATCCCATAACACTTCTCCTTTACAGCATGGAAAGAATCTGGCTCTTGGGCCGAGCGCCAATCATCTGGTTGATCACCTTGCCCTCCTTCATCATCACCAGTGTGGGAATGCTCATGATTTGGAAGGCGGAGGCCAGCTCCTGCTGTTCGTCTATGTTGATTTTTCCGATCTTCAGATCGCCGCGCTCGCTTGCAATTTCGTCCACAATGGGACTGACCATGCGGCAGGGGCCGCACCAAGTTGCCCAGAAGTCCAGCAGAACGGGCTTATCGCTTTGAACGACTTCCTTTTGAAAGTTGTTTTTCGTAATATTCATGACTGACATATTTGTTTCCCCCTATGTTATTTATTATGTCGTTATCATAACAGGTTCCCTCTCCCCTTTCAGTGATTAAATCACTTACCGCAAAAAACTAACGCAGCGGACGCTCCCCGGTAATTCGTTCGGTGAGCGCCCGTTTTTCAGCAGCTTTTAATCACCAATGCCGTCCCCATGCCGCCGGTAATTACAACAACTTTTCCTTTTAATCTGTCCATGACAGCCATATCCTTTCGAAGTCCGTGCTTTAAGCCATCATGTTCGGAAGGAACATCACCAGCGGCTCGCAGTAGGTAATTATTAAGAGCGCGATCACAGAGGCAATAATGTAGTTTAGTAAGAGCCTGTTGATCACCTTATCGACCTTGTCGCGGGTAAGCCCGGCCGCGACGTACAGGTTCACGCCCAGCGGCGGTGTTGCGCAGCCGATTGCCAGATTCACGCATACGATGATGCCAAAGTGAATGGGGTTGATGCCAAATGCTGGTATAAATACCGCCGAGAATAATGACCAGCATTAAAAACGCGCCGATACCGCGAATAAAGGTCCGCCCCACCCGGCGAACGCTGAAGGGAATCCGGGTAATTTCCGCCTTGTGCTTTATGCCATAGCTCACCGCAATCACCATCACGCAAACGCCCAGCGCAACGCCGGGAAGAATGCCGCCCATAAATCTGGAGCCGATGGACACGTCCGTGCACGATGAGCAGGTAATCATAAGCCCTCAAGAATGCTTAATTCAAATATTTGTTTAACTTTTTTGCGGGGCACTTCACAGATTGGAGCCTGCTCTTCTGTTCAGCGTGTGGTTCCATGAACTTTTCATCTGTAAAATCTAATACGATTGGCAAATCCATAGAGTGCAAAACACAAAAGCCAAAGTCCCTGATTGATCAAGGGCTTCGGCTTTTTTATATGTGGCGTCCCCGGGCAGATTCGAACTGCCGGCCTTCCGCTTAGGAGGCGGATGCTCTATCCAGCTGAGCTACGGAGACATATGAAGCGCGGAGGAGTGAACCGCTTGCTATTCTACCCGATTTCTGCCCCGCTGTCAATTGAAAAGCCCCGCACAACTTTGCCCCGGTCAGATTCCCTTTGCTTGGTTCAAACGGCAAAAAAGCTTTAAAGCGCGGTGATTCGGCTGAAAAGGCCGTTGCAGTCCCGATAAAAAGCATTTATAATATCCGCAGACGGACAGGACGGCACACACCCAGAGAATTCAGCGCGTCCAACCCATAACCACAGTTCTGCCCTCCGGACGGGCAGGAGCAAAGGAGCGAACAGGCATGACAAACGTGGCACTGGTGACAGGAGGAAGCCGGGGAATTGGTCGGGCAATTGCCCGAAAGCTTGCCCAGCAGGGCTATGACGTGGCCATCAACTATCACCGCAGCCGCCAAGCCGCCGAGGAGCTGGCGGACGAGCTGCGCCGCGCCGGATGCAACGCGGCTGCGTTTGGCGCGGACATGGCGGAATCCGGCGAAGTGGACGCGATGTTCCACGCCATAGAAACCGCACTGGGGCCGGTGGGTACGCTGATCAACAATGCGGGAATCTCTCCACCCAGCGGACTGTTTCAAGACGCGGACGATGAAAGCTGGAACCGCACTTTTGCGGTGAATGTAGGCGGAATGCGCGGCGCCATCCGCCGCGCTCTGCCCCATATGCTCCACGAAAAGCGAGGCAGCATTGTCAACATCTCCTCCATCTGGGGCCTGCGGGGGGCCTCATGCGAGACGGTATATGCCGCCACAAAGTCCGCCGTAATCGGGCTTACCCGCTCACTGGCGCTGGAATTGGCCCCCTCTAACATCCGGGTAAACGCGGTGGCCCCCGGCTGCATCGAAACGGACATGCTCCGTTCCCTCGGCCCGGAGACGCTGGCTGACCTTGCCGCGCAAACGCCCCTCGGCCGTTTGGGAATGCCGGAGGACGTGGCTGCGGCGGCGGCGTTTCTGGCGGGAGACGAAGCTGCCTTTATCACCGGACAGATCCTCACGGTGGATGGCGGCTTCACCGGGTAGAGAATGGTTTTACCACCTCGAAAGCACCCCGCCCGGCT
>NZ_DALZOY010000001.1:0-221333 GCF_032018205.1 Oscillibacter sp. | reverse complement strand
CAGCCGGGCGGGGAATTAAAATCAGGCGTAAATCAAGCGTTGCAAACCGGGACGATCCAGCCCTTCGTGTCGGGGATTCTACCCCACTGGATGCCGGTAAGGGTATCGTACAGCTTCTGGGTCAGAGGGCCGATTTCGCCGTGGCCGATCTGGGCGGTCTGATCCTCATAGTCCAGCTTCTTGACGGGGGAGACGACGGCGGCGGTACCGGTGCCGAACACCTCCTCCAGCTTGCCCTCGCGGGAGGCCTTCATCAGGTCGTCGACGGCCAGCTTGCCCTCCACAACCTCATAGCCCCAGTCTTTCAGCAGCTCGATGATGGAGCGGCGGGTGACGCCGGGGAGCACGGTGCCGTCCTTATCCTGCGCCTCGGCGGTATCAAGCTTGCCGTCGATCTTGAAGAAGATGTTCATGGCGCCCACTTCTTCAACATACTTGCGCTCCACGCCGTCCAACCACAGCACCTGGCTGTATCCACGCTCCTCGGCCACCTTGGCGGCAAGCAGAGACACGGCGTAGTTTCCGCCGCACTTGGTAAAGCCGGTGCCGCCGGGGCAGGCGCGAACATAGGTGTCCTCCACATAGATGTCGATGGGGGCCAGCCCCGCCGCGTAATATGCGCCGGAGGGGGCGCAGATGATGATGAACTGATAGGTAGTGGACGCGTGAACGCCAAGCTGGGCCATGGTGGCAATGGTGAACGGACGGATGTACAAAGACGCGCCCTCGGAATGGGGAACCCAGTCCTTCTCGACCTCCACCAGCGCGCGGATGGCCTCCACAAAATCCTCTTCAGGGATGGCGGGCATGCACAGGCGCTCCTGCGTGTTGTTCATGCGGCGGGCGTTGCAGTCTGGGCGGAAGAGCTGAATTTTGTTCTCGGCGGTGCGATAGGCCTTCAGGCCCTCAAAGCACTCCTGCGCATAGTGGAACACCACGGCGGAAGGCTCCAGAGAGATGGGAGCATAAGGCACAATGCGGGCATCGTGCCAGCCCTGACCCTCGGTATAGTCCATAATAAACATGTGGTCGGAAAAGGTTTTTCCGAAGCCCAGCTTGGACTCGTCCGCAGGCTTTGCTTTGGGGGAAGTCGTCTTGGTGATCTTGATGTTCAGCATTTGAAATTCTCCCTTACTTTTATTTTGAACTGATAAAGCAAAAGGCTCTCGCACCCCTGAAATCAGGGAGGCGAAAGCCAAACTTCCGTGGTACCACTCTCTTTGCCGCAACGCGGCCTCTTATGTACGCTTCCGCGCACCGCCTCTGTAACCGGGAGGCTCCCGTCGCCGCCTACTGGAGAAGCTTCTCTTTGGGCGGGCCGCTTCCGGGCCAGACCAATCAGGCCGCGTCCGCTGCCTCGCACCATGCGGCAGCTCTCTGAAGTCGGCGTTCCTGACGGCAATTCCCGTTCATTGCGTTTTGAATATTAAATTATTTATACGCTCCCGGCAGGAGAAAGTCAACTGTTAAAATGCACAGAACAGGCCCGGGACGGGATATTCGTCCGCCCGCCCGCCGAGAAACCGGCGGACGGGGGACATTCAATTTACAAAAGACAGCGTTATCCGACGCAGGCCATGCCCCGACGGAATGCCTCGATGTTCAGGGGAACCAGCTTGGCCTTGGCCCCGGTAAACATCTCCTCAATCATCGCCTCGATGGCCTCGGGCTTTAAAATCTTGGTGGCGGCCACATACGCCCCCAGCATGGCCATGTTGCCCACTTTGGCGTTGCCCACCTGATCGGCAATTTCCCCGCAGGGAATGTAGTACGCGGTCAAATCCGGGCGCGTCACCTTGTCGGTAACCACCGAGCTGTTGACAAACACGGCACCGCCGGGAACCACGCCCGCTTCAAATTTTTCAAGAGAGGGCTCGTTCATGGCGATCAGCTCCGTGGGATGGTTAAACACAGGGGAGCCCACCGGACGGTCGGACAGCACCACAGAGCAGTTGGCCGTGCCGCCCCGCATCTCGGGTCCGTAGGACGGGGCCCACGTCACGTTCAGCCCCTCGGCCATGCCGGCTTCCGCCAGATTCTTGCCGATGGCAAGGCCGCCCTGTCCGCCGAAGCCGGAAATGATAATTTCCTTTTTCATCTCACTTCACCTCCGTGCCGGTATCCTTGATCAAACCCAGGGGATAGTAAGGAACCATGTTCTCCTTCAGCCACTCCATGGACTTCAGCGGCGTCATGCCCCAGTTGGTGGGGCATGTGGCAAGAACCTCCACAAAAGTAAAGCCCTTGCCCTCCATCTGAAGCTGGAATGCCTTTTTAATGGCCTTTTTTGCCTTATTCAGGTTGGGAATGTCGGTGGCGCAGACCCGCTCGGCATAGACGCAGCCGTCAAGCGTTGAAAGCATCTCTGCCATGCGGATGGGCATACCGGCCTGCTCACGGGTGCGGCCCTGGGGGCAGGTGGTGGCTCTTTGTCCGATGAGGGTGGTGGGAGCCATCTGGCCGCCGGTCATGCCGTAAATGGCATTGTTGATGAAAATGGTGGTAAACTTCTCTCCCCGCATGGCGGCGTGGACAATTTCCGCCGTGCCGATGGAGGCAAGGTCGCCGTCGCCCTGATAGGTGAACACCGGCTGGTGGGGATGGGTGCGCTTGATGCCAGTTGCGACGGCGGGGGCGCGTCCGTGGGCGGCCTCCTGCATGTCGCAGTTGAAATACTTATAGGCAAACACCGAGCAGCCCACAGGACACACGCCGATGGCCGTGTCCAGCAGGTCCATTTCCTCCATCGTCTCAGCCACCAGCTTGTGAATGATGCCGTGGGTGCAACCGGGGCAGTAGTGGAACTCCACGTCCGTCAGTCCCTTGGATTTTTGATAGACAACCGCCATGTTACTCCGCCTCCTTCAGGGCCTTTTTGCCCGCTTCCACGATTTCTTCCACAGTGGGAATCACGCCGCCAGCGTGACCCAGATAGGAGATGGGCCTGCGGCCCTCCACGCTCAGGCGCACATCTTCGATCATCTGACCGTCGATGCTCATTTCCACATCCAAAATCGCCTTCACATTGTCACGCAGGGCCAAATCATGCAGTTCCTTCTCCGGGAAGGGCCACAGAGAAATGGGGCGGAACAGTCCCGCCTTAATCCCCTCGGCCCGAAGCTGCTCCAATGCCGTGAGGACAATGCGGGCGGGCGTACCGTAGGCCGTGATAAGAAGCTCGGCGTCCTCCACGTCCTTGCCGGTCCAGCGGACTTCGTTCTCCTTGATGAGCTGATACTTCTTTGCAAGCTCCACGTTAAAGTCGTCGCACTCGTTGGGATCGATATATAGGGAGTTGATCACGTTGTGGTGCGCCCGGCCCTTGCGGCCGGTGGCGGCCCAGTCCTTGGGCGCCAGCTTGCGCTTTGGAATCTCGCGCCACTCAATCGGCTCCATCATCTGGCCGATCATGCCGTCCGCCAGCACCAGCACGGGGTTGCGGTATTGGTCGGCGATGTCAAACGCCTCCTGCACCATGTCCACGGCCTCCTGAATGTTGGCAGGAGCCAGCACCACCGTACGGTAGTCGCCGTTGCCGCCGCCGCGGGTGGCCTGAAAATAGTCGCTCTGGCCGGGCTGAATCGTTCCAAGGCCCGGACCGCCGCGCATACAGTTGACGATGACGGCGGGCAGCTCCGCGCCCGCAAGATATGTAATGCCCTCCTGCTTCAGGGAGATTCCGGGAGAGGAGGAGGAGGTCATGACCCGCATTCCGGCGCCTGCGGCCCCGTACACCATATTGATAGCGGCCACCTCGGACTCCGCCTGAACAAACACCTTGCCGTGCTGCGGCATATGCAAAGAGAGATATTCCGGAATCTCGCTCTGCGGGGTGATGGGATACCCAAAGAAGCAGTCGCAGCCCGCGCGGATGGCGGCCTCTGCAATCGCTTCATTTCCTTTCCAAAGCTCTTTTCCCACGAAAATTCAACCTCCTTCGTCAGATTTTTTCCACGGTAATCACGGAATCCGGACAGATTTTTGCGCAGCTTGCGCAGGCAATGCATGCCGCTATGTCCACCACCCCGGCGGGGTGATAGCCTTTGCGGTTGATCACGTCCATGTCAATCGCCACGATATGCTTGGGACACACGGAAACGCACAACTCACAGCCCTTGCACCGGTCCCGGTCAAATGTTACCCTTGCTGCCATGATACTCATTTGCCTCCCTTCATGTTGTTGGGAGCCTTTTACAGCTCCCACGGTTTTTTCATATAAATGTCAATGGGAAACAGCTTAAGCCCCGCGAGACTTTCCTCGCCGGTGAAGCGCCGCTCCGCCACATGGCACATAACGGGAATGCCGGTTTCCCGCGAAACCGCTTCAGCCAGCTCCGCGCCCTTAAGAATCTCTTCAGGCGTCGTCTCGCCGCACAGATGGGTATTGTTCACAATACCGCCGCACGCAAGACCCGTCACGACCTCGATGCTGCGAAGATAGGCCACGGCGGCCTCTGCCGTGCGCACCTCGGGCCGGTTGGCATTGAGCACAAAAAGGAGCTTGTAATCCTCCCCAATAATTTTGGGCTGAAACCGGGCCAGCACCCGTGCGCCCACCGGATCGCCGCCCACATCCATCACACCCCGGATTTCTCGGTTTTCCAGAATGGTCAAAAGCTCCGCCGGAAGGGCGGGCACGTCCGCGTCGCTGCATGCCTGAGAAGAGGAGATCACCCGGATCCCCGCCCCCTCCAAAAGTTTTCTCCGCTCTCTGGAGCGGAAATAGGGATTCACGATGTCCACGTCCGCCAGCATGGCGGCGTGTCCCTCATGGGCCAACCCCAGCGCATAGTTTACGGCAAACTCGGTCTTCCCCGTCCCGTAATGCCCGCAGACAAGTACGACGCGGTTGGAGCAGACCTGATCGGATGTCAGAATCAAAACGGCCCCCTCGCTTTCAAAATATCAAAAAAGAGTTGTATTATTATCGTATGCGTTGTATGATGTCAGTATAACCGATTTGGTTGGAGATGTCAAGGGAAGTTATTGTGCCTTTTGCCGAAACTCTGTCGATCTTTTTTTGAAATTTGATGTGAATGTGAAGTTTGCAGGCAGAGCGGCAGCACTTTAAAACATGAAATACGCCCCCGTAGGGGCGAAGGAGGACTTTTATGGAGGGACCGAAAAAGGCAAAGCTGTCTCAGCGGGCGGCGGAGAGATTGCTGGACATGATTGCAGAGGAGCACCGGTATGAAACCGGCGGCAAACTGCCCAACGAAAACGAACTGAGCGAGCTTTTAGGCGTCAGCCGCACTACGCTGCGGGAGGCGATTTCATTTCTGGTTGCACAGGGTGTGCTGGAAATTCAGCGGGGCAAGGGTACATTTGTAGCCCGAGAGCTGCCCCGCTTCCCGGTGGATATGACGGCGCTGACGGATTTGCGGTCCCGGACCAGAGCCAGAGACCTGTTTGAGATGCGCCTGATTTTTGAGCCTGCCACAGTGGCGCTGGCCTGCCAGCGGGCAAGCGACGAGGAACTGGACCAAATCCGCCGCAAAGCGGAGCGAATGGCCCAGATTGCCGCCTCCGGCGGAGACTGGCCCTCTGCGGATCAGGACTTTCACCTGAGCATCATCCGCGCGTCTCACAATGAATACATGCGCCGCCTTTATCCCATCATCAACGACGCGGTGAGCGAGATTATGCAGATTTCGGAGAATCAAAAGCATATGCAGGAAATTGCTGTGGCCGACAACCGGCTGATTGTGGATTTTCTGCTGCGCCGGGACGACGTGGGCGCGCGCTACGCCATGAGCATCCACATGAAGCACCTGATTCAAACTCTGCGGGTATAGCCCACCGCGAGCGTTATTTCCCCCAAGCCATGGCCTCCCCGTTCTTTATTAAACAAAAAGCGCCTGCCCCGGCAATGCCGAGGCAGGCGCTTTAGCCTATTGGCAGCTTTTGCAAACCTCCATTGCCGGGAAGCAACTCAGCGAGTTTCGGAAGGCCGGAGAGTCCGCGCAAGGGCCTCCGCCTCGGCGCAGGCGTCCGCCAGCAGGGCCTCCGGGTCCACGCCGTCCAAGTCCAGCCCGTCCGCCGCCACGCAGGTCAGATCGCCCATTCCGAAAAACATCTGAATAGCCCGCAAGTAGGGCACGGCCTGCTCCAGCGGGTCCCCGGCGGGATAGGCGCCGCCGCGGGTGGTGAGAAACACGCACCTCTCCGCCGCGCACAGGCCCTTCAGGCCCTCCGCTGTGCTGCGGAAGGTGATGCCCTCCACCGACACGTTTTCAATATAGACCTTCAGCAGCGCGGGAAAGCTCATGTCCCAAAACGGCGCGGCAATTACGATCAAGTCCGCCGCCGCCAGCTCCCGCGCCCTGTCAAACCGGGGATCGTCCGTTTTTCCGGCTTTCAGCAGCGCTTCCCGCCGTTCAAAAAACTCGCCGGCTAAAGGTCGAAAGTCCTCTTCCATAAGATTCACAGCAGTCACCTGCCAACCATCCGGCAGCGCGGCAAAAAACGACTCCGCCAGCTTCCTCGTACGGGACGCTTCTCCCCGGATGCAACAGTCAATATACAATGCCTGTTTCACAAAATGCCTCCTGACGTTCCTCTCCGGGAGGGCTTGTACGCATCCTCACCGAAAGGCCTCTTCTTATTGTATGTTACTTTAGTATACCGTCCCCGGAATACGCCGTCAAGAGCGGCAGTTCCTTCCATATCGTATGTCTCTTGAATATAAATGTCCGCTTTATGAAAACAGCCGCAAGCCATATGAAATTGCACAAAGTTTTTTTGCGGAAACTTCCGGTTTTAGAAAAAGCCATGAAATGCGCACTTTTTTCCCGTCATCCGTGGCAAAAGCGTTGACAACAATCCATTTCGCCGCTATAATTCCCAGCAAGAGAGCGCAACGGGGCACCCTCAGGGGCTTTGCCGCGTTCTTTTTGCATTCCACGCTTTATTGCGCTATTGTGAGAAACCAAGCGCAAACGCATAAACTCTCAGTTGAAAGGAGACTGTTTTTATGAGCGGATTCAGCAAGGAAGATATTCTCCGAATGGTTCAGGAGGAGGACGTTCAGTTCATCCGCATGCAGTTTACGGATATTTTCGGCCAGATGAAAAACGTGGCCGTCTCCGTCTCTCAGCTTGAGCGGGCGCTGAACAATCAGATTATGCTGGACGGCAGCTCCATCGAAGGTTTTGTCCGCATCGAGGAATCCGACCAGTGTCTCTGGCCGGATCTGGACACCTTCGCGGTGCTGCCCTGGCGGCCCCAATACGGGAAGGTGGCCCGGCTGATCTGCGACGTTCACAACCCGGACGGCGCATCCTTTTCCGGGGACCCGCGAAACGTATTAAAGCGGGTGGTCAAGCGGGCGGCGGATATGGGCTTTACCTTTAACGTGGGGCCGGAGATGGAATTTTTCCTGTTTCAGACCGACGACGCGGGAAACCCCACCACCGTCACCGGAGATCAGGCGGGCTACTTCGATCTGGGTCCTTTGGACCACGGAGAGGGAACCCGGCGGGAAATCTGCCTGGCGCTGGAGGCAATGGGGCTTGAAGTGGAGGCCAGCCACCACGAGGTTTCCGCCGGTCAACACGAAATTGACATGAAATACGCCGACGCCATGAAGGCCGCCGACGGGATTATGACCTTTAAGCTGGCGGTAAAGACCATGGCGCAGAAAAACGGGCTTCACGCCACCTTTATGCCAAAACCGGTTTTCGGCGCGGCGGGCAGCGGTATGCATGTAAACATGTCCCTGTTCCGGGACGGGAAAAACGCTTTTTATGACGAAGCGGACGCAAGAAAGCTTTCGCCGCTGGCCTATCACTTCATCGCGGGACTTCTGGCCCACGCCGGGGGCTTTTGCGCGGTGACCAACCCGCTGGTAAATTCCTATAAGCGGCTGGTTTCCGGCTATGAGGCTCCCAACTGCCTTGCGTGGTCGTCGTCCAACCGCTCCGCGCTGGTCCGCATTCCGTCTCCCCGGGGGCAGGACACCCGGGTGGAGCTGCGCAGTCCAGATCCCTCCTGCAATCCGTATCTGGCGCTGGCCGTGTGTCTGGCGGCAGGTCTGGATGGAATCGAGCGAAAGCTGACGCCGCCGGAGGAAACGGTGGAAAACCTGTACGCCATGGACGCGGAGACTCTCCGCCGCCACGGCATTGCCAATCTTCCCGCCACGCTGGAGGAGGCCGTTTTTGCCATGGAAGCCGACCGGGTCGTCACCGATGCGCTGGGTCCCCATGTCACAAGCCAGTATATTGCCGGGAAGCAGCGGGAATGGGCGGAATACCGCACGCAGGTCACAGCTTGGGAGCTGGGCAAATATCTTGTGACCTACTGATTTATCCGGGGCTGTAAGACGTCATAGGACGCGCCGTCGGTCGCTTTTCATATACGCGGCCACGGCATAGATATCCGCCCGGAGATTTGCGCCCGCCGGGCAAAAATCAGCGCGGCCTGTTGCCCGGGAGAGGAGGGATGGAAGCCATGTCCGGAATCATCGTCGCGTTTTCCAACGAAGAAGCGCAGCGGCGCACCGTGCTGCTGCTGGAATCGGGCGGCTATATCCCTGCCGCCTGCTGCGCCACGGGGGCGGAGGCCATTCGCGCCGCCAGAAAGCTTGGCGGCGCGTCCATCATCTGCGGCTTTCGTCTGCGGGATATGACGGCAAACGATCTGGCGGGCTCCCTCCGGGGCGTCAGCGCCCTTTTGGTGGTGTCCACCGCCGCAAATCTGGATTTTTGCGAAGGAGAAAACCTGTTCAAGCTGGCTTCCCCCGCCCGCAAAGCGGATTTCTTTACCTCGCTGGAGCTTCTGCTGGCCTTTCGTCCCACCATCCCTCGCCATCCCTCGCCATTGCGGGACGAACCGGCGCAGCGGCTGATCCGCCGGGCCAAGGAGCTTTTGATGGATATTAACCGCATGTCTGAGGCCGAGGCCCACCGTTTTCTGCAAAAACGCAGCATGGACGCAGGCATGAAGCTGGCGGAAACCGCGCAGTTGATGATAGAAGCTTATACCGGTGGACACGGCTGAAATTTCGCATTTTCTTTGCCAAACGCCATCCCGGTATTGCCCAAGGTGCATTTTATAAACTGCCGCGGGGGGAGCAATCCACCCTGCGGCTCACTTTATCACAGATAGGAGCTGTTTTCCATGATTGACCCTACTCAGCGGCCCACACCCCTTTACGATCCCCTTGTTGAGCACGACGCCTGCGGCATCGGCGCCGTGGTGAGCCTGCGGGGTGAAAAAACCTGGCGCACGGTGGACGACGCGCTGAAAATCGTGGAAAAGCTAGAGCACCGCGCGGGAAAGGACGCTACCGGAAAAACCGGCGACGGCGTGGGCCTGATGCTTCAAGTTCCCCACAAGCTGCTGTCAAGGGCCGCGCTGGAGGAAGGCTTCTCTCTGGGAAAAGAACGGGATTACGGCGTGGGGATGCTATTCCTCCCCGCCGATGCGCTCAAGCGCGCGCAGGCGCAGAAAATGCTGGAGATCATTGTTGCCAAGGAGGGGATGGAATTTTTAGGCTGGCGAAATATTCCCACCCGTCCAGACGTGCTGGGCGATAAGGCCCGGAGTTGTATGCCCCACATCTGCCAGTGCTTTGTAAAGCGTCCGGAGGGCTGTGCCCAAGGACTGGACTTTGACCGCAAGCTGTATGTTGCCCGCAGGGTCTTCGAGCAGTCCAGCATTGCCGCCTACGTCCCCTCGTTTTCCAGCCGCACCATTGTGTATAAGGGAATGTTTCTGGTGGGGCAGCTTCGGGAATTTTATCCCGACCTCTCCGACCCGGACTGCGAAAGCGCCATCGCGCTGGTGCACTCCCGGTTTTCCACCAACACAAATCCAAGCTGGGAGCGCGCCCATCCCAACCGCTATATCATGCACAACGGAGAAATCAACACCATCCGGGGCAATGTGGACCGGATGCTGGCCCGGGAGGAAACCATGTTCTCGTCGGTCATGGAGGAGGACATGGACAAAATTCTCCCCGTGGTGGACCAGAACGGGTCTGATTCCTCCATGCTGGACAACACGCTGGAATTTCTGATGATGAACGGCATTCCCCTGCCTCAGGCGGTGATGCTGTGCCTTCCCGAGCCGTGGGCCAACGACCGCAGAATGGACCGGGAAAAGCGGGACTTCTATCACTATTACGCCACCATGATGGAGCCTTGGGACGGCCCCGCCGCCATCGTCTTTTCCGACGGAGACACGGTGGGCGCGGTGCTGGACCGGAACGGCCTTCGCCCCTGCCGCTGGTACCTGACGGACGACGAGACGCTGATTCTTTCCTCCGAGGTGGGCGTTCTGGACATTCCGGCGGAAAAAATCGTGAAAAAGTCCCGTTTGCAGCCCGGACGGATGCTGCTGGCGGATTTGACCCTTGGGCGGCTGGTGGACGACGCGGAGCTGAAGGGGAGCTATGCCCGCCGCCGACCTTACGGCGAATGGCTGGACCAACATTTGGTTTACCTCAAGGACATCTCCATTCCCAACCGGCAGGTGGAGCACCACCCCCAGGAGCTGCGAGACCGGCTGTACAAGGCCTTTGGCTATACTTATGAAGAAGTGAAGGACTCCCTCCTCCCCATGGCCCGGGACGGGGCCGAGCCTACCTGCGCCATGGGCGTGGATACGCCCTTGGCCGTGCTCAGCGAACAGCATCAGCCCCTATTCAACTATTTTAAGCAGCTTTTCGCCCAAGTCACCAATCCGCCCATGGACGCCATCCGGGAGGAAGTCGTCACAGACACCACGGTTTATGTGGGCGCGGGCGGAAATCTGTTGCAGGAGCGGGCAGAAAACTGCACCGTGCTGGAAATCCGCAACCCCATTCTCACCTCTTTGGACTTAATGAAAATCCGCTACATGAACCGCCCCGGCTTTCAAGTGGAAACCCTGTCCCTGCTGTATTACCCCGGCATGCCCTTGGAACACGCGCTGGACCGCCTGTTTATCAACTGCGACCGGGCCTACCGCCATGGGGCAAATATCCTGATTCTTTCCGACCGGGGCGTGGATGAAAACCACATGGCTATTCCCTCCCTTCTGGCGGTTTCGGCATTGCAGCAGCATTTGGTGCGCACCAAGAAGCGCACTGCCCTTTCCATTCTTCTTGAGAGCGCGGAGCCGCGGGACGTGCATCATTTCGCCGCGCTGCTGGGCTATGGCGCGCAGGCCGTCAATCCCTATCTGGCGCAGGAGTGCGTGGCAGAGCTGGTGGAGGTGGGGCTTCTGGACAAGGACCCCGGCGCCGCTGTCAGCGATTACAACAGCGCCATTCTCCACGGCATTGTAAAAATTGCCTCCAAAATGGGCATTTCCACCATCCAATCTTACCAGTCCGCCCAGATTTTCGAGTGTGTGGGCATCCACCGCTCCGTCATCGACCGGTATTTTACCAATACCGTCAGCCGGGTGGGAGGCGTGGGCCTTGCGGAAATCGGCGAAGGAGTGGAGTGGAACCACAACCGGGCCTTCGACCCCCTGGGCCTTGGTTATGACACCACGCTGGATTCCGTCGGAGCTCTGAAACTGCGCTCCGGCCCCGACAAAGAGGACCATATGTACAATCCCCGCACCATTTTACTGCTGCAAAAGGCCGCGCGGGAGGGAAGCTACGACACATTCAGAGAATACGCCGCCGAGGTGGACCGGGCCGACAAGCCCCATACCCTTCGGGGCCTGCTGGATTTCCGGTTTGACGAGGGTGGCGGCATTCCCATCGACGAGGTGGAGCGCGAGGACTCTATTGTCAAGCGCTTTAAAACCGGAGCCATGAGCTACGGCTCCATTTCTCAGGAGGCCCATGAGTGCATGGCGCTGGCCATGAACCGCATTGGCGGAAAGTCCAACTCCGGCGAGGGCGGCGAGGATCCCGCCCGCTTTGGCACTGACCGCAATTCCGCCATCAAGCAGGTTTCCTCCGCCCGGTTTGGCGTAACCAGCGAATACCTTTGCAGCGCAGAAGAAATTCAGATTAAAATGGCGCAGGGAGCCAAGCCCGGCGAGGGCGGCCACCTCTCCGGTGCCAAGGTCTACCCGTGGATTGCCAAAACCCGCTGCTCCACGCCGGGCGTGACGCTGATCTCTCCCCCGCCCCACCATGATATTTACTCCATTGAGGATTTGGAGCAGCTCATTTACGACCTGAAAAATGCCAACCGCCGCGCCCGTATCAGTGTGAAGCTGGTGTCCGAGGCGGGGGTTGGAACCATCGCCTCCGGCGTTGCCAAAGCGGGGGCGCAGGTGGTGCTGATCTCCGGCCACGACGGTGGCACCGGCGCGGCCCCCAAAAGCTCCATTCAGGGAGCGGGTCTTCCGTGGGAGCTGGGCGTTGCCGAGGCGCATCAGGCCCTGATTCAAAACGGACTGCGCAGCCGCGTGGTGATTGAAACCGACGGCAAGCTGATGACCGGCCGGGACGTGGCCATCGCCTGCATGCTGGGAGCGGAGGAATTCAGCTTTGCAACCGCCCCGCTGGTGACCATGGGCTGCTGCATGATGCGGGTGTGCAATCTGGATACCTGCCCCGCAGGCATCGCCACCCAAAATCCCGTCCTGCGCAAGCGGTTCTCCGGAAAGCCGGAGTATGTGGTCAACTTCATGTATTTTGTGGCCCGGGAGCTGCGGGAGCTGATGGCGCAGCTCGGCATGCGCACCGTGGACGAACTGGTGGGCCGCAGCGACCTTCTGCGGGTCCGGGAGAAGCTTGTCACTCATCGGGCGGAAGCGCTGGAGCTGGGCGGACTGCTGGGCAATCCCACAGGCGAACGCGCTCCCCACTTTGACCCGGCGGACGTGTATGACTTCGGCCTTGAAAAGACGGCGGACATGCGCATCCTGATGGAAAGGCTGGGAAAATCCCTGAAGGGAAAACGGGGCGGACGACTGGAACTGAATGTCTCGTCCACCGACCGGTCTTTCGGTGTGCTTTTCGGCTCCGAGATTACCTCTCGGTGCGGCAATACTCTGCCGGACGACAGCTATGTTGTCACCTGCCACGGCGGCGGCGGGCAGTCCTTCGGCGCGTTTATCCCCACGGGGCTGACCCTGACGCTGGAGGGCGACTGCAACGACGGCTTTGGAAAGGGTCTTTCCGGCGGCAAGCTGATTCTCTATCCCCCTAAAAGCAGCGTTTTCAAGCCCGGCGAAAACGTTATTGTGGGCAACGTGGCCCTCTACGGGGCCACGGCGGGCCGGGCGTTTATCAACGGCATGGCGGGCGAGCGGTTCTGCGTGCGCAATTCCGGCGCCGTGGCGGTGGTTGAAGGCGTGGGGGACCATGGCTGCGAATACATGACCGGGGGCCGGGTCGTCATTCTCGGCCCCACCGGGAAAAACTTCGCGGCGGGCATGTCCGGCGGCGTTGCCTACGTGCTGGACGAAAAGCACGATTTGTACCTGCGGCTAAACAAGGAGCAGGTGCTGACGGACACGCTGACCGAAGCCCACGACATCCAGGAGCTTCGTGCCCTTATTGAAGAGCATGTGGCCGCCACCGGTTCTCCCCGGGGCAAAAAAATTCTGGCGGCATTCCAGTCTTACATCCCCTGCTTCAAGAAGGTCATGCCCATCGACTATGACCGGATGCTCCGGGCCATCGCCCAGCGCGAGGAAAAGGGTATGAGCCGCCAGCAGGCGGAAATTGAGGCGTTCTATGCCCGGACGCAGGCATGAAGGGAGACTACATATGGGTAAAATTACCGGATTTTTAGACTATTCCCGCCGGGACAACGCACAATGTCTTCCTGCCCAGCGGGTGGAGAACTGGAACGAATTTCATTTCCCCCAGCCCGATGCCGAACGCGCCCAGCAGGGCGGGCGGTGCATGAACTGCGGCACGCCGTACTGTCAGGCGGGGATGCTCTACGAAGGAGCGGTCTTCGGCTGTCCGCTTCACAACCTGATTCCGGAGTGGAACGATATGCTCTGGTCCGGCAACCGGGGCCATGCCTTGAGCCGCCTACTCAAAACCAACAACTTTCCGGAATTTACGGGGCGGGTTTGCCCCGCCCCCTGTGAGGACGCGTGCATCTGCGGACTGTACGGCGACGCGGTGACCATCCGGGACAACGAGCTTTGCGTGATTGAGGATGCGTTTTCTTCCGGCGGCGTGAAACGCCGCCGCCCGCCCCAGTGGTCCGGAAAAAAGATTGCCGTGGTAGGCAGCGGCCCGGCGGGGCTGGCCGCTGCGGACCAGCTCAATCACCGGGGCCATTCCGTCACTGTCATTGAGCGGGAGGCTTACCCCGGCGGACTTCTGACCTTTGGTATTCCCAACATGAAGCTGCCCAAGTCCGTGGTAATGCGGCGCGTCAGCCTGATGACGGACGAAGGCGTGTCCTTTGTCACTGGCGTGGACGCGGCAGCGCCCGAAACGGCCCGGCGGCTCACGGAGGAATACGACGCGGTGATTCTCTGCTGCGGCGCGGAGCAGCCCCGTCCCCTTGGCCTTGATACGGCGGAGCTGGCCGGCGTTCTCTATGGCACAGAGTATTTAAAAGCCGCCGTGGAGCGGCAGGCATTTCGCTTGGAAATTTCCGAAAGCGCCCTTGCAAACGGCAAGGACGTAGTGGTCATCGGCACGGGAGACACCGCCTCCGACTGCGTGGCCACAGCCCTGCGGCAGGGCTGCAAATCCGTCGTGCAGTTGGTGCGCCGTCCCAAGGAGGACTATCTTAACGCCGATGGCAGTCTTCCCGCGGACTATGCCCACGAGGAAGCCGCTGCGGTATTCGGGGCGGACCCACGGCGCTTTGGCACGCAGGTAAAAAGCCTTGTGTCCGGAGAGGACGGGGCGCTGAACGCCGTCGTCACCACACAGGGCGACACGCTTCCCTGTGAGCTTTTGATTGTGGCCACCGGCTTTTCCGGCTGCGGGGAAACCGTCTGCCGCGCCTTCGGCGTGGAACAAAGCGACGCCGTTTTCACAGACGCGCACCGATTTTGCACAAATGTGGAAAAGGTCTTCGTCGCCGGAGATATGCGCCGGGGCCCGTCGCTGGTGGTCTGGGCCATCGCCGAGGGGCGCACAGCAGCCGCAGAGGTGGATCGGTTTTTAAGCGGCTACACAAACCTTGTCCGAAGTGTATAATATTGAATAACTTTTTATGCAGTATGCTAATTTTCTTGAGAAATTCGCCAGTTGACGCACATTCGTTTTCGTAGTAAAGTCATACCAATATAACTGGCAAAGGCGCCGGAGAGAGCAAATCGCTCTCCGGCGCCTTTGCCAATTTTTCTAGCTGTGTGCAAATGGAGGAGGAAAAACTATGAGCGCTATCGACACCTTATGGGTCCTGCTGGGGGCCACGCTGGTCTTTTTCATGCAGGCTGGCTTCGCCATGGTGGAAACCGGGTTTACCCGTGCCAAAAACGCAGGCAACATCTGCATGAAAAACCTGATGGATTTCGTCTGCGGAACCATTGTCTACTGGCTGATCGGCTTCGGCATCATGTATGGCGCGGAGCTGATTCCCGGCGTGATGGGCACGCCGGCAGTGGCCTCCGCGGCAGACACGGACTGGACCTTTCTCATCTTCCAGACGGTTTTCTGTGCCACCGCCGCCACCATTGTCTCCGGAGCCATGGCGGAGCGGACAAAGTTTAAGAGCTATCTTGTCTATTCCGTGATTATTTCTCTGTTCGTCTATCCCGTCTCCGGTCACTGGATCTGGGGCGGCGGCTGGCTCAGCACGCTGGGAACGCCCGACGGGCTTATGTCCGGCCTTGGGGCATACGGCTTCCACGACTTCGCCGGTTCCACCGCCGTACATATGGTGGGCGGACTCAGCGCCTTTATCGGCGCAATGATTTTGGGTCCCCGCATTGGAAAATACACCAAGGACGGCAAGTCCCGCGCCATCCCCGGCCACTCCATCACGCTGGGCTGTTTGGGCGTGTTCATTCTGTGGTTCGGGTGGTTCGGGTTTAACCCCGCCTCCTCCCTCGCCATTGACGGCCTGACCCAAAACGTGGGCCGCATCTTCGTCACTACCAACATGGCCGCCGTCACCGCGACCCTCACCGCCATGTGCATCACTTGGGTGAAATATGGCAAGCCCGACGTGTCCATGACGCTGAACGGCTCTCTTGCGGGCCTTGTGGCCATCACCGCTGGGTGCTCCACCGTCACCGTCACCGGCGCGGCCATCATCGGCATGATCGCAGGCTTTACCGTGGTATTCGGCGTGGAATTCATCGACCAGAAGCTGAAGGTAGACGATCCCGTGGGTGCAGTGGGCGTTCATGGCTGCTGCGGCGCGGTAGGTACTCTGCTGGTGGGCATATTCGCCTATTTCGACCCCTATACAGACGCGGAGGTGCTGACCCGGGGCACGGGACTGGGCCTTGTTTACGGCGGCGGCTTTGCCCAGCTTCTGGTGCAGCTCATCGGTGTTCTGGCGGTGGCCGCGTGGGTAAGCGTCACCATGACCTGCATGTTCCAGCTTATCAAGCATACGATTGGTCTGCGGGTGTCTCGGCAGGAAGAACTGGAGGGACTGGATTCCACTGAGCACGGCCTGCTCAGTGCCTACGCTGACTTTACGGTTGCCCGCAGCGATTACGATGACGAGGCCCTCTTAGGCAATGTTCCCGTGCGGGAAGCCGTCCCCGTGGAGCTGGTAGCCCCCGTCGCCGGGGACGCCGTTCCTGTTGCTCCCGCGGGCGTTAAAATCACCAAAATTGAAATTCTCTGCAATCAGGGCAAGTTTGATGCGCTGAAAACTGCCCTGTTCGATATCGGCATCACCGGCATGACCTGCACCAACGTTATGGGCTGCGGCGAGCAGCGGGGCGCCAGCGAATACTATCGCGGCGTAAAAATGGAGGTCAATATCCGACCAAAGCTGAAGGTAGACATCGTGGTGTGCAAGCTGCCCGTATCCCTCGTGGTGTCCACCGCCAAGCAGGCACTGTACACCGGCCACATTGGAGACGGAAAGATTTTTGTCTACGACGTGGAAAATGTCATCAAAGTCCGCACCGGTGAAGAAGGCTACGACGCCTTGCAGGACGACGTCGGCTGAGCCTTCCCTCCGCGGAATATACACACCCCCTTCTAAACGGAAGCCGCCCGGAGCAATGCTCCGGGCGGCTTCCGTTTTATGTTTTTAATAATTTGGGGAAATGCTCCGTCGTCCGTCAGGGGCAGCAGGTCGTCACAGGGCCTTCACGGCGTCGAAGTCGTCGGTAATCTCGTGGCCGGGAGCGCGAGTTGCAAGGCTGACGATGACGATGAAGACACAGGCAGTCAAGAATGCGGGCAGTAGCTCGTAGATGTTCCATGCACCGCCCAGCGGCCGCACCAGATACTTCCACACAAAAACCATGGTGCCGCCGGAAATCATGCCCGCCAGCGCCCCCTGCCAGGTACCCCGCTTCCAGAACAGGGCAGACAGGACCACAGGGCCAAAGGCCGCGCCGAAGCCCGCCCACGCAAAGGACACAATGCCGAATACGGAGCTGTTGGGGTCCCGCGCCAGAATCATGGAAATCAAAGCAATCCCCAGCACCGTCATTCGGGCGGCAGCCACCTTTTTCCCTTCGCTCATTTTCACATGGAAGCACTCATCCAGCAAGTTCTGAGACACGCTGGAAGCCGCCGCCAGAAGCTGAGAGTCGGCAGTGGACATGGTGCTGGCCAGAATCCCCGCCAGCACCACACCGGCAAGCAGCGCCGCGGGAATGCCAAAGGTGGACAAAAGGCCCGACAGCCGCACGACAATGGTTTCGGAGGCGGAGCCTTCCAAAAACCCGATGCCGCCCGCCACGGTGACGCCATAGCCAACAATGCCGATAAAAATGGCCACTGCCATGGAAATCACCACCCACACGGTGGCGACACGGCGGCTGAGGCTCAGCTTCCGCTCGTCCTCAATGGCCATAAACCGCAGCAGAATGTGGGGCATTCCAAAGTACCCAAGACCCCAGGCCGAGGTGGAGATAATGGTAATCAGGCTGTACGGAACGGCGGCGTTTTCCGCCCGGCTGTGGCTCAGGGCCATGCTCAGATAGCCGGGGAGCGCCCGGGCGTTGTCCATCACCACGTCCAGTCCCCCCGCAGCGTTCACGCCAAACAACAGTACAATCAGCAGGGCCACGGTCATGACAATGCTCTGAATAAAGTCGGTGGTAGAAGCGGCAAGGAACCCGCCCATGGTCGTGTACGCCACGATCACGATACCGGAGATGATCATTGCCGCCAGATAATTCACGCCGAACAGGCTGTTGAACAGCTTCCCGCAAGCAGCAAAACCGGAGGCAGTGTAAGGAATAAAGAAAATCAGGATTACCACAGCGGAAATTCCCGTGAGCAGCCGCTTTTCATCCCCAAAGCGCTTGGAGAAAAACTCCGGAATGGTGATGGCGTTCAGCTTATGGGTATACAGCCGGATGCGGCGAGCCACAATCAACCAGTTGAGATAGGTGCCCAGTGCAAGACCCACGGCAGTCCAGCCCGCGTCGGCCACGCCCGTGAGATACGCCACCCCCGGCAGGCCCATCAAGAGCCAACTGCTCATATCGGAGGCCTCGGCACTCATGGCCGTGACCAGCGGGCCAAGCTTTCGCCCGCCCAGATAGAAGTCATCCGTGGTCTTGTTCTTTTTAGAACAGGCCGCGCCGATGGCCACCATCGCAATCAGATAGACGAGAATTGAAATAGTAATGCAGATATTCGCTGTATTCAGCATAGTTTCCAGTCTCCTTTGCACACAAGTGCTCTATAATATATCATATTTCCCTCCAAAAGGGAATACAAAATCCCGCATAAAAACGTTTTTATGCGGGATTTCATCAATATGATCAATTTGTCCGGGGTTGAATATCTTTTGCGGTCACAGCCTTCGCAGCGCGTCCACCAGAGCGGTTTTCCCTTCGGTCTTCTCGTCCTTCATTTTGACAATTCGGGCGGGACAGCCTGCCACCACGGCGTTTTCAGGCACATCTTCCACCACCACCGCACCTGCGGCCACCACGGCGTTTTTCCCTATACGGACACCCTCAATCACCACGGCGTTGGCGCCCACCAGCACGTTGTCCTCCACAATCACAGGCGTTGCGGAGGCAGGCTCCACCACCCCGGCCAGCACCGCGCCGGCCCCAATGTGGCAATGCGCGCCCACCGTGGCCCGTCCGCCCAGCACCGCGCCCATGTCAATCATGGTACCGGGGCCGACAATGGCGCCGATATTGAGGATAGCCCCCATCATGATCACTGCACCCTCGCCGATCTCCACCTTTTCGCGGATAATGGAGCCGGGCTCGATGCGCGCCGGAACGTTCCTTGTGTCAAGCAAAGGCACGCCGGAATTTCTCCGGTCGTTTTCCACCATCAGATCAATCATCTTGGCGCGGTTTTGCTCCAGAATGGGGCCCAGCTCCCCCCAGTCGCCAAACACGGTGTAGCTCCCATTAGACCCGAAGACTTTGGCGGAGCCAAAGTCCACCGGACCTGACATATTCACGTAGACCTTCACAGGGGTCTTCTTCTCAGAATTTGAAATGTAGTCAATAATTTCCTGCGCGTTCATTGGTTTTAATTCCTTTCTATCGGCTTCCCGCGTATCTTGCGCGGAATCCGCACTGTCAGGTTAAAATTTTTATTGCCCGAACAGCAGGTCCTCAAGAGCATAAAACCCCTTGGGCCTTCCCGTCAGCAGACCCGCCGCGTGAAGCGCTCCGTTCACAAAAATCAGGCGGCTTGCGGCCCGGTGGGTTATGGACAGTTCCTCATCCGGGCCAAAGAAAGAAACCGTGTGAGTCCCCGCCACGGTGCCGCCCCGCAGAGCGTGAACCCCGATTTCCTTTGGGGTTCGCGCGCCGGTGTTTCCCTCCCGCCCATAGACGGGGGTATATTCCCCGGCCGGGTCGATGGCGGAGAGAAGCAGCTTCGCCGTGCCGCTGGGTGCGTCGGCCTTTTGATTGTGGTGAATTTCCTCAATCTCAATGTCAAACGCGGGCTTCAGCGTGTCGGAAACCTGTGTCAGCGCCCTGCGAAACACCGCGATGCCGAGAGAGAAGTTGGCGGCGTGGAGCACCGGGGCGGCGGTTCCCAGAGCGCGAAGCGCCTCCATTTCCTCGGACGTGTAGCCCGTGGTGCCGGAGAGCAGGGGTGTGCCGGTACGGCGGACGTAGGCTCCAATCGCGCCCAGCGTCTCCGGCCGGGAGAAGTCGATGGCCATATCCGCCGCCGGAAGGGCGGCGAGCTGTGCAAGGCTTTCCCGGTCTAAGGCGGCGACTACCTCGTGGCCCAGCTCCGCAGCCCGCTGCTCCAGCAGCTTCCCCATTTTCCCATGTCCGATCAGTATGAGCCTCACAGCAGACCCGCCTCTTGCATGGCGGCTTCCAGCTTCTTCTTGGCTTCTTCGCTCATTTCATAAAGGGGCAGACGCATGGGACCGACATTCAGACCCATCAGGTTCATGGCGGTCTTCACGGGAATGGGGTTGACCTCCAAAAACAAATCGTTCATCACCTGCAAATACCGCAGGTGCTGCGCAAGCGCCTTTTCCCGGTCGCCATGGAGAAATTCCGTGACAATTTCGTGGCACTCCTTGGGCATCACGTTGGCGTACACGGAGATCACGCCGCTGCCGCCGATGGCAAGCAGGGGGATGGTGATGTCGTCGTTTCCGGAATAGAGCGCAAAGTCCGGCCCAATGCAATGGGCGATTTTCATTGCATAGCTCATATCGCCGGAGGCTTCCTTGATGGCGGCGATATTGGGATGCTTCGCCAGCCGCTCCACCACGGACACGGGGATGGAGCAGCCTGTGCGCCCCGGAACATTGTAGAGAATGCAGGGAATCTCCACCGCGTCTGCCACGTCGGCAAAGTGGTGATACATGCCCTCGGCATTGGTCTTATTGTAGTAGGGTGTAATCAAAAGCAGCCCGTCGGCCCCCATAGCCTGATAGCGCTTTGCATTCTGCACCTGCGTAGCGGTGCAGTTGGAGCCGCTGCCCACCACCACCGGCACCCGTCCGTTGATGGTTTTCAGCGCGTGGGCCACCACCGCGTCGTCCTCCTCGTGGGTCATGGTGGAGGATTCTCCTGTGGTTCCGAGAACCAGAATGGCATCCGTCCCGGCGGCAATCTGCCGCTCCAAAAGCTGGGTCAAAACCTCAAAATTGACGCTCCCGTCGTCGTGAAACGGCGTAACCGTGGCCACGATTGAACCTTGTACATGATCGAATTTCATAGTGTTTCCTCCATACGTTGATTGTTTAAGCAACAAAAAATCGGCAGAGAAAACGCTCTCTACCGACAATCGCCCCCACACCAACCTACAAGCGTGCGGAAGTACCCTGTGAGCAGATAGCGCACCCGCGGTTTCCCGCGGACAGTCCCGGAGATGTTCTCCCCGGACCCACCAAAGCGGCATACCTGCCGGTTCAGTTCGGCGAAATCGCTTCCGCTGCGATCGTTGCCTGTCGACTCCCGCAGCGCCGTCTCATTCGCGCCTCTATCCTATTGGGGTTATCATAGCATCTTTCAAGCCCGGATTCAAGAGCAAGTTTCTGACCCAAAGAGGAAAAATCCACAAAATTCTGCGGCGGGCGGACAAAATGTGAAGCGTTGCGCTAAATTTGGAAATAGATTATACTATCCTCTGAAAACCTGAATTTTATCAAACGCGTCATTCCGGCGCGGAATACACAGCGGTTTTCCGTTTCAAAAGCACCTGTGAAACGGGCAAGCGCATAGGGAGGTACGGAATTTGAACGGTTGCCGTATTTTAATTGTGGAGGACGACCCGGTGATCTCCGGCGCCATGGAAGCGCACCTTGAAAGCTGGGGCCACCGGGTCATCCGGGTTGGCGATTTCCAGAATGTGATGGCGGAATTTGCCGCCGCAGCGCCGCAGATGGTGCTTTTGGATGTGTCCCTTCCATTTTTCAACGGATATCACTGGTGCACGGAGATTCGGCGGGTGTCCAAGGTCCCGATTCTGTTCATCTCCTCCGCCGGGGATGACATGAATCAGATTATGGCCATGAACATGGGCGGAGACGATTTTCTGGCAAAACCGTTTGATTTAAGCGTCCTCGCCGCCAAGGTGCAGGCGCTGCTGCGCCGGGCCTATGATTTCGGAGAGCCAGCCCAGCTTTTGTCCTGCGGCGGGGCGGTTTTGAACGTGTCCGACGGGACGCTGACCGCCGGGACGGAAAAGCTGGAGCTGACCCGCAACGAGCTGAAAATTTTACAGATGCTTTTGGAAAACCGGGGCCGAATTGTCAGCCGCGAGGGTTTGATGACCCGACTGTGGGAATCTGACGCGTTTGTGGATGAAAACACCCTGACGGTGAACGTGGCCCGGCTGCGCAAAAAGCTGGAGGCGGCGGGCCTTGGAACATTGATCCGCACGAAAAAGGGCGCGGGCTATCTGGTGGAGGACTGAACATGCTGCTGCAATATCTGAGACGGCAGTACAAGCTGCTGCTTTTTCTGGCGGCGTCCGCCGCCATTTTTGCCGGGGTTTTGTCGCTGTATGCATACCCCGCCGAGGCGGTGGGGTACGCCGCGCTTTTATGCATCGTGCTGGGCCTATTATTTTTTGCCGTGGGCTATGTCGGCTTTCTCCGCCGCCATAAAGAGCTTGAACAGTTGAAGAAGGCCGTTTATGAAACGGTGCTGCCCCTTCCCCACCCCCGCAGCGCGCTGGAGGCGGACTATCAGTCGCTTTTAAACGCCGTATGCGCCCATCGTGCCAAGCTGCTGACGCAGAGCGAAAACAGCCGTCAGGATTTGCTGGATTATTACACCCTCTGGGCCCACCAGATTAAAACGCCCATTGCCGCCGGGCGGCTTTTGCTTCAGTCCGGCGGAGAGACGGACCGCGAGGCCCTGTCGGCAGAACTTCTAAAAATCGAAGAGTATGTGGAAATGGTTTTGGGATATCTGCGGCTGGACAGCGACACAACGGATTATGTTCTGCGCCGCTGCGAACTGGACGGAATCATCCGGGCAAGTCTGCGCCGGTACGCGCGGCTGTTTATTTTGAAAAAACTGACGCTGGAATTTCACGAGACAAACCGCACGCTTATGACGGATGAAAAATGGCTGAGCTTTGTGCTGGGGCAAATTTTGTCCAACGCCATCAAATATACCCCCGAGGGCGGCACCGTCCGCATCTATCCCGACGGCGAAACGCTGGCCATCGCGGACAATGGCATCGGCATCCGCCCGGAGGACCTGCCCCGGGTATTTGAAAAGGGCTTCACCGGCTATAATGGCCGGGAGGACCGAAAAGCCACCGGCATAGGCCTTTACCTCAGCCGACGGGTTTTGACAAATCTGGGCCACGGGATTACCATTGTCTCCCGGCCCGGCGTGGGGACCATTGTGCGTCTGCTGCTGCACGAAGGGCGGCAGGTGGCGGAATAACCCTTGCCCTCCAAATGGGACGGATCGCTTTTGCTATCCGCTCCAGGGGCTTCAAGTCGGCTATACGGGCAAACTTACAAAAATGTAAGCTTGCGGGCGAAACTGTAAGGAAATTCAATGGCAGTGCCGCAAGCGCTTTGTTAGGATGAGAGTATGAAAAGGAGGAGTTCATATGTCGCTTCTGGAAGTATCTCATCTGCAAAAAATCTATACCACCCGCTTCGGCGGAAATCAGGTGGAGGCATTGAAAAATGTCAGCTTTTCCGTGGAGCCCGGAGAATACGTGGCCATCATGGGGGAATCCGGCTCGGGAAAAACCACGCTTTTGAATATATTGGCCGCGCTGGACAAGCCCACCTCCGGAGAGGTTTTGCTGGCGGGCAGAGCCGTCTCCGATATTCGAGAGCGGGACATGGCCGCTTTTCGCCGCACAAATCTAGGGTTTGTGTTTCAGGATTTTAACTTGCTGGACACCTTTTCCTTGCAGGATAACATTTTCCTCCCGCTGGTGCTGGCAAGGCAGGAGTTCGGTGAGATGGAAAAGGCGTTGAAGCCGCTGGCGGAGCAGCTTGGAATCCGGGACATTTTAAGCAAATACCCCTATGAGGTTTCCGGCGGACAAAAGCAGCGCTGCGCCGTGGCGCGGGCGCTGATTACAAATCCCCAAATCATTCTGGCGGACGAACCCACCGGCGCTTTGGATTCCCGGGCCTCCGACCGGCTGCTGGATTTGTTCGGAGAGATCAACGGAGGCGGGCAGACCATTTTAATGGTGACGCACTCCGTCAAGGCCGCCAGCCATGCCCAGCGGGTTTTGTTTTTACGGGACGGAGAGGTCTATCACCAGCTCTATCGCGGAGAAAACACCCGGGAACAGCAGTTTGGCCGCATCTCCGACACGCTGACAGTGCTGGCGCAAGGCGGTGAGGCAAATGAGTAAGGGGCATTTTTACCCGAGGATGGCGCTGGTCAATCTGGCGCGGAACGGAAAATTCTACATTCCCTACCTTCTCACTGTCATCGGGACGGCGGCGGCATATTACATTGCGGTGGCCCTTGCAAACGCGCCCGATTTGCCCAACAGTTCCCGATACATGTACCTCTCCGTGTTTATGAGCATCGGCACCTTTGTGATCGCGGTTTTTGCAGTGATTTTTCTGACGTATACCAACAGCTTCCTGATGAAGCGGCGCAAACGCGAGCTGGGGCTTTACAATGTTCTAGGCATGGGTAAGCGGCACATCGCAATCGTTTTGGGCTTTGAAGCGGCTTATACCGCCGCCGCGGGCATTGTGGGCGGCGTGCTGCTGGGGCTGCTGCTGCAAAAGCTGGCGGTTTTGCTGCTGTGCCGCCTGATGCAGATGGACATTGCATACGGTTTTTACGTATCCGGCGAGGGAATCGTCGGAACGGCGGTACTGTTTGGAATGATAGTGCTGTTTAATCTGCTGCTCAATCTTCGCCGTATCCACGTTCAGAACCCCACCGAGCTGCTGCGGGAAAGCAGCGCCGGAGAACGGGAGCCGAAGACCCGTGTCATCACGGCATTGATCGGCATTGCTGCGCTGGGCGCAGGGTATACCATCGCCATCACCACCCGGTCCGCCATGGCGGCGCTGGGCATGTATTTTGTGGCGGTGCTGCTGGTCATCATCGGGACGTACTGCCTGTTTACCGCCGTGAGCATCGCGGTTCTAAAGGCCCTGCGGGCCAACAAACAGTATTACTATCAAATTAACCATTTCATCGGCGTTTCCGGAATGCTGTACCGCATGAAGCGCAACGCCGTGGGCCTTGCCAACATCTGCGTGCTTTCCACCATGGTGCTGGTGATGATTTCAGGCACGCTGTCTCTGTATCTGGGAAGCGAGGCGGCGCTTGAAGAGCAGTTCCCCGGAAACCTGCGGGCAGAGATTCAGTATGACCCGGTGAAGGATTCCCCCTTTGACCCGCAGGCGCTTTATAAAACCGTGGCCGAGCAGCTTGGGGCAGAGGGCGTCTCCGCCGCGCCCGTTTCCAGTTACGGATATCTCTCTTTCGGCGTGCATGAAGACAAAGGTGCGCTGGAGGTAAAAAGCGATATGTCTGGCGTCAACAACATGGTCTGCGCCATGGCCCCCGCTGATTATGCCGCCGTCACCGGTAAAGAGGCCCCGACACTTTCCAACGGCGAAATGCTGCTGTATGCAGACGGAGCGGGGCAAAAGCAGAGTCTAACCTTCCGGTTTTTCAATGCCGATGACCTGACGCTGACAGCGGCGAAGCCCGATGCACAGTATCCTGCCCCACCCGAATTCCAGCCCTCGGCGGTAGATGTGCTGTACATGGTGGTGTCCGACGAGGTGCTTGACGCGCTGTATAACGGCCAGCGGGCCTCTCTGGGCGCGCAGGACGCGGAGCCCATGCAGTGGCGCGGCTTTTGGGATGTGGACGAGGGCGCGGTACAACCCAACGAGCTGGAGCAGACGATGGATTTCACCGGCACGGGAGACTGGGCCCGGCTGGACTTTGAAACCAGAGAGAGCTTCGGGCAAAACTACTACTCCCTCAACGGCGGCTTTTTCTTCCTCGGTGTGTTTTTGGGAACCATCTTCCTGATGGCCGCCGTCCTGATTATCTATTACAAGCAAATCTCCGAGGGCTATGAAGACCGAGAGCGATATCTTGTGATGCAGAAGGTAGGAATGGAGCTGAAAACCGTTCGTCGGTCCATCAACTCTCAGCTATTGGTGGTGTTTTTTGCGCCTCTGGCAGTGGCGGCGGTTCATGTGGCGTTTGATTTCAGTCTCATGACCCGGCTGCTGACCCTGTTTTCCCTGCACAACGGACCGCTGGTTCTGGGGTGCACCGCGGGGACGCTGGCGGCGTTCGCGGTGATTTACGCATTGGTTTACCGCGCAACAGCCAAGGCTTACTATGAGCTGGTCAGCGCCTAATCTCATTTTTTTAAGCAGCAAGGTTTTTTAAGTTCTTCCATGAAGCCCGTTCAGCGGAACTAATTAAAAAGCCCCCGGCCGTCTGGCCGGGGGCTTGCTTGTTACTTCGCGTATTCCACTGCTTTTGTCTCGCGGATCAGATGGACCTTGATCTGTCCGGGGTATTCCATCTCTTCCTCGATCTTCTTAGCCAGATCCCGGGCCAGAATCACCATCTCGTCCTCGGAAATCTGGTCAGGCTTCACCATCACGCGGACCTCGCGTCCCGCCTGAATGGCAAAGGACTTTTCAACGCCCGGATGGCTGCCGGTGATTTCCTCAAGCTGCTGGAGACGCTTGATGTAGTTCTCCAGATTCTCACGCCGCGCGCCGGGGCGGGCCGCGGAAATCGCGTCCGCCGCCTGCACAAGGCAGGCCACCACCGTATGGGCCTCCACGTCGTTGTGGTGGGCCTCGATGGCGTGAATGATGTCTTCTTTTTCCTTGTACTTCCGGGCAAATTCCACGCCCAGCTGCACATGGGTGCCCTCCATCTCGTGGTCCACGGACTTGCCCAAATCGTGCAGCAGGCCCGCCCGCTTGGCGGCCTGCGCGTCCGCGCCCAGCTCCATCGCCATCATACCGGCAATGTGGCTGACCTCGATAGAGTGCTGCAAAACGTTCTGACCATAGCTGGTGCGGTAATGAAGCCGGCCCAGCATCTTCACAAGCTCAGGGTGCAGATTGCGCACGCCGGTTTCAAATACGGCGCGCTCGCCCTCGGCCTTAATCACGGCGTCCACTTCCCTGCGGGCCTTTTCTACCATCTCTTCAATGTGAGTGGGGTGAATGCGCCCGTCGGAAATAAGCTTTTCCAGCGCCAGCCGGGCAACCTCCCGGCGAACCGGCTCAAAGCAGGAGACGGTAATGGCCTCCGGCGTGTCGTCGATAATCAGGTCCACGCCGGTCAGCGTTTCGATGGTGCGGATGTTGCGGCCCTCGCGGCCGATGATGCGGCCCTTCATTTCGTCGTTGGGAAGCGCCACCACGCTGACGGTCATTTCCGCCACAGAGTCCGCCGCGCAGCGCTGGATGGCCTGCGCCACCACCTCGCGGGCACGAATGTCGCTTTCCTCTTTCATGCGGGCTTCCACTTCTTTGATTTTCAGGGCGGTTTCGTGCGTTACTTCGCTCTCCACCTGCTCGATCAGATAATGCTTTGCCTCCTCGGCGGTGAAGCCGGAGATACGCTCCAGCACCTCTGTCTGGCTGCGCTTGATGGTCTTGATTTCCTCAGTCTCCCGGTCCACCTGCTGGTGCTTCTGGGCCAGGGCGTCTTCCTTTTTCTCAATGGCCTCGGTTTTGCGGTCGAGGTTTTCTTCCTTTTGCTGTAAGCGGTTTTCCTGCCGCTGCAGTTCGGACCGGCGTTCCTTTACTTCCTTCTCATGTTCGCTGCGGTTTTTCAGGATCTCTTCCTTTGCTTCCAACAGGGCTTCTTTCTTCTTGGTTTCTGCACTTTTTATCGCCTCGTTGATGATGCGCCGTCCCTCTTCTTCGGCGCTTGAGATTTCCCGTTCGGATACCTGCTTCCGGTAGCGAATACCGAGAGGGAAGCAAACCGCGCCGCCGACCACCAGCCCCGCAAGGACTGAAATGATGATCTCCGTCACAATGGTTTACCTCCTGAATTTTCGGTGTTTGTATGCGAGAAAATTTTGGAAAAATCAGCGGCTTTAAAACTGCCGATAAGAATCCTTTTTTAGTTTAATCGTTTGCCGCTCCCCTGTCAAGAAAAAATGTATAAACTTTCACCGGATATAGCGTTTTTTCAAAAAATGTGCTACACTCGAACACGAAATGCGGAAAACGGAAATGAGGATACGCTTATGAAAACGGAGAGAATCTATCCAAGCGCCACCATCACGCCCAAGGCGGAGGCCGCCCTGCTCCGGGGCCACCCGTGGGTTTACGGCGAGGAAATCACCGCCCTGCGCGGCGCGCCGGAGAACGGGGCTCTGGTGGACGCGGTGAGTCAAAAGGGCCGGTATCTGGGAACGGGAGTTTACTCGGAACAGTCCAAAATCCGAATCCGCCTTGTCTCCCGCAACGCCAACGACGTTTTTGACCGGGCATTCTGGGAGAGGAAGCTCCGCTGGGTCTGGGAATACCGAAAAACTGTGCTGCGGCCGGAGGATTTAACCTGCTGCCGCCTTGTGTTCGGCGAGGCCGATGGCTTTCCCGGGCTGACGGTGGACAGGTTTGGCCCGCTTCTCGCCGTGCAGATTCTCTCCGTGGGGATGGAGGTGCGCAAGGAGTTGCTGCTTCCCCTGCTGGTGGAAATTCTGCGTCAGGATGGACAGGAGATTACCGGAATCTATGAGCGCAACGACATGGCCCTCCGGGAAAAAGAGGGGCTCACGCAATACAAGGGCTGGTTCCCCCTGCCGGGGGAGACGCCGCCGGAGTCCGCCGTGACAGAGATTGTTGAAAACGGCGTAAAGTATCTGGTGGACGTGGAAAATGGTCAGAAGACCGGCTTTTTTCTGGACCAGAAGTTCAACCGTCAGGCGGTAGCCCGGCTTTCCAAGGGACGGACGGTGCTGGACTGCTTTACCCACACCGGCTCCTTCGCCTTAAACGCCGCCATGGGCGGCGCGGCCCACGTCACCGCCGTGGATGTGTCGGAATCGGCGGTGGAGCTGGCGAGAGACAATGTGCGCCGCAACGGGCTGGAAAACGTGGTGGCGTGCGTCCGGGCCAACGTGTTCGATTTGCTGCCGGAGCTTGAAAAACAGCCCCGGAAATACGACTTCATCATTTTGGACCCACCGGCGTTCACGAAATCCCGGGCCACGGTGGCAAACGCCATCACCGGCTATAAGGAGATCAACTACCGGGCCATGAAGCTGCTGCCCCGAGGAGGATATCTCGCCACCTGCTCCTGCTCTCACTTTGCCACCCACGAAAAATTTGAAGCCATGCTGCAAAGCGCCGCCCGGGACGCAGGGGTGCAGCTTCGGCAGGTGGAAGCGCGTCAGCAAGGGCCGGACCATCCCATTCTTTGGGGCGTGGAGGAGACGGACTATCTCAAATTTTACCTGTTTCAGGTGATTTGAGGGAAAGCGACTTGTAAACCGCCGAAAAAGCGCGTATAATATTATTCTATATTTAAATGATGCCGTTCCGGCAAAAATGACAAAACGGGTGAACGAAATGAGTATGACAAAAATCGCGGCAATTTTTGCCGACAGCGAGGTTTATTCCGGCAAGGAGATCACCGTGGGCGGCTGGGTCCGCACCGTGCGGGACATGAAGAACTTTGGCTTTGTGGAGCTGAACGACGGCTCCTGCTTTAAGAACTTGCAGGTGGTGCTGGACACGGCAGCTCTTGCCAACTATGCGGAGATCGCGTCCCAGAACGTGGGCGCGGCACTGATCGTCACCGGCACGGTGGCCCTCACGCCGGAGGCCAAGCAGCCTTTGGAGCTGAAGGCCGTCAAAATTGTGGTGGAGGGCACCTCCACCCCGGAGTACCCTCTCCAGAAAAAGCGCCACAGCCCGGAATTTCTCCGCACCATCCAGCACCTGCGGCCCAGGACGAACCTGTTCTCCGCCGCCTTCCGGGTGCGCAGCGTCGCGGCCTTTGCCATCCACGAGTTTTTCCAAAACCGTGGCTTCGTCTATGTCCATACCCCCATCATCACCGCCAGCGACTGTGAGGGCGCGGGCGAGATGTTCCGAGTAACCACGCTGGACCCCGAGAATCCGCCCCGCACCGAGGACGGGCAGATTGACTATTCTCAGGACTTTTTCGGAAAGCCCGCCAACCTCACGGTGTCCGGTCAGCTCAACGCAGAAAACTTCGCCATGGCCTTTGGCGACGTGTATACCTTCGGCCCCACCTTCCGGGCCGAAAACTCCAACACCCAGCGCCACGCCGCCGAGTTTTGGATGATCGAGCCGGAGATGGCCTTCACCGACCTCAAGGGCGACATGGACGTGGCGGAGGCCATGATTAAATTTGTCATTCGACGTACCATGGAGCGCTGCCCCCAAGAGATGGACTTTTTCAACAGCTTCGTGGATAAGGGCCTTAAGGAGCGGCTGGAGCATGTGGCCACTTCCGACTTTGGCCGCGTGACCTATACCGAGGCCGTGGAGATTTTGAAGGAGCACAACGACCAGTTTGCCTACAAGGTGGAGTGGGGCACCGACCTTCAGACGGAGCACGAACGGTATCTGACGGAGCAGGTGTTTAAAAAGCCCGTGTTTGTCACGGATTATCCCAAGGAAATCAAGGCGTTTTATATGCGCATGAACGACGACGGAAAAACCGTTGCCGCAACAGACTGTCTGGTTCCCGGCATCGGCGAAATTATCGGCGGCAGCCAGCGCGAAGAGCGGCTGGACAAGCTGGAGGCCCGCATCCGGGAGACGGGTATGGATCCGCAGGATTACTGGTGGTACTGCGATCTGCGGCGGTACGGCTCCTGCAAGCACGCAGGCTTCGGTCTGGGCTTTGAGCGGATGGTGATGTACCTCACCGGCGTGAGCAACATCCGGGATGTGCTGCCCCATCCCCGCACCGTGGGCAGCGCAGACTTCTAAAAATTAAAATGAGCGGGGCGTAATACGCGCGGCGGAGGGCTTTGCCTTCCGCCGTGCCTTGTTTTCCGCCTACAATGTACTTCAATTCTCAGCGGCCTTAATAAAGCACAAAAAGCGCCACTTTTCGTGCAGAATGGCAGGGTAGAAAATAAAAATGCCGGTGGACGGCGGCGGAAAATCATGGTAAAATTACTGAAACGGCCCGCATTGCGCCGCCGCCGTCATATTTTTACCGAGCCGGTAAATACTGTCATGGTATCGTACCATGTGAAGGGGGGGCGCTGTGAGCAAGCCAAATCTTCCGCCGCTGCCGAAAAACAAGCTCTGGCGCGGCCTGTATCTGCTGGTGCGTCGCTATTTGCGGCACAACGTGTCCATTCAGGGCGCGGCGCTGGCGTTTTACCTTTTATTTGCGATTTTCCCCATGCTGATTTTTGCCAGCTCTCTGCTGGGACTGCTGCATCTGGACGTAGGTGCCATCTTAAAGGACCTTGGGGAATTTCTGCCCAAGGTAGCGGTGGACTTCATCGGCGTGTACCTTGTCCACGTGCAGGCCAACGCCAATGTCCGGCTGCTGCTGTTTGGGCTGGTCTTTTCCATTTACTTCCCCATGCGGGCGGCAAACACCCTGATGCGCTCCGTGCGCACGGCATACCATTTGGGCCCGCCCCGCCACGCAGCGGCGCATTTTGTGCGCACGCTGGTTTACACGATTCTATTGCTGCTGGCACTGGCGCTGACGCTGGTGCTGATGAGCGTGAACAACACCGCGCTTTCCTACGCGGTGGAAAATTTTCACCTGCCGCCTTTTGCTGCAAAGCTGTGGGCCACGCTTCGGTTTCCTCTGGTGGCGGTGGTGGCGTGCTTCGCCCTTCTGGCGCTTTACGCCATCACGCAGGACGCCCGCCAGCCCTGGAGAAACCTGCTTCCCGGCGTGGTGTCGTCCCTTGCGGGGTGGCTGGTGCTGTCGGGCATTTACGCCGTCTACATGGAGCGCATGGCCAACTATTCCCTGCTGTACGGCTCCATTGGAACGGCCATGGCCCTTTTGGTGTGGATGTATATGAGCGCCACCGCGCTGATTATGGGCGCGGAGCTGAACGGGACCCTTATCTCCCTGCGCAGGGAGGGAAAGGACAGCTTTTCCTTCGAGCAGGAAGATCCATAAAGTAATTAAAAACCCAAAATGAAGTGAGCAAGTCCCGGTGCGCCGGGCCTGACGAAAGGATGGATGCAGATTGAAGCACGAGGAAAAATTGATGGAATACGCCGCGCTGCTGATTCAGGTAGGCCTGAACGTGCAGAAGGGGCAGACGCTGATTATCTCCACCCCGGTGGAGTGCGCATGGTTTGCCCGGATGTGCGCGGAAAAAGCCTATGACGCAGGCTGCCGCGAGGTGGTGGTCAACTGGAACGACGACGCGCTGGGCCGGATGAAGTATCTGCGGGCCGAGGAGGACGTGTTTGACTCCGTTCCCCTGTGGCGGCGGCACTTTTTTAACGACTATGCCATGGAGGGGGCGGCCTATCTCGCCATCTCTGCCGGCGACCCGGAAAACCTCAAGGGCGTGGATTCGGGCCGGGTGGTCCGGGCCCAGCGGGCCGGAGGGCAGGCGCTGCGGATGTTCAACCGCCTGCAAATGTCCGGCGGCTTTCCGTGGTGCATCGCGTCTATTCCCATCCCCTCCTGGGCCAAGCGGGTGTTCCCCAAGGCAACGGAGTCCGAAGCAATGGAGCGTCTGTGGGACGCTATTTTTGCCGCCGTGCGCATCAGCGGAGACGGAAGCGCCGTTGAAAAATGGCGGGAGCATCTTGCCACGCTGGCGCGGCGCAGAGAAACGCTGAATGCGCTGAACTTTAAGTCCCTGCACTACAAAAACTCCCTTGGCACAGATTTGACGGTGGAGCTTCCCGAGGGCCACGTCTGGGAAGCGGGAGACGACGTGACCCTGAAGGGCCAGACCTTTATCGCCAACATTCCCACGGAGGAGCTGTTTACCTCTCCCCTGAAAACCGGGGTAAACGGCGTGGTCTACGCCTCCATTCCTCTGGTAAACGACGGAAATATCATCGACGGCTTCCACTTTGTGGTGAAGAATGGAAAAATTGTGGAGGCCCACGCCCAGCAAGGTGAGGAAAACCTGCGGGCCGCCATTGCGGTGGACGAGGGCGCGTCCTATTTCGGCGAGGTAGCGCTAGTCCCCTACGACAGCCCCATTTCCAACCAGAAAATTCTGTACTACAACACCCTGTTTGACGAAAATGCCGCCTGCCACATTGCCTTCGGTGAGGCATATCCCTGCCTGAAGGGCGGGCATGAAATGAGCCGCGAAGAGCTGACCCGCCGGGGCCTGAACGACTCCATCACCCACGTGGACTTTATGGTGGGGACGCAGGATCTGTCCATCGTGGGCACCACCCACGCAGGAGAGGAAATCCCCGTGTTCGTAAACGGGAATTTTGCCATATAAAATAGAGAGGACATCCATATGCCTTATCAAAAAAGAGAGACGGATCAGGACGTTTTAATTGCTGAGGGCGCTGTTGTGACCGGGAACGTGACCTTGGGCAAGGGCGCCAACATCTGGTATTACGCTGTGCTCCGGGGGGACTGGGGCCCCATCAAAATCGGGGAAAACACCAACATTCAGGACCACTGCGCGCTTCACGACGAGACGACAGTGGGCAGCGGCTGCACCGTGGGCCACGGGGCCATTCTCCACGGCTGCACCGTGGGGAACAATACCCTTGTGGGCATGGGCTCCGTGCTTCTAAACGGGGCACGGATTGGAAACAACTGCCTTGTGGGGGCGGGGGCGCTGGTGTCCGGGAAAATGGACGCGCCCGACGGGTCATTGATTCTGGGCAGTCCCGCAAAGGTCGTCCGGTCCCTCACGCCGGAGGAGATTGAGGCCAACCGGGAAGAGGCGCAAAGCTATCTGACGGCGGCGGAAAACTATCGTAGGAGCTGACGCTTTGGCCCATCCTATTTTATAAGTCGGAACCCGGTCAAGCGGGCGGAGCCTTGCCCCGCCCGCTTTTTCAAAAGGAGTAGCTATGGAGTTTCATAAGAAAAACGTGTGGACGGTGGCTGGCGCGGCCTTTGCCGTTCTGGCGGGGTATTGGGGTCTGCAAAATCTGACGCTGCTGGGCGGGGCGCTGGGGGCAATGGTTTCTCTCATCGCGCCCTTTCTGCTGGGCTGCGCCGTGGCGTTCATTCTCAACGTGCCCATGCGGGCGGTGGAGCGGCGGATGGGCAACGACAAGCGCACCGCAAAACTGCGCCGCCTCGTGGCTTTTTTGCTGACACTGGCGCTGGTGTCCGGGGTATTGGCGCTTGCAAGCCTTGTCATCGTCCCCAGTCTGGGGGATGCGGTATCCTCCGTCTCTCAGCAGGCACAGACGTTTTTTACCCGGCTGCCAGAGATGCTCTCGACGCTGGAAACCCGCCTGCCGGAGCTTGAGACGGCGCTTCAAACGCTGGACATCCAGTGGACCACTCTGTCCGCCAAGGCGCTGGAGCTGCTGCGTGATTTGGGCGAGCAGCTGGTAAATACGGGCGTTGGCGGCGTGCTGGGCGGCATGAGCTTCGTGGGCAGCGTGGTCAGCGGCGTGAGCACGTTTTTCATCGGGCTGGTGTTTGCCGTCTACCTGCTTCTTCAAAAGGAAAAGCTAGGGCATCAAATTCGCCAGATTCTCTACGCCCTGCTGCCTGAGCGGGCGGCGGACCGGATCTTGTCCGTGGCCGACCTTGCAAACCGCACATTTTCAAACTTTCTTTCCGGCCAGTGTCTGGAGGCAGTGATTCTGGGCTCCCTGTTCATCGTGACTATGCCGATTTTTAAGATGCCCTATGCGGTTCTGGTGGGCGTGACGGTGTCGCTGACGGCCCTGATTCCCATTGTGGGGGCATTTATCGGCTGCGCCGTGGGCGCACTGCTGATTCTCTTGGTAAATCCGGTGCAGGCGCTTTTGTTCATCGTGCTGTTTCTGGTCATCCAGCAGATCGAGGGAAATCTTATCTATCCCCATGTGGTGGGGTCTTCCGTGGGGCTTCCCTCCATTTGGGTGCTGGTGGCGGTCATCTTAGGCGGAAAGCTAATGGGGATTCTGGGAATGCTGGTATTTATTCCCTTGTGCTCGGTGCTGTATGCCCTGTTCCGTCAGTTCGTAAAGGACCAGCTGGCGGAACGAAAAATTTCGCCCTCTAAGCTGCGCCCCCAAGCCCCGCTGGCTCCGCCGCCCGTTCCGCCGGTAAAAAAGCGCCCATCCAAACCCGGAAAACTTAAGAATCCGCAGTCTGACGGGCAGAAGCCGCTTTAGAACACTTGCCTCCACCGGTGCAGCGCTATGTTTGGTCCATCTCTGCGCGGATTTTGGCAGACTTTCAGGGATATCCCATTAAAAACAAAGGAGCAAACAGAGATGATTCGACTTGCACAGGCGCACGATCTTGATCGGGTGGACGCACTTTACCGGGCGCTGCTGGACCGCGAGGATACGGTACGCCATACCAATTGGCAGAAGGACCTCTACCCCACCCTTGCTCATGCCAGCGCGGCGTTTGAGCAGGGCACGCTGTATGTGGGAGAGGAGGACGGCGCGCTGTTTGGCTGCGTAATTCTCAACCAGATTCAGCCGCCGGAATACGCCGGTATTCACTGGAATTTTCAGGCCGCACCGGAGGAGGTCATGGTCATCCATACCCTTTGCATCCACCCGGACTTCGCGGGTCAGGGAAAAGGGAAAGAATTTGTGCACTTCTGCGAGGGGCACGCCCGGGCAAAGGACTGGCCTGTGATCCGGCTGGACACCTACGAGGGAAATTCCCCGGCCTGCCACCTGTACGAAGGGCTTGGCTATTCTTACGCGGGAGAGACGCGGTTTCACTTCCAAAGTGTGATTTGGGAGACGCTGAAGTGCTTTGACAAGCAGGTCGAATTCAAAGGTGGAAGCCGTCTATCCTGACGCCCGGCGGCCAGATTGGCCGCCCGTCTGACCCGAAAATTGCCCGTCAGGGACAGGTTTTAAAATTATTTGTAAAAAACCCCTACCATTTCTTCAAAAAATGTGCTATAATATATAAATATAGATTACGCGGTCCAGCAGCCGAGAAACTCGGCCGTTGGACCGGCGCGTTTTATCGTGGGAGCGATTAAGCGCAGTTGAGTCCGCGGGCCGCGCCAAAAAGGCGTGGCCCGCGGCGGAAAAATAACGGAAGTTATTTTTCTCGGCATTTCGGCAGGCGCTTTGTGCCTGTCGGCGGGAAGCGGAGGAGCTATGTTTCAAAAGGAAGATCTTGTGGTTTACGGACGCACGGGTGTGTGTCGGGTGGAAGATATCACCCAGCCGGACTTTTGCCGGAGCAAGCCTGGAGAGCTGGATAAGCTCTACTATGTGCTCAGCCCCCTGTATCAGGACGGGACGATTTACGCACCGATAGAAAATTGCAAGGTGCCCATTCGGCCTATCCTGACAGCAGAAGAGGCGGATGATCTGGTGGACGCGATTCCCGCCAGCCGGGCGCAGGCCTATTACGGCGGCAGCACCCAAAATCTGCGGGACCATTACCAGACGCTTCTGCAAACCAGCGATTGCCGCGATCTTTTGGAGCTTGTCATCTCGATTTACTGCAAAAAGACGCATGTGGAGGAGACGAAGCGAAAATTTGGGGCTGTGGACGAACACTTCATGAAGCAGGCAGAGCAGCTTTTGGGTGGCGAACTTGCCGCCGCACTGGACGTTCCGGTGAGTGAAATGCTGGACCGCATCGCCGCGAAGCTGCGGACCCGGAAATCCGTCCCCGCACAGGAGCTTGCATAAGCGAGAAAAGCCCTCCCACGGCAGCGGCACAGCCCAATTTTTGGGGATACCTTGTCAAAGCACAGGTGAAAAGATGAACAGAGGGCGGCGCCGTTTCTCGGCGCCGCCCATTTTTTGAAAAGAGTGTTGAATCACCGGGGAGATCAGCCAATGCCGCCAAACCCAATGCCCAGAACAAAGCACAGAAGGCACAGCGGGACAAATACGTACTTGCCAAAAGAGTAGAACCACTTCATGATGGGCTTTTCGCTGCCCAACTGCACCGCCTCCACAGCGACATCCTTCTTCATGACCCAGAAGAACATAAACCCGGCAGTGAAGGCGCCCAAGGGGCACAGGTAAATGGACACCATATCCATCCACTGGGAGGTCCAAGGCTGGATGATCAGAGAGACTACCAGACCGAAAATGTGGATTACGGCGGTGGCGGTCAGGCGCTTCATGTGCAGCTTTTCCTGCAACATTGCCACGGGCGTCTCAAAGAGATTGATAATGGAGCTGATGCCGGCAAACAGGACCGCGACATAGAAGAAGATGCCGATGATCCGGGAGATGCCGCCCATGCTGTTGAAGACGGGCAGGATGTAAATAAACAGCAGGCCGGGGCCACCGTTGCCCAGATCCGCGCCCACAGTCGCCATGGCGGGAATAATGATCAGCATGGCCAGTAGGGCCGCGGAGGTGTCGAACACGGCGCACAGGGCGGCAGACTGACGGATTTTCACGTCCTTGCCAAGATAGGAACCGTAGATGACGGAGCCGGAGCCTGCCACGGACAGGGAGAAGAAGCACTGACCAAAGGCAAAGACCCAAACCTCCGGGTTCAGCAGGCCCTTGGGATCCAGAGTGAAGATATACCGATAGCCGTCGCCGGTGCCGGGGATGAAGATCATGACGACCGCCAGAATAATGAACAGCACATACAGGGCCGGGATCATAACCTTGCAGGAGGCCTCAATGCCGCCGGACACGCCCAGGATCATAATGAGGAAAGACACTGCGATGGCAACGATAATCCAGAAGTTATTGGCGCCGCCGGTCGCAAAAGTCATCTTGATGGCTTCGGGGAGCGTCGCCGCCTCCGGAGCCACCGCCCCGAAGG
Source organism: Oscillibacter sp. (assembly GCF_032018205.1). GTDB lineage: Bacteria > Bacillota > Clostridia > Oscillospirales > Oscillospiraceae > Oscillibacter. The sequence continues at coordinate 183,518 of NZ_DALZOY010000001.1, read as the reverse complement.
TACTGCCGATGACGTTCATGTCCTGACCCATGGCCACCAGCTCGCCGGTGAAGGCCATCTTGGCGTAGTAGAACACCCAGCCCATGATGACCGCATAGCCGGTGCCCAGGCACAGCGAGGCAAACACAGGGACGCTGCCGATGAGTTCGCCAATTTTTTTGGACCTGCCGCCGTTTTCCATGGCCTTGCCGAAGGAGCCCACGGGACCGTAGCCGGACCAACGGCCCAGAGAGAACTCCTCCATCATACCAGACTGGGAAATGATGAACGCAAAGATGAAATAGGGGATCAGGAAGGTCAGACCGCCGTAGCGGGAGACCAGCATGGGGAAGCGCCAGACGTTGGCCATGCCCACACAGGAGCCGACGGCCGCCATGATAAAGCCCCACTGCGACTTAAAGCCATCTTGCTTTTCTAAAGTTTTTGAGTTTTCTGCCATTATTGTCCCTCCATTCGTTGTATATCGGTAACCCCGGTTCCTCACAGAGCGGGGGCCGCCTTCCTGGCTGGACCGGACTTCCGACCGGCCTCTTTGCGGGGAGGAGTGCGCGTAAAAACGCCCGCGGAAAGCGTATTCATTTTCCGCGGGCGTTTCGCTCTTTACCCCTGCGCTCTTTCCACGCGGCGCAGGTTACGCAAGATTATAAGTTGGAGAATTATTTCTCCTCGTTGGAATAGGGCTCCAGGAAGGCATGGAAGTGACGCATGGGCAGGTTATGCCCCCAGATGATGCGCATGTTGGGGATACTTTCCCGGTCTTCATACAGGGCCTTGACGGCGGCGATGACATAGTCCAGATGCTCCTGAGTCAGGCGGCTGCGGTCAATGGCGAACCGAACCACGTTGGCAAGCTCGGCCTGCTGCTCCGGAGTCTTCAGATCATACTCCATGGAATAGTCGCCCAGCTCAGAGACACGGATCCCGTAGCGGCGGATCAGCTCGAGGCTGAAGCCCTCGCCGGCAAAAGCCTCATGGCCGCGCTTGCCGTCGAAGAATTCGTCCATGTTGATGTACACGGCATGACCGCCGGCGGGCAGCACCACGCCCTTGACTCCGGCCTTGTAGAAGCCCTGCGCCAGATATTCGCACTGCTTCACGCGCTCATGCATATAGTTGAAGTCGCAGGACTCATACAGGCCCACGGCCAGCGCCAGAATGTCGCGGCCGCTCATGCCGCCGTAAGAATCGTTGCCATAGCAGGAGATCTGCTTGACCTTCAGCAGCACGCCCACGTCGGTCTTGACGGTGCCGTCTTCATTGAAGTCGGAGAAATTCTTCCAGAACAACCCCTTGTCGCGGAAAGCCAGCATACCGCCCATGTTGGCGTGGCCGTCCTTCTTGGCGGACATGGTGAAGGCGTCGCAATAGGAGAACATCTCGGTGGCAATCTCGGCGATGGACTTATCGGCGTAGCCGTCTTCGTTCATCTTGATGAAGTAGCAGTTTTCCGCCCAGCGGGCCACATCGAATACCAAGGGGATATCGTACTTGTGCGCAACCCGGTTAATGTCCTTGATATTGGCCATGGAAACGGGCTGGCCGCAGATGGGGTTATTGGTGATGCAGGTAAAGATCAAGGGCACGTTTTCGGAACCCACGGCCTGAATCAGCTGCTCCAGCTTGTCAATGTCCATGTTGCCCTTGAAGGGGTTTTTTGCATAGGCTCCGCCCTCGGGAGTCTGATAGAGCAGCTCTTTGTGATACAGGTTCCGAGGCACGGAGCCCATCTGCTTGATGTTGCCCTCGGTGGTATCGAAATGGCCGTTGGAGGGGATGGTAAAGACCTTGCCGGGATGCCGCTGGGCCAGAATTTTCTTAATAATTTCCATCAGCACAGACTCGGCTGCGCGGCCCTGCTGGATGATAAAGCTGTTGGGCCGCTCCATCTGAGCAGCACCGCCGTTGAACAGGCCGCCCTCGTACTCGCAGAGGTAGACCTCATCCATCATCTTCTCCACGTCCCGGCAGTCGGTGCGAACCAGATCGACAATCTTCTTCCAGTTCTTCTCGCCGCCCCGCTCAAGAATGTCGCGGAAGGTGTCCAGCAGAACGTAATAGCCGGTGTTGCGGCCATAGGCCTCGTCGCCCAGGAACAGGGACGCCCACTGCTGGTTGGTCATAGCGGTGGTGCCGGAGTCGGAAAGCATATCGACCGTCAGCATGCCGGAGGGGAAGGCGAACTCATTGTAGTGGGTGGCCTTCAGCGCACGCTCACGTTGCTCCAACGTCACATTGGGAACATCACGAACCGCGAAAGTAAAGTGATGAGGAGCGGGAACGTTCAGAGAATATTTGTTAGACATAGTGCTTTACCTCCATAATTTTTCGGCGCAGTGCGCCTTGTTATGGATACTCCGGTCGTCAAAACACAGGGGTCCCAATCCCTGCTTTTCGCCTGGCGGACAGTATCTTCCAAAGAAAGATGCAGGAACGTAACGGGAAAGCGGGAATATCCTTACAGGACTGCGATGACTTCGATTTCTACCAACGCGTCCTTGGGAAGACGAGCGACTTCAATTGCAGAGCGGGCGGGAAAGCCGCTTTCGGTGAAAAAGGTGGCGTACACCTCGTTCATGGCGCCAAAGTCATTCATGTTCTTCAGGAACACGGTGGTCTTGATAATGTGGTCCATGCCGGTGCCGGCTTCCTCCAAAATAGCCTTGACATTGGTCAATGACTGCCGGGTCTGGGCCTGGACGCCCTCGGGAAACACGCCCGTGGCGGGGTCAATGGGCAGCTGCCCGGAGGTGATGACCAGTCCACCTGCCTGCACGGCCTGAGAGTAAGGCCCGATGGCCGCAGGGGCCTTGGTTGTACTAACAATCGCTTTCATTGGTAATCCTCCTTCGCTTTGTAATAAAATTTTATCACTCTTAAAAATTTTGTCAATTAAAATGTTGCTAATTTATCACATTTGTCTGATTAAACATTTTTATTTTTTGAATATTGTGCAATACTTATAAATTATCTTTAAAAGTGCAAATTTATTATTATTATAGTTAGGATAATTTTTTATTTTGACAAAAAACTGACAAACATATATAATGAAGATAAAGATCGCAGCAAAAATATGAACTGAGGTGAGCGCATGCCCGAGATCCCCAACCCCCTTCTCCTGCCGTATGCGAAACTTACGGAGTTCCTCGGGCGCGCCCTGGGTTCTTCCTACGAGGTTGCTCTCCACGATTTGACAAATAAAGAACGTTCGATTGTTGCCATCGCTAATAATCACATCAGCGGGCGGGAGATTGGCGCTCCCCTGACCAACATTGCCCTGAGTATTTTGAAGGACAAGAGCTACGAAACCTCGGACTACCGCCTGAATTACTACGGGGTCGCCATCAACGGCAAGACTTTGCGGTCCAACACGCTGTTCATCAAGGACAATGCCCGGCTGATCGGTATGCTCTGCATTAACTTTGATGACAGCCAGTTCCGGGCTGTCAGCAGCCAGATAATGGGCCTGTGCCACCCCGACTTTTTTGTGGAGGACTTTGTTTCTCAGTTTGGCCCTGGGGCAGTGCCAGCCGAGCAGCGGATGCCTGAAAAATTCGGCAATTCCGCGGAAGCTGTGGCAGCCGACGCCGTCAGCGGCGAGCTAGAGCTGCTGGGGGTAACGGCAGAGCGGCTGACCGCCAACGAACGCCTGCAAATTCTCACCAAGCTGGAGGCCGACGGTATCTTTTTGCTCAAGGGTGCGGTAAAGGACGTGGCCGAAGGGCTTTGCTGTTCTCAGGCCAGCATTTACCGCTATCTGTCCCAGATCAGGAACAGTAAACACGCCGAGACGCGATAACGCGCCCGATATACGCTTTTGAAAGGCGGGCGGATACGCCCTCTTTTTCATGAAGAGGAGGTTCCCCATGCTTGTGCCGCTGACTGCGCCCACCCAGATTTCTGCGTTTTCCACGGCCTGTTCCTATGAACACGTCTTTGGCTCCCGGGCGCTGTCCGCTCTTCGGGCTTACGGGCCGGGAGATGTCCGCGCCCGCTTTTACCTATGCGTGGAAGACGGCTTCCCCGCTGCTGCGCTGTGCCTATCCGGAGGCGTGCTGTCAGTCTCTGCCGACGGCCGGGCAAACCCCGGAGAAATCGCGGCTCTGGCACAGGCGGAGCGCGTGGGAGAAATCGACGCAGACCGGACGTTGACCGATGCGCTTCAGCGCCTGTTGGGCGGCACAATAGACAGCTCGTATTTCATGGTATACCGGGGCGGGCCCCAGAGCGGGATGTTCCCTGATCTTGTGCCCGGTGACCTTCGGACGGTGTTCAGCATCCTCCAGCAGAGCCACGAATACTACCGCCAGCACCTTCAGTATGAGAGCTGGTCCGCCGATCTGCGCCTGCGCCTGTCCAAGGGGCTTGCGGAGGTGTGGCAGTTGGAGGTTGACGGGCAGCCCGTCGGCACAGGGAGCATCGCCTCCGAGGACGACGAATGCGGCATCATCGCGGCAGTGGCGGTGGTACCGGAGTTTCGCCACCGGGGTTTGGGCGGCTGCATCAGCCGCTTTCTGACAGGTCGCATTCAGAAAAAAGGAAAAACGCCCCGCCTGATCTCCGGCAATGACGGGGTAGCGGAGCTTTATCGCCAGGTCGGCTTTGAAACCTGCGGACGCTGGGGCGAATTATACCTCTAATTCATCATGAAAGCGGAAAGGACAGAGGATATTCCTCTGTCCCTTCCGCTTGGTTTTTTTATTCAGCTCAAAAAGTATGCTGCCGTCCCCTTCATCTCACTCTCACCATGGAAGAAAACAAAAACCCGACTATGTGCACCGTCGGGCAGCAGCCCTAAAAATGAAATCTCCGCCGCGCTTCCTCCCGCAGGGACGGCACTCGCCGCACCACCACCAGCGGAATAGAAAGACCCACGCAGGCCGCCAAAACCACCAGTGACCACCCCGGGGACCACAGGTCATGCAGATACAGGTCTGTGCAGGCCTCAACGCCCACGCAGAAAAGCCCCGCTGCCCCAAGGCACAGCATGGCGGTGGTCAGCATGGAGTGCCCCCGGCGCAAAAGCCAGCTCAGGGCGCACACCACCGCCGCCGCCACCGCCAAAAGCGGCACTGCAAGGCCCCAAAACCATTCCCAGCCGTCCAGCGCCAGAGCGATCAGGGCCACATAGACCGCCACCGCGCCCACGTCCGCGGTGAGCCGCACCCAGAGAGGGACCCAGCGGTTTACAAGCAGCGGCAGCACCAGCCAGACCCACAGCATCGCCGCCGCGCCCACCACAAACAAATACCACCGGTGTTCCGGCTTCAGCGCCAGATTCAGCAGTGCGCAGCACACGCTGACCGACGCCAGCATAGACGTAAGCAGCAGAGCCGCCGTCCGCTTTGAAACCGGAGCCACCTCCGCCCGCCGGGCAGGAAAAAAGGGCGGGTGCTCCGCCGCCGGGTCAGCGCCGGGGTCGTGCACCTCCGTGCCGCACAGGGGGCAATCCTTCACATCGGCGCTCAGCTCCACGCCGCAGTGTACGCAATATGGCATGTTTACGTCCTCCTTTCGGGGTTTGAGCGGTTGCTCTCAATGCGCACGGGCAGCCCCTCCCGTACCAGAAAGCGGAAAAAGTCCCGTTCCGTCTCCGCGTCCGCCTGTGTCCCCGCCACGGTGATTTCCATGATGTTGCCATAGCTGACAGAGGCCACATGGGGCCGGGGAACGGTGGCCTGCCCCAGTACCACCTCCATGTGGTGAATGTGGGGCCGCATGGCCTCCGGCATGGGGATCGCGCCGGGATTTGTAAACGTGGCGGAATAAGGGCGCACGCCCCGGGTTCGATAATGGTAAGCCACAATGGAATTTTTCACCACACGGGGCAGAAGCTGCAATGCCGTGTTGGACTGATAACGGACGTTGCGGGTAATCTGCGCCCGCATTTCCTGCGGCGAAATATGGAGCCGCATATAGTGGCGCACCTGCGCCGCCACCTCCGCAAGGCTGTGCTCCCCCAGCGCCGGATCAAACCCCGGCTGAACCGTGACCAGAAAATTCCGCAGAGTTTCCGACGGAAACCAAGGCCGCAGATTGACCGGCACCGCCAGCGTCACAGGCAGCATCTTGTGATAGTTCTCCCGCCGTTGTTTTTCCGCCAGCACCAGAAGAAGCGCCGCCGCCAGATACTCCGTCACCGACACGCCATAGCTCCGGGCTTTTTCCAGAAGCTTGTCCAGCGGCACAAAGCCCATGGTGACATGAAACGTATAAAACGGCTCCGCCTGCCCCAGATTTTGATAGGCTTTCTTAATCAGCGGCAGCCTGCGGGCGGCGGGACCCACATAGCGGGCGTAGGCGTCCTCCAGTTCCTCGGGCCGGGGCGGTTCGTTTAAATCCAGAATCCCCTCTTCCACAGGAACAAACATACCGGTTTGGCGCAGATATTCCGCCAAAAGCGTCTTAAAAAAGGTAATCGCGCCCGCGCCGTCCGACAGGGCATGAAATGCCTCAAAGGAAATGCGGTTTTGATAGCGGTAAAATCGAATTAGCCACCCCGCGTCCTCATGAAACCGAAAGGGCTGACAGGGGTCCGCCACATCCTCTTTCAAAAAAGGACCGGGGGCAGTGTTCGGCTCGAAATAGTACCAGAATACGCCTCGGCGAATCCGCACCGCGAATCCCGGAAACCGGGGCAGCACCGCGTCAATGGCCCCTTGCAGCGCGGCGGGGTTCACCGGCTCGGTCATCACGGCGGAAAAACGGTAGACGGCGGAATACTCCTCCCGCTGAAGCGCGGAGTACAGCACGCCCGCGTTGTCCAGCTTGTACCATTGCTTTTTTGTCGCCATGGCGGCTCCCTCCTTTTTAAACTCCATTTGCGCCTGCGCTCGGACCGCTTTCGCTTTCCCTTCAGGGACGGGCAAACGCGGCGGCTCATCTGAATAATTGTATCATGGGCCGCCGCTCACCGCAAGAACGCATTGACCCGCCGCCCGAATTTCCCCGCAACAAACGGAAAAAAGCGTGTCATTTGGGGAAAACTATGCTATCATGATGCCATCATTGAAAAGGAGGGCGCGTCATGGACCAGTCCCGCAAGGTTCTCAAGGCCGCGCTTGCCCAGCAGCGCAAATCCGCCGAAAGCCGCCGATTGGCCCCCGCCATGCGAGTGCTCAAGGCCCTCCACAGCGCGGGAGCGCCGGAAGCAATGACGGTGGAGGAGCTGGAGCGCCAGCGCCGGAGTCAGGAGCTTTTGGGCAATCTCACCGCCGACATGGCGGACATGAGCTGGGAGCCGTTTGACCTTGCCGGGATGCCTGCGGCGTGGATGCGTTTGCAGCGGCCCCACCGGCGCAGGCGCGCCGTGCTATACTGCCACGGCGGGGGCTATACCAGCGGGAACCTTGGCTATTCCAAGGTGCTCTCCTCCAAGCTCACCAAGGCCACGGGCTTCGACGTTTTGACCTTTGAATACCGCCTTGCCCCGGAGCACCCATACCCGGCGGCGGTGGAGGACGGGCTGCGTGCGTGGGATTATCTCATGCGCCTAGGATACGGCGCGCGGGACGTGGTGGTGGCCGGGGACAGCGCGGGGGGGAATCTTGCGCTGGTGCTGTGCCACCGGCTGAAGGCCGCCGGGCGGATGCTGCCCGCCGCCCTGATTCTCATGTCCCCGTGGACGGATATGACCGCCTCCGGTCCCTCTTACACGGAGCGGGCGGAAATTGACCCCATGCTGACGCTGGAGTATATCCACGCCGTCCGGGAAGTATACGCCGGGAAGGAAAATCTGCGCAGCCCCAGCCTTTCCCCCCTGTTTGGAAACTTTGCGGACTTCCCCCCCACGCTCGTGCAGGTGGGGTCCTATGAAATTCTCTATTCCGACGCGGAGTCTCTGTGCCATGCCATGAAGGCAGCGGGCGCGGAGTGCCGTCTGGAGGTCTGGGATGACATGTGGCATGTGTTTCAGATGTTCCCCATTAAAAAGGCGGCGGCGGCTATGGAACAGATTGCCCTGTTCCTTCTGGAACTGCTCTGAAATTCATCAATCTGAAAATTTACGCCCGTCCCCGCAGATTCCAGTTGATAATTTGAAAAATTTATAGTAGAATAGATACACTTTGAATGAAGTCCTCCGCTTGCAGCCGCGGAGCCGGTCTCGCGCAATGGACGCCTGCTAACCATGTCAGGCGGGGAACCGAGCAGCATCGTGCGGGATGTTCCATGTGCCGCGAGGGCGCCGGTTCCGTGGCTGCAAACGGAGGACTTATTCTGTCTTTTTGAAAGGAGGCGGTGGTGTGTATCAGGCTTTGTACCGCAAGTGGCGGCCCAAAACCTTTTCAGATGTGATTGGCCAGGCCCACATCACCGAGACGCTGAAGCGTCAGGTGGCGGAAGGACGCACGTCCCACGCCTATCTCTTCACCGGCACCCGGGGCACCGGCAAAACCACCTGCGCGAAAATTCTGGCCAAGGCGGTGAACTGTGAAGACCCTCAGGACGGCGATCCCTGCAATCGCTGCCCAAGCTGCCTTGGAATTGAAAACGGCACCTTTTTGGATGTTTTAGAACTGGACGCCGCCTCCAACAACGGCGTCGATCAGGTCCGCGCTTTGCGGGACGAGGCGATTTATTCCCCCGCCAACGTGAAAAAGCGGGTCTACATTGTGGACGAGGTTCACATGCTTTCCGTGGCGGCGTTCAACGCCCTTCTGAAAATTCTTGAGGAGCCGCCTGAGCATTTGATGTTCATTCTGGCCACCACGGAGCTGCACAAGGTCCCGGCCACGATTCTCTCCCGCTGCCAGCGGTATTCCTTCAAGCGCATTTTGCCCCGTGAGGTTGCCGGACGGCTTTCTTACGTCGCCCAGCAGGAGGGCATCGACCTCCACGCCGACGGCGCGGAGCTTTTAAGCCGCCTTGCGGACGGGGCTTTGCGGGACGGGCTGTCCCTTTTGGACCAGTGCGCGGCGGCGGGCGGCGTGATTGACGCCACGGCCGTGCTGGACGTGCTGGGTCTTGCAGGAAATCTTCAGACCGCCCAACTGATGGAGCACATTTTACAGCGGGACGCGCAAGCGGCCCTGCTGCTTTTGAACCGACTTTACGACGGGGGCAAGGACGTGGGTGCCGTTTTGAGCGAGCTGTCCGTCCTGACTCGGGATTTGCTGCTGCGGCGAACCGCCCCGGAGGGGGGCGCGGCGCTGCTCTCCGGAGGATACGACTCCGCGGCGCTGGACAAGCTCCAAAAAGACGCGTCCGGAAGCAGACTTTTGTATCTGGTCACCACCTTGCAGCGGGCCTCCGCCGACCTCTATTACAGTTCCAACCGCCGGACCGACGCAGAGCTGTGCCTTCTGCGGCTGTGCGACGAATCCCTCTCCGGGGACCTCACCGCGCTCACCGCCCGGATTCAGAAGCTGGAGGACACGCTGGAACGGCTTCCCGCTCTTCTGGGCAGGAACCCGACGGAGCGAAACGGACAGGGCCGTACGGCCCCCGCGGAGAGATCCACTCCGCCCATGAAGGTTCCGCCCGTTTCAAGACCCGCTTCAGTGGCAAAATCCCCTTCCGCCTTTGAGGACAGTCCGCCTTGGGGCGAGGAACCGCCCTTGCCGGAGGAGCCGCCCATTGACGACCGCAGCGCCCCACCGTGGGAAGACGCTGATGCGCGATTTACCCCATCCCCCGAAGCAGCCGCGCCTCTCCCGAAGGCGACGGAAACGTCCGTCGCCGCAGTTTCACGGGAACCGGCGGCGCCGCCGACCCCGGAAGTTTCTTCTTCCCCGCCGGGGCCCGCTTCTCCTGCTTCTTCAGAAAGCGCGGGAGGCGCGGAGTGGTGGCATGCGCTGGCGGAGGAATGCAAAGGCCGTCTTCCGCCCATGTACCGGGTGTTTTTGGACCGGTGCAGCGGAGAGCTGAAGGACGGCGCACTCACCGTCTATGCGCCGGATGAAATCACCAAGGGCCGACTGGACAACGACCGGGTCTTGGGCGCGCTTCAGGAATTGTCCGCCCTTCGGGCCGATGGGCCCGTCACGGTGCGGCTCACCGTGGGCGACGGCCCCGCCTCCTCTCCGGAGGACAAGCTGGAGGATTTGATCCGCAGGGGAAGCCGACTGGACAACTTCACCATCCGATAAATGCGGCGCGTGCTTTTAGCCGCGTTTTAAAGCCGGGGCGCGTTCGCGTGCGTCCCCGCCTGCAAACATACACTTCAAACAAATTTGAAAAGGAGCCTTGCTTTATGAGTTACAGTGCCCGCCGTGGATTTACCAACGGCAGTATGCGCCCCTCCGGGGCCGCCCGTCAGCAGGAGATGCAGCAGAAGATCCAGGAGATGCAGGAAGCCATGAACACCGCCCAAAGTGCGGTTGAGGTTCAGGAATTTACTGCCAGCGTGGGCGGCGGCGCAGTGGAGGCCAAGGTCAACGGGAAAAAGGAAGTTCTGTCCGTCAACATCAAGCCCGAGGCCGTGGACCCCGAGGACGTGGAGATGCTTCAGGACCTGATCGTTTCTGCTGTAAACGAGGCGCTGCGTCAGGCGGGAGACACCATGGAGGCCAGCCTGAACGACATCACCGGCGGCATGGATCTGGGAGGCTTCTCCCTGTAAAACATCGCGTAAAAAGTCCGCAGGCTGTGCTTGCGGACTTTTTTGCAAATTGGAGGCACGATGAAAAAAACTGCTTTAAAGTTACTTTCCGCCGCTCTATCCCTGACGCTTCTTTTGGGAGCGGCAGGCTGCGGGCAAAGGCAGGCGGCAGACCCGAAGGGTCCTGCAAAGCTTGCCTATGTTCCGCTGGACGACCGCCCGGACAATGTGGAGCGGGCGGTGTATCTTGCGGAATCTCTGGACTATAAGCTGCTGCTGCCGGATTCCTCGCTTTATGCCACAAAACTGGATGGTCAGCCCCTTAACCCCAACGGGGAGCAGTCCGGCGACCGGGCCGCGCTGTACGAATGGGTGCTCCGGCAGGAGAAGGAGGGCTGCGACCGCTACATTCTCTCCTTGGACCAGCTTCTATCTGGTGGCTTGGTCGGCTCCCGGGCCCTTGCGGGGGAAAATCCCGTCACACTGTCGGATGGAACAACGCTTACGGAGACGGCGCTGCTGGAAAATCTTCTTTCCGTTCTCTCACAGGACGAAAATAACCGGGTCTGGCTGCTGGACAGCGTAATGCGTCTTGCTCCCACGGTGGGATACGGCGGATTTGGCCTGAACGAGTACGCCGCCCTGCGAAATTACGGCGCGATGGCCCGCCCCCATCTGGCGGGAGACGATCTGCGCGTCGACCTCATCACAGCGGACTACCGTCTGGGGACCGACGGTCAGCCGTTGGCGGTGCAGTCCGCTGAGCCACTGCCGGAGGGAGCGCTTTCCCAATACTTGTCCGCGCGGGAACGAAAGCTCAATCTGGGCGCGCATCTGCTGGACCTGCTGGACGATGAGACCCACAAAAATTTCAGTGTCTTAATCGGCGTGGACGACTCCTCTTTGGAGGACAGCATTCAGAAAAATGAGATTGCCTACCTCTCCGCCCATCTTCGGGAGGGAGACTGGCTCCTCTCCGGGGTGGACGATCTGGCGTTTAAGGCCATTTCCGCCCTGTATCTGCAAGACTGCGGATGGGAGGGGGCGAAGGCGTCTCTTCGATACATCGGGGGACTGGAAGCAGAGCCCGCCTGCGCCTATGACTATCAGCCACTGAACGTGGTGGTGGATCAGCATTTGGAGTTCTTCAAGCTGGAAAGCCTCTCCGGCACCAGAGGGGCAGACCTGCAAATTCTGGTGCTCACCGCTCCGGCGGAGCCGGAACGCACCGGGGATTACGCGTGGGCGCTGAACAACGCGCTTGCGGAAAATCGAAAAAACAAGCTGCCCACCATTTTAATTGACGCGTCCAACGACGCTTACGGCACCGTGATACACGACGCGCTGACGCAGCAAGCGGAGCTGAGTGTTCTTTTGGCCTACGCCGGATTTCTGGACATGGCCATTGTCACCGGCACGGCTTTGTCCCACGGGGTGGCGCGGTATGCATGGCTGACCCGCTCCCCCGCCCCCGAGACAAATGACGCGGCCAACACCGCCTTTGTGAAGTCTCTGTCCGACGGGGTCATCAAAGACTTCGCCTTCCGCAACACCGTGCGCAACGACCTGTACACCTACGTCCGGGAGGACTTGAAGGGCAGCCCCGACAATTTCTATCGGCCTGAAATTGACTCGGCAGCGGTGCTGGCCCGGCTGGAAGCAGACATGGAAGTCTCCGCCGCGCCGGTGCTTGCCAATTTCAGTGGTGGGAAACTTATCACCAGTTTATCCCCGTGGGTAGAAGAGAACTGCGGCACGCTGACGATTTCCAATTACCGTTTCCCTTGGAACCGGGTCTTTGAAATCGGCATGGACATTGACCGGGAGGCAACCGCACCAGAGACCTGAAAAAGCGGAGCGCCGTGGGAAAATCCCACGGCGCTCCGCTTTTTCATTTATGAACCCGCGCGTGTAGGACCGGCTTACAGCTCCTTGACGGTATAGTACACCGCCAGAATAAAAATCGCAATACCCAGCACCCAAATGGCATAATAGGCAATGGTGGCGCTGAACAGAGACAGCGCCACAGCGACGGCGGAAAGTCCGCAGGAAACCATCAAAACGGTGCCGTCAGTATCCTTGGGAAGAATCCGAAGCGCGCCAAGCATTCCGTCTGTCTGCTCCAGCTTCCGCGCCGCCATAAACGTGGCGGCCAGCAAAAGAAGATAGACGCAGGCTCCCGCAATGACGAGGATTTTCCACTGCTGGCTGCCAATCCCATGACGGCAGACCCAAGTGGCAAACAGGCCCGTCCCCAGAATCGTCATGGCAAAAAAGCACTCTCGCGCGTACAGGCACCAGAGCACCCCAAGCAGCATAGCAGCCGCCGTAAGCACGGTGAGCACGGTCACGCCGGTAGGATACACCGCTTTGACCATCCAATTTCCGGCGGAGAGAAACAGGCCCGCAAACACCCCTACCCAAGCCACCGTTTGCTTCCAACCCCGCTCTTTTCTCCACAGCACGGCCAAGACCACACCCAGCGCCAGCAACGCCGCGCCGACTCCCATCAGGGTTGGCATGGCGGCGTCCCAGCCCAGCATTTGGTCTATATTGCCGTTGACATAGTATTTTCGCACCATCAGCAGATAAATTTCCGCCAGACAGCCTCCGATAAAAAATTTAAGCGCACCGTTGAGGGGCGCGTTGTTCCGCTTCAGTTCTTCCCTGTCCCTTTTTTGCATATATCGCAACCTCCATGGGTTTTTCAAAATCAGCGCCGAGAAATGCCCACGCATACCGTGTTATTCTAGCAGATTGTTCATCTCTTTGCAAGGGCTTTGGTGAAAAAAGCGAAGAGGGGCGGCTTCCCCGCTTGTTTGACCGGCAAAATCGTGCTATACTGATGGTTCTCAAAGCTTCAGGTTTTTATCAAACTTTTAATACGAGGAATACACACATGAGACGTTTGCTTGCCGCCGCGCTGTGCGCAGCGCTGATCACGGGTCTTTCCGCCTGCGGGCAGGAGGAAGGTACTTCCGCCGAATTTTATGCCATGGACACCAACATGTCTGTCACCGCCTATGACGGCAACGCCCAAAACGCCGTGAGTGCGGTGCGCGATGAGCTGTACAGTCTGGACCTGCGCCTTTCCCGCACGCGCATAGACAGCGCCATTTCCCGGCTGAATACCGGGGTGGGCCTGCCGGCGGAGGAAGCGGATATCTCGCAGCTTATTACCTCCGCAATTGAATACAGCGACGCAACCGCCGGCGCATTTGACATTACTGTGGCCCCGCTGGTTTCCGCCTGGGGCTTTACCACGGACCACTATCAGATTCCTAAGCAAAAGGAACTGGACCGCCTGCTGCCCCATGTGGGAAGCAGCCACATTCTCTTTGGCGGGGATGGTACGATTACCTTGGACGGGGGGACGAAGATCGATCTGGGCGGCATCGCCAAGGGGTATGCCTCTGACTTGTGCGAGCAGATTCTATCGGAAAGCGGCGTGACGAGCGCCATGGCATCCCTGGGGGGCAACATTTATGTCCGGGGCAGCAAGCCGGACGGGAGCGCCTGGCGGGTGGGCGTGCAGGACCCCCAAAAACCCTCCGGCTTTGCGGGCGTTCTCTCCCTGACGGATGCCTACGCCGTCACCTCCGGCGGCTATCAGCGGTATTTTGAGGAAAACGGCAAACGCTATCACCACATTCTGAACCCCGCCACCGGCTATCCCGCCGAAAGCGGCCTCACCTCCGTCACCGTGGTAGCCCCCGCAAACGGAGACGAGCACGGCGATGGGCCCGGTCACGGCACCATGTGCGATGCGTTTTCAACCGCGCTGTTTGTGATGGGTGAGGAAAAGGCCGTGGAGTTCTGGCGCTCCGGCGTCTATGATTTTGACCTTGTAATGGTAACTGAGGACGGTCGGGTTCTTGTGACCGACGGCCTTGCGGACAAATTTCAGCAGGAGGACGGCAGCGGCTATGCCTATGAGACAGTCTCCGGAAATCCGGCCTAAACCCGCCGACGCGCTGGTGGCGCTGTTTGTCATTTTGCTGGCCGCTGCGCTGGCGCTGGGCGTGTGGGGGCGCGGGGCGGAAAGTGGGCTTTCCGCCGTCATTTCCGTGGACGGACAGGTGACGGAGACGGTAAACCTTTCCCTTCTTGCCGGGCCGGAGGTACGGGAGCTGACCGCAAACAGCTATACCCTCCGTCTTCGCCTGTCTCCCGACGGGGCGGAGGTGCTGGAGGCCGACTGCCCCAATCAGGTGTGTGTCCGCACCGGGGCAATTCACCGGTCCGGACAGAGCGTGGTGTGTCTCCCGGCGCGGATTTCGGTCATGCTGGCGGGAAACACAGAAAACGGCGTGGACGCCGTGCTGGGGTGAAGAAATGAAGCTGACGACAAGACAATTGACGCTGTGCGCCGTGCTTACCGCGCTGGCACTGGCGCTGAGTTATGCGGAAAACCTGCTTCCCCTGTCCCTTGCCATTCCCCTGCCGGGGGTAAAGCTGGGGCTTGCCAATATCGTCACCGTTTTCGCGCTGTACGCGCTGGGGGCGGGACAGGCGCTTTTGATTCTCATTGCCCGGTGCACGCTGGGCGCGCTGTTCGCGGGAAACGTGAACGCGCTGTTGTTTTCCCTGCTTGGCGGGCTTTGCGCAATGGGGGCCATGTTCCTGCTGTCCCGATTCCGGCCTTTGTCGGTATACGGCGTGTCTGTGGGCGGCGCGGCAGCTCACAACTGCGGTCAGGTGGCGGCTGCGATTTTGACGCTGGGCAACGCGGCCCCTCTCTATTATCTTCCCCTTCTGCTTGGGGTATCCCTGTTTACCGGGGCTTTGACGGGCTTTGCGGCGGGACTTTTGTTCCGAGCGCTGGAGCACACCTCTTTAATGAAAGCGTGAGCGTATGGACAGGAAAGACATCAGCAAAAAGGACCAGATTATTTTGCAGCAGTTGGATGTAATCCGCGCTATGTCGGAAAACAACCTGCGCCGGATGGAAACGGATTTCTGGGGCCACCCCTCGGCTCCGCCGAAGCCTGCGGAGCCGAAGACCCCGTCTGCGCCCCCTCCAGCACCTCCGCTGAAAACCGGCGGAGCAAAAGAGAGCGGCGGCACAGCCTCCTCCACCGGAAACGACGAAGGGGCTCCTGCGGAGCAGCCTGCTCCGCCCCCGGAGAAAATTGAAGACTTGCAGGCGGAGCTGGACGGCTATATCGGCCTGACCGCCGTAAAAAAAGAGGTGAAGAACCTCATTGATCTGGCCGCGGTTCACCAGCTTCGCAAGGACCACGGCCTGCCGGTGGCGGATTTGAGTCTTCACATGGTCTTCTCCGGCAATCCCGGCACGGGCAAAACCACCGTGGCCCGGCTGATGGCCCGCATTTACCACAGCCTTGGCATTCTCTCCAAGGGACATCTGGTGGAGGTGGACCGCAGCGGCCTTGTGGCCGGGTACGTGGGCCAGACCGCCATTAAAACCGGCAAGGTCGTCGACGCCGCCCTTGGCGGCGTGTTGTTTATCGACGAGGCCTACGCCCTTAACGGCAGGGCTGAAAACGACTTTGGGCAGGAGGCCATTGACACCCTCCTCAAGGCCATGGAGGACCACCGGGACGATCTGGTGGTCATCGTCGCCGGATATGACGGACTGATGGACGACTTCGTCCATTCCAATCCCGGCCTCGAATCCCGTTTCAACCGCTTTTTGCACTTTGAGGACTACACTCCGGAGGAGTTGCTGTCCATTTTTGATATTCAGTGCAAAAAGGGCTGCTATCAGCCGGAGGAGGAAACCCGGCGGCTGGTCCGGGAGTTTATCGCGGAGGAAAACGCAGATTCCATCTCTTTTGGCAACGCCAGAGGCGTGCGGAATATTTTTGAGCGGCTTCTGGTCAATCAGGCCAACCGGCTGGCAGCCATGGAAACCGTGTCTCGGGACGACCTGATGAAAATTACTCCCCGGGATGTCCGCGCGGCGCAGGGACTACCGGAACCGGCGACGGAGACCACGGCGAACACCGCCGCATCCTCTCCAGAGGGAGAGCGCCCCTCCCAAGAAGCCAAAGCCCCCACGGAGGACGTCACACCCACAGACGGAGCGGAAACTCCCGACGAGAAAACCGCCGAACCGTTATATCCGACAGAAAAAACCGGCGAGAAGAACGGCAGTTCCGCAGCCTCGTCGGAAAAGTCCGCTGAGGACGGAAAAAATTTACAATAAAAGGACTGTGCTTATGAAAGTATTGGTGCTGGCTCCAAAATCCCGCTATGACGCTTTTCGTCCAGACCTTCCCGCCGCCAAGTCAGCGGAGCTGGTTTTTTGCGACCGCGAGGGAACCGAGGCGGAGTGGCTTGCTGCCGCAGGCGATGCAGACGCGCTGTTTGTCATACCAGTGACCCCCGTGTCGGCGGAACTGATTTCCAACATGCCTAATCTGAAGCTGATTCACTCCGAGGGCGTGGGCTTTGACCGCATTGATCTGGAAGCAGCTCGGGCCCGGGGCATTTATGTGTGCAACTGCGCCGGATGCAACGCGGCGGCAGTTTCCGAACTGTCCGTGACCTTGATGGGTATGCTGCTGCACCGGGTTCTATGGGGCAACCGCATGGTTCGCGCGGGTAAGCAGGCGGGGGCAGTGCGGCTGGTGGAGCAGGACGTTCCCGCAGATTTGTCGGTTTCCACCGTGGGTCTGGTGGGCTTCGGGGCCATCGGTCAGGCGGTGGCAGAGCGGCTGCGCCCCTTTGGCGCAACGGTGTATTATTACGCGCCCCACCGCCGGGACGCGGAGACGGAGACACGGCTGAACGCCCGCTATCTCCCTCTGGAGGAACTGGCATCGGTGAGCGATATCGTCAGCCTCCACCTGCCCGCAAACGACCAAAGCCGAGGACTTGTCAACCGGGAATTTCTTGCCCGGATGAAGCCCACGGCCTACCTTGTGAACACCGCCCGGGGCGCGATTATCGACGACGAGGCTTTATGCGCCGCCGTGCGGAAGGAAAGGCTTGGGGGCGTGGCGCTGGACTGCTATGAGCCGGAGCCTGCCGGGGCGGACCATCCGCTGGTTCGTCTGGCGGCGGAATTTCCGGACAGACTGATTCTCTGCCCTCACTTCGGCGGCGCGGCGCAGTCCGCTTTCCGCGCGGCACACCGAATGCTGTTTGAGGATTTGGAGAGCGTTCTGTCCGGCAATCGGCCGGAGCGGGTGGTCAACGGCCTGTAAGTGCTTTCACCCCGCTGTCCGTGCCAGGTCCTTGAAAATGAAAATGCCTGGGAAACAGAGTTTTCCCGGGAAAGGAGCGTTTCTATGAAGGTCGCGCTGATTCAGTTGGCGGGCGGCACCGGCGACAAAACTGCCGACATTGCCCTTGCCTGCGAAAAAATTCGGGGAGCGGCTGCAAATGGCGCGGATTTTGCCGTTCTGCCGGAGATGTTCTGCTGTCCTTACGACAGCGCCTGCTTCCGTGACTTTAGCGAAGCGGCGGGCGGGCAGGCGCAGTCCGCGCTTTCCCGGCTTGCGGGGGAGCTTGGTATTTATATCGTGGGCGGCTCCGTCCCCGAGCTTGCGGACGGAAACGTTTACAACACATCCTATGTCTACGACCGTCAGGGCCGGGAGCTTGCCCGTCACCGCAAGGCCCACCTCTTCGACATTGACGTAGCGGGCGGACAGCGGTTTTTTGAGTCCGACACCCTCACCCCCGGCGATCAGATTACCACCTTTGACACAGAGTTTGGGCCCATGGGGCTTTGCATCTGCTTTGACCTGCGGTTTGAAGAGCTGGCCCGATGCATGGCTCTGCGGGGCGCAAAGTGCATTTTCGTCCCGGCGGCTTTCAACATGACCACCGGACCTGCCCACTGGGAGCTTTTGTTCCGCCAGCGGGCGGTGGACAATCAGTGCTTTACCGTGGGGATATCCCCCGCCCGGAATATGGATGCGTCCTACGCGGCCTACGGCAACTCTCTTGCCGTGGACCCTTGGGGAACAGTTCTGTGCCGCGCGGAGGGCGAGGCCACGGTGCTGTATGCTGAGCTAGACCTTTCCAAAATCGAGTCCGTGCGCAGCCAGCTTCCCATCCTCTCCGCCCGGCGCATGGATATGTACGAGCTGCGGGAGCTTTAATTAGTCCCTTACAATTTAGGACTGCAACCCACATTTTCATAAAAAGTCCCGTGAGATTTCGCCGAAATCTCACAGGACTTTTGTGTTTTCACTATTTTACGCGTTTTTTCCGTCCACAATGTGGACGTTCAAATGGTCATAGGCCATTTCGATGCCCTTCTCTTCAAAGACCCTTCGTAGGTTTTCCCCAAGGGTCAAATAGACATCCCAGTAATTTGTCGTGGTTGCCCAGCAGTACACGCTGTATTCCATGGCGCTGGGGCGGCACTCCGTCAGGTAAACCGAGGGCGCGGGGTCTGCCAGCATCCTCTCCGTCCGTTCCAGTGCCGCCCGGCAGGCGGCCTTCACCGTGTCAATCGGCGCGGAATAGGGCGCGTTCACCTTCTGGCAGATGCGTCGGCGGCCAAGGGCGGTATAGTTGGTCAGCTTTTCGGAGGAGAGTTTCCGGTTGGGAATCATCACCGTCAGCCCCTCCAGCGTCACCAGCTTCGTGTGGTTCAGGGCCATTTCCTCCACCGTGCCGGACACGCCGTCCGTCTCGATAAAATCCCCCAGCGTGAAAGGGCGAGAGGACAACAGCACCAGTCCTCCGGCCACGTTGCCCAAAATGTCCTCCGCCGCCAGCGTCACCCCCAGAGAAGCCACGCTCAAAAGCGCCACAAAGGACGAAGAATTGATGCCCAGCGTGTCCGCCACAATGATTGCCGTGATGATGTAGAGCACCAGCTTTACGCCCATCAGCAGGTATTTGAGTACCCGCTCCTCCAGCTTGCTGCGGCTCATAATCCGGCGGAGAAGCCGCATGAGAATCCGAATGACGATCAGGCAGACCAGCAGCACGCCCACGGCGGACGCGACCTTCCCGAACGTCAGCGAAATCCCGCCCGGCAGCGCCGCGTTCCACAGGTCCTCAAAGCTCATGTCCCGCTCATTTCTCCGCCGCGCGGTCGGCTGCAATCACCAACTTCATGGCCTCCACCGCCACTTTCACGGAGGCGGCGGTATCCTCGCTCATATTCTGGTCCAAGCCCGCCTTTTCCCGCTCCTGATTCCAAACCACATGGAAGCAGGAGCCGCACCGCACCCCCAGCGCCGCCGCCACCACAAACAGGGCGGCGGACTCCATCTCGCTGGCCTTCACGCCAAGACGCTTCCAGCTCTCCCACTTTTGCAGAAGCTCATAAGATACGGGGGATTTATCCGGGCTATGCTGCCCATAGAAGCTGTCCTTGCACTGGACCACGCCGGTGTGAAGAGGATAGCCAAGGGCCTTCGTGGCCTCCGCCAGATGCCCGGTAATCCCAAAGTCCGCTACGGCGGGAAACTCGATGGGCGCGTATTCCATGCTGGTGTGCTCAAAGCGCACGGCCCCCGTGGCCACCACGATGTCGCCGGACTGGACCTCCAGCGCAATGCCGCCGCAGGTGCCGGTGCGGATAAAGGTGTCCGCCCCGCACTTCACCAGCTCCTCCATGGCAATGGAGGCGGAAGGCCCGCCGATGCCCGTGGAACAGACGGAAACCCGCTCTCCCAAAAGCGTTCCCGTCCATGTTGTATACTCCCGGTTTTGGGCCACCTCCACCGCGCCGTCAAGCAAAGCGGCGATGGAAGCCACGCGGCCCGGGTCCCCGGGCAGAATGCAATAGCGACCCACGTCCCCCGGTGCGCACTGAATGTGATACTGTTTCGGTAAAACCTGCATCTCTTTCACCTCATCAATTGATTCCGCCGCCTTTCGGGGCAGCGGCCCGCAAAAATATCTCTGTCGCCCCAAGGCGGCGGTTTTTATTTCATCGTCACCACCGTGACGCCGGACTCGCCCTCTCCATAGACCCCAAGACGGAAGCTCTTCACCGCCTTATTCCGGCGCAGCAGCTCGTGGACGGCTTTTCTCAGAACTCCCGTTCCCTTGCCGTGGATAATGGTGACGGTTTCCAGCCGCCCCATCACGGCGGCGGAAAGGAAGGTTTCCACCACGCTCTCGGCCTCGATGCTCTCCATCCCCCGGATGTCCAGCTCGCTGGTGGCAGCGGGGCGCAAGAGCTGCCGGTCCGGGTTGGAGCGGGCCGGAGTGGACTTTTTTCGCTCGGTCGCCTCAATCAGCCGCACCTCGTCGGCCTTCACGGTCATTTTCATCCGGCCCGCCTGCAATTGCAGCGCCCCGTCTTTTCCCACGGAGACAACCTCCGCCGGGGTTTTCACACCGGGAATTTCCACCTGATCGCCCTTTTGAATGGGGCGGCTGGGCTTTGGAATCGGCTCCGGCTCAAACTCTCGGCTGCGCAGCTTTTCCTCTGCCTCGTTCAGTCCCCGGCGGATAGATGCCTGCGCTTCGTTCAAATTCTGCGCCGCGTCGGACCTAGCCTGCTGTCTGCGCAGCTCCGCCAGCTCGTTCATGGTTTGGTCAGCGGCGGATTTTGCGTCCCGCAATATGCGGCGGGCATCCGCCTCGCCCCGGCTGCGGGCATTGTCCCGCGCCTTCTCCATCTGCGTGCGAAATTCCCGAGCCTTGCGTGCGTCTTCTTCCCGCTGCTGATATAGCCGGTCGGTTTCCGCCTGCTTTTTCTCCAAGGCCTGCCGTTTTTGCTCCAACTGGGTCAAAACATCTTCAAAGCGGACGCTGTCTCCCGCCATCTGGGCCTTGGCTTCCTCCACCACCTCGTCCGGCAGACCCAGCCGCTTGGAGATGGCAAAGGCGTTGGACTTTCCCGGAATGCCGATCAGCAGCCGATAGGTAGGCCGCAGGCT
The DNA here is from genome assembly GCF_032018205.1 of Oscillibacter sp. Lineage (GTDB taxonomy): Bacteria > Bacillota > Clostridia > Oscillospirales > Oscillospiraceae > Oscillibacter. Next base: position 162,155 of record NZ_DALZOY010000001.1, on the reverse strand, counting down.
TTCCACGTCAAACTCGCAGGAGGCGTTTTCCACCCCGGCGGTGGTCATGGCAAAGGTTTTCAGTTCTGCATAATGAGTGGTGGCCGCCAGTTTCGCGCCGGAGCGGCGCACCCGCTGGATGATGGCCACGGCCAGCGCCGCGCCCTCCACTGGGTCCGTTCCCGCCCCCAGCTCGTCAAACAGCACCAAGGTTCGCTTATCGGTCTCCTTGAGAATCTGAACGATGCCGGTCATATGGGCGGAGAAGGTGGATAGGCTCTGCTCGATGCTCTGCTCGTCTCCCACGTCCGCCAGCACCCGCTCGTATACGGAAATCTGGCTCCCGGACGCAGCCGGAATGTGCAGTCCACACTGGGCCATCAACGTTAAAAGACCCAGCGTTTTCAAGCTGACGGTTTTGCCGCCGGTGTTGGGCCCAGTGATGACCAGTGTGTCAAAGCTGTCGCCGATTTCAATGTCAATGGGCACGGCCTTTGCCTTGTCCAGTAACGGGTGGCGGGCTTTGCGGAGGACCACCGCCCCATCCCGCCTCAGCGCGGGGCGCACGCCGTCCAGCTTATAAGAAAGCTGGCCCCGGGCGAAAATCAGATCCAGCCGCACCAGCGCGTCATAATCCCCTTGAATATCCTCCCGGTGGTTGGCCGCGTCGGCGGACAGCTCGGCGAGAATCCGCTCGATTTCTTTTTTCTCCTTCGCTTCCAGCTCGATGTACTCGTTGTTGGCTTGCACCACTCCCATTGGCTCCACAAACAAGGTGGCCCCGGTGGAGGACACGTCGTGGACAAGCCCCGGCAGCGCCCCCTTCTGCTCCGCCTTCACAGGCACCACAAACCGCCCGTCCCGCTGGGTGATGATGCTCTCCTGCAAAACCTTGCTGTAAGTCGGAGAGGAAATAATCCGCTGGAGCACCTGCCGGCTTTTCGCCTGCGCCGCCCGCATCTTGCGGCGGATGTCGTTAAGCTCCGGGCTGGCGTTGTCGGAAATCGTGTCCTCGTCCAGAATGACGGACTTAATCCGCTCCTCCAAAAACCGATTGCCGTGGAGAGATAAAAACAGGTGGTCCACGGCGGTCTTCTCTCCCGCGCCATCGGAAAAATATTCCCGGGTTCGCCGGGCGGCGGTTAAAAGACCCGCGATGGTCAAAAGCTCCGTGGTGTTCAGCCCGCCGCCCCGGTCTGCCCGGTCCAGCGCTTCTGCCACGGGTTTTACCCCAGAAAAGGAAGGGCTGCCCCGCAGGCCGATCAACTCTCTTGCCGCGTCGGTCTGGTCCAGCAGGCGCAAAACCTCCTCAGACTCCGTTTCCGGCCTCAGCGCAAGGACGCGGCGTTTGGCCTCGTCACTTACGGCCTGTTCCGCCAGCATGGAAAGCACGCGGGGCAGCTCCAGCGTCCGCATGGATTTTTGAAACAATTCGCTCATAAACAATCCTTTTCGTATAAAACATCCTAAATAGTACAAAATGTATTAGAGATTCGACAAACTTTTATAATAGTCCAGCGTGCGGAAGCTCCGCTCAAGCTGCACGGCCACATACCGCTCCGCCGCGTTGGAGAGCTGGCCCAGCGCCTCCCCGGTTAATGTAAATGCATAGAGCCGTCCGGGCGGACCATAGACAATGTGCCGCAGGGCGGCCACCGCCTCCGGGCGCAAGGGGAGCGTTTCCCCGCCACCCGGACCGCCGCAGGCGGCGCAGCGCAAAACGCCCTGCACCGGATCCAGCCGCGCATCCGCCGGATTCTCCTCGCCGCACACAGCGCAGCCGTCCGCCAGCGGTTCATACCCCGCAAGGCACATCAGCCGCCACTCAAACGCGGGCTTGGCAAGCGCCCGGGGCTTTTTCAGCGTGTCCAATGCGTATAAACCGTTCAGCAGGTGGCTTAAAAGCTCCGGCGCGGAAATTTCGGGAGAGGAAACGGCCTCCGTCAACTCTGCAAAGTAAAACCCCAGCGCCAGCGCTTCAAAATCCGCCCGCAATCCGTCAAACAGGGCCAGAGTGGTTCCCTCGTTTAAATAATACCAGTCCCCACGGCGATTCAGCGTCAGCTCGCTATATGCAAGGGTTTGGCAGGCGGCGGCATAGCGGCTGCTTTTCCGCCGCGCCCCCTTGGCAATCACGGAAATTTTCCCGTGGTCGGGAGTAAGCACGGTGAGGATTTTGTCCGATTCCTTCGTCTCCGTCTCCCGCAGCACCGCGCCCCGGGTCACAAGGTCGCTCACAGGTTCCCCTCCTCATTCCGGGGCGTTTGTCTCCAGAAATTCCCGGTACATGGCATAGTATTCCGGCGCGCCGGTGGTCCAAAACAGCGTCCAGCAGGTATTAGCCGTCACAATTCATCACCTCTTGGGTTAATGTATCCGATTTTGTCGAAACTATGCCCCAAGTCCCGGTAAATAGCCGGGTGCATTCCTTATTATAGCAAGGCTACGGCCGCTCCGCAAGGGGCGGACTTCGTCGCAAACCGCGATTTGTTTGTCTTCACCGTCCGCCGGAAAAATTGTCTCCGGTCTCCTCCCCGGCTTGTTCCCTCCGCTCCAGCGCTTTTGTCAGCGCTTCCCGCATAGGGCGGACCTTTCCGGCGAGATTGTTTTTTTGCAGGACCGCGTTGATTTCCCCTTGGGTCTGCACCATTTCCTCCCGGAAAGCGGCGGCGGAAACCCGCAGCGCTCCGTGGCCCAGAATGATAATCTGCTCGGCGGCGTCGGAGGAGACGACCCGCACCCGGTGTTCCCGTCCAAGCTGATAGGTAGTCCTTTCGATATAGGCGTCCGCCGTCTCAGCCTCCTTGGTATAGACCAGATGAATGTTGTGGTACTTTTCCACGGTCTCCAAGCCGCCCTTGACCTTATAAGCGTCAAACACCACGATGACCCGGCACTTGCGAAACCCCTGATAATCGCTCATCAAATCGCATAGCATCCGGCGCGCCGCATCCAGATTTTGCCCGGCGGCAACTTTTAGCTCGTCCCATGCGAAAATGACGTTGTACCCGTCCACCAGAAGGTATTCCGGTCCGGCGGGCGGGGGCGAAGCGCGATACGCCGGAGCCGCATCGGCGGCGGGCATGGGCTTTTGAAAAGTCCTGCGCTTCACCGGGCCGTAGGTCCGCTCGAAAATGGCCCGCAGCTCCTTATCCTGCTCCATTGTTCCCGCGTAGGCGGCGGAGCGGGCGGCGGAGGGGCCGGAATCGCTTTTCTTCACGGGCGTTCCGTCCGGGGAAAAGCCGCTGTCCACATGAGCACGGGCGGGAACGTCCCGCCATTTTACCACATGGCCCGCGCCTCCTTCGCAAAAAATAGAGTCCGCCGGATTATCCAAATCCCGCTCCGGGTCGTAGCCCGTCTCCTCCACAATCTGTTCCTGTCTTGGGCAGGGCCGATAGCCGCCGGGGGCGCAGGACAGCCGTCCCTGTCCCTTGGTATAGGCGGCCACCTCCGCCCCGTAATCCCGCAGGGCGGACACCGGGGCCGCGCCGGTGAACAGCGCTTGCTCTCCCTGCGTCTCCGGCGGGGCAAGCTCCCCGCCCATCCGCTGCAAATCCGCCATGGCGCGGCCTGTCTGGGCCTGAGGAACCGAAAGAGAAAACTCATACCACGGCTCCAGTAGGAGGCTTTTCGCGCCCATCAGCCCCTGACGCACGGCCCGCCACGCCGCCTGACGAAAGTCGCCCCCCTCGGTGTGCTTTTCGTGGGCACGGCCCGCAAGCAACGTGATTTTCATGTCCGTAACGGGCGCGCCAGTAAGCACACCGGGGTGTTTTTTCCATGCAAGCTGGCTCAGCGCCAGCCGCTGCCAAGGAAACGCCAGCGTGTCCTCGGGGCAGACGGTGGCAAAACGCAGCCCCGCGCCTCGTTCCAGCGGCTCCAGCAAAAGGTGGACCTCCGCGTAATGCCGCAAAGGCTCGAAATGCCCGATTCCCACCACGGGGACGGCAATTGTCTCCCGGTAAACAATGGCTCCGGGGCCGAAGGTTACGTTCAGATCAAACCGATCCTTTAAAAGCCGCTGCAAAATCTCCTGCTGGAAAAGGCCCATCAACTGCACGTTGATCCGCCCGGTACGCTCCTGCCAGACAACCCGGAGCTGAGGGTCCTCATCCTCCAGCCGACGGAGCTGACCCAATGCGGTGTGGACATCGCAGCCATCCGGCAAAAGCACCTGACAGGTTAAAGCAGGCTCCAGCAGCGGCGGGGCGGAAGCGGACTCCGCGCCCAGGCCCTGCCCGGAAAAGGTATGACTCAGGCCCACCACGGCGCAGACTGTCCCCGCTTCAGCAGCGTCGGCAGGACGGAATTTCGCGCCGGAATAAATCCGAAGCTGGTCCGCTTTTTCCTGCCAGTCCTCCCCGTCCCGACTGCCGGAGAGCAGGTCCTTCACCCGCAGAGTTCCACCTGTGACCTTTAAATGGGTCAGCCGCGCACCCTGCGCATCACGGGAAATTTTATAGATCTTCGCGCCAAACTCCTCACCGTATACCGGTACCGGGGCAAACCGTATCATGCAATCCAGCAGTTCTTCCACTCCGTCCAGCCGCAGGGCCGCGCCAAACAGGCAGGGGAACAGCTTTTCCTCGCCAACCAATTCCGCAACGGTTTCGTCCCGCAGCGTGCCGGAGGATAAGTATTCCTCCATGGCGACCTCGCCGCACAGGGCGGTTTCCTCCTCCCACTCTGAAGAAGGCCGGGAAAAATCCACGCAGCAGCCGTCCAGCCTTCCCTTCAGCTCCGCAAGAAGCGCGGCGCGGTCTGTTCCCGGCTGGTCCATTTTGTTCACGAACAGGAGGGTGGGCACGCCGTATCGCCGCAGCAGCCGCCAAAGGGTCAGCGTGTGCCCCTGTACTCCGTCCGCCCCGCTGATGACCAGCACCGCGCAGTCCAGCACTTGGAGCGTCCGCTCCGTCTCTGCGGAAAAGTCCGCGTGGCCGGGGGTATCCAGCAGTGTCAGCTCCCGCTCTTCAAGGGGCAGCACCGCCTGCTTTGAAAAAATGGTGACGCCTCGCTCCCGCTCCAGCGCGAAGGTATCCAAAAACGCATCTCCATGGTCCACACGGCCCAAACGCCTCAGCGCGCCGCCCACGTAGAGAAGTCCCTCCGTCAGAGTGGTCTTCCCCGCGTCCACATGGGCCAATATCCCGACTACCAGCTTTTTCATCGTTTACTCCGCTCTTCTCCGCTTGCATTCCGTTAAATTTCTCTAAGTATAGCAGTCTTGGGCCTTCAGGTCAAAAATAACATTTGCTTTTACGGAAATATTCACTATAATGTCAGTGATGGAATCGCGTGAAGATTTCTTAACGGCGCGTGCCGTATAACAACAACTGTGAAATTTGAGGTTCGTAAGCTATGAAAATCATCATCGTGGGCGCCGGAAAAGTCGGGCTGGCGCTGGCGCAGAGTCTTTCCCGGGAACACAGCGTTACCGTGATCGACCAAAATCCCCGGCTTGTGGAGCACACTGTCAACGTCTACGACGTGATGGGCGTATGCGGCAACGGCGCCAGCGCCGAAGTGTTAAAAGAAGCGGACGCGGGGCGGACCGAGCTGCTCATCGCCACCGCCCCCAGCGACGAGCTGAACATTCTGATTTGTCTGGTGGCAAAGTATCTGGGCGTGGAATACACCATCGCCCGCATCCGCCACCCGGAATACGGAGAGCAGCTTCGCTATATGCGAAGCACTTTGGGTCTGTCCATGGCCATCAATCCCGAGCGGGCCACCGCCCGGGAGATTGCCCGCGTCCTGCGCTATCCCAACGCCATGAAGGTGGAGTCCTTTTCCAAGGGGCGGCTGGAGCTGGTGGAATACCGTCTGGACCCCGGCAGCACGCTGGATGGCATGCGCCTGAGCAGCTTGCAGAAAAGCCTGAAGGCAAAGGTTTTGATTTGCGCGGTGGCCCGCAACGAGGAGACGATCATTCCCTCCGGCGATTTTGTCCTTCAGGTGGGGGACACCATTTACATCACCGCCTCCGCCCACGAGCTGGAGCAGTTTTTCCGGCATCTGGGGGTGTTTAAAAGCAAGGCGTCTTCCGTGATGATCGTGGGCGCCAGCAAGCTGTGCTATTATCTGGGCGCGCAGCTTCTGGATATGGGGATGACCGTTAAAATTATCGAGCAGGACACGGAGCGCTCCACCCACATGAGCGAGCTGCTGCCCCGCGCGCTGGTCATTACCGGCGACGGCGCGGACAGCGAGCTGCTGCGGGAAGAGGGGTTGGATCAGACGGACGGCTTTGTGTCTATCACCGGCATGGACGAGGCCAACATCCTGATGTCCCTCAGCGTGGCCCGGCAGAATCCGAATTGCAAGGTCATTACGAAAATCAACCGTCAGCCTCTGGTGGATCTGGTGGCGGGCGCGGGACTGATCGGCAGCGTGGTATCCACCGGCTCCGTCACCACGGAGCTGATTTTGCAATATGTTTTGGCGATGCAAAACGCCTCCGGCGCGCAGATTAAAACGCTGCACCGCCTGATTGGCGGCAAGGTGGAGGCGCTGGAATTCGGCATTCATCCCGATTCCCCCCTCATCGGCGTGCCTCTGCGGGAATTGAAGCTCCGCCCCGGCGTTCTGCTGGCGGGCATTGTGCGGCAAAGCGGAAAAATCGTCATTCCCTCCGGCTCCGACGCCATTAACGCCGGGGACGACGTGATTGTGGTTGCCACAAGCACCCTGCACGACATCCGCGACATTTTGCGCTGAGAAGGACGGCAATCCATTGAATAGAAGAATGATTTGTAACATCCTCGGCAAAATTCTGCTGGTGGAGGCGGCGCTTTTGGCGTTGCCCTTGCTGGTTGCAATGGCGTACGGGGAGGCGGCGAAGCCCTTTTTAATCCCCATGGCGGCTCTGGTCCTCTGCGGCATTCCGCTGAGTCTTATCCCTACCCGGTCCAAGGCGCTTTATGCAAGAGACGGTTTGGCGATTGTGGCGATGGCGTGGATTCTGATGTCCCTGTTCGGCGCGCTGCCCTTTTATCTTTCCCACTCCATGCCCTCTTTTATAGACAGTTTTTTTGAAACCGTCTCCGGCTTCACTACCACCGGCGCAAGTATTTTAAAAAACGTGGAGCTTTTGAGTCAGGGTATGCTGTTCTGGCGTAGCTTTACCCACTGGGTGGGCGGCATGGGCGTGCTGGTGTTCGTCATGGCCATTCTGCCCACCACCGACGGGCATGAAATGCACATCCTGCGGGCGGAGGTTCCCGGCCCTGTTGTGGGAAAGCTGGTAAGCCGTCTGGGAGACACCGCGAAAATTCTTTACGGTATCTACCTTTTGATGACGGTGGTGGAGATTGTTCTGCTGCTGATGGGCGGGATGTCGGCGTTTGATGCGTGTATCAACGCCTTTGGAACCGCCGGAACCGGCGGCTTCAGTTCCAAAATCCTCAGCATAGGTGCGTATAACAGCCCCTATTTCGATATGGTCATCGGCATTTTTATGCTGCTGTTCGGCGTAAATTTCAATCTCTATTACTTCCTGATTATGGGCAGGGCGCGGGAGGCCCTGCGCTCCGAGGAACTGCGAACCTATCTTGCCATTGTGGCGGTTTCTACCGTCACCATTGCGTGGAATATTTCTCACCTGTTCTCCTCTTTTGCAACGGCGCTGCGCTACGCCTTCTTTCAGGTGTCCTCCGTCATCACCACCACGGGCTACGCCACCACAGACTTCAACCTCTGGCCCACCTACTCCAAGGTGGTGCTGGTTCTTTTGATGTTTGCGGGGGCCTGTGCAGGATCCACGGGCGGCGGCATCAAAATTGCCCGTCTGGTGATTTTCTTTAAGACAGCTCTCAGCGACATGCGTCAGATGTTGCATCCCAACGCCGTGGCCACCGTCCGGGTTGAGGATCGAGCAGTCAGCGGCAAGGTTTTGCGGGGTACTCACGTCTTTCTGGTGGTTTATATGCTGCTAATGGGTACGTCCACTCTGCTGATCGGGCTGGACGGGTTTGACCTTGTCACCACCTTTACCGCCGTCGTCTCGTGCATCAACAACATTGGTCCTGGCCTTGGCGACGTTGGCCCCATGGGGAATTTCTCGGAATTTTCCCCCATATCCAAGCTGATTTTGTGCTTTGATATGTTGGCGGGACGGCTGGAGCTGTTTCCCATGTTGCTGCTGGGCCCGTCCCTCTGGCAAGGGCACAGACGCAGCCTGCTGCGATAAATCTAAATTGGAGCGGGGGCGCAACGCGCCCCCCCTTTGCCGCCGGAATGGGGAAAAGATACAAAGCGCTTTCCCATTCCGGCGTTTGTTTTTTGATATCCGCCATTGACAAGCTTTTCGGATTCGGGTAGAATGCATGGTTAGAATATGTGATCCGAGGAGGTATACCATGGGCTTTCTGCTGACTGGCGGCAGCGTATTTTCAAACGGCTCTTTTCATACGGCGGACGTTGCCGTGGAGAACGGCCGTATTGTTTCCGTTTCCCCCTCTCTCCCCCGTGATAATCAGTCGGTTATTAAATTGGATGGTCTTTTTATTGTTCCAGGTTTCGTCGATGTGCATGTACATCTTCGGGAGCCTGGTTTTTCTTATAACGAGACGATTTCGTCCGGCACGGCGGCGGCCGCTGCCGGGGGCTACACCGCGGTGTGCCCCATGCCAAACCTGAGGCCGGTGCCGGACAGCTTGGAAACGCTTCAGCCGGAACTTGATATCATCGCCCGGGACGCGAAGGTGCATGTCTATCCCTACGGGGCCGTCACCGCCGGGGAGCAGGGGGTGTTCCTCTCCGACATGGAGGGCATGGCCCCCCACGTCATCGGCTTTTCCGACGATGGGCGGGGCGTACAGTCCGACGAGATGATGCGCACCGCCATGAAAACGGCAAAGGCGCTGAACCGGCCCATTGTGGCCCACTGCGAGGTAGACGGATTGCTGATCCCCGGCGGCTGCATCCACGACGGGGCCTTTGCAAGGGCCCACGGATTGCCCGGCATCTCGTCGGAGAGCGAGTGGCGGCAGGTGGAGCGGGACATCGGGCTGGTGCGGGAAACCGGGTGCCGGTATCATGTCTGCCATATCTCCACCAAAGAAAGCGTGGACCTTATCCGTCAGGCAAAAGCCGAAGGCCTGCCCGTCACCTGCGAGACGGGACCTCACTATCTGGTGCTGTGCGAGGACGAGTTGCAGGACGAAGGGCGGTTTAAAATGAACCCGCCCCTGCGCGCCGCCCGGGACCGGGACGCGCTTTTGGAGGGTCTTTCGGACGGAACCATCGACTGCATCGCAACCGACCACGCCCCCCACTCCGTTGAAGAAAAATCCAAGGGCCTGCGTCGCAGCGCCTTTGGCATCGTAGGGCTGGAAACGGCGTTCCCAGTTTTATACACCCAGCTTGTCCGCACGGGGCTTGTTTCTCTTGAACTGCTGGTGGACCGTCTGTGCCTCCGCCCCCGACGGATTTTCGGCTTGAGCGGCGGGGAAATCGCTCCCGGCGCGCCCGCCGACCTGACGGTGCTGGACCTGAACCGCCCCCACCGCATCGACAGCAATGCGTTCCGCACTCTGGGCCGGGCCACCCCCTTCGACGGGTGGCTGGTGTCCGCCGCGGTGGCGGCCACCGTCTGTGACGGAGAGCTGGTCTACACTGATTTTCAACGGGAGGACATATGAAACAATCTCTCTTTACCGTGGAGCACACCCGCCAACTCACGGACGAGACCTATGAAATGGTCCTCTCCGGAGACACCTCCGCCATCACCGCACCGGGACAGTTTGTAAACATTGCCCTGCCGGGAAAATCCCTGCGCCGCCCCATCTCCGTGGCCAACTGGGACAAGGGCGCGCTTTTGCTGCTGATCCGTGTGGTGGGCGACGGGACTCGGGAGCTAGTGCGCTCCGTGCCGGGGACGGAGCTGGACACCCTCTCCGGCCTTGGCAACGGATTTGACCTTGAGAACTGTCCGAAAAATCCAATTTTGATTGGCGGCGGCGTGGGCGCGGCCCCGCTGTTCGGCCTTGCCGGGCGGCTGCTGGAACGGGGAATCAGCCCCACGGTGGCGCTGGGTTTCCGCACCGGGAAGGACGCGTTTTACCTCAAGGAATTTGCGGGCCTCGGCTGCCGCCTTTTTATCTCCACGGAAGACGGAAGCCTTGGCACAAAGGGCTTTGTCACCGATCTGACCCGCACGGCAGCGGATTGCACCACCGTCTTTGTCTGCGGCCCCACGCCAATGCTGAAGGCCGTCTGGTCCCTACCGGGGCTGACGGACGGGCAGTATAGCTTTGAAGCCCGAATGGCCTGTGGTTTTGGGGCCTGCATGGGCTGCACCATCGAAACAGCGAATGGCCCACGCCGGGTCTGCAAAGAAGGCCCCGTGTTCCGGAAGGAGGAGCTGGTATGGTAGATTTACGCGTAAAGCTGGGAGATGTGACGCTGAAAAACCCTGTCATCCCCGCCTCCGGCACCTTTGGCTACGGACGGGAATTTGCCGAGGTTTACGATCTGAATATTCTGGGCAGCTTTTCCTTTAAAGGCACTACTGCGAATCCCCGATTTGGCAACTCTCAGCCCCGCATTGCGGAGACGGCAAGCGGAATGCTCAACGCCGTGGGATTGCAAAATCCGGGCATTGACGCGGTGCTTACAGAGGAATTGCCCCATATCTCAAAAATCTTTCAAGGCCCGGTCATCGCCAACATCGGCGGCGAAACCGTGGAGGAATACGCGGAGAACTGCCGGAAATTAAACGCCTGTCCGCAGGTCGCCATCATTGAGGTAAACGTCTCCTGTCCCAACGTCCACGCAGGTGGGAAAAACTTCGGCTCCAACCCCGCCGCCGCCGCGGAGGTGACGGCGGCGGTAAAAGCCGCCACGGACAAGCCGGTGTTCATCAAGCTCTCCCCCAACGTGACGGACATTGCCCAGATTGCCCAGGCCTGTGCTGATGCGGGGGCGGACGGCCTGTGTCTCATCAACACTTTGCTTGGCATGCGCATCGACCTGCACACAAAGCGTCCCCTGCTTGCAAACCGCACCGGGGGCCTGTCTGGCCCCGCCGTGTTCCCGGTGGCGCTGCGGATGGTGTGGGACGTGTACGAGGCCACAAACCTGCCCATCATCGGCTGCGGCGGGGTAGGCTCCGCCGAGGACGTGTGCGAAATGCTGCTGGCGGGGGCTTCCGCCGTGGAAATCGGCGCGGCAAACCTGAAAAATCCCGCCGTCTGCAAGACGATTATTGAAAAACTGCCCGCCGTGTGCGAGCGGCTGGGCATGACGGAAATCTCACAACTGACAGGAGGCGCACATTATGCATAAGGACATCATTATCGCTCTGGACTTTCCCTCGGGCGCGGAGGCTCTGGCGTTTTTGGATCGCTTTCCCGCTAGGGAGAAGCCCTATGTAAAAATCGGCATGGAACTGTTTTACGCCGAAGGGCCGGACATGGTCCGCGAAATCAAGGACCGGGGCCACAAAATCTTTCTGGACTTAAAGCTCCACGACATTCCCAACACTGTGAAGCGGGCCATGGGGGTCCTCAGCCGTCTGGACGTGGACATGGTGAACCTCCACGCTGCCGGCGCATCGGAAATGATGCGCGCCGCGCTGGAGGGGCTTACCCGCCCGGACGGAACCCGCCCCCTGTTGATTGCCGTGACCCAGCTTACCTCCACCGATCCCCAGACGCTGAAAAACGAGCTGCTGATTGACCTTTCCATGGAGGAGACGGTGCTCTCCTACGCCAAAAATGCCGCCGCGTCCGGCCTTGACGGCGTGGTGTGTTCTCCGCTGGAAGCGGCGGGCGTAAAGGCCGCCTGCGGCGAAAGCTTCCTCACCGTCACACCCGGCGTCCGCTTTGCGGACGGGGACGCTGGGGACCAAAAGCGCGTCATGACCCCCGAGCGGGCGGGAAATAGCGGCTGCGATTATCTGGTGATGGGCCGCCCCATCACGCAGGCGGAGGACCCCGTTGCGGCTTACCGCCGCGCGGTGCGGGAGTTTCTGGGAGACTAAGCAAGTTTTTTCGTCAGCATTTACCCATTAAATCATAAGGAGACTGAAGGATATGAATATGGAACACGAGATTGCCCACGATCTTTTATCCATCGGCGCGGTGTTTCTGCGGCCGGACGAGCCGTTCACATGGGCCAGCGGAATCCGCAGCCCCATTTACTGCGACAACCGCTTGACGCTCACCGCACCGGCGGTGCGTACCCATGTGGAGGAGGGGCTTGTCTCATTGATTCGGGAGCGGTTTCCCCAGGTCGAGGTGCTGATGGGCACCTCCACCGCAGGCATTGCCCACGCCGCCATTGTGGGCCATCTCATGGGCCTGCCCATGGGCTATGTCCGCTCCGGCCACAAGGACCACGGCCGGGGCAACCAGATCGAGGGCAAGCTGGAAAAAGGCGCGAAGGTCGTGGTGGTGGAAGACCTAATTTCCACCGGCGGAAGCTGCATTGAGGTGGTAGACGTTCTGCGGGAAGCCGGGGCGCAGGTGCTGGGCATCGCCTCCATCTTCACCTATGGCCTTCAAAAGGGCCTTGACCGGCTGGCATCTGCCGACGTGGTAAATTTCAGCCTGAGCAATTTCGACGCGGTATGTGAGGTGGCGGCGCAGGAGGGAAAAATCAAGTCCGAGGACATCCGCCGCCTGAAGCAGTTTCGCGCCAACCCCGGCGACGAGAGCTGGATGACAGTCTAATCCCCTTTGCGGTACACAGGAAAGGAGCATCTCCATGTCAAACCGAAACCTCATCGACATCACCGACCTGACCCCCGCCGAAATTGACGGCCTGATCGCCACGGCGGAGGACATGATTGACCATCCCGCAAAATACCAGGACCTCTGCGCCCACAAACAGCTTGCCACGTTGTTTTTCGAGCCTTCCACCCGCACGCGGCTGAGCTTTGAATCCGCCATGCTGGCCCTTGGCGGCAGCGTGCTGGGCTTTTCCGAAGCGTCGTCCTCCTCCACTGCCAAGGGCGAAACCGTGACCGACACCGTGCGCACAGTGAGCTGCTATGCCGATATCATCGCCATGCGCCACCCCAAGGAGGGCGCGCCCTTCGCCGCCGCGCAGCGCGCGGAGGTCCCCATTATCAACGCCGGAGACGGCGGCCACAACCACCCCACCCAAACCCTGACAGACCTTCTGACCATCCACCGGGAAAAGGGACGGCTGAACGATTTTACCATCGGTTTTTGCGGCGACTTAAAGTTTGGGCGCACGGTCCATTCTCTTGTGAACGCGCTTGCCCGGCAAAGCGGCATCCAGTTTGTGTTTATCTCTCCGGAAGAACTGAAGCTGCCGGGCTACCTGAAGGAAAACGTGCTGGAAAAGCAGGGCCTCTCCTATCGGGAGACGGACTCACTGGAAGACGCCATTCCAGACCTTGACATCCTGTACATGACCCGGGTGCAAAAGGAGCGGTTTTTCAACGAGGCGGACTATATCCGCCTGAAAGACACTTATGTTCTTGACCCTGAGAAGCTGGTTCCCGCAAAGAAGGATTTGTGTATTCTCCACCCTCTTCCCCGGGTGAATGAAATTGCCGTGGCAGTGGACGACGACCCCCGGGCCTGCTATTTCGGGCAGGTAAAAAACGGAAAGTTTATCCGCATGGCCCTGATTCTTTTGCTGCTGGGCCTGTGCGCAGAATGAAGGAGGGCTTGCCAGTGAATATCGACAGCATTCAAAACGGCGTGGTGCTGGACCACATTCAGGCCGGAAAATCCATGGACATCTACAAGTATCTGCATCTGAACCTGTTGGACTGCTCCGTGGCCATTATCAAAAACGTCCGCAGCGGGCGGATGGGCAAAAAGGACATTATTAAAATCGACTCTCCCATGGAAGTGGATTTGGACGTGCTGGGCTACATAGACTCCAACATCACCGTCAACGTCATTCGGGACGGTGTGCGGGTGGCGAAAAAGCATCTGGAGCTTCCCGCGCGGCTCACGAATATCATCCACTGCAAAAATCCCCGGTGCATCACGGCGGAGGAACCGCAGTTGGACTCCATTTTCCTTCTGAGCGACCGGGAAAAGCACGTTTACCGCTGCGCCTATTGTGACGCAGAAAAGAAGCGGAAGTTTTAAAACGACTTTACGCAAAAAGGGAGGGAGCATCGCGCATGGAACGGCAGTCTGACACAGCCTTGGCAGAAACCCCGGAAGCGCTTCCCCCTCCGTCGGGTGACATTTTAAATGCGCCTGACGCGCCCATTCCCGAATTGGGGGAGCGCTTGACGGAAGATTCCTCTCTATTGACGGACGCCTTGCGTTCGGACGCTCCGGGGGCGGACGGCCAACCGCCAGACGGGGCAAACAGTTCCACCCCGCGCCTGACGCCCCGGCTGGCTGTAGGCCTGATTCTGCTGCAAAGTCTGTTTTTTGGCTTTGGGGACCCCATCTCCAAAAACGCGTTCAGCGTGGTGCCGGTGTTTACCCTGCTTTTTGTGCGGTATCTGTTGGCGCTGCTTACGCTTTTTGTGTTTTCCGGGAGACGGATTGCGGAGGGACTGCGCCGCTGCCGTGTCCGGGACTGGATTGGTTCGGCCCTGTGCATTGCCCTGGCAAGCGTGGTGGGCAATGTGGCCATTACCCTCTCCGCAGCCACCAGTGTTGCATTTCTCCGGTCCCTTTCCACGGTGATGACGCCCCTTCTGGCGCTGGCGCTGCTGCGCCGGAAATACTCCCGCAGACACATTCCCATTCAGCTTTTCGTGGTGGCAGGACTGTATCTTCTGTGCGGACGGGGCGGTCTGAGCGGTTTTGGCCTGGGGGAGGTGTTGTCCCTGCTGACGGCTTTGCTTTTGTCAGGCACTTTGGTGCTGGGGCAAAAATCCTTGTGTCAGGTGGACCCGCTGACCCTCTCCGCTGTCCAAACCGCCACAGCGGCAGTGCTGGCGGGAGCCTGCACCTTCTTTCTTGAAGGGGGCTTGTCCTCTCTCTCCGCCGCCACGCCCGGGGTGTGGGGCGTGGTGCTCTATCTGGCGATTCCCTGTACGGTGGGCGGCTTCTTGCTGCAAAACGCGGCCCTGACCGCCGTTTCCGCCCGGACGGTTTCTCTGGTGCAGAGTATCTGCCCGGTGACAACGGCGCTGTTCTCTTTTCTTCTTTTGGGAGAGCGACTTAGTCCCGCAGGGCTGTTGGGGGCAGGCGTCATTGTCGCCTGTGTGGCCACCGAGAGCCTCCTCCCCGAGGATGGGCCTTGCAATCCATAATCAAATGCGTTAGAATCGAAGATACCGCGCGGCTTCCCGCAACAACGGGAAGCCGCGCTTTTCAGGTCCCTCAGCGCGATCACGCCGGGGCTCCATGTATTGAGAGGTACTTTCATGACGGAAAAGCAACGCGCCCTGCGGGGCACTCTGTGCTCCGCAGTCGGCGGCGTTTTCTGGGGCGTTTCCGGTGCCTGCGGGCAATATCTGTTTGAAACCTTTGGCGTGCCGTCCATTTGGCTGGTGTGCGTGCGAACGCTGATGGGCGGCGGAATCTTGACGCTGCTGATCTTGCCCAGATATGGGCGGGATCTGCTGGCGCTGGTTCGCCAACCCCGGGAACTTGCAAAGCTGGCAGTCTTCGGCCTGTTTGGCCTGCTGATGTGCCAGTATGCCTACCTGACTGCCATCGGGTACAGCAACGCGGGCACCACCACGGTGCTGCAAACTCTAAGCCTTGTGCTGGTCATGCTCATCACCTGCGCCCATACCCGGACGCTGCCCAGCGGCATCCAAATTGCGGCTCTGCTGCTGGCCCTAGCAGGAACCTTCATTCTGGCCACCGGCGGCAACCCCGGGCAGATGTCTCTTTCCGTGAGGGGGCTTTTCTGGGGCCTGCTCACCGCTGTGGCGGCGACGACTTATACCCTACTTCCCCGTGTGCTGGTGCGGCGCTGGGGGCAGTTGATGGTCACCGGAGCGGGTATGGTGATTGGCGGCGTGTTCATCAATCTCACAGCCCGGAGCTGGCGCTATTCCGTGAATCTGCCCTGGCAGGGCTGGCTGGCGGTGGCTGGCGCGGTGATTTTGGGTTCCACTTTGGCGTTCCCCATGTTTATGCAGGGCATTTCCGACATCGGGCCCGTGAAGTCCTCCATGCTGGCGGCCACAGAGCCGGTGTCTGCCACGGTCTGCTCCGCCCTGTGGCTGCGCACGGCCTTTTCTCCCGCGGACCTAATCGGCTTTCTCCTGATTCTCGCCACCATCTTCCTTCTGGCACGGGAGGACAGAGCGGCGGGCAGCGCCCCGACCGACAACGTGGTAGACCTCTCTCCCGAAGCCGACACGGCGGAAAAGGCCCCCGCCGGAGCCGACGGAAGCGGCACATATGAGGCCCTTCCGGCAAGCGTTGGGCAAAAGCAGGACCTGTAACCTGAAAATCGCGCTTGGGAGGGTTTTATGTACGACGAGCTGACAGAAGTTGACATCCGAAAAATGGAGGAAGAAATTTCTTACCGCACAGCCGTGCTGCGTCCAAAGCTGATTGAGGACGTGCAAGTTGCACGGGGCTTCGGAGACCTCAGCGAAAATTTCGAGTACAAATGCGCCAAGCGGGACAAAAACCGCAACGACAGCCGCATTCGCTACCTTCAGAAAATGATTCAAACGGCAAAAATTATTCAGCCTGACACCGTCGGCACGGCAGACGGGGCGGGCTTATTTGACACGGTGGTCATCGTTCCCGCCCCCACGGGCGTACCCCAGACCATCCGCATCGTCACCACATTGCGTCAGGACGCGCTAAAGGGCCTGATCAGCAAGGAATCCCCTGTTGCAAGAGCGGTGCTGGGCCATGGGGCCGGAGAGGTTGTCCATGTGGATCTGGGCGAGGGGCGGGGGTATGAGCTGACCATCCAGTCGGTAGAAAAAGGCACGGACGACCCGTCCCTTGACATCAGCGGCTACTAAAGCGCTTTGCGGCCCAAGCACGGTATCCCAAATTACAAACCCCCGGCTCTTGACGAGCCGGGGGCTTTTTTTATCATGCCGCGTTCACGGTGAGCCGCAGCGCTTTTTGAAAACAGCGGTACTTCCCATCGCCTGCGGCGCTTTGCACAGTCAGCTATCCGGAATATGCGACGCAAACCGCCAGCGTGACAATCCACGCCGCAGCCAGCCCGAGCGTCACCAGAGACAGCCGCTTTTCCTTCGGCGTAAGCTCAGAATAAGCGCTTGATGTCCCGCCCGCAGTTCTGAATGCCGGAAACAGCAGCGGCACAAATATCATCGCCGCCGAGTATCCCGCAAGCAAAAACACGGAAAGCCTGAAGTACGGAAGGGGAAGAACTCCCAGCAGGCACAGGCCGTTCCAAACAACGGCGACAGCCAACAAGCTCAGCATGGCCGCTCTTTTTGTTTTGATATTCATAGAACCCTCCTCAGCTTTTCAAACTCAGGCCCACGGTGCGCATCACTTGCTCCACCTGATGGGCGGTGGCGTCCTCGCCTTCCCGGCTGGCCACGATCATGTCGGCATATTTGGCGTACAGCGGTTCCCGCTCCCGGTAAATCTCCCGGATGGTCATATCTCTGGGCGCGGCGATGCCCCGGTCCCACAAATCCTCCGGCATCCGGCCTTCAATTTCCCGCAAAGGCGTTTCCAGCCAGATGCCGACGCCGTTTTCCAGCAAATGCTCCATGGCATTGTGGGAGAGCACCATGCTGCCGCCGGTGGCGATCACCGTGCTGTCAAGGTTCAGGCTTTCGCCAACCTTCCCTTCCAGCACCACAAAGTCGTCCACACCCATCTTCATCAGCAATTCCTTCAGGGTCTTTCCGGTCCGCTCGTTAATCACGTCGTCCACATCTAAAAATGTATACCCCAGGCGCTCCGCCAGGGCCCTGCCCACGGCGCTCTTGCCCGTGCCGGGCATACCGATTAAAATCAGATTCTTCACAAGCTCCTCCTTAAAAATGCTCTCCCTGCGCTCTTAAACCCGCCGGAAAGCCTCAGTCCATCCGCATATGGCAGCCGCCAAATAAGGCGGCGCAGCGTCCGACAACTGCCATTATAATAATTCTGCGGACAAATGTCCACCAGTAATTTACACAAAAATCAGTTTTTCAGGGACCTTCTCTCTGCGTAAAAGCCCGAGGACGAAATCTGTGGATTTTGTCAGTTGCGACAAACCGAAAAGGCGGCTATAATGGGGTCAGCTTATGAGGTATTACCTGCTATGATAGATTTCATCGATAATGAGGTGCGTATTATGAGCGATCAGCTACCCCGGTCCAAAACCATTCGCACACAGCTTCTCGCCGCCATGCGGGACGGCGCCTATGCCAATTGCGACCGTCTTCCCCGGGAGAGCGCGCTGGCAGAGAGCATGAGCATCAGCCGCACCCAACTGCGGGATGTGCTGGCTTCTTTGGAACGGGAGGGCTTTATCACCCGCCGCCACGGCGTAGGTACCGTCATCAACCGCCACGTTTTAGACATTCAGACCCGCATGGACATTGAGCTGGAATTTCTGGACATGATTCGCCAGAGTGGACGCAAGCCCGCCGTGGCCTTTGTCCGGGTGGAGGACGATGAGGCAGATGCGGATGTGGCGCGCAAGCTCCATATCCCGGCCAACGCGCCGGTGATTCGCATTTCCCGGCTGTGCACCGCCGACGGCAAGCCTGCTATCTATTGCGAGGATATCATTGAAAAGGCGCTTGTGAACGGCACCTACACCGCCCGGGATCTCAAGTTTCCCATTTTTCATTTTCTCGGTCAGTTCTGCGATGTGACCCCCTATTTGGACCTAACCGACGTGCGGCCCGGACTGGCGGATGTGGCGCTTTCCGAAATTTTTGGTCTTCCCGTGGGCGCGCCTCTTCTGCGCATGGATGAGGTGGACTACGACATTGACGGGAAGCCGGTATTTTTCTCCCGCCAGTATTTTACGGACGGAATTTTCAACCTGACCGTCATGCGCAAAAAGCTGTGACAAATGCTTCCCTGATATAAGGTTGAGAAAAGGCGCGGGAATCCCCGCGTCTTTTTGTATGAAAAAGCGGCCACTGTTTGTTATCAGAGCTGCGACAAGCGCATTTTTTCAGACTTTTTTTCCATACCCGTTGCTTTTTCCCCGGGACGTGGTATTCTAGAGAACAAGAAAAATTGGACTGAGGGCTTATTTCCCGGCTTCTGCCGAGTGTGCGCCGTCCGTTTCCCTCCAACATACACAACGAAAGAGGTGGCCTTATGGCATATTATTTCAACGAACCCTCCCACACCTTCAGCGAGTACCTGCTGGTGCCGGGCTACTCCTCCGTGGAGTGCATTCCCGCCAATGTGTCCCTGAAAACACCCCTTGTGAAATTTCGCCGAGGGGAGGAGCCTGCTCTCTCCGCCAACGTCCCCATGGTTTCCGCCGTAATGCAGGCCGTCTCCGGGGATGAGATGGGCATTGCCCTTGCCCGGGAAGGCGGCGTTGCCTTCATCTACGTGTCCCAGCCCATCGACCGGCAGGCCGAGATGATCCGCCGAGTAAAGGGCCACAAGGCGGGCTTTGTGGTCAGCGACTCCAACCTTCGACCCGACAGCACACTTTCCGACGTGCTGGCCCTGAAAGAAAAAACGGGCCACTCCACCATGGCCGTGACCGAGGATGGCAGCGGCACCGGCCGACTCTTGGGCCTTGTCACCAGCCGGGATTATCGCGTCAGCCGCATGGACGGCACGGAGAAGGTATCCTCCTTTATGACCCCCATGGAAAAACTGGTCTTCGCCCCGGAGGGCACCAGCCTGAAGGAGGCCAACAACCTGATCTGGGACCACAAGCTCAACGCCCTCCCCATTGTCTCCAAGAACGGGTCCTTGGTGGCCTTTGTGTTCCGCAAGGATTACGACACCCATAAGGACAATCCTCTGGAGCTGCTGGACGGGCAAAAGCGTTATGTGGTGGGCGCAGGCATCAACACCCGCGACTATGAGGAGCGGATTCCCGCGCTGGTGGAGGCCGGAGCGGACGTGCTGGTCATGGACTCGTCTGAGGGCTTTTCCGAATGGCAGAAGCGCTGCCTTGTCTGGGCCCGTGAAAAATACGGCGACAGCGTGAAAATCGGCGCGGGCAACGTGGTGGACGGCGAGGGCTTTCGCTTTCTGGCGGACGCCGGAGCTGACTTCGTAAAGGTCGGCATCGGCGGCGGCTCCATCTGCATCACCCGGGAAACCAAGGGCATCGGTCGGGGACAGGCCACGGCAGTGATCGACGTGGCGGCGGAACGGGACCGATATTTTGAAGAAACCGGAATTTACGTTCCCATCTGCGCCGACGGCGGCGTTGTGCAAGACTATCACATCACGCTGGCGTTGGCCATGGGCGCGGACTTCTGCATGCTGGGACGGTACTTCTCCCGGTTTGACGAAAGCCCCACTGCGAAAACGCTGGTGGGCGGCAGCTATATGAAGGAGTATTGGGGCGAGGGCAGCGCCCGCGCCCGGAACTGGGAACGGTATGATTTGGGCGGCGACAAAAAGCTCAGCTTTGAAGAGGGCGTGGATTCCTACGTGCCCTACGCAGGCGCTCTGGCGGACGGCATTTCCACCACCCTTGCCAAAATCCGTTCCACCATGTGCAACTGCGGTGCGCTGAGCATCCCCGCGCTGCGGGAGAAGGCCAAGCTGACGCTGGTGTCCTCCGTCTCCATTGTGGAGGGCGGCGCACACGACGTACTGCTGAAAGACACCACCAACTCTGCAAACCGGAATTAAGCAGCTCGTTTCAGATCACCGCGGGCTTGATGTAATTCTCTCCCGGCGAAACAGTCGATAAAGTATCTCACAAAAGCCAAGAACAGAGGCGCTCCGCAGACAAATGTCTGCGGAGCGCCTCTTAAGTTCTTTTTCGGGCCCGCTAAAATTACAGGCTTTCGTCCAGCACGGCGGTGAACGCCGCCTCGGGCATCACGCCCACCTTGCGGTCAAATTCCTCCCCGTTTTTCAAAAACACCAGCGTGGGAATGGACATGACCCCAAACCGTTGAGCCAGTTCCGGCTCCTGGTCAATATTGACCTTGGCCACCAAAGCCTTGCCGTCATAATCGGCGGCAATTTTCTCCACCGTGGGCCCCACCATTTTGCAGGGGCCGCACCAATCCGCCCAGAAATCCACCATCGCCAGAGGGGCTGCTTCGATTGTCTTGTCAAATTCCGTGTTGTTCAAATGCACCAATGCCATTTTTCAAATCTCCTTTTTCTTTATTTTATCTTCCGTTGGTTTTCTTTATTCTTTCCGCACCAGCGCGGCCACATACGCCGCCGCGCTTTGCCCGGCGATCAGACCCTCGCCCGCGGCCTTTGCCGCCTGAAGGGGCGTTCCCGTGCAGTCTCCCGCCGCAAACACACCGGGTAGAGACGTTGCCATGCGGCGATCCACCTGCACATAGCCGTTTTCCACCGTAAGGCCGGGAAACAAATCCGTGGGCGCCAGCGCGGGCCGCAGGATGAACACGCAGGCCACCTCCGCCGTCTCACCGCCGCAAATCACCTTTTCCACCTTGCCTTCGCCGGTAATTTCGCAGTCTTTGGGTTTCTCGAAGTAATGCACCTCGCAGCCAATACCTTTTAAAAACTCCGCCTCGTGCCGGGCCGATTGGCTGTATCCCAGCACCGCTACAGGCTTGTTCCGGTAGAGCATCCCGTCGCAGGTGGCGCAATAGCTTACGCCCCGTCCCAAAAATTCTTCCTCGCCGGGAAATTTCTTTCCCCGGGCAACGCCCGCCGCCAGCACCACGGCCTTGGCCTCCTGCACATCGCTGCCCACGCTGACATACCACGCGTCGGACATGTTCATGGCGGACAGTGCCTTGCCTTCGGTAAATTCCACCCCGTCGGTCTCCGCGTGCTTTTGCATGGCGAGAAGCAGCTCCTCCCCGGTGACGCCGGGGAGCCCCGGATAATTTTCCACCCGCTCGGATTTCCACAGAGGATTTTCCTCCACCGGGTTGGAGATCACCAGCACACTTTTCCCCCGCGCCCGGACGTTGATTGCCGCGCTCAGCCCCGCCGGGCCGCCGCCGATTACCAACACATCACAGGACATAGTTTGAAACCTCCTCCTGAAACAACGCCGCCACCAGCCGGGCAACATCCGGCGAAGCGGCTCTGTAATACACTTCGTTTCCACTGCGCTCTGCCGCCACAACCCCGGCGGCCTTCAGCTTTTGCAAATGCTGAGAAATGCAGGACTGGCTCACGCCTGTTCCCCGCTCCATGCAGCCCACGTTGCGGCAGCCGGTGTTCAACAGGGAGTGGACAATTTTCAGCCGCGTGGGATTGGCCAACGCCTTTAAAAGCTCCGCCTGATCTTCATAGTCCATTTCCGGTTCTCACCCGTCCTTTCTCTAAGGCTTTGTCCAAAGCCGACTTTTTCGCCTTAATTTATTTACTCATTTTTGTTTTATTAGAATATCCTAATATATGCATATCTTCAGTAGTATTTGCAACAAATAAGAAAAATATTTTTAAAAAAGGGCCGGACGTATAGCGTCCGGCCCTTAGTTTTTTTAAGGCATGGTTCACGCGGCCTATTCTCCGCAATTTCCAGACCCGTCTCCCGGCGAGATAAACTGCTCTGCCCGAAAGGCACCGGTTGGAGCGATTGGAATACTGGTCCGCTCACCCGTCTGGACACACATTCCCTCAGCGGTTTACGCCCGCTTCCACACCGCACCGCCGGGCACGTCGGTGATCTCCACACCCTTGGCGTTCAGCTCGTCACGGATGCGGTCCGCCTCGCCAAAGTTTTTGGCCTTCTTGGCTTCGGCGCGCCGGATCACCAGCGCATCAATCTCCGGGTCTCCCTCGCCCTGCACGGTGAATCCGCCCTGATTGGAGCTGACGGACTTTGCATCCTGCTCCCGCTTTTTCGCCGCCCGGTCCAGCAGTCCCAAACTTAAAACCCCGTCGAACTCCTCAAAAAGGGCCAGCTTCGTCCCATCGGAGATATCCGCTTTCAGTACATCGTACAGCGCGGTCACGCCCAAAGACGTGTTCAAATCGTTATCCATAGCGGCCCTGAACTTTGCCCGCAGAGCGTCCGCAGTCTCGCTGCTCTCCGCCGGGCCGTCCTTCAAGGCGGCAATCCGGGCAATCAGCTTGCCATAGGCAGTTTTCGCATTGTCCAGATTCTCATAGGAGAACACCAGCGCCTTGCGGTAGTGGGACTGGAGACAGAAGAAACGATAGTCCATGGGGTCGTAGCCCTTCTCCTCCAGCAGGGAAACCGTGAGAAACTCCCCCTTAGACTTGCTCATTTTTCCGCCACTGGTGTTTAGGTGCAGAACGTGGAACCAATAATTGCACCAATGGTGGCCCAGATATGCCTCGGACTGGGCAACCTCGTTGGTGTGGTGGGGGAAGGCGTTGTCGATCCCGCCGCAGTGAATGTCCAGATCCTCACCCAGATGCTTCATGGAGATACCGGAGCACTCAATGTGCCAGCCGGGATAGCCCACGCCCCAGGGAGAGTCCCACTTCAAGGCTTGATCCTCAAATTTGGACTTGGTGAACCAGAGAACAAAGTCGTTTTTATTGCGCTTGTTGGAGTCCTCCTCCACGCCTTCCCGCACGCCCACGGCCAAATCCTCCGCGTCGTGGTCGTTGAACAGGTAATAATGCTCCAGCTTGGAGGTGTCGAAATACACGTTGCCACCGGCCTGATAGGCGTGGCCGTTTTCCATCAGGCGGGTGATGATTGTGATATATTCATCAATACATCGGGTGGCAGGCTCCACAATGTCGGGCCGCTTGATGTTCAGCTTGCGGCAGTCATCGAAAAACGCATCGGTGTAAAACTGGGCGATTTCCAGCACAGACTTGTGCTCCCTCTGGGCGCCCTTGAGCATTTTATCCTCGCCGGTATCCGCATCGCTGGTGAGGTGCCCCACGTCGGTGATATTCATAACACGCTTGACGTTATAGCCCACGTAGCGCAGGTACTTTTCCAGCACGTCCTCCATGATATAGCTACGCAGGTTTCCGATGTGGGCAAAATGGTAGACCGTGGGACCGCAGGTATACATCTTCACGATATCCGGGTGGTTGGGCTTAAATTCTTCTTTTCTATGGGTGGCAGAGTTGTAGAGATACATGGCTCAGGCCGTCCTTTCCTTGATGGTTTTCAACTGCTGTTCCAGCGCGTCTATCCGCTGGAACAGGGCAAGCAGCTCTTCCTGCACGGGGTCGCACATATCGCTGATCTGGTCCACATCCTCGGCGAAGCTGGCCACCGGCTTTTGCCCGCTGACCCGCACCACCTGCGCCGGAACGCCCACGGCGGTGGAATTGGGCGGAACCTCGCTGAGCACCACTGCTCCCGCCGCGATGCGGGAATGGTCCCCCACGGTGAAGGGGCCAAGAACCTTGGCCCCGGAGCCCACCATCACGTTGTTTCCGATGGTGGGGTGGCGCTTTCCCTTATCCTTCCCCGTCCCGCCCAGCGTCACGCACTGGTAGAGCAGGCAATCGTCCCCCACCTCGGCAGTTTCTCCGATGACGATGCCCATGCCATGGTCAATGACCAGACGGCGGCCGATTTTTGCGCCGGGGTGGATTTCAATGCCGGTCCAAAAGCGGCTCCACTGGGAGACGCACCGGGCAAGAAACATCATGTTTCTTTGAAAAAAGAAATGGGCGATCCGGTGATAAATCGTGGCATGGACGCCGGGATAGAGCAAAAAAACTTCCAGCTTGCTGCGGGCGGCGGGGTCCCGGCTCTGATATGCGCCCAACAATTCTGACAAACGGGTCATATTCAAGACTCCTTTTCAATCTCAATAATAAAATATGCCGGGGAAGTCAAACCCGGACATCGACAAACAAGCATCCGCATACAGCACTCCTTTTAAATGAAAAAGCGCCCCTCGTACCTCAAAGAGGTACAAGAGGCGTCGGCGACGCGGTTCCACTCTTGCAAATACTCGTGCCGGCCCAGCAGCCGGACAGCCCGATAACGGCGGCTTCACCGGAGGGGATTAACCTCACGCTCCCGGACGCACTTCACACTTCCCTCCGCAGACGCGCTTTCAGCCGGTGGCGCGCCCTCTCTGCCCTTTGGGAAAATGCTACTCTTTCCGTTCCTCGCGTTCTTATTATATTAGCAGGCTTTGCAATTCGTGTCAAGAGGGTGCAAACGAAGCGGCGCAAAGGGACAAATTTCCCACGTACACACCGCCCTCCCGGGTCGTGCGTCACACGGCGCACAAAAGCGGGGCGCACATTTTCCGTGCGCCCCGCTGATAGGTGTCTTCGTCTCAATTGTCCCGATAGCCCAGATTCCGCACATAGCCCAGGTTGTCCCGCCAGTTTTCCTTCACCTTGACCCAGGTCTGAAGATAGACCTTTGTCCCCATGAAGCGCTCCATATCGTGGCGGGCCATGCTGCTGATTTTTTTCAGCATGGCGCCCTGCTTACCGATGATAATGCCCTTGTGGCTGGACTTCTCGCAGTAAATCGTGGCGTCCACCTCGATCACCTCGTCGTCCCGCTCGGAAAATTTGGAAATCTCCACGGCGGTGCCATGGGGAATCTCCTTATCAAGGCACAAAAGCAGCTTCTCCCGCAAAATTTCTCCCATCACCTGCCGCTCCGGCTGGTCGGAGGTCTGCCCGTCCGGGAAAAGCTGAGGCCCTTCCTTGACGTATTTGTTCATCTCGCCCAGCAGGTCATCCAGTCCGTCCTTCCGGTGGGCGGAGATGGGGATGATGGCGGCAAAGCCGTCCCACACCTCATTGTACGCCGCAATGACCGGCAGCAGCTCGTCGGGCTTCACAGTGTCCGTCTTATTGATGCACAGAATCGTGGGGATGTTTTCCTCCCGCACCCGGGCAATCAGCGCCAATTCCGGCGCGCCCACGTGGGCGATGGGCTCCACCAGCAGCAATGCGCAGTCAACGTCGGAAAGGCTGGAGGTGACAATTTTCACCATATAGTCCCCCAGCGCGGACTTGGGCTTGTGCAGACCCGGCGTGTCCATCAGGACAAACTGGATTTCTCCCCGGTTCACCACGCCGCAGATGCGGTTGCGGGTGGTCTGGGCCTTGTTGGACACGATGGCGACTTTTTCGCCCACCAGCGCGTTGGTCAGGCTGGATTTTCCCACGTTGGGCCGTCCGCAGACGGTAACCATGGCGGTTCTTTTGATTTCGGGCATAGATGATCCTCAACTTTCTTCGTTTGAGCAATTATTTGTATGGGCCGGACGGACCGGCCCCGGTTTTCTTTTTCCTGTCTTTATATCTCCCGACGGCCCTCCAGGGCGCGGGAAAGCGTGGCGTCGTCCGTAAATTCCAGATGGCCGCCCACAGGGATGCCGTAGGCCAGACGGGTCACCTTCACATCAAAGGGCTTTAAAAGCCGCGCAAGATACATAGCGGTGGCCTCCCCCTCCGTGTCCGGGTTGGTGGCCATAATGACCTCCTCGATGCCCCCCTTGGCCACCCGGTCCAGCAGGGGGCGGATGGCAAGGTCGTCCGGGCCTACATGGTTCATAGGTGACAGGACTCCGTGAAGCACATGATAGTGCCCTCCAAATTCCCGGGACCGCTCCAGCGCCGCCACATCCCGGGGGTCCGCCACCACGCAGATCACACTTCCGTCCCGCTTGGGCGAGGAGCAGATGGGGCACAGGCCCCCGGCAGTAAAATTCTGGCACACGGGACAGCAGGTGACGTGTTTTTTCGCGTCTATAATTGCACGCGAAAACTCCAGTGCCTCCTCCTCCGGCAGCCCCAGCACATAAAACGCCAGCCGCTGGGCGGACTTTCCGCCGATACCCGGCAGGCGGGCAAACTGCTCCACCAGCTTTTCCAGCGGCGCGGGAAAATATTCCATGGTCAGACCTCGCTTTTTAATTGATGGCGGCGGTGCGCCGATTCAGGGGCGCTTCTCAGCCCCGCAGAAGCTGAATGCGGGCGGCAATGTCCTCCGCACCGTATACCGCGCTGCCCGCCACCAGCACGTTTGCTCCCGCGTCAACGCAGGCACGGTAGGTATCGGGACCGATTCCCCCGTCCACCTCCAGCTCGCAGGCGGGATTGCGCTCGTTAATCAGAGCGCGGATGGCTCGGATCTTGTCCAATTGGTCGGTCATAAAGCTCTGACCGCCAAACCCTGGCTCCACGGTCATCACCAGAATCAGCTCTACCCGCTCAAGATAGGGCAGCACCGCCGAAACCGGGGTGGCAGGCTTAAGCACCACGCCCGCCCGCTTGCCCTTGGCGTGAATCACGTCGATGGCGGAGAGAAGGTTCTCCTCCGTATCCGCCTCCACATGGAGGGTGACAATGTCCGCCCCTGCGTCGCAGAACCGCCCGGCGTACCGTCCCGGCTGCACAATCATCAGGTGAACGTCCAGCGGCTGCTGCGTCACGGGCCGAATTGCCTTTACCACCGGCAGGCCGATGGAGATGTTTGGGACAAACACACCATCCATCACGTCCACATGCACATAGTCAGCGGTGGAAATTTTCCGAATGTCCCGCTCCAGGTTGGCAAAGTCAGCGGACAGGATAGACGGCGATATCTTTATCATTATAAGCCCTCTTTTCAATGAAAAATCAGCGCCCGCGCAATAGCCGGACCCTTTCGGCGGCAGGAACCGCCTGCCCCGGCCGGCATAGGATAGCCTAAGCGGAAGGGCGCCACGCGGCACCCCACGCGGTGTCCGGCCCCGACGCGGTGCCACCGCTTTTTTGAATAGGGCCGGCAGGGTAGCCTGCCGGCCCGCTGCTTTGCGTTTCCCGGCTTATCTCGCGGTAATTTTGTCTTTTAGTATACCAAATTTCCCGGAGAAATGCAAGCCGCACTCCGGGTTTTGCCGGAATGCAAGAGAGCCGCCTGCATAGCAGGCGGCTCTCTTGCGCGAAAGCTCTCCGGAGCCTTTCCGCCATTTTACTGCTGCTGACGCATGGCCCGCTCCAGCAGCATCATCAACTGATCCGCATGCCGGTATCCATCCGCGCTCAGCTCGAACAAAAGCTTTGAAAGGCAGGGGTCCGAGGTGCTCTCCGCTGCCCGCTCATATTGCTGGGCACGGCATACCTCGTCCTGATACCGAGCCCGCAGAGCAGGGCAAAGCTGGCCCACATAAATGCGCTCATAGGCCGAAGTGGGCTGATAGCACTGGCAGGTGATAAGATAGTGCACCGCCATCAGCCTGCGTGCATGGGCGCCCGCGTCCTCGGCCATGTCCCGCAGCGTCTGGCGCGCCCAGCCGGGGGCCTGCCGTGAAAAGGCCAGATAATAGCGCTTGGCCGCCAGCTCCTCTTCGATAAAGCTTTGCAAAACCCGCAGCATCTCCATGGCCGACGTACCCATACAGCATGGGTTTGCTTCAATACAGGAGAGGCCGTCCTCCACGGAGGCGGCTTTGACCTGTGCCGTGCAGGCGGTTTCCTCCGGCTCGGAGACGGCGGCACTGACGGCGGGAGTTTTTGCCGTGGCGCACTCCGGGGTCACGCCGGGATAGGGGTCCAGATTGGGAGAAACCCGCTGCCAGATTTTGTCATATTGCCGGTAGTCGTATGTATCGGCCTGCTGTTGCATAAAAAACGCTCCATTCCGCCGCTTCGCGCCGGCAAGTATTAAAAAACGCGCCGCGCCCCGCCGCGCGAAGCAAATTCCCGGCGGAGTCCAGTCCTCTTCTTCATGGTATGCATCAGCCGCGCTCCGTGTGCCAGTAAAAACAGGGCGACAGATAAATCCGCCGCACTTCGGACAGAATACCTAAATCCGGCTGTTAGCATTGCCTTTTTAGAAAAAAAATGGTAGAATAACCGCGTATTTTGAAAAAACGCGCAAGGAGGAATCGCGCTGTGCTGGAATTGCAACATATCCATTACGCCGTTCAGGAGCCGGAGGGCAAGCTGGAGATTTTGAAGGACATCTCCCTGACCGTCGACGACCACCGTCTGGTGGTGTTCACCGGGCCTAACGGCGGCGGAAAAACCACTTTGGCGAAAATTGTCATGGGGCTTGTGAAGCCCACATCGGGCAAAATTTTATGGAATGGGGAGGACGTGACCGATCTCGGCATCACAGAGCGAGCGAAGCGGGGCATCAGCTACGGATTTCAACAGCCTCCCCGGTTCAAGGGATTGACCGTCCGGGACCTTCTGACCATCGCGGCGGGAGATGGGCCGCTTTCCAAGGAGCTTTGCTGCCAGTATCTCACCCGGGTGGGCCTGTGCGCCAACGACTATCTGGACCGGGAGGTGGACGCGTCCCTCTCCGGCGGCGAGGTGAAGCGCATTGAGATTGCCACGCTTCTGGCCCGGAGCGCACAGCTTATGATTTTTGACGAGCCGGAGGCGGGCATCGATCTGTGGAGCTTCTCCCGGCTGACCGAGACCTTTGAGCAGATTCACCAGTCCGGCAGCGCCACCATGATCGTCATTTCCCATCAGGAGCGGATTATCTCCCTGGCGGACGAGGTGGTGGTCATCGGCGACGGGGGCGTCACTCTTCGTGGCTCCGCCGACGAGATTTTGCCGGAAATTCTGGCGGACACCACGGGCTTCTGCCCGGTTTTGACGAAAGGGGGCGCAGCACGATGATGGATACGGAAGTGGACCGCGCCCTGCTTGAAAAGATCGCGGACCTGATCGGGAAACCGGTGGGGGCCTTCAACATCCGCAAGGACACGGGATGCGACGGACGGCAGAGCTCGGAAAACATTGAGATCACTGGCAAGGAGGACAAGCCCGGCATCGACATCCGCATCAAGCCCGGCACGGCGGGGGAAACCTGCTATATCCCGGTTATCATCACCAAGCCGGGCATTGAGGAGCTTGTCTACAACGACTTTTATATCGGCGAAAACAGCAATGTTAACATTGTGGCTGGCTGCGGCATCCACAACTGCGGAGACACATCCAGCCGCCACGACGGCGTACACACCTTTTATGTGGGGAAAAATTCTCACGTTCACTATACGGAAAAGCACTATGGCGAAGGGGATGGCAAGGGCGGCAAAATCATGAATCCCCAGACCATCGTATATCTGGAGGAGGGGGCCTCTATCCAGATGGACACCACTCAAATCCGGGGCATTGACTCCACCAAGCGCTACACCAAAATTGTCTGTGGGAAAAACGCGGAGGCTGTGGTGACGGAGCGCTTGCTCACCCACGGAGAGCAAACGGCCAACAGCGACATGGAGATTGTGCTTGACGGTGAAGAATCCAAGGGGCGGGTGATTTCCCGGTCTGTGGCGCAGGACACTTCCGTGCAGACCTTCCGCCCGCTGATGACCGGCAACGCCAGAAGCTTTGGCCATGTGCAGTGCGACTCCATTATCATGGGGGACGCAAAAATCCGCTCCATTCCGGAAATTGCCTCCAATTGCATGGACGCACAGCTCATTCACGAGGCCGCCATCGGCAAAATTGCGGGCGATCAGCTTTTAAAGCTGCAAACCCTTGGCCTGACTGAGGAAGAAGCGGAAGACCGCATTTTGAAAGGTTTTCTGGCGTGACTTTTCGGTGATGTTCTCACATTTATCATGTCACTTTTTGTCGAATTTCCACGAAACCCCGTACGGAATACCGCATAACGTCAGAGATGTTCAACGCCGGTGCCGCCTTATTGGCGGCACCGGCGTTTTCTGTTTCCTATAAAGTCAAACATACGGCACAGGGCAAAGATGCCTGCCGCGCCCAAAAGCAATCACGCAGCTTTCCCCGGAGCAATCTCCAATTTTTCCTTGCGTTTGCATCGTTAAAAAGACGGACTGCGGCATCGCCGCAGTCCGTCTTCTGCCTTTGCGTAGCCGGAAGCTTTTCAACTCCCGTCAAAATTCCAGCGTCATATCGTACCACACCGCGCCGCCGTGAACAGACCCAGACACACCCTGATTGCGATAGCCAAGGCCTTCATACCACGGAAGCAGCGCGGCCTTGCAGGTGAGGATGCAGCCCCGCCGACCGGCAAGCCGTGCATCCTGCTCCGCCTCCCGCAGCAGCCGGGGGGCAAGGCCCCGGCGGCGATAGTCCGGCAGGGTATTCACGCCGAAAATCGCCTGCCACGCCCCGTCCTCCCTGTGGAAAGACGCATCGGAGAACATCTCGTCCCGGATGGTTTCCTCGTTTGTTGCCATGCCATTGACAAAGGAGACGATTTTCCCATCCTCCTCCAAAAGCCAAAAGTGCCGGGGATAAACCCGGAGTCGCGCGGCAAAGTCCTCTTCTGTCGCCGCCTCCGCCGCCGGAAAACACGCGGCTTCCACCGCCGCCAGCGCCTTTAAGTCCGCCATTTGGGCGGTGCGAATGTTCATGCTTCCGTCTCCCATCCAATCCTCCATCAGAGGAGCATTTTTTTCAAGTATTGTCCGGTGTAACTCTCCGGGCAGGCGGCTACCTCCTCCGGCGTGCCGGTGCAGACGATGGTCCCACCGCCGTCGCCCCCTTCGGGGCCAAGATCAATGAGGTAGTCGGCGCACTTGATGACATCCAGATTGTGCTCGATGACCAGCACCGTGTTGCCGCCCTCCACCAGCTTCTGAAGGACTTCCAGAAGCCGCCGGACATCCTCGCTGTGAAGGCCGGTGGTGGGCTCGTCCAGAATATAAATGGTGCGACCCGTGGCCACCTTGCTCAGCTCCGTCGCCAGCTTCACCCGCTGTGCCTCGCCGCCGGAAAGCTCGGTCGAGGACTGGCCCAGCTTCACATAGCCAAGGCCCACGTCGCACAGGGTTTTCAGCTTCTTGTTGATCTTGGGCAGAGCGGAGAAAAACTCCGCTGCTTCCTCCACGGTCATGTCCAGCACCTGAGCAATGTTTTTGCCCTTATAGCGAACCTCCAGCGTCTCCCGGTTATACCGCGCGCCCTTGCATACCTCGCAAGGAACAAAGATATCCGGCAGGAAATGCATTTCAATTTTCAGCAGTCCGTCGCCGGAGCAGGCCTCGCACCGTCCGCCCCGGACGTTGAAGCTGAACCGGCCCGGGCCATAGCCCCGGCTTCTGGCCTCCTGCGTGGCGGCGAACATATCTCGAATGTCGTTGAACAGCCCGGTGTAGGTGGCAGGGTTACTGCGGGGCGTGCGCCCGATGGGACTTTGGTCAATGTCCACCACCTTGTCAAGGTACTCCAGCCCTTCGATGCGCCCGCACTTTCCGGGCCGCGTCTTCATGCGCATCAACTCCGCGCCCAGCTTTTTGAAAATAATCTCGTTCACAAGAGACGACTTTCCCGACCCGGACACGCCGGTGACACAGGTAAAGGTCCCCAGCGGAATTTCCACATTCACGTTCTTCAGGTTGTTTTCCGCCGCGCCCACAACCTTCAAAACGCTGCCGCTGCCCGTACGCCGGACTGCGGGGACGGCGATCTTCCGCCGTCCGGAAAGGTATTGCCCCGTGACGGAGTTGGGATTTTCCATGACCTCCTCCGGCGTTCCGGCGGCCACGATTTCGCCGCCGTGGACGCCCGCACCGGGACCAACGTCAATTAAATAGTCCGCCGCGCGCATGGTGTCCTCGTCGTGCTCCACCACCAGAAGGGTATTTCCCAAATCCCGCAGGCGCTTGAGGGTTGCAAGCAGCTTGTCATTGTCCCGCTGGTGCAATCCGATGGAAGGCTCGTCCAGAATATACAGCACCCCCATCAAAGAGGAGCCGATCTGTGTCGCCAGACGGATGCGCTGGCTCTCGCCGCCGGATAGGGTCCCCGCCGCGCGGGAGAGGGTCAGATATCCAAGGCCCACGGACTGCAAAAACCCAAGACGGCTTTTAATCTCCCGGAGAATCCGATCGGCAATCAGCATCTGCTGTTCCGTCAGCTTCAGCCTGCCCACCCAGTCCAGCTCGTCCACCACGGACATTTTTGTGAAGTCATAAATGCTCACATCTCCCACGGTGACGGCTAACGCCTCCTTGCGCAGGCGCTTCCCCCCGCAGGTGGGGCAGGGCTGCTGGGTCATGAATTCCTCCAGCTCCCGGCGCATGGAGTCGCTTTGGGTCTCCTGATAGCGGCGCTCAAGATTGGTACAGATGCCCTCGAAGGGCTGGTGCAGCACACCTTTTCCCCGGGGCTGGTCGTAGTGCAGGTCCAGCTTTTCATTGCCGGTACCGTAAAAAATGACGGTCTTAATGTCCTCCGGCAGGTCATTGAACGGAACAGACAGGGAGAACCGGTACTTTTTGGACAGCGCGTCGAAGTACATCCGGGAAATGCCGTCGCCTCGGATGTTGTTCCAGCCGGAGGCCTGAATGGCCCCGTCCAGAATGGACAGCTCTCCGTCCGGCACCACCAGCGCGGGGTCCACCTTCTGCTGACTGCCAAGACCCATGCAGGCAGGGCATGCGCCGAAGGGATTGTTGAAGGAGAACAGCCGGGGCGCCAGCTCCTCAAGGGAAACGCCGCAGTCCTCGCAGGCGTAGTTCTGGGAGAAGGTCAAATCCTGCTCCTCCCGCACCAGATTGATCAGCACTACGCCCCCTGTCAGAGAGGATGCGGTTTCCACCGAGTCCGTCAGCCGCTGGCGCACGTCCTCCCGGATAATCAGCCGGTCCACCACGATTTCAATGGTGTGCTTTTTGTTTTTCTCCAGCTTCAGCTCTTCGTCCAGCTCGTAGAGGGAGCCGTCCACTCGGACGCGGACGTAACCTGATTTCCGTGCGTCCTCAAAGGTCTTGACATACTCGCCCTTTTTTCCCCGCACCACCGGGGCCATCACCTGAATGCGGGTCCCCTCCGGCAGAGCCATCACCTGATCAATGATCTGGTCAATGGTCTGCTGGCGAATTTCCTTGCCGCACTTGGGACAGTGGGGCGTGCCCGCTCGCGCCCAGAGAAGGCGCAGATAGTCGTACACCTCCGTCACGGTGCCCACGGTGGACCGTGGGTTTTTGGAGGTGGTCTTCTGGTCAATGGAGATGGCGGGACTAAGCCCGTCGATATAGTCCACGTCCGGCTTTTCCATCTGTCCCAAAAACATCCGGGCGTAGGAGGACAGGCTTTCCACATAGCGGCGCTGGCCCTCGGCATAAATGGTGTCAAAGGCCAGAGAGGACTTTCCCGACCCACTGAGTCCGGTGAGTACCACCAGCTTGTCCCGGGGAATGGTCACATCCACATTTTTAAGATTGTTGGCGCGGGCGCCCTTTACAACGATTTTGTCTTGCATATTCTAAAAAACTCCTTGCCGTCCCCCGAAGAGACGTTTCCCGCGGGGTACGTTCCCCGCCGCCATCTCCCGGCGCATCGCGCCGGGGTCACTCCACCACAATATCTGCCGTCTCCGCCCCCAGCAGCGCCAGCAGGTCCCGCACGGGAACCTCCACCTGCGCGCCGATTTTCCCGGCGGAAATATAGACCGCTTCAAAGTCCGCCGCCGTTTGGTGAAACACGGTGGGAAACCGCTTTTTCATCCCCACGGGGCTGCACCCGCCACGAATATAGCCAGTGACGGCCAAAATAGACGCCACGGGGAGCAGCTGCACGGACTTCTCCCCCACGGCCTTGGCGGCCTTTTTCAAATCAAGGCTGTCCGCCACCGGGACCTCATATACATAAATTCCACCGGACGCGCCTTGGGCAACCAGCGTCTTAAAAACCCGGTCCGGGTTCTGCCCCATGGCCTGGGCCACATGGAGGCCGTATTCCCGGTCCCCTTCGGGGCCATCCGTATCCTCGTAAAAGTGGGCGGTGTAGGGAATCTTTTTCTGGTCCAGCAGCCGCATCACGTTGGTCTTTTCGTCTTTTTGCTTCATCGTCTCACCTCAAAATCACCACGCCCGCAAGGACGCACACGATTCCCAAAAGCGTCAGCCCGTTCATAGGCTCCTGAAACACCAGCACGCCGACAAGGGTTGCCACCACCGGTTCAAGACTTGCCATGATGGACGCCTTGCCGGACTCCACCCGGGCAAGGCCCGACGTATACAGCAGGTACGGCGCCACGGTGGACACCGCCACCAGCCCCAGCGCGCCCAGCCAAAGGGTGGGCGCGGCACTCAGCGCCGCCAGTTCCGCCGGTCTGATAAAAAACAGCGAACCCACGCCGGCAAACACGAAGGTCCACACGGTGGTGGTCCGGGCGTCGTACCCGGCCTGCAAGGCGTATCGCCCGAAGATGCTGTACAGCGCGTAGAAAAATCCCGCGCCAAGGCCCAGCAGAATCCCCGCCGGAGTGACCGTCAAATCCCCCGCAAAAACGCCGCACACAAGGGCGCAGCCCAGCAGCGTCAGCAGCAGCGCCAGCAGCTTTTTCTTCGTCACCGGCTCTTTCCAGAGAATCGCGGACAAAATCACCACGATGGATGGAGCTGTGTACAGCAGGATCGACGCCACCGCAAGAGACGTGATTTTCTGACAGGAGAAGTAGCACACGG
Organism: Oscillibacter sp.; assembly: GCF_032018205.1. Taxonomy (GTDB): domain Bacteria; phylum Bacillota; class Clostridia; order Oscillospirales; family Oscillospiraceae; genus Oscillibacter. The sequence continues at coordinate 126,868 of NZ_DALZOY010000001.1, read as the reverse complement.
TGAACAGCAGTACGCTGACCACGCCGGTGCCGAAAAAGTATTTCAAATGCTCCCGTTTCACCCGGAACACGCTGCGGTCCCGAACGCCGAAGATCGCGGACAGTAGGGCAAGCCCCCCGGTGTTTCGCACCAGCACAATGGACCACGGGGAAAGGCCGCCGCTCATCAATCGGCGGTTCCACAGGCCGATCATGCCCCACAGCGCCGCCCCCGCCAGAATGCAGGCATAGGCCCGCCAGTCGGCGGGCTCTTTGGGCGCGGGTTTTTGCTCCTGTGCTTGCGCTTTTGTGAGTTCTCTGTTTTCCTCCATGCGCTCTCCTTCCGGCAGTGTGGCGGCTTCGCGGCTGTGGCCCCCGCCTTTCATTCGCTGTTTTCCCTTCTTCACTTTTCCCCGGCAAAGGAACCGGGCCTGATGCAGAAAAAAGCCCCTGTAAAAACGCTGTGCGGCGCGGCCCGATTATCCTCCTCGCAGTTCGATAATACGGTCCCGAAGGATGGCGGCATACTCGAATTCCAGCATCTTGCCCGCCTCCTTCATCTCCTTTTCAAGCCGCGCAATCTCCTCCGCCCGCTCCCGGTCGTTTAGTTTCACCTTCCGGCGCTTTCCTGCCGTTTCCGGGTCGGCGGACTTAGAAATCTCCAGCGTGTTCCGCACGTCCTTGATGATGGTTTTTGGCACAATGCCGTGGGCCTTGTTATACTCGTCCTGAATTTTCCGGCGGCGCTCCGTCTCGTCCATGGCGGCTCGCATGGAGGGGGTAATCTTATCCGCGTAGAGAATGACCAGACCGTCGGCGTTTCGCGCCGCGCGGCCCATGGTCTGAATGAGGGAGGTTTCGCTGCGGAGGAACCCCTCCTTATCCGCGTCCAACACGGCCACAAGACTTACCTCGGGTAAGTCCAGGCCCTCACGCAGGAGGTTGATTCCCACCAGCACGTCAAACTCTCCCAGCCGCAGGCCCCGGATAATCTCCATCCGCTCAATCGTTTCCACGTCGGAGTGCATATAGCGAACCTTGATTCCGGCGTTTTTAAAATATTCCGTCAGATCCTCCGCCATTTTCTTGGTGAGAGTCGTCACCAGCACCCGCTCCCGCCGCTCGGACCGGGCCTGAATCTCCGCAATCAGATCGTCGATCTGGCCTTCCACCGGGAGCACCTCCACCACCGGGTCCAAAAGTCCGGTGGGTCGAATGACCTGCTCCACCACCTGACCCGCGTGCTCCCGCTCATAGATGGCGGGGGTGGCGGAGACGTACAACGCCTGACCCGCCCGCTCCTCAAACTCCTCAAATTTCAGGGGGCGGTTGTCAAAGGCGCAGGGAAGGCGGAAACCATAGTCAATCAGGCTTTGTTTACGGGCATGGTCGCCGTTGTACATGGCCCGCACCTGCGGCAGCGTCACGTGGCTCTCATCCACAAACAGCATGAAGTCCTTGGGGAAAAAGTCCAACAGCGTCATCGGCGCGGACCCCGCGGGCCGCTGTGAGATGATGCGGGAGTAATTCTCAATGCCGGAGCAATAGCCCAACTCCGTCATCATCTCAATGTCGTACTCCACACGCTGGCGGATGCGCTGGGCCTCTACCAGCTTGTTACGCTCGGTAAAATACCGAACCTGCTCCTCCAGCTCCTCCCGAATTTCAACGATAGCCCGCTCCATTTTATCCTTGGTGGTGACATAGTGGCTGGCGGGATAGACCACCGCGTGCTCCAGAAGGCGATAGGCCGCGCCCGTGACGGGGTTAAACTCCGTGATGCGGTCAATCTCGTCTCCGAAAAATTCAACACGAAGGGCCTTGTCTCTGAAATAGGCGGGGTAAATTTCCACCGTGTCTCCCCGGACGCGAAACATATTTCGTTCAAAGGCAATGTCGTTGCGCTCGTACCGATCCTCCACCAGACGGCGCAGCAGCTCGTCCCGGTTCAGTGTCTGTCCCGTGCGCATGGAAATCATCAGCCGCGCAAAATCCTCCGGTTCTCCCAATCCGTAAATACACGAGACGGAGGACACCACGATCACATCCCGGCGCTCCAGCAGGGCGCAGGTGGCGGATAAGCGCAGACGGTCAATCTCGTCGTTGGTGGACGCGTCCTTGGCGATATAGGTATCCGTATGGGGAATATATGCCTCGGGCTGATAATAGTCGTAATACGAGACAAAATACTCCACGGCGTTGTCTGGAAAGAACGCCTTGAACTCCTCACAAAGCTGGGAGGCCAGTGTTTTATTATGAGCCAGCACCAACGTAGGCCGCTGTATTTTCTCAATGACCTTGGCCATGGTAAAGGTCTTGCCCGAGCCGGTGACGCCCAGCAAAATCTGCTCGTCCAGCCCGTTTTCAATTCCCCATGCCAGCTTTTGAATGGCCTCCGGCTGGTCGCCGGAAGGCTCGTAGGGGGAAACGACTTTAAATTTTGGCATAAGCCCTCCTTTTGGGCGGTTTTATCAGGTTGTGAAATAGCCGGAGTCCCGCATGGAAACGAAATCCCCGTCCGCCACGATGATGTGGTCCACCAACTGGATGCCCACGCCTTCAAGCGCCATACGCACCCGGTCGGTGGTTGCAAAGTCTTCTCCGGAGGGCAGCGCCACGCCGCTGGGGTGGTTATGGGAGAGAATCACGGCGCTGGCATTGGCAAGCAGAGCGTTTTCCACCAGCTTGCGGATGTTCAGCTCCGCCCCGTTCACGTCGCCCTCGGTCAAAAGTTTACTCACCAAAAGCTTTCCCTTTCTGTCCAGACACAGCTCATAGACCAGCTCGTACTTTTTTCCGTCAAACCGGCGAAGGAGGTATTCCCCCGCCCGCTCCGTGGAGTTGAGAATCACCGGCGCGCTCTCCTTTTCTCTGCTCCGCTCCGTCAGCATGGGTACCAGCCGCAGCAGCAGCGCCGCGCTCTCACCCACGCCGTCCACCTTTTGAAGGTCCTCCACCGGGGCGGTGAGCGTCGCCCCCAAAGAGCCGTACCGTTCCAAAAGCACATGGGCCAAAGCGTTGGTATCCCTGCGGGGAATGGCGTAAAATAAAAGCAGCTCCAGCGCCTCGTGGTCGGCAAAGCCCGCAAGACCCGTTTCCAGAAAGCGCCGGCGCATCTTTTCCCGGTGTCCGTCATGGATTCCCATGGGCTCCCCCCCCGCAGCGTTATTCTTTGAGATTTACAGGTATACTATTATATCATACGCTTTGTGATCCCACAAGCGCTTTTATCGTACAAACGTTTGTCTTGCTGAAATCTTGCCGTGCCGCGGCGAAGCGGGCGGCTTCCACCTTAATTTTTTCTTTTCTCCAATTTTACAGCTCTACCGGTTGACACAGCGGCTTTTTTGGCATACTATAAGAGAGAAAAGTGAACAGCGTCCGGTAGGTAAGGCTACCACAGGGATATGGGTTGCTGCCGCGAAATGATGGAGACATCATGAGATGGTTTGAACAGGCGATATCGAACTTTAAGGTATCATCTAATGCAATTTCACTGCCTTGTGAAGCTAAAGCTTGAACGGTGGGGAGGCGGAGCTGTCTCTCGGCAGTGTTTTTCGAGAAAGATTTTCTCAATCGTACCGGACGGGACGATTGGGATTTTTTTACTTTTTGGGGCGCCTGCCCCGCCGATTATATGAAGAAAGGAGGACCCGCGTATGTTGGAATTTGAAAACAAGCGCATGGAACTGATCGAAAAAATAGAGGAGTTCATTCGCCGAAAACAGTATGCTGCCTTGCGGGACCTCCTGTGTCTCCTAGAGGCGGCGGACATTGCCCCTTTGATGGACGGCCTTTCGGAGGAGGACCTTCCGCTTCTTTTTCGCCTGCTTCCCAAGGAGCTGGCTGCGGCGGTATTTGTGGAGCTGGATTCGGACGAGCAGGAGCTTTTGATTCAGGGCTTTTCCAACACGGAGCTGAAAGAGGTGCTGGACGAGCTGTATTTAGACGATGCGGTGGACATTGTTGAGGAAATGCCCGCCAACGTGGTCAAGCGCATCTTGATGCACTCCGATCCAGACATGCGCAAGAGCATCAACGAAATCCTGAAATATCCAGAGGATTCCGCCGGCAGCATCATGACCACGGAGTTTGTAGACCTGAAGACCTCCATGACCGTGGAGGATGCATTCAAGCGCATCCGCCGCACCGGCCCCGACAAGGAAACCATCAACATCTGCTATGTCATTGATGACAACCGTCACCTCATCGGTCTGGTTTCTCTGCGCACACTGCTGCTGGCGGAAGAGGACGCAGTCATCGGAGACATCATGGAGACCAACTTCGTCTCCGTCTCCACGCTGGACGATCAGGAATACACCGCCCGTACCCTTTCTAAATACGACTTTCTGGCTCTGCCGGTGGTGGACACGGAAAACCGACTGGTGGGCATCGTCACCGTTGACGACGCCATGGACGTTTTGCAGGAGGAGGTCACCGAGGACATCGAAAAGATGGCGGCAATTCTCCCCTCCGACAAGCCATATCTGAAAACCGATATTTTCGAGATGTTTAAATCCCGCATTCCGTGGCTTTTGCTTCTGATGATTTCCGCAACCTTTACAGGGCAGATTATTTCCAGCTTTGAAAACGCGCTGGCCGCCGCGACCATCCTGACCGCCTATATCCCCATGCTGATGGACACAGGCGGCAATGCCGGCTCCCAATCGGCGGTTACTGTGATTCGCGGAATTTCACTGAATGAGATTGCATTCAGCGATATTCTTCGGGTCATCTGGAAGGAAATTCGGGTTTCCCTGCTGTGCGGACTGACGCTGGCCACAGCCAACTTTCTCAAGCTGATTTTGATAGATCAGATGCTGTTCCACAATTCCGCCGTGACCCCCACGGTGGCTCTGGTTGTGTGCTCCACTTTGATCGTCACAGTATTTTCCGCCAAGGTGGTGGGCTGCGCCCTTCCTCTGCTGGCAAAGCGGGTGGGCTTTGACCCAGCGGTGATGGCCTCTCCCATCATCACCACCATCGTAGATGCCATCTCTCTTTCCATTTACTTTTCTTTTGCCTCAGCCATTCTGCATCTGGGCTGATAGCTCCTCATTTAAAGCAGCGTTATTTCGCATTGCCTCTTCTCTGCGCTCCGGCGGCAGGGTTCTGGAAACTCTTTTGCGGAAAACCGCTCGACAAAAAGCACATCCTGGCGGCATTGCCGCCAGGATGTGCTTTTCTTTCGGAAACACAAGGGCTGAATCACTTACTTTGCTTTTTTCTCCAGCGCCCGGGCCGGGTCGGAGAAGTACTCTCTCACCAGCTTGAAGACCACAGGAGACAGCAGCAGTAGCGCAATCAGGTTGGGAATCGCCATCAGGCCATTCAGCGTGTCGGCAATATCCCATGCCAACTGAAGCTCCATGGTGGCACCCACAATCATAAACAGGCAGAACAGCACCTGATACGGCTTGATGATTCTGGTGCCGAACAGGAACTCCGCGCAGCGGGTGCCATACAGACCCCAACTCAGAACCGTGGACAGAGCAAACAGGGTCAGTCCGATGGCGACGACCACACCGGCAGCCTTTCCGCCGAAGGTGGTGGAGAATGCGGAGATCGCCAGGCCCGCGCCCGCGGACTGTCCAAATTCAATGGACATGGCGTTATCGCCGGTATAGGCGCACATCACGGTCAGCGCGGTCAGGGTGCAGATCACGATGGTATCGGCAAACACCTCGAACACGCCGAACAGGCCCTGACGGACAGCACTGTCCGTGTCGGCGGCGGCGTGGGCGATAGGAGCGGAGCCAAGACCGGCCTCGTTGGAGAAGATGCCGCGGCCAACGCCCTTGGTGATGGCCTGCTTGATGCCGACGCCGGCTGCGCCGCCCACCACGGCGGCAGGGTTAAAGGCGCCAATAAAAATGTCGCTGAAAACCTTCCCGACATGCTGGGAATTGGTGACAATCACCGCCAGACAGCCGAGGATGTAAATAATGGCCATGACAGGAACCAGCTTCTCGGTCACGCTGCCGATACGCTTCAGTCCGCCCAGATATACCAGCGCGGAAATGGAAGCCACAGCGATGCCGATAATCAGATAAACGATATTCATGGTGCCATCGCTCATAGTGACGAACTCACCAATGGCGGAGCCGATGGTGGTGGCGATGGTGTTCACCTGCGTCATGTTGCCGATGCCGAAGGCAGCCAGCATACCAAAGATGGCAAACAACGTGCCCAGCCACTTCCAATTCTGGCCCAGACCGTTTTTAATGTAATACATGGGACCGCCGACCCAGTCGCCCTTATCGTTGCGCTCACGGTATTTGATGGCAAGGGTAACCTCGGCAAACTTGGTGCACATACCCACCAGCGCGGAGACCCACATCCAGAAAATCGCGCCGGGACCGCCCACGGCGATCGCGCCGCACACACCCGCGATGTTGCCGGTGCCCACGGTGGCCGCCAGCGCGGTGGTCAGCGCCTGGAGCGGCGTTACCGCGCCCTCTTTGGCCTCCACCTTATGAAAGACCTTTCCGATGGTGTTCTTCATTGCGTAGCCAAACTTCGAGAACTGCAGGAACCCGGTGCGGATGGTCAGGTAAAGGCCGGTTCCGATAATCAGAATCATCATCGGAATGCCCCAGACGATGCCATTGATTTTGCCGTTAATTTCAGCAATTATCTCTGCCATTTTTTAGTTTCCCCCTCTTCCATTTTGTTCGCGGCTCTTCCGCGGCTTTTCGGAGCCGTATAAATACCCTCTCATGAAGAACTGTATTGGCTCCCTTTCGGTTTTATTCTAGCACCGCCGTTGAAATGTTGCAACAACGGGTTCACAATTTCGCAACAATTGTATGTTTTATACAATTTCGCATGCACCGTTTATCTCATTTTATAATTTTTACCAATTGCGTAAACGTTAGTTCTCTTTTTCTTTTTGTTTATTTTGGCATAACGCCAATTGCGGCAGGAAGACGCAAGGGCATTTTTTTACGGTGCTCCCTTAGTGTCGTTTTGCTTCTCCGTGGGTCCTTGGGGCCTTTGGCGGAGAGAAAGCAAATTCCCCGCCGACCGGATAAATTTGGTCCAAATTTATGGACGGGGCATGAATTTTCCATATAAACATTGCAATTTTAAGAAAAAATGGTATGATACGAGGTATTAGTCAGCTCCCCAAATTTAAAAGCGAAGGACTTGATTCCATGACAAAAATTGACATTATTTCCGGCTTTCTCGGCGCCGGAAAAACAACGCTTATCAAAAAGCTGCTGGCCGAGGCCTATCAGGACGAAAAGCTGGTGCTCATTGAGAACGAATTCGGCGAAATCAGCATTGACGGCGGCTTTTTAAAGGAATCCGGCGTGCAGATTTCCGAGATGTCCTCCGGCTGCATCTGCTGCTCTCTGGTGGGCGACTTCAGCCAAGCGCTTCAGGACGTGCAGCGGCAGTTTCACCCTGACCGCATTTTGATCGAGCCCTCCGGTGTGGGCAAGCTCAGCGACGTGATTGCCGCCGTGCAGGACACGGTGTCCAAGAGCGCCGACATGGAGCTGAACAGCTTTGTCACGGTGGCGGACGCATCCAAGGTGAAGGTCTATATGAAAAACTTTGGCGAGTTCTACAACAATCAGGTGGAATCCGCAGGAACCATTATTCTCTCCCGGACACAGAAGCTGTCGGCTGAAAAGCTGGATGCCGCCGTGGCCATGCTGCGGGAGCTGAACCCTCAGGCCGCCATTCTCACCACTCCTTGGGACCAATTGGACGGCAAAACCATTCTCTCTGCCATTGAAAAAGTATCTCTGGCGGACGAACTGCTGGAGCGCATCCGCGCCGAACACACGGCGGATGCCCATGAGCACGAGCATCATCACGATCACGACCATGACCATGAACACCATCATGACCATGAATGCGAGTGCGGCGACCCCGACTGCTCCTGCCATGATCACCACCACGAGCATCATCATGACCATGAGCATGAGCACGATCATCACCATGAGCACGATCACGAGCATGAACACCATCATGACCATGCGCACGAGTGCAGTGACCCCGATTGTTCCTGCCACCACCATCACGCGGACGAGGTGTTTACCAGTTGGGGTGCGGAGACACCCAAGGTCTTCACAGAAATGAGCATTCGCGCCATTCTGGAAAAGCTGGACTCCGGCGACTTTGGCAAGGTTCTGCGGGCCAAGGGCATTCTTCCGGCGGCGGATGGCGGCTGGCTTCACTTTGACTTCGTGCCCGAGGAGGCGGAGGTCCGGCGGGGCGCCCCCGACTACACGGGCCGCCTGTGTGTCATCGGTGCGGAGCTGAACGAAGCGAAGCTCAAAGTGCTGTTTGGCCTATAAAATAAGTTTCAATTGCTGTAAAGGATTTTTCATTTATGGATATACCCGTTTATCTCATCGCCGGCTTTCTGGACGGCGGCAAAACCAATTTTATCAACGGCATTTTACAGGACGGCTTCGCCAAGGAGGACAAGACCCTTCTTCTCTGCTGCGAGGAGGGCGAAGAGGAATACGACAAGGCCGCTCTTTCCAATGTCACGGTGGTGACCATAGAGAGTGAGAAAGCGCTGACCTGCTCATTTTTGAAGGAGTGCGAAAAAAAGTACAAGCCTCGTCAGGTGCTGATTGAATACAACGGCATGTGGCAGCTTGAGCGGCTTTACCGGGACGTGCTTCCAGCCAACTGGGTGCTGTATCAGATTATGTGCATGGTGCAGGCCTCCACCTTTGAAGCCTATGCCAAAAACATGGGGCAGCTTATGATGGAGAAGATTACAGGCGCGGACATGCTGGTCTTCAACCGCTGCACCCCGGAGCTGCGGGAAAGCCTGCGCAAGCGCAACCTGCGGATGGTGAACCGCCGTGCGGACATCTATCTGGAGAATGCAGACGGCACCAGCGAGGACTATCTCACCGGCGACGAGTGCCCCTTTGACATGACGCAGGAGGTCATCGACATCCCCGACGAGGACTTCGGCGTGTGGTATGTGGACGTGATGGACCACCCCGACCGGTATCGGGGCAAGCTGGTCCACATGATGGTGGTAATGTGCCACTCCTCCCAGTATCCCGGTATAGACTGTCCGGGCCGATTTGCCATGGTGTGCTGTGAGAAGGACGTGACCTTCTTGGGCCTGATTGCCCGCGGCGAGGGACTTGACCGCTTCAAAAATCACGACTGGATGGAAATTACGGCCAAAATGGACGTGGAGGAGCACCCCGCCTACAAGGGTCCCGGTCCGGTGATGCACATCGTCTCGGTGGCGGACGGCAAGAAACCCCGACAGGAAATTGTGTCATTTTAAAGCTTGTTTCAATACAATTTGTAATATTTCAATAAAAGGTTCCCCTCTGTTGTCGAACAGAGGGGAGCTTTGCCGCATATTGACAGATTGTTTTCAGATGAAACCGCAGAAGCAGCTCCGATATTTCCGGACAACCGTCCGCAAGCCCAGCGCTCCCAAAAAAGCAGGGCAACACCATAGGCAGACAGATTGGTGCTGCCCACCGCTCCCGTAAAAAAAGACCGCCACCCAGCCGGGCGGCGGTCTTTCTAAAAAACGGTCAATGTCTGGGATTTTCCATCACCACGCGGCAGGCGGAGATGATCTGGGATGTGACTGCGGCGTTATAGTGGTTTTCATACACGGAGTAAGGAAACCTCTGGCATTTTTGCAGTACAATGTACTTTGGCTCCAGATGGCTCAGCGCCAACGCCTCCACATCCGCCTGACACCGGCTGCACGGGCAAACGCCCAGAAGCTTGATATATTTAGGCACTTTTTCCCGCACCAGCGCCTGCATGACGTTGACGTACTCACTCTCATCTCCCGTACCTGACGGGGCCTGAGGCTCTCCGGCAAGCATTGGCTGTGCGGACCTCACGGGTGTGCGCCGTCCGATGGAAGAAATAGGCGGCACAGCAGCCGAAGACGCGGTGGGCGAAGACGAACTGGACGGCAACTCGTAATCTCCCGTCTTAATAACCTCCGGCTGAAGGACAGAAAACGTGTCGCTCTCCGCCCGCTCCACCTCCTCCCGCAGGGCCTCCCGAATCTGATTGGAAAGCTCCTCGGGGGCGTGCTCCACCTCCACCATGGGAACAACCGGCGCAATGACCGGCGGCGGCGCGATGACAGGCGGCGGGGTAACGGCCTCGACCGTTGCCGCAGGCGGAGAAGCCAGCGAAGCGGGGGCTACTTCCTCAGCCGTTGCCCGGCCTGCCGTGATGACATTCAGCACGTGAGCCGTTTTATTGGTAGACTTTTTGTTGGCGGGCATGATGCATTCCTCCTGCTGGCAGACCGTTTCACCGGGTCCCTTGCCGCTCTTGCAGCAAAGAAGTAATTTCCGAGGTGAGATGCTGGAAATCGTCGGCGGGCTTTGAATTGGGCGCGTAGCTGAGAATACTTTCGCCGTGGGCGGGAGCCTCCGCCACGGCGATACTGGAACGAATTACGGATTTAAATACGCTGGTTTTTAACTGCTTGGCAATCTGGTCGGCCATCTCGCTGACTTCGCGGTTCAGAGTCAGGCGGGCGTTATATTTATTCAGCAGAATCCCCAGAACTCTAAGCTTGGGGTTATAACAACTCTGCACAGTGTCAATGGTTTCCTTGATCTGGGCCACGCCCAAAAGACTCAGGATTTCCGGCACCATGGGAATCACCAGCGTGTCCGAAGCCACATACGCGTTCACCGTCAGCACGTTCAGCGCGGGCGGCGTGTCGATGATGACATAGTCATACCGCTCTGCCACGCCCATCAGCTTATTGCGCAGCATAAACTCGCGTCCGGTGCGGTTAAATTCCAGCTCCGCCGCCGACAAAAGAATGTTGGCGGGAAGGAGGTCGATTCCGTGGGAATTGGTGATGGCCTCGTCCACCGTAACCCGGTCTTTAAACAAATCGTAGACCGTGGCGCAGTTTTCCGTATCCAGTCCGAGGCTGAAGCTCAAACTGCCCTGCGGATCCAGGTCCACGCCAAGAACGCGCTGTCCGCGCTCATACAGCGCATACAGCAGCGCGGCGGCAGTGGTGGTCTTTCCCACGCCGCCCTTCTGATTTGTGACCGTCATGATTGTTGCCAAACCGAAACCTCCCATTTGATTAAAAAACTTTGTCGAAACTCTTAACTTTACTATACTATATGTCGATAGAAAAGTATAGAGATAGAATTAAATTTTCTTTTAAGCCGCCGCCCCGGGGAAGCCCCGCGCAGGCGCGGATCAAGGAAGGAGCGATCAGTATGGCATCCGTCAGCGGAGTCACCAGCAGCAATTCCAGCAGCATCTACGGCAATCGAAACGTTTTGTCCGGCCTCGCCACGGGAATGGATACGGAGTCGATGATTGAAAACGCCGTCAGCGGCTATAATCTTAAAATTTCGTCCCTTCAGCAAAAGCAAACCAAGCTGACATGGCAGCAGGAGGGCATCCGCGAAATTTCCAGCCCCATGATTAAATTTGCCCAGAAATACACCTCCTACAACTCGTCCACAAACCTGCTCAGCCCCAGCTATTTCAATAAAGCCGTGATCACCTCCACCAACGGAGCCAACGCGTCCAAGGTTTCCGCCTCCGGCAAAACCTCCAGCAACGTGCAGATTTCGGGCGTGAAGCAGTTGGCCACCAAGTCTACCTACAGCGCTTCCGCGGCGGATTTGTTTAAGAATTCCAACATGACCGGCATCACCGGCACGGACGGCATTGCCAATATTTTGGGCAAAACCCTAAATCTATCCAATCCAATGGATTTGAGCAAGGTCAGCGGCACGCTGACCCTGAGCTACGGCAGCAGCCGTTCCATCGACCTGAGCTTTGGCGATTTGGAGACGTATGCCTCGGCGGACGACTTTGTGCGGGCCATCAACGTGAAGCTGGCCTCCACCACGGTGACGGATTCCAAGGGAGAGAGCGTCCCCGCCCTGACCATGGTGAAAGCTTCTTTGGGCGACGACGGAAAGGTGAGCTTCATTGACAATCAGAGTGCTGGAAACACCGTCACCGTGACCGGCGCCACCGGTAAGCTGAAGGAAACCCTGAATATTGATCCCAGCAAAAAGGAATCCTTCCTCACCATCCCCTCAGACAACGGAAACCTGATTGATCTGGTGGACAAAAGCGGCACTGCGGGCAAATACCTTTCCGGAAAGACGATTTCCATGTCGGTGGACGGCAAGACCAAAACCATCACGCTGCCTACATACGATTCCAGCAATTCGAAACCGACCGAAGCTTTTGTAGACGGCCTGCAAAGCGCCGTGAAGGATGCGTTTGGCTCCAACGTGAAGGTGAAGATGAATGGCGGCAAGCTGCAATTCACAGGACAGAAGGGCTCTACCATCACCATTTCCGCCACTTCCGCCGTGGGCACGGCCTTGGGCCTTAGTGGCAGCTTTACCTCCAGCTATCTGGATACCGGCAAGACGCTTGGCTCTTTGTTGGAGCCGAAACCGGCCGTGGGCAGCGACCCCGAAACACTGGGCGGAATCGAGGGAACGGTGCTTCGCTCCGACTCCAGTAAGATCACCAAAAAAAGCGACGGCACCTATGTGGACTCCGACGGCAACAAAACCGACAAGGACGGCTATCGGTTGGGGTCCGACGGCAAGCAGCTTTACGGTTATGAGCTGGAAATCAGCGGCAAAAAGCTGACCTTTACCCGGGACTCTTCTCTGGACGCCGTGTTTTCTGCCATCAATTCCGAATCCGTGGGCCTGAGCGCCAGCTTCTCCAAAACCACCAACCAGATTCAGATTGCTTCCAGAGAAACCGGCGCGGCCAGCCAAATTGTTATTAACGACACCATTTCGGAGGGGGAGAACAAAGGAAAGCTCAACCTGGCCGCCCTTCTGTTCGGCGCGGTGAACGACTCCGACGGGCAGGTCGCCGCTGGCATTCAGACGGCCCCCGCGGATGCGTACAAGGCGGGGCAGGATGCGGTGTTCAGCATGGAGGTCAACGGCGTGCCGATGGGCTCCATTACCCGCTCGGACAATACCTTCAGCGTGGACGGTCTGTCCGTCACCCTAAAGGGAACATTCGGAACCTATTCCGCCGACACGTTGGACACCAACGGGAACACCGTTCTCGGCACGCTGCAAGACAGCCCCGAAGCGGTCACGTTTACCTCCGTTTCAGACGCGGACACGCTGGTGGACACCATTACCGGCATGGTGGACGAACTGAACGAAATCTTAAAATCGGTCCACGATGCTTACTCCTCCCTTCCCAATTACAAGAGCGACAAAAGTCGCTATGAGCCGCTTACCGACGACGACAAAAGCGAAATGACCGACTCCGCCATAGAAAAATACGAGGAGAAGGCGAAGCAGGGTATTTTGTTTGGCGACAGCGATCTTACCAGCCTGTACAGCAAGCTGATTTCCGCCATCTCTCCGGGAGGCTCTTCCAGTAGCACGCTTTCGAAAATGGGAATCTCCACCACCTACTCCGACGGCGTTACTTCCCTTCAGATAGACGAGGACGCGCTGCGAGACGCGCTGAGCAGCGACCCCGACAGCGTGCGTGATGCGTTTACCTCCACCACCGGAAGCGGCGGACTGATGGTCACCGTCAGCAAGGTCATCTCCGACTACGCCTCCACCACCGGCGCGACAAAAGGCATTCTGGTGCAGAAGGCCGGCTCGGTCTACTCGCCTTTGTCGCTGCTGTCAAACAACATACAGGATCAGATTGACGAGTATGACGATCAGGTCACAAGATGGCAGGACAAGCTTTCCGATCAGGTGGATTACTATACCAGAATGTTCACCCGACTGGAAACGCTGACCAGCTCCATGAATTCTCAAAGCTCCATGATTTCAAGCATGATGGGCGGCTGAGACAAGTAAACCCGCGGCAAAACCGCGACCAAAAAACGGAGGAACACGCATGGAAGCACAGGGGTATCAGCAGTATAAGCAGCAGTCCGTCAGCACCATGACCCCGGGAGAACTGCTGATTGTTTTATATGATGAGCTGGTAAAGCGCGCGGCCCGGGCGGACATCGCGCTGGGACAGGCGGATTATCCGCTGTTTGAGGCGTCGGTGGACCGGTGTCTGGATATTCTTCACTATTTGGACAACACGTTGGACAATCAGTATCCCATCAGCCGGGAACTGCACCGGCTGTACGACTTTTTTTGCTATGATTTCAGCCGCGTCAAGGCCGGGCGGAACCAGACGGAGCTAAAGCAGCTTCTCACCATGGTAGGCGACCTGCGGGACACCTTCCGCGCGGCGGAAAAGGACTCGCCGGAACGATGAGTGAGCTGTGGGAAAGGTCCCTGCCGGGGCTGCTCGTGCTGGAGCGAAGCATTTTCCGCAAGCTGGGCGAGGTGATTGGCGTCACCCGGGAGCTGGCTGAAGCCGTGGACCGGGAAGATCAGGTTTCCGTGCGGCTGCTGCTGACAGGCAGGCACCGGCCCCTGCTTGAATTGCAGGAGTTGAACGCCGCGCTGGAATTGAAACGCTGCGACTTAAGCGGCGAGGACGAGGCCGCCTTTGACCGGCTGGTAAAGCAAAACGGCCCGCCCCACAGTGAGGCGGAGCGGGAGGTTGCTGATCAAATTGCCCAAAACCGCCGTACACTGGAGCAGCTTGCCGAGCTGGACCGTCACGTAAACGAAAAGCTCTGCCGGGACAAATCGTTTTACCGCAAGCATTGAGACGGATTCTGAAACAAAAAAGCGGCGGAGGGAGCGCCCCCAACCGGGGCGGTCTCTCCGCCTGTTTTCCTTTTTTTGTTTACTTATGAATCCGCCGGAGATAAAAGCCACAGCGGCGCGCCGCTGCTCCGACTTTTAGACAGCTCATCCAAAATTACCTGCGGGTCCCACACGGCAAGGCTTCTCTCCCGGCTGCTGGGGTCCGCCACCAGAATGCCGCCGTCCAGCGTGGCCCCGCGCAGGAGGATGAAATGCCCACCGTTGGTGAAATGGCCCTTGGTCATCAGGGCCACGGCCATCTTCCCCGCGGCCAGCTCCAGCCGCAATCGCTCCGAGTCGCAGTCCGGCAGGGACTCCACTTCCAGCCCATAGGCCGCAGCCACACCATTTACAATGGAGAGATAGGACCCGCTGCGCCGCGCCCAATGCCCGTTTTCAGCAGCCCACTGCGCCATCTCCCCGGGGTCCACCGCCCGGTCGGTCAGGCTGGAAACAGCCATGGACAGGCAGGTGGGACCGCAGCCATACCGGCCCAGAGTGTCTCGCCCATAGGGCTGGTCCGCCCAAGTCTCGTCGGTCTGATTGTAATAAAAAACCTCCCGGTTTCCGCCGGTGAGAACCTCGCCCGTCTCCCTCTGCTCCAGCGCGGTAACAGTAGGGTCCGCCAAGGCGATCGGCTCTTCGTCCGGCTCCAGAACCGCCTGGCTTTCCAGCTCCTCCCCGTCCTTGCGCAGCACCCCGGTGACAGCGGAGGCCGCTTTGTCCCACACGCTGGAAGCGCCGTCGGACGCCACCCTGTATACCGTCCGGGCGCCATCGGACACCATGGCCCATGCGGAGGAGGCTGTCCGCCGCACAGGAGTCATGATCCGCTCGTACAGCACCGGGTCTGCCACCCGGCATACGGCCAGTTCCGCCGTCCCGATGCACACGATGGCAAGCACAGCGACGGCAAGCAGTTTTTTTAAGCGAGAACCGCGCTTCACCGGCCGCCGCCTCCTTCCAAATTTTTGTATCATTTAGGGCTTTTCATATGTTGCGTTTTATGATAAAGTACAAATAAACGCGAAAATAGGAATTTTTTGTCGAGGATGTTACGGAGAGAACCCGCTCCATCGCAAATTTCTTTGGATTTCAGTAAGATTATAACAGAACCCGTTAAAAATGTATAGATGTTGCCGCCGCAAAACGCGGCGGAGATGGAGAGCAGGCCTGATGCCGACAGTCGAACTGAAAAACGCAACAAAGCGCTATCGCGGCGAGCACGGATTGATTGAGGCTGTCAGCGACATCAATCTCATTGTCCGGCAGGGGGAATTCGTGTTCGTTGTTGGCAGCAGCGGCGCGGGAAAAAGCACACTGCTGCAACTGATTGCCGGTCAAATCCGCGCAGACGAGGGACAGGTGCTGTTGGACGGGCTGAATGTGGCCCCGCTGCCGCTGTTTTCCTCGGCAAGGGTCCGCAGAAGCTTTGGATATGTAGCGCAGGAGCCACACCTAATGCGGCGACGCACGATTTATGAGAATCTTGCCATGGTGGCCCGTGTGAGCGGACTGACCCGAGAGAAAAAACTGCGGGAGCGAACGGAAAAAGCCTTGGGCATTGTAGGACTTGGCGGCCTTGGCGGAAAGTATCCGGGAGAGCTTTCCATCGGGCAGGCCCGGCGGGTGGAGCTGGCCCGGGCACTGATAAACAGTCCGCCGGTGTTGGTGCTGGATGAACTGACCGCCAATCTGGATGCCGACAACATCTGGGATTTGATGCATGTACTCTCAGAGCTGAACCGGTTGGGCACCACGGTTATCATGGCCACCCATGCCAGCACCATCGTCAACGTGATGCACCGCCGGGTGGTGACGCTGGTGGACGGAACGATTGCCGGCGATATGTCCGGAGGACGATACGGCGAAATCCGGGTGCGAAAGCCAAAATACACGAAAAAGCGTTGAACTGCCGTGGGTCGAATAGCAAAGGGCGGCGGGCGACATTGCCGCCGGACACAATACAGAATATACCGGGCGCACGTATTTTTACACGCCCGCAAGCGCAGAGGAGTGAGCCACCGTGGAAAAAGTACGCGAGCAGCAGAGTCGGGACATGATTTTCGCGCTGGACATCGGCACCAGAAGCATCATCGGCATGGCAGGCCGAGCAGAGGGCGAGCGGGTGCACATTCTGGCCGTGGAAAAACTGGAGCACAGCAAGCGCGCCATGATGGACGGTCAAATTGAGGACATTGCTCAGGTGGGAAAGGTTGCCGCCGAGGTAACTGCCCGGCTGGAAGCCCGGCTGGACTGCAAGCTGACGCGGGTGTGCATTGCCGCTGCCGGACGGGCTTTGCACACGGAGGCGGGCCACTTTGAGCTGGAGCTGCCGGAGGTTCGCCGCATCGGAGAGGACCTCATCGGTCAGCTTGAGGCGGGGGCTGTTTCCGCCGCCGAGTCCAACCTGAACAAGAACGACCAGCGGCTGGGCCGGTTTTATCTGGTGGGATACACTGTCTCCCAGTATCTTGTGGACAGCTATCCCCTTTCCATTCTGAAAGGCCATAACGGACAAAAGCTGGAATGTGAAGTAGTGGCAACCTTCCTGCCCTCCGAGGTGGTGGACAGCTTGTATTCCGCCATGCAGACGGCGGACCTGGAGGTGGTCAGCCTGACGCTGGAGCCCATTGCCGCCATTAACGCCGCCATTCCGCCGGAGTTGCGGCTTTTGAATCTGGTGATGGCGGACATCGGGGCGGGTACCTCGGACATTGCCGCCTGCCGGGACGGCAGCGTAGTGGGCTATACCATGGCCACCGTGGCGGGCGACGAGATTACTGAAGCCATTATGCGGGCCTTTCTCACCGACTTTTCCACGGCGGAGCGCCTGAAATCAGAAGCGGCCTGTCGAGAAACTCTGCGCTTTACCGACATTTTGGGTTTTGAGCAGGAGCTTCCCTCCTCTGCTGTGAAAGAGGTGATTATCCCGGCTGAAGGCCAGCTTGCGGACGAGCTGGCCCGCCGCATCCGGGAAATTAACGGCGGCGCGCCCTCGGCGGTCTTTCTGGCGGGCGGGGGCAGCAAGCTGGAGGGGCTGCCGCAGGCGGTGGCCTCCGCGCTGGAAATGGATCCCCGGCGGGTAAGCGTGGCCGGGTCTAACTTTAAAATGAGCGCCTTTTCCGACACCGAAGAATTGAACGACCCGGAATATACCACGCCTTTGGGCATCGCCGTCTCCGCTGGTCTAGGCTTGATTTCAGACAGCTATCGCGTTTCTCTCAACGGTCATCCTGCCAAGCTTTTCCGCAGCGGCGCTTTAACCGCGCTGGACGTTTTGCAGATGAACGGCTACAACTACGCCGACCTGATCGGCCGGACCGGTTCCTCACTTGCCGTTACCATTGACGGACAGCGGACCCTGTACCGGGGCGAGCCTGCGGAGCCGTCCTCTCTGCGCATCAACGGAACGGAGCTTCCGCCCTCCACAGTGATTCAGGCGGCGGACTCTATTGAATTTACCCCCGCCCGCTCAGGAAAAGCGGGTCGGCGAACCATTGCCGAGGCGCTGGGCGGTGAGTCCGCCGCAGCCGTTTGCCTTGTGAATGGAGCGCCCGTGGGCCCCGACTATGAGTTGCGTCCGGGAGACGCCGTGGTCACCAACGCCATCGTCCCCGTAAAGGCGACGGTATTAGAAGGGACGAACAAAGAAGCGGCTTCTTCTCACGCCGTGGGCGAGGACGCTTCCGCAGCCCAGGAATGCCTGCCTGCCGACGGCTCAGCGGATAGTTCCCCGACAGCGAGTTCTTCCGCCGAAAAGCCGGAGGCAGAGCGCGTGTCCGCCCCCCAGCCTTTTGAGGAATTGCTTCCTCCCCGCCTGTTTTTTCTAAACGGAGCCCCGCTGAAGCTTCCGGCTAAACCGAAGAACGCGCCCTACTATTTAATGGATTTGCTGGAGCATGCGGGTCTTGATTTTGAGCATCTGGATCGACCTGTGACACTGCGGGTCAACGGGGAGAGCAGCGCATTTATGCGCGTGCTGGCAGACGGGGACCGCGTGAGTATCCAGATGGAGGAACCCCGCGCCTAAAGCGCGGTGAAACGGAGGATTGGGCTATGCAGAGATACATTGCCCGGCAGGCCATTTTCGACCGCAATCTGCGGGTAGAGGGCTACGAGCTGCTTTACCGGGCGGGCGACGGAGAGGACCGAGCCTCGTTTGCGGATGGGGACCGGGCCACCCGCATCCTTCTGTCCGACGCATTGATGGCCTTTGGTCTGAACAATCTGACCGATGGGCGGGGTGCATACGTCAATTTTACGGAGTCGCTGGTGATGAGTGACTTTGTGTTGCTGACGGACCCCCGGAAAATTACGATAGAGCTGCTGGAGAGCATTCACGTGACGGACAAACTGATCAGGCGTTTGAAGGATCTGAAAAGCCGCGGTTATCGTCTGGCGCTGGACGACTACACCGGCGACCCGATCTTTGACCCCATTCTTCCGCTGATTGACGTGCTGAAGGTGGACTTTTTGGCTACCAGTGAAGAAAAGCAGGAAGAAATTGCGCGAAAATATCGTCGTGGTCGCATGGCTTTGTTGGCTGAAAAAGTAGAAGACCGGGAAACCTATGAGCGGGCTATGCGTCAGGGTTACAGCAAGTTTCAGGGGTTTTTCTTTCAGCGGCCCACGAATCTGCGCAAGGAGACGGCGAATATTAACTCCGCCACCTATACGCGCCTTTTGCGGGAGCTGAACCGGACCGACGTAGATTTGCGCTACTGCTCGGAGATGATTCGCTCCGACGCAGCGCTAACCTTTCGCCTCCTGAAAAAAGTGAGGACGCTGCAATACTATCGGGGCAACTCTCTCGAAGTGATTGAGCGGGCCGTGACCTATCTGGGGATTGACGAACTGTACCACTGGGTGGTTCTGCTGCTGGCCCGGGAGTCCAACACCACCTGCTCGGACGAGACGGTGCGCGAGGCATATCTTCGCGGAATTTTCATGGAGCGGCTGATGGAGCACTCGCCCCACAGTCGTAAGAAAACTTCCGGCTTTCTCACGGGGATGTTCAGTCTGATGGACCTCATTCTGGGTCGGTCCATGGCGGACCTGCTGGGGGAGGTTCACCTCCCGGCGGAAACCAAAAAGGTCCTGCTGGGTGAAGACTCAGGCCCTTTAAAGACGTATCTGGAATACGCCGTTTCCTATGAGCAAAGAACGCCGATGGAGCCGCCTGCGCTGGACGTGGATGCCTATGAGGTAATGGACATCTACATGCAGTGCATCAGAGACACGGACTGGGCCTTCCGCAGCGATTCGTAAATGAGCGGAGCTGTGAGCCCCTCTTGAACAAACAGAAGCGAGGCAAATATATGTTAAAACAAAGGCGCGTTTTGATTCCTCTGGCCCTGGCCGCCGCCGTGTGCTTGGGGACAGCGGTCTATCAGTTGATTTTTCGAAACGCAGCGGCACTGGAGCCGCCGGAAGAATATGCGCTGGGCGAAGACACAGTGGAATCCCTCAGCTCCGTACTGGGCCGGGAAAACAGCGGCGAGCTGACGGACATGGAAACGCCGGACACGGCGGACGCAGCCGCATCCTCTGGGGCCGGAAGCATTCCGGTCGAGGCGTATTACTACACCTATCAAAAGCTGGAAACCGGCGGGGAGAGCGTGCGCCAGTATGTGGAGCGGCTGACGACGGAGGATGGCGGCTTTCGGATTGTGGATGAGAATGGCGCCGTGACAGACCCGCCCAACTACGCCGACGAAGAGGGTTTTGTGTCTCTGGCGAAGGCCGCGTCCGAGGACGGGTGGCTTTTGCGGATGGACATTTCCTGGACCACTGAAAACTGCCAGATTACCCTCACTCGCCCGGAGGGGACCGTGAGCGAGGCGGAAACGGAAAAGGAACCGATGACCTATGTGGAAGCGGTGGATTTTCTTAAATCCCTCTCCCCCGCCAAACTGGGTCTGGAGGCGGAAAGCCTGCGGGACTACTCCGTGTACCCCATGGACGGCGCGGTGCTGGTGGACGGCATCCTGTGCCTGAAGCTTCAGGTTTATCTCCCGCGTGAAGCGGGGCAGGCAAACGTAATCGCGGGCACCTATCTCCTCTCCGGCGACAAGACGCATCTCTACCTGCTGGAGGACGGAGCGGTGCGCGCTCTTCCCCTTTAATAGGAAGCACCGCCCGGAAAACCAGTGGTTTTCCGGGCGGTTTCTGTTCCAAGGGTTTGTGGGCTTGCTTTTCCAAACCGCCTGTGATATACTGGACTCAACCGCAAATCAAAATGCCGCGGGAACTGAATAATAAAGAACCGTCGTTGCATTGCAAGGAAGGGCTTTTGAGTATTTTTTACTGTGAGGTAAGTGATATGGAGAGAGCTCCTTCTGTTTTTTTGCATCCTGACATCAACCAACCCCGCACCGACCGGCTGATTAGCTGGCTGGAAAATCCCGCCGTCACACGCTATCTGAATGAAGACCGGAGCATCACCTCCCGTCTGCGGGAGACGCCCGACCCGGTGTTTCTCACCTGCCAGCTCAACCGGCAGGGCCGGTTTTTCTTTGTCTGCCGGGAAGAGGACCCGGAACCCATCGGCTTCGTCCGTCTGGCGGAGCTGAAGAAGAACGACGCTTATGAGCTGGTGGTGGCCATCGGGCGGCAGACCCTCTGGGGCAACGGATACGGTACGCAGGCCATTATCCGGTGTCTGGAAACCGCATTTTTTCAACGGCGGGCCAACACCGTTGCCGCCAACGTGCACGCGGACAATCTGCGTTCTCTTCGGGCCTTTGAAAAGGTGGGAATGCAGCGTGTCTCCCAAGGCTGCGGCTATGTCCACTTCCTTCTCAACCGGGAGGAATTTTTGAACCAGCGGCTGGCTTAGTCGCAAACTGCGCTATGCTCGCTTCCGGCTGCGCCGAAACCTCACACCGCTGCGTTGCGCCTGCGCCTTCGCGGAAACCGGGGTTTCCGCGAGGAGGACGGGAGACGCGTAGTGTCGCAAACTGCGCTATGCTCGCTTCCGGCTGCGCCGAAACCTCACACCGCTGCGTTGCGCCTGCGCCTTCGCGGAAACCGGGGTTTCCGCAAATGGGACAGACGGGGGATAAAAAATCTTGAAAATATATGCCCGGAAGGCCAATAGCCTTCCGGGCATTTTTGCGCGATAACGTTTTTATTTTACCGCCAGAGCAAAGCTGTTGTCCACCAGCTCGTCGAAATTCACCCAATCCTCGCGGGCCAGCTCACCGGCGGTTTCCATCACCAGCTCCAGCCGCTCCAGCGCGGACTTTTCCATCACGGGGGTGGCGTTCCATGCATCGATGTCCTTATAGCGCTGGGCCACTTTTGTCAGCACTTCCACGCCTGTGTCGGGGAACTGATCGGCAATGGCCTCGGCAATCTCGGCGGCGGAATGCTCCTGCACCCATGTCTGCCCCCTGGCAACGGCGTTGGTAAACCGCTGAATCACGTCGGGATTTTTCTCCATGTACCCCTGAGAGGCGAAATATGCAGTGTAGGGAATTTCTCCGCTTTCCTGACCAATGGAAGTGAGAATTACGCCCTTCCCGGCGGCCTCCACCTCTGTGGCGGTAGGCTCAAACAATGTGACATAATCTCCGTTTCCGCCTGTAAAAGCACCCGCCATCATGTTGAACTGCACAGAGGTATCTACCACCGCGTCCACATGGGGAATCACCCCGTTTTGCCGCATGACGTATTCAAGGGTCATTTCCGGCATTCCTCCGGCGCGTCCGCCGATAATAGTTTTTCCCTTCAAGTCGGCCCAGTTAAAGGGAACGTTTTCCCGTCCCACCAAGAAAGAGCCGTCCCGCTTTGTCAACTGGGCAAAGACTTTGGGATAATCAGTTTTTCCCTGATTGTATACGTAAACACAGGCCTCCGGCCCGGCTAGGCCGATGTCACTCTGTCCCGACAGAACGGCGGTCATCACCTTGTCGGCCCCGCCGCCGTTGGTCAACTCCACATCCAGCCCTTCGTCGGCAAAAAAGCCCAGCTTCAGGGCGGCATACTGGGGCGCGTAGAACACGGAATGGGTTACTTCATTCAGTTGTACGGTAACGGTTTCCTGCGTTTCGGTTTTTCCGCAGGCGCACAGGGACGCCGTGATGGCCACGGCGCAGAGCAGGGCAAACAGTTTTTTCATGCGATCACTCCTAAACGTTTCTTTAAAAATTTTTCCAGCCACAGCACGATTCGGTACATCACCACCGCCGCCGCCGCCAGGACCAGCACAGAGGCCATTACCAAATCCATGTTAAACACTTGGGAGCCGTACACAATCAGGTACCCAAGCCCGGCTTTGGAAACCAAAAATTCGCCCATCACAACGCCCACCCACGAAAGGCCCACATTGACCCGCAGGGTGTTGAACAACGTAGGGAGATTGGAGGGCAGCACCAGCTTTCGTAAAATCTGCCCCCGGCTCGCCCCCATGGACTTCAAGAGCCGAAGCTTTTCTCCGTCGGTGGAGATAAAACCCGCCAGCATGTTGAGAATGGTGACAATCAAGGAGATTGCAAGGGTCATGGCGATGATACTGGAGGTTCCCGCGCCGATCCAGACAATGAAAATCGGCCCCAGCGCCGTTTTGGGCAGGGCGTTGAGCACCACCAGATACGGCTCCAACACGCGGGAGAGAAAATTGCTCCACCACAGAAGTACCGCAACCAACGTACCGGTGAGGGTCCCCAAAATAAACCCCGCCGCCGTTTCCGCGCACGAGGTCCACAGATGTACCCACAGGTCCCCGCTTTGATACAGCACGGACACTGTTTTTGCCACGCGGAACGGAGAGCTGAAAATAAACGCGTCAATCCACCCCAACCGGGCGGAGACTTCCCATAGAATCAGGAAGAACAGCAGCAAAAAAATCTGCACCACACGCACGGCGGACCGCTGGCGCTTTTGGCAGCGCAGCCATGCCAGCCGCCGGGGAGAGAGAGTTAAATCAGGCATTAAAATCCAACTCCTTCCAGATGGCGTTGAAAAACCCGCGAAACTCCGGCGCGTCCCGCCGTTCCATGGGCTTTAAATTCCGCAGCGCCCCCAGATCGTGAACGGACTTCACCACGGCGGGGCGGCGGCTCAAAACCACCACCCGGTCGGAAAGACTGATGGCCTCGGATATGTCGTGTGTAACCAGAAGGGCGGTTTTCCCCTCCTGCCGGATAATGTCGTGAATGTCTGCGGAGACGGACAGCCGCGTCTGATAATCCAGCGCGGAAAAAGGTTCGTCCAGCAGAAGCATTTTTGGCCCTGCGGCCATGGTGCGAATTAGGGCACAGCGCTGGCGCATTCCCCCGGAAAGCTGGGAGGGCCGCTTGTTGATAAACGCCCCCAGTCCATACTGCTCCAAAAGTCCCCGGACGCGTTCATATTGCTCCGGGTCTCGTTCGCCCCGCAGCTCCAGTCCCAGCGTCACGTTGCCCCACACGGTGCGCCACTCGAAAAGTTGGTCCCGCTGGGGCATTAGCCCCACCTGTTCCGAGGGGGCGACAACGGATTTCCCGTCTATTAAAATTCTTCCGGAGGTAGGCGGTTCCAGACCGCCGATCAGGCTCAGCAGCGTGGATTTGCCGCACCCGGAGGGGCCGACGAGACCCAGAAATTCTCCCTCCTCCAGCTCAAACGACACATCCCGCAGCGCCTCAATTTCTCCGTCGATTGCTTGATAGGTCAGCGCCACGTGCTCAAGAGCGATCGTCATGGCAGAATCCTCCTTTACCTACCGGGCGCGCCTTTCGCGCTCCCGTCCTGATATCGTATGCGGAGGGTTCTTAGGCGGTGCGAAATGCGGAATTGGGCGAAATCAGAAAATTTTCTGAAAAGCCCCTTATGTTTTGGAAAAAGCGGACGATATATGGGATACAAGGGTAAAATCCCCTGTGCGGCCGCCAAAGGTTTCATGAGGCCTCTGAAGCCGGAAGCGCCGCCTATAAAAAAGGGCAGGGAAAGGATTCCCGCCCCTAAAATACATGGAGGTAACAATTATGCGTATCCAACACAATATCATGGCGATGAACTCTTATCGCAACTATTCCAGCAACACTTCCGCTCTGAGCAAGAACCTTGAGAAGCTGTCTTCCGGCTATCGGATCAACCGCGCAGGCGACGACGCCGCCGGTCTTGCCATTTCCGAGAAGATGCGGGCGCAGATCTCCGGTCTGGAGCAGGCCTCTTCCAACGCCAAGAGCGGCATCAACCTGGTGCAGACCGCTGAAGGCGCGCTGACCGAAGTTCACGACATGCTCAACCGCATGGTGACTCTGGCTGACCAGTCCGCCAACGGCACCTATGATAACGAGACTGACCGGGCGAACCTCCAGAAGGAAGTTTCCCAGCTCACCTCTGAAATCGACCGTATCGCCGACAGCTCCAACTTCAACGGCATCAAGCTGCTGGACGGCTCTCTGGGAAGCGATGTATCCGTTGGTAAGGCTGTTATCGACGGCGCAGCTCTGGCCGATGCTACCACAGATATTGCAGCTACCGCTTCCAGCTTCACGAGCGGAGCAGTTGGTGCAGGCACATCAGCAAAGTCCTTTGAATTTACTGTTACCTATACGGACACCGATGGAACCTCCAAGAATGCAAAGGTGACGTATGAGACCGGCGCAGACGCCGCCGGTACCCTTAAGAACATCCGCGAGGCCATTTCCAAGGACTCCACCCTCTCCGGCATGTTCGATGTTTCCAACGACGGTCAGAAATTGGTTCTGACCAGCAAGACCAAGGGTGCTAATGCTCCTCAGGTCACTGGCCTTGCCACCAGCGACAGCGACGCCGACGCTCTGGCTGCCCCTGCGGCCGCCGATGGCGCGGTTGCTGGCACCGGTGCTGGTAAATCCATTGCCCTCGGTGCGGCTCTGGCTGGTGGAGACAGTGTTTCCATTGGCGGTAAGACGTTCTCCTTTGTTGCTCCGGGTGGAAATACTGCCGATGTTCCGGATGGAACCATTGGCGTTGAACTTGGCTCAGATGCTGCCGCTACGACTGCCAATCTCCAAAAAGCCTTGGAAGACAACGGCATCAAGAATGTCACAGTCAACTACGATTCTACGGCTACGACTCTGAATGTCACCTCCAACGGCAGCGGTCTGACCCTGCAGATTGGCGACACTGCTGAGTCGTTCAACCAGTTGTCTGTCTCGGTGGGCGACATGCATGCTTCCGCGCTGGGCATTGACGGCATTGATATCTCCACGCAGGAGGGCGCTACCGCCGCCATTGACAAGCTGAAGAACGCCATCAACAGCGTTTCTTCCACCCGTGGCACGCTGGGTGCTCTCCAGAACCGTCTGGACCACACCATCAACAACCTGGGCGTCATGACCGAGAATATCCAGGACGCCGAGTCCACTGTCCGCGACGTGGATGTGGCCAAGGAAATGATGGACTACACCAAGAACAACATTCTGGTTCAGTCCGCTCAGGCCATGCTGGCTCAGGCCAATCAGGTTCCTCAGGGCGTGCTGCAGCTGCTGCAGTAAGTCGTCGGAGCAAAGTCCATTTCGCTCTGTTTCCGCCTTGGGGCGAAAACGTCGCTTCATTCCCTTGCTCCTCCTCTTCCCGCGAAAGCGCAGAGCGCTTTCGCGGGATAGGGAGACGGGGCGCGTCGGAAGAAAATACTTCGTATTTTCCACCGACAGGACGAGGGTTGCGAGACAAGCAAGAAAAAGCTCCCGCCGCGTATGCGGCGGGAGCTTCTTTATATGTGAACTGAAAATCAGTGCTTCCACAAGCAGTCGTTTGATATGTCGATAAAAGCGCTCCTCCTCTGCTTAATTGCAGAGGAGGAGCGCTCTTCATGTTTTCAAATGCTGGCTCAGCCGTCGTCCGGGCGAGGGTTGGTCACCTGCGTCCAGATGCTGTTCACGTCGTCCACACAGGCAAAATAAGTCCCCGTGAGCAGGTTCGCCGGGATGCCCAGCGCTTCTGTGGCGGCGGCAACCCCGTTCCAGTCCGCCCGCTCATAGCATAGTGCCAGCTCAAAAAGCTGACCTGCTCTGCCCTCGCGGTGCAGCAGCGCGGCCTTGACAGCCTCCGGAACCGGAATCTCCTCCAATATTTCCTCCATTGGCGCGTCAATCAGATAGTGCAGCGTGGAGAACATACCCATAAGGTATGCATCGGATGTGGAAATGGCCATGCCTGTGGCATACTTCATCAGCTTGCTGCAAAAAGTGCCCCGCAGGAGGGACAGCTTCAAAAATTCCTCCGCGTCGGCATCCATCTCGTTCTCTGCGTTGTTGGCGCTGAGAAGATAGACCCACTGGCGAAGCTGGTTCAGCCCCACTGTCATGATGGCCTGACGCACGGTGGTGGCCCGGTTGCGGCGGGCAAAATAACAGGAGTTGGCCAGCCGCAGCAGCGCATAGCTCAAGGTGGCGTCCACGGAAACCAGTTCCTCCACCTCGCCAATCTCAGGCTCCTCCCGGCTCATGGCCACAATCAGGCGGAAGAAGTTGCTTTGCAGATAGCCGCTGTTGTGAATTTTGGTGGCCAGCTTCTCCGCCACGCGGGTGCCCTCCATGGCGTCCACGCCCAGTTCTTCCGCCTTGGCATACAGCTCCTCCGTGTCCACATTGGTGGCAATGCACAGTTTTTTCAGGCTGTGGGCAATTTCGATGATATTTTTAAGCTTCTCTTCGCTGGTGGTGGCAAAATTCAGCTTTAGATAGTCGATTGTGTCAAGCAATGCGAGATACCGGGGCAGAAACTGAAACTCGTTCACCGCGATTCGATAGCCCTTGGCTGCATATTCATGCACAGCGCCCAGCGCCGCCGGATGAATGATCACGCTGTCGTCAATCTGAATCACCAGCTCCGACCGATCGAACAGGTCCGGCGTTTTTTTCAGCAGCAGCGTGGCCGTAAAGGTCATAAAATAAAACGAACCCTTTAAAAGCTTGTCGGTGTTCTGAATCAGGAAGTTATACACCGTGTCCGCAGCGGCAAATTCCTTGTCACTCATCAGCCCACAGAATGCCTGATTTTCTCCGTGGTACAAAATCTCGTAGCCGATGGACTGCTTCTGAGCGTTACGGATGGGCTGGCGGACGATGTATTTGTTCTTATTTCGGTCCTTTCTCATTCCCACTCATCGCTTTCATGCTTTTTCCGCCGGGGCCGCCTTGCTCAAAAGCTGGTCCATGACGGATACCAGATGTCCGATTTCAGGTTTGGAAAGCTGCTCGTCCGCACCCACCTGCTTGCCCTTAATCCTCATTTCCTCGGAAATCAGGGAGGAGAACAGCACCACGGGAATTTTCCGCAGAAGCTGATCATCCTTGATGAGCTTTGTCAGGTGATGCCCGTCCATCTGAGGCATTTCGATGTCGGTGATGACCATGGCCACCTCGTCCGGTGCGGTTCCCCGGGCCTTCATCTGTATCAGCTCGTCCCACAGCTCCTGTCCGTTGGGATAGGCATGCAGGTTGGTATAGCCCGCCTTGCCCAGCGCTTCCCGAATCATCTGGCTCAAAAGCAGGGAGTCTTCCGCGAGGTAAATGGGCCGGTCGCTGCGAATCCGGGGCCCCATCCGGTCAATTTCACCGACTTGAATGGACGTTTCCGGAGCAATCTCCGCCACAATCTTTTCAAAGTCCAGAATGGTCACCAAATCGTCGCCGCACTGGGCGATACCGGTGGCCACGCCGTCCGCGCCGCCGGAAATGGTCTTGTCCGGCTTTTGAATGTCCCGCCAGGAGATACGGCTGATGCCCACCACGCTGTGGACCCGGAAAGCAACGTACATCATGTTGAAATTCGTGACGATAAACAAGTCCTTGCCCTGCTTCTCCACGTCCGTGTCCACCAGAAACCTCGGCAGGTTAATGACCGTAATTACCTGATCCCTCGGTTTAAAAATACCCTCCACCGCCGGGTGAACGTGTGGCATGGACTTCACCGGCGCGGACAGCATAATCTCCCGGACCTTGGCCACGTTGATGCCGAAGAGATTATCATTGACGGTGAACTCCATAATTTCAATTTCATTGGTTCCCGTTTCCAGCAAAATATTGCTGTTGCTCTGTCCCATAACGTCATTCCTTTCACGGTGCCCGCCCATTTGCCGGAGAAGGCCTCCGACTCTGCGGGCGTGTCGGTTCCCGGCGCAGCACACTGTTTATTTAATTGGGGAATCCCCATAAGCCATCGGCTCAGAATTTAATTTCAGGATATCCATAGGATCGAATAATACCGCTTCCCGTGGCGCCGTCAAACTCCATGGTGCGGGCAACGGTACCGCCCACATCTTCCCAGACCAGCCGAATTTTCTCCATCTTCAAAATCTGACGGACGCTTTCTCCGTTGCGTTGACCGATATTGCCAAGGCTACCACCGGAAACCTCAAACATGCGGGCTCCGCCTGCAATTTTCGCCGTGATGGCAGCCCGGCAAGCGCCCTTCATCTCCATCTCCCGCAGTGTGGCGCGGATGCCGGTATCCGCATATTTAAAGGTGTTTTTCCGCCCGGTTTCCATATTCAGCGGCAACATAATGTGTATCAGCGCCGCCAGACGGCGATTCGGCTCGTACAGACAGATTCCAATGCAGGAGCCCAGCGCATAGGTAATCAGCTTCTCACCCTCCTGCGCCAGTTTCATGTCGGCAATACCGACAATCAGCTTGTCATTCATCCATTACGCCCAACTTTCGCAGGAGGAAATTCAAAGACCGGATATCCGGCGAGAGCAGCAGCCGGCAGGGAACCTGCCTTCCGTCGCACACAAAGTTGCCGCCGATGGTCATGATATAGTCCGACTGGCCGCCGTAAGCCGCCATGGGTACCGTGAGAATCGCGCCCTGCATGTCCACGGCGAAGGCCGGAACCGTCAGCCGGATGGAGATGTCGGCAAGACCGCTGAGGGCGTTGATAAATGTGGAAATCATGATGTTGCCCACCTCCACCAGTGTGGAGATTTCCATTTCCCGCAGCATATTGAAATCCGACACAGGCTTTCCCAGCACATTGGACAGCACCAGATTGATGAAATCCATCTGCTGCACGGAGAGCATAATGCCGTTGATTTCGCCGCCAAGCTGGCTCAAAACCCCGGCGGTGATGGCCTCAGGCCCGCCAATCCACTCAATGGCTTCGTTATAGCCCATAATCCGAACCTCCGGCAGAGTGATGCGGACCTCTTTGCCAATCATCTGGGAAAGCGCCGTGGCGGCGTTTCCCGTGCCAATGCTCCCGATCTCCTTGAGCGTATCAATCTCCAGCCCGTTCAAATCCTCATAACTTTTAATCTCCATGCGACTTCCCTTTCCGCGCCGGAGGCGCACCCTTAGGACCTGAGGTTGTTCACCGTAGTCTCAATTTCATCCGTAACGGTGACCATTCTTAGATTATAACTGAAACTGCGCTGCGCTTCAATGACTTTTGTCATTTGTTCCGCTAAATCAGCGTTGGAAGCTTCCAGTGCACCCTGGCGAACGGCGCCGGTACCAAAGCGAACCTGACCGTTTTTCGCCACCGGGATATAGCGGTTCTCGCCCATGCGGAGCATCCCGTCGGTATTCGCAAAGTCAAACACGCCCACCGGCTGTTTCGCCTCCCGGTCCTTCACCTCGGTCACCGCGCCCTTGTCGTTCAGGACAAACCGGCCCATTCCGTCAGAGAGCATAAACACGGTTTCCATCTCGGGCTGGCCTTCCTCGTCCAGTTCCTGCTCACCGTCCGCCGAAAGCTTCTGGCGCTGAAACTCAGAGAGAGTAAAGGACCCGTCCCGCGTATAGGACACTTCCCCGCTGGCGGGATCATAAAGCCCGAAAAAACCGTCGCCGATAATGGCGTAATCCTGCTTCTGCCCGGTTTCGGACAGTGCGCCGTCTGCAAAGTCCGTTCCCGCCATGGACATCTTCGCGCCGGAGCCACGGGGAAGCTCTGCCCCCTCCGCTCCGGCCACGTTGCCGTACATCAGGGAGGAAAAGCTGGGTTTCTGGGCCTTAAATCCGTATGTATTCACGTTGGCGATGTTGTTCGCCTGCACGTTCATCCGCTGCTGCTGCTGTGCCGCGCCCACCGCGGCGGTATAGAAAGAACTGTTCAAATCCGCTCACCGTCCTTTATACGTTGCCCAAATTGGTTGCCGCCTTGGTCATTAGCTGGTCGTACATCCGGCTTACCTCCGCCGCGCTTTGAAACGCGCGCTGGGCGGTCATCATGCCGGTCATCTGCTGAATAAGGTCCACGTTGGCCCGCTCCTGCGTCTTCCAGAGAACACTGGTTCCGACCGTGGCCTCTGCGCCGTCGCCGGTAAAATAGCCCTGTGGGTTACGCTGAAGCTCTGCATTGTCCTCAAAGGAGAAAACGCCCAATTGCGCTACAAGCAGACCTTCCTCCGTGTAGATTCCGCCGGAGGCGTCTCCTTTGATTTTGTCGGTTCCCAGAAGAATCTCCTCTCCGTTGGGGTCCAACACCCGGCTCCCGTCCGAAAGGCACAGATAGCCTTCTTCATCCAGCGCAAAATTGCCTGCGCGGGTATAAACCGTCTCGTCCCCCGAGTGGACGGCGAAAAAGCCGTCTCCCTGAAGGGCAAAGTCCAGAGGCATCCCCGTCTCTTCCAGCGAACCCTGGGTATAGTCCGTGTAAAGCCGGCTAGGCGCCAAAATATAGCTGGCAGGCCCAATTTCAGCGGGGTCGCTCTTGTCCTTGTTCCCCACCCGGCTGACCACGTATTCCCGGAAAGTGGTGTCGGTATAGGTGTCCGCCTTATAGCCGGAGGTGGCAACGTTTGCCATGTTGTTGGAAATCACGTCCAGTCGCTTGCCCTGAGACAGCATGGCGGAGGTCAGGTTGTAAAAGCCCTTGAACATTTTATCACTCTCTTTTCTCGCCGCGCTCCGGCTTTTGCCCCATATAGGGCCCCAGATACACGCGTAATTTTTGAATAGCCCGGCTGTGAATCTGCGACACGCGGGGCTCGCTGATGTCCATGGCTTGCGCGATGTTCCGCATATTCAGTCCCCGCTCGTAATACAGGGACAGCACCATTTGCTCATTTTTTCGCAGCGCCCGGATTCCGTCGCCCAGCAGCTCCCGCAGCTCCTTTTGCTGCACGCTGTCCTCCGGCGAGAGGTCTTCCGCCGCCGGAATGGAAACACCCGTGTCCCCCTCGCTGCGGCGTTCAAACAGCGCCTCCAGCGAAACAATGTTGCAAAAGGCGGCCGCTGCCGCATCTTCCCGATACTTCTCCACGCTCAGGCCCATGTGCCCGGCAATCTCCTCGTCGGTGGGAAAGCGGCCCAAGTGGTTATTGAGACTGCTCACCGCCTGATCAATCTCCCGTGCACGGCGGCGCACGCTGCGGGGCAGCCAGTCCTGTTGGCGGGCAAGGTCGATAATCATACCCCGGATGCGCTTGGACACATAGGTTTCAAATCTCGCGCCCTTTTCGGGGTCGAACTTATCCACAGAGTTCATCAATGTGAGAATGCCCTCGTTCACAATGTCGTCCACTTGGGCAAAGCCGTTGTACACGCCACAGATTTGCAGGGCGATGCTTTTAATCAGCCCCTCGTACCGCAGCACCAGAGGCCACTTGTACGCCTCCGCTCCCGTGCGCTTATAAAGGCTCAGCAGCTCGTCGGTGGGCAGGGCCTCCAGCTCCCGCTCCGTCAGAAGCGTTTTGGAGAGAGCTTCTTCCGTGTGATTGTTTAAAACAGCCGTATCACTCACGCTTCTGCCCCCTCCTTTCGCAAAGCTCTTATAAAGCCGCATGCGCCGCGCCAGACTTCAAAATTCAATCAGACCTTTTCCACCGTCTCCTTCTTCTGCTGCATCGTGATGTTGCCAAGTGCCTGAATCTGAATATCCGTTGTAATCTCATTGAAGGACAGCACATACAGATTGGGGAAAAACTGAGACAGCATTCTGCTCAAGTACACACGGATGACAGGGCTTGTGAGAATGACGGGGGTCTGCCCCAACTCTGCAAACCTTTTCACGGATTCCCCCAGTTGGGAGACAATCTGCTGCATCATGTCCGCGCCCATTGCCAAATACACACCCTGATCGTTTTTGGTGAGGGAGGAAACGATTTGCTTTTCCACCTCTGCGTCCAGCGTTACCACCCGAAGCTGCCCATGCTCGCAGAAGCGGCGGGTAATGGTCCGGGTCAAAGCCGATCGAACCGCCTCGGTGATCAAATCCGGGTCCCGAGTGGTATTCATGGCGTCCGCAGCGGCCTCCACAATGGTGCCCAAGTTTTTGATGGGGACGCCCTCCTTCAAAAGGCTTCGCAAAATCCGCTCCAGCATCGCATAGGAGATCAGAGCGGGAATGGTTTCCTCCACCAACTGGGGGGCAGCCTTTTTCAGGTTTTCCGCCAGCCGGATTGTCTCCTCCCGGTCCAGCAGCTCGTACACATGCTTTTTAATGGTTTCGGAGAGATGCGTCAGCATCACGGAGAGGGGGTCAATGACGGTATACCCGTAAATCTCCGCCATTTCCCGACTTTCCGGCAAAATCCAGCGGGAGGGAATGCCGTATGCCGGTTCGATGGTTTCAATGCCGTCGATCTCGCCGCTGGGAGTCGTGGGCTCCAGCGCCAGATAATAGTCCACAAGGATTTCGCCCTTGGCGACCTCCTCGCCCTTAATCTTAATGACATACTGATTGGTGCCAAGCGTTGCAGAGTCGTGCAGCCGCACCGAGGGGACCACAAAGCCCATGTCCTGAGCATACTGGCGACGGAAGATGACGATGCGGCTGATGAGCCGCCCGCCCCGTGCCTCGTCCACCAGCGGGATCAGGCTGTATCCAAATTCCATTTCAATGGGTTCCACATCCAGCAGAGAATAGATATTGTTAATGTCCTTATAATACTCGTTTTCTCCGGGAGCCTTGGCAGCCTGCGCGGCCTCGACAGCCTCTTTTTCCTCCTGCGCAGCAAGCTGCGTTTTCTCCGTCTGCATGCTTTGCAGGCCTCGCCAGCCCCAAAATGTAAGTGCGGTGCCCACCACCAGCAGGGCCAGATGAGGCGTGTTGGGCATAACTGCCAAGAATAAAAGCACGATACCTGCCACCATAATCGCCCGGGGCTGGGCCTTGAACTGCCGGAGCACATCGTTGTTCAGGCTGTCCTCAGACACGCTGCGGGTAACAATCATACCCGTGGCGGTGGAAATCATCAGCGCGGGGAGCTGGGACACCAACCCGTCGCCCACGGTGGCGATGGAATACACCTGCAAAACGCTTGCGAAGTCTCCGCCACCCTGCACAATGCCGATCACCAGTCCCGCCACAAAGTTGATGGTGGTAATAATCAGGCTCATAATGGCGTCGCCCTTGACGATTTTGGTTGCGCCGTCCATTGCGCCGTAAAAATCCGCCTGACGCTGCACCTTTTCCCGGCGAGTCCGCGCGTCCTGTTCGTTAATCAGGCCGGAGGAGAGATCCGCGTCAATGGCCATCTGTTTGCCGGGCATAGCGTCCAGTGTGAAGCGGGCGGCCACCTCGGCCACGCGCTCGGCTCCCTTGGTGATAACGATGAACTGCATCAGCACAATAATCAGGAAGATGATGACACCGATGACAATATTCCCGTTGGTAATCAATTGACCAAACGCCTTAATCACGGCGCCCGCATAGCCTCCGTTGGAGAGAATCAACCGGGTGGAGGACACGTTCAGTCCCAATCGGAACAGCGTGGTCACCAGCAGCAGCGAGGGAAAAATGGAAAATTCCAGCGCGTCCGAGATGTTCATGGTAATCAGCAGAATCACGATGGACAGCGAGATGTTGATAATCAGCAGAATGTCCATCATCATTGGGGGAAGCGGCAGAATCAAAAACAGGACGATGACGACCACGAGGAGAGATATGATGTTGTTTGCAAGTCTTCTCATCGCAGTTCCGCCTTTCCTCGGTTAATTTCTGGGTTCTGGCCCATTGCCTTGGGGGAGATTCGGAGAGCCTTCGGCTTCAAAGTCGTCAACGGCTTTCCTGCCCGTCCAGCTCCATTTCCTTGCTCAAATTCCGGTTGCTCATCCGGAAAACGTATACCAGCACATCCGCCACCGCGCCGTACAGCTCCGGCGGAATTTGCCGATTCAGCTCGGCGGAGGCGTAGATGGACCGGGCCAGAGGGACGTCCTCCACCGTGGGGATACCATGCTCCTCCGCCGTTTTCACGATGCGCAGGGCCACCTCGTCCAGTCCCTTGGCAAGGACCACTGGGGCAGCATCCGTCTCCGGCTTGTATCGCAGAGCCACCGCCACATGGGTGGGGTTTCTGATAACCACGTCCGCCTGAGGCACCTGCTGCATCATGCGGGACTGGGCCATTTTTCGCTGGGCTTCCTTGATTTTGCCCTTGATCTGAGGATCGCCTTCGGTCTGTTTATATTCCTCCTTGATCTCCTGTTTCGTCATGCGCATCTGGCGCTCGTAATCCCACCACTGATAGTAGAAATCAAAGCCTGCCAGAGCAACGAACGCAATGATAATCTGGAGGATCATGCCGCTGAGGCGGCTGAGAATATCGCCGCAAACGGCGGTTATATCCGTGTTTAAGTAATTGGCGAAGGCAACCATGCATCCACTGATAAAACGATAAATGATCAGCAGGAGAATGGTGATTTTGATAATGCCCTTCCCAGCCTCCACCACGCTGCGCAAAGAAAACAGCTTTTTAAAGCCCTCCAACGGGTTAAGACGGCTGAACTTGGGCTGGATGGACTGCCCGGACACCAGCAGCCGGGTCTGCGCGAAGGTGGCCGCCACAGCCGTCGCCGCTACCGCCAAGATGGTGGGCCCCACCGCCATAAACAGGGTGTAGGCCCCCTCCTTGAGAAGGTCGGGAAGCTGCGCCTCCAGAGAAACCGAGGAGAGATTCCCCGCAAGAGTCATACATACCCGGAAAAAGGAATCTATCTGCCCCACCGCGCTCGACATGGTCATGCGCAGTGTCATATAGCCCACCAGCAGCGTTGCCACCGCCACCGCGTCCTTACTGAGAAAGACATTGCCTTTTTTTCGTTGGTCCCGTCGCTTTTTGGGAGTCGCCTTTTCTGTTTTGTTGCCCTCTGGCACAGACGTTCCCCCCTTTTGCCATCCCCCCTTTTAAGGGGCCAGCACCGTCAGCGTTTCCCGCACAGCAACCAGCATTTGATTTTCCGCCCGCAGCAGAAATTCGCTGATGGGCGACATAAACAGCATCAGCAGCACCAGTCCGATAATGACCTTCAGCTCGATGTTGATGGAAAACACGTTGATCTGCGGAATGACCTTCATTAAAACGCCCATTCCAATCTGTCCCAGCAGCTCCGCCGCCAAAATTGGAATTGCCAGCTTCACTCCCAGCACAAAGCACTCAATAAACAGTTCTATCCCCGCCTGCATGGCGGCCTGTCCCAGCGCCGCCTGCCCAAAGGGGATGATCTCTCCGGAGGTCAGCAGGATGCGCAGAAGGGTGTTGTGTCCGTTTGCCGCGAAAAATAGCAGAGTCATCAAAATGGTAAACAGCGTACCGCTGACGGACATGGAAATGTTGGAAGCGGGGTCGTATTCCTTGGACATGGACATGCCCATCTGGTTATCTATGATTTCGCCCGCCTGCTGGGGGATGAGGTAAATGAAAAACTGCACCGCCATTCCCACCATAAAGCCAACGCCCAGCTCCAGCAGCAGCCGGACGGCAAACTCAACCAGATGCACCGGCACGGGGGCGGTTCCCTTCGTAAACGAGGCAACGAACCACGTCAGCACCAGCGTAAGGCCCGCCCGGATCATGCCGGGAATATTTCGCCGTCCCAGCAGCGGATTGAACATTACAAAGCCGCTCATCCGCATCAGAATGTAAAACAGCAGCGTAAGCCTGCCCCAGTCGATCATGCCGCGCCCCGCCTTACAACATCAGCGTGAACAGATACCGACTGTAATCCACCAGCGTGTTCATCATCCAGCCGCCGCCGATAAACAGCACCAGCCCAATGACCACCAGCTTCAAAACAAAGCCCAGCGTCTGGTCGTGAATCTGTGTGACGGCCTGAAAAATGGCCACCAGCACGCCCACTATCATGCTCAGGATGAGCATGGGACCCGCCAGACGGATCACCACGAAAACACCCTGCCGGAGCACCTCGCCCGCATTCAGTTCCATGCCATCGCCCCTTTCTAGTGGAATCCCTGTACCAGCGTTGAGAACACCAGTTCCCAGCCGTTGAGCACGATAAACAAAAGCAGCTTGAAGGGCGTTGAAATCATGGACGGGGGCAGCATGATCATACCCATGGACATCAGCGCGGAGGCCACCACCACGTCGATCAGCATAAATGGAATGTAGACCAGAAACCCAATCTCAAAGGCCCGCTTCAGCTCGCTGGTCATAAAGGAGGGCACCACAACATGCATCGGCAGCGCCTTGGCCGCGGCCTCATCCGCAGGCCGGTCCACAGCCCCGTCCAAATCGCAGAACAGGTTCAGGGAAGAGGTTTCAGTGTTTCTCAGCATAAAATCCTTCAGCGGAACCTGCGCCCGGTCAAGAAATTCCTCCTGCCCGATTTCCTCCGCCACATAGGGGTCGTATGCCTCGGTCTTGATGGTGGTAAACACAGGGTTCATGGTAAACATCGTTAAAAACAGCGCCACCCCAATCAGCACCACGTTAGGCGGGGTCTGCTGCGTTCCCATCGCCGTGCGCAGAAAGGAAAATGTGATGATATACCGGGTAAAGGACGTCATCATCACCAGCAGCGAGGGCAGCAGAGTCATCATCGTGGTCAGGAAAAGAATTTGGAGGGCCTGTACGTTGTCCCCGTTGACATTGACCAGTGCGTCCGTCACGTTATGCTCCTCCTACTTCTTTCTCTGTTTCAAAACTTCCCGCAGTGCATCCCGGAAGGGAATCGGGGCCTCTGCCCCAGCAACGGGCGACGCGGTCTGCGCCGCGCTGTCCCACGCCTCCGCTTCCTCGGCGCTCAGCTCCCGCAAAAGAGAAATCTCTCTGCCAGTGACGCCCAGAAGGAGAACGGTTTCGCCCACCCGAACCATCACAAGGGACTGCTCCCGTCCCAGCGGCAGACGCTCCAACAGCCGGAGTTTTCCGCTTCTTCCGGGCAAAAAGCCGCCAAGCCCCGGCGCGTGCCCCGCCAGATATCGGGTAAACAGCCATGCGAGAACCAGCACGCCGAGGACAGCCGCCAGCATCCCCAAAAGAGTGCCGATTTCCTCCCACTGCATAAATCAGGGATTACCGATGATGGAGTTCACCGTCTTAAGCACGCGGTCAGCCTTAAAGGGCTTGACAATGAAATCCTTTGCGCCGGAACGCACCGCGTCGATGACCATGCTCTCCTGTCCCATAGCGGAGCACATGACCACATTGGCGTTGCCGTCCTTGCCGCGAATGGTTTTCAGGGCTTCCAGCCCGTCCATATTGGGCATGGTGATATCCATGATGACCAGATCGGGGTGAATCTCCCCATATTTCTCCACGGCGTCCGCACCGTCCACCGCTTCAAACAGCTCGGTATATCCGTTCTTGGAAAGAGTGTCCTTAATGACCTTGCGCATAAATGCTGCGTCGTCAACCACTAAAATCTTAGCCATGTTAAACCTTCCTTTTTCTGAATCTGTTTTATTTTCAGTTTCCCAGCGCGGGTCATGGAATTTATCCCTTGACCAGCTCGTTGGGATCGGGGGCTTTTAAAACCTCGGTGATGCGGATTCCAAAATTGTCATCCACGACAACCACATCGCCCTTGGCGATGCACTGTCCGTTAACAAACAGGTCCACCTGATCGCCTGCCAGCTTGTTCAGCATTACCAGTGACCCTTTGGTAAAGGCCAGCACGTCCTGCACCTTCCGGCGGGCCCGTCCGATCTCCACGGAAACCTCCAGAGGAACCGACATCAGCAGATCCAGATTTTCCGCCTGCTGCTGATCCAGCGGCTCGCCGTTTGCAAAGTGCGGCATCTCCGCCGGAACGGATTGAATCACCCTGGGCGCGTGCACTGCGGGGGCGGGACCGGGAGCCGGATAATAGGGCTGGGACGGATAATAGCCCGGATACTGTCCATAGGGCGGCATGGGCGGCGCCCCGCCAGGGATGGCCTGAGGCTCCTGAACGGGATAGGCCGGGGCGGCGGGCTGTGGGGGAATCGGAGGCTGTGGGGCGGCAATCGGCTGTGCCGGAGTCGACATACCGCTCATCAACCGCTCGATTTCCTCCTGATTCAGGGTACCGCCGGAGGCGGCGGGACCGGGAGCCGGATTGGGAACCGCCTGAGCGCCGCTCATCAGCTTTTCAATCTCAGCCTGACTCATCACGCCTCCAGCGGGAGCGGGAGACGGAGCCGCCTGCGAACCGCTCATCAGCTTTTCTATTTCATCCTGACTCAGTGTGCCGCCGGAGGCGGCAGGAGCCGGAGGCGGAGCGGTCTGCGCACTGCTCATCAGCTTTTCTATTTCCGACTGGCTCAGCTTTGGGCCGCCTTCCAGTGGTGCTGCCAGTTGATCCGAGGAAGTGGATTCCGGAGGCGCCGCGTCCTCATCCTCGCCAAGTCCAAGGCCTGAGAGCAGTTCCCTTGTCAAATCCACGGACATGACATTGATAAATTCGCTTTGCAGCACGCTGTCGATTTTCAGCATGAAGCGCACAACCACGCATTTACCGTCCGTCATGGGAAAGTGCTCTTTTTTAAATTGGTCAAAATCTTGCAGTTCAAATGACTCCGGTGTAGAAATGTTTACCGGAATCCCCAGAAAGTCAGACAGGGCCGTGGAAGCCGCTCCCATCATCTGGTTCATGACCTCGCACACCGCGCTGATGGTAAGCTCGTTCATCTCAAACTCTTCGTCCGGCGTCTCCGAGCCCATCAGAATATCCACGATCACTTTCACATCGCTGCGGCGCAGCAGCATGATATTGCTGCCCACCAAGCCGG
The DNA here is from genome assembly GCF_032018205.1 of Oscillibacter sp. Taxonomy (GTDB): domain Bacteria; phylum Bacillota; class Clostridia; order Oscillospirales; family Oscillospiraceae; genus Oscillibacter. The sequence goes on along the minus strand of NZ_DALZOY010000001.1, from coordinate 87,329 downwards.
ATATGTAGCGAATCTCCACGCCCACGGCAGGTTCCAGATCGGCAATATTAAAATCTGCCACATCGGATACGCTGACTCTGGGTGTGGTGATTTCCACCCGATGATCCAGCAGGTTGGACACCGCCGTGGCGGAGGAACCGAGGCTGATGTTCATCACTTCCCCGATTGCGTCCAGCTCCATGGAGTTAAAAATGTTATCTGCCATCCTGTTCGACGTTCCTTCCCTCCGGCCCGTAATAGGTCCTTCCTATTTTGACCGCCATGTTTTTGTTGTGTATTCCCATCACGCCGTCAAACCAGCGCCGCCCGCCGATGTTGATATGAACCGCCGAGTTTTTGGGCCGCTTCAAATCAATCACGTCTCCCACGTTCAGGTGGTAGATGTCGCTAAGCTGGAGCTTTGTGCGGCAGATTTCCGCAATCAGATCGATCTCCGTGGTTTTCAGAGACTCGAAAATCTCTTTCCCCGCCGCCTCGTCCTGACTTTTATGGGCCGTGTTAAGGCGGCTGATTTCACTGAAAACATTGGTCAGCACCATGCCGGGAAGGCACACGCTTATATGCCCGTCGCAGTTTGGAAATTTTGCCGTCAAATCCATGATGACCACGATTTCATCCAGTCCCAGAGGTTGAATCATCGTGGGATTTGGCTCCACGCGCCCGTACTGAAACTCAAGCTGAATGTAATTCTGCCAGCTCTCGCCCAGGTTCTCCACAAAATACTCGCTCAGGCCCTCCAGAATCTTCAGCTCCAGATCGGTAAACGTGTACTCCGGGTCCAACTCATCGTCCACCTCGCCCTCGCCGCCCATCATCCTGTCGATCATGCTCAGCAGCAGCGGCTTGCTGATGTGCAGCAGCGCCGGAGTATCTTCCAGCACCTCCCCGTATTTGATATAGGCCAGCGCCAGAACATCGCCCTCAATCAGGGCGTTGGAAAACTCATAATATCGCTGCTCCTCGGCGGATTCCACGTTGATTTCGCAGCTTGTGTGCATCAGGCCGTTGATGCGGGAATTCAGATTTCTCGAATAATTTTCAAAAATGCTGTCCAGCATTTTCAGCCGGTCCTTGGTAAATTTGCGGGGGCTACGAAAGTCGTACTTCCTGTATTTTCTATCCTTCGACGTGTCTTCCTCGGTTTCAATCTTATCCCCGCTTCGCGCCGCGCTGAGTAGCGCGTCGATTTGGCTTTGTGAAAGCACCTCCGACATCGGCATCCCCCTCTCCCATATATTCTCATCTGCCGCCTCGAAGCGGCCATATCATTGCGGGTCATTACGCGGCGGTCCCGTCTCCTTGTGCTTCGGTGGAAGCGGGCGACTCCGTTCCCCGCTCTGTGTAATACTGCTCAATCTGATCGCCCAGGGTGCTGGTCAGGTCTTTACCAGTAACAATCAGCTCCACCCGGCGGTTTTTGGCCCGGCCCTCCCGGGTCGCGTTATCCGCCACGGGGCGGAATTGCCCATAGCCCATGCTGATCATCCGGGCAGGGTCCAGAATGTCCATTTCCTGCAAGTAAATCAGCACCACCGCGGCCCGGTCAGAAGACAAAAACCGGTCTACCGTTGGATTGTTGGGCTTTCCGGGGTCGCCCTGTGCCGTATGGCCCAGAACCCGCAGCTCGTCGATGGCGAGGCTGGCCTTCCCAACGATCATGCCTACGTCCTCCAGAACCTCTTTACCATCCTGCCGCAGAACATAGCTGTCGCCGTCAAAAAACACGGCATCGTTAAAGGAGATGAAAACATATCCATCGCCTTTGGTGACGGATATGTTTTCCGCCGCGCCCTGCTGGGCGACATAGGACTTTAAATCCTGATAAAGCTGCTCAATGGAGGCCACAATCTGTGCCTGTGTCAGGCTGCTGTCGGACTGTTCGCCATCCACCGGAGTGGTGGGGTCCGCAAGCTGACCGTTGTTGCCGCTGTTTTCCGTAACTTCGTGTGTCGCATCGGGGTTGAAGCTCTGCACCAACTGCACCCACTTCTGTTGGTCGATGGTGGACATGGAGTACAGCAACACAAAAAAGCACAGCAACAGCGTCACCATGTCACCATAGGTGTCCATCCAGCTTGCTCCGCCATCGCTCTTTCTCTTTTTCATATACCGCTCACCCCCTCGTGTTTCTCCAAATCATTCCTCGTTTTTCTTCTTGCCCCGGCTCTTTTTCTCGCCCTTTGCGCCGCCTTCTTCGCGCTTATTCTGGTCCACGAAAGTCAGCAGTTTTTCCCGCAGGGACTTGGGATTTTCGCCGGATTGGATCGACATGATGCCCTCTACAATAATCATCTTGCAGAGCACCTCCTCCTCGTCCCGTGTGCGCAGGTTGGAGGCGATGGGATTGAAAATCATATGGGCCAGCACGCAGCCGTACAGCGTGGTAATCAGGGCCGTTCCCATGTCGGAGCCGATGCTGGATGAGCCGCCGTCTCCGGAGAGATTCATGTTCTTCAGCATGTTAATAAGACCCACCAGCGTGCCCACCATGCCGAAGGCTGGGGCCACGGAGGAACCGCGCTCATACATTCCTGCCACGCCGTCGTGGCGGGCGGACATGCATTCGATGTCGTTATTGAGAATGCCCCGCACCTTGTCGGCGTCGTTGGCGTCCACAATCAGCATAATGGCCTGCTTGAAAAACGGGTCGTCCTGCGCATTGGCCTTTTCTTCCAGCGCCAAAAGTCCGTTTTTCCGGGCCACCTGCGCCAGCTCCACCAGTTGATCAATGTAATACATAGGGTCGTACTTCTTGGTGTTCAGCATAATCCGGAAATGCCGAGGTAAATTCTTCAGCATTTTTGGCGGAAAGCTGGCCACCACCACCGCAAACGTGCAGCCAATGGTAATCAGAACACTGGCCGGATCCAGAAAGTTCATGACCTGCCCCGGCTCAAAGACAAAACCGCTGGCGTCGCTGGAGAACATCATGCCCGCGATCATAATGCCCATGGCCACTACCGTGCCGATAATATAGGTTATATTCATCTGTTTCTCACCCCTGCCGGGCAAAGGGCGCACCCGCGCCGCCGCCCGATTTTTATAAGCGCCTACCTGATCCCCGCGCACCAAAGACGCGCGGCTTCCGTGCGCACGGATCAGGTCGGCCCCGTAGAAACCCGAAAGCGCTGCGTTTTTTCCTCAGCGCTGACCGATTACTCTCACCGCGCGGGAGATATCCTGCACCTTGGCGTTGTACTCCGCGATTTTGCGCACGATTTCCTCTGCCGTTTCCCGCACCAGATAGTAGCTGCGGTTCATCATCACGATTTTTGTCTCGGGGATCAGCTCGATGCACTCGATTTGCAGGTGGTTCACCAAAAACCTGTCGCTGTTCATCTTTGTCAAGACAATCATACGCTTCTCCTTCCAATCACCGGCGTACCCCGGACACGGGGGGCTTCCCCGTGTCCGGCGGCGCGCCGTTAGGTTTCATGAGGTTTCGTTTCCGAAAATTAGCGCTTCATGTTCACCAGTTCCTCCAGCATGGAGTCGGTGACGGTGATAATGCGCGTGTTGGCCTGATACCCGCGCTGGGTAGTAATCATTTCGGCAATTTCAGTGGCAAGGTCGGTGCCCGAGGATTCCAGGCCGCCGTCCTGCAATGTGGTGGTTCCGGCGCTTTGGATGGACTTAGCATCCGGGTCCGTGCTGTTATTGACCTTGGCCGTCACCGCGCCGCCGATGGAGACGGCGGTGCATTTTCCAGATCCTTCTCCGGCCTTGTAATAGCCGTTGTCTATACGGGTGACGCCGCTGGGATTGGCCACGTTTGCCAGCGCGATATAGCCAACCACCACAGGCGCGCCGCCGTCTTTCATGTTGCCGGTGATTTTGCCGGTGGCCTTGTCAATGGCAATGCTGTCAATGGATGCGGGCGACAGCTCCTCTGTGGCAGCCGGATACACATTCATGCCACCTGTTGTTTCGATTCCGGGATAAATCGCCGTTCCGGCGGTAACAGTGCCTCCGGGATAGGTTTGGCTTGCTGCCATAGGCAGGCGGATGGGCACCAACTGTCCGCTGGTCTTTGGATTGTCCGCGTCGACAATCGCTCCCGCCGTTTCGTTCCCGGAAGTAGTAACCCAGCCGTAAATCACATTGCCCCGGCCATCCACCAGATAGCCCTGAGAGTCAAACTTAAAGTCACCCACGCGGCTCAACTCCAGATTCTGGGCATCGGTCTCCGTCAGCGTGTTGGAGGCGGTCACACCGGGCTTTTGCCCTGTGAGGAAAAATCCGTCACCCATAATCATGCAGTGCATAGAGTCACCGTCAGCATTAAAGTTGGCGGTGCTCATGTCCATGGAAATGGAGCCGATGCTCACGCCGTAGCCCACCTGAGAGGGGTTCACGCCGCCCACCTTCGTCGTGCCGTTGGAACCGGCGGAAAGCGTGGTGTAAATCGCTTCGCTGAAAAGGGTCTGCGCCTTCTTATAGGCAGGGGTATTGATGTTGGCAATATTGTTGCCGATGACGCTGAGCTTGTTCATGTGGGCCTTCAGGCCCGCAATCGCGGAATACATTGCACCTGTCATGGAAAATAACTCCTTTCGGTCGGCGCCGCCGGGGACTGGTCAATCGGACCCTCCCCAGAGCATCCTTCCGGTCCTGCTCTCTGTTTTACAGGATCACGGCGCCGTCAATGTTTGTAAAAATGTTTTCTTTCATCTCCTCAGGAGACATGGCGGTGATGACCCGCCCGTTGGGAACGTTGATGATAAATGCCCGGGTGGTGTCAAAAGCCAGAATGTTGTTTGCGCCCTTGGCCTGAGCTTTTTCCACCGTGTCGCTCAACCGATCCATCAGTTGTTCGTCCACGGAGATGCCGCGTTGTTCCGCCCGCTCACGGGCGTGCTTAGAAAATGCGACGGGTTGGCTCTCCCGCTGGCGCTGCAAAAGCTCCGCTCCGAAGGAGGTCTGTTCCGCCTTGGCGGCAGAAGTTTTTGCGGAAAATCCGCCGTTTTGCAGGGGAGATATCCTGTCAATCATTGCTCTCACTCCTTTGACAGTCTGATTGATGGAGTAAAACCGTCCTCTCCGCCATCAGAACGCAGAGTCGGTCTGCTTGGGTTCAGGTGGTCGTATCCCCGGACGCTTCCTCTTTGTAGTCGGGCAGGCGGCCCACTGCCATGATGCTGCTCATGCTGTAACTCTTTCCGTTCACAAATACCACGGGATTGCCGTTGTATGTGCCCGTGCCGGAGACGGTTCCCACAAGCTCCTGTAGCTTTCCATCGGAGTCGTAGCTGCCGATGGTCACTTCTTTTCCCACCAGAGAGGCGGAATAGTTCAGTGTAACGGCGTCTGTGATGTTGGTAATGGCCTGCACCATGGACATCTGCACCATCTGATTCAGCATATCGGTGGTAGAAGCGGCGTTTTCCGGGTCCTGATTCTGGAACTGGGCAAGCATCAACTGCAAAAAGCCCTCCATTTCCAGGGTCATTGAACCAGACTTGCTGCTGGACGTTGAACTGACACTGCCAATATTTGCGATATCGCCGATAAAGCTGCTCATATAAGTTGCTCCTTTCTTTCGAGAATCCGAATCGTTCAGCTCACCTGTCCGTCCAGTGTTACCAAGCCCAGCCGAAGCTGCTGGAGGAAATCCTCTCCGCTTTGGCGGCGCTGGTCCTGCTGGCGGCGGCTGTGCTCCTGCTGCCGATCCTGTTGCTGGTCTTGCTGCTGATACTGCTGGGTTTCCTCCTGTCGCCGAACCTCCACTTGCACCGTGCTCTGACCGTTGCTCTGGAGCAGAGCGCTCAGGCTGTCCGCGTGGCGGCTCAACAGGTCCGCCGCCTTTTCGGTGGTCGTGTGGAACACCACCTGAAGCGCGCCGTCCTGCGTTCGAGTCAGGTCAATGGTCAGCGTGCCAAGATGATCGGGGTTCAGGCGGAGCTTGACTTGCTGTGTGCCGTCCCTCAGGGCTTTGCCCACCTGCTCTGTCAATTGGTCGTCCAAATCCGTCCGGGTGGTGTCCGCCACCGGCTCGCCCACCTTCACGGGGACGGCGTCCGTCTCGCGGAACAGGGGCTGGGGTGCTCCCGCGTCGGCATTTTCGGGCTGAAGGGCTTCATTGCTCTGGGAACTGCGAAGCAGGTCGGCGTATTCACTCTGTGCCTGCGCATCCGCGCCACCGGACTGTGCGCCCGTATTCTCCGAAGATAGAATTTGTGTCGCTTGAGAAGCTTGTGCAGTTTGAGTGCTTTGAGAAAGCCCCGCATCCTGCCCTGTCTCCGGGTTTCGGACTGTGTAAAGAGCGGTCGTGTCCCGTCCCAACGGGTTTTCCTGCTTTGCGCCAAGGTTTCCCGCGTTCAAAAGCCCGGTTTCCACAGGGCCATCTGCCGAAGCCGATTCTTCCCCGATCTGCAAAACTGCGGGTGCCATGGCCTGCGGCGTGGATTCCTCCGGCAAAAGCTCCGCGGTTTGCACCTGCGGCAGCTGGGTCTGAGACATCAGCATCGCCATCGCCGCCGTCACCTCCCGAAGGGCTTCATCCTGTGGGTCCTGCGGCTGCTCTGCCTCGGCTTTTCCGGGTTCGGGCTGCTCCACCGTCTTTGTCCGCCCCGCATCCGTACGGTTTCGCAGCAGCTTTTCAAAGTCGGACGCGCCGCTTTGGGATGTTTGGATGTCGTTGGTCACGTCGGTTTTCTGCGTCCGGGTTTGGGCATAAACCTGTATCATTTGCAGCAATTCGTTCGTCATCGTCATTTTCTCACCTCCTTTCAATGAAATGGGGCCGCGATTTATGATTAAGGCGCTGCGCTCCGCGCAATTCCGCTGCGGGCACACACCAAATCATCGATAAACTGTTCCTCGCTTTTTTCCAATTCCTTTGTGTAGGCCAAAAACTTTTTCTCCCTCAGCTTTTCCACCGAGGAAGCGTCCTGCTTGGCACCCACCAGCTCCCGGCGCTTGGCCTCTTCCTGCCTTCGGAGGACGTTCAGCTTTCCCGTCTCCCGGACGCACATGGCCTCCTGCACTTCCAGCGCCGTTTCATAGGCCCGGAGCTCCGCGATCAACATGCCGTCGGCCTTTTTCTCCCGGTACTCCCGGTTGATTTCCGCGTATTTCTGCCGCGCGGCCTCCAGCGCGGCTTCCTGCCGCCGGACCTCCGCCGTCAGTGCGCCCAGCTCCACCTGAATGGAGTCCTGGACCTGTCGGCGGTAATCCAGCACGGTGTCCAGCGAAAAACGAAACTTTTTCACGCCTTAGGCCCCCTCTCCGGCAATCCGGCCTTTATTGGAGAATGCGATCCATCTCTCCCATGGTTTCCTCATAGGAAAACGCCTCGTCAATGCCCTGCTTTAGAAAACTGTCAATGGCGTCGATTTTGTTCAAAGCGTAGTCCAGCTTGGGGTTCGTCCCTGCCTTGTACGCGCCGATGGACACCAGATCTGAGCTTTTTTCATAGACGCTCATGATGTCTCGGACGCGGCCCGCCGTTCTGCGGTTTTCCATGGGGACGATATCCGTCATCAGACGGGAAATGCTTGCGCCCACGTCGATGGCGGGATAGTGGTTTGCGGCGGCCAGCCGCCGGGAGAGAACGATATGCCCGTCCAGAATGCCCCGGACGGTATCGGCAATGGGTTCGTTGGTGTCGTCGCCCTCCACCAAAACGGTGTAAACTCCGGTGATGGAGCCGCGCTCGAAATTTCCGCTGCGCTCCAAAAGCTTAGGAAGCTCGGCGTAAATGGAGGGCGTGTATCCCCGCGCCACGGGCGGTTCGCCCACGGCAAGACCGATTTCCCGCTGGGCCATTGCAAACCGAGTAAGGGAATCCATCATCAAGAGCACGTCGTAGCCCTGATCCCGGAAATATTCCGCAATACCGGTGGCAACGGAGGGGCATTTTTTACGAAGCATCGCGGGCTGGTCAGAGGTGGCCACCACCAGAATGGAGCGGGCCATGCCCTCTTCCCCCAAATCCTTGCGGACGAAATCCAGAACCTCTCGGCCGCGCTCGCCCACCAGAGCAATAACGTTGATATCCGCTTTCACGTTTCTTGCGATCATACCCATCAGGGTGCTTTTGCCCACGCCGGAACCTGCGAAGATTCCGATACGCTGGCCCTTTCCGATGGTAAGCAGCCCGTCGATGGCTTTCACGCCGAACTCCATCCGCTCCGTAATAGCAGGGCGGGAGAGAGGATTGATGTATTTGCCCTCCACGCAGTGGGAGGTCCCGGCCTCAAAGGCGGGGCCGCCGTCGATGGGCTGACCCAGCGCATTGATGATGCGCCCTCTGAGAAACAGCCCCATAGGGAGGGTGAGCTGCTTTCCCGTGTTGCGGACAAAGTTGCCCGCGGAGATACCGCTCATGTCGGAGTAAGGCATCAGGAGAATGCGGTCGTTTTTAAAGCCCACCACCTCCGCCGTCACCTGATCTCCGGTGTCGCCGTTGTATATGCGGCAGATGTCGCCCACGGCCGCGTTTTTACCCGAAGCCTCGATGGACATGCCGACGATATTCTCGATCCTTCCCGTGAGGCTGAAGGTATCGGCGTTTTGAAGCTGCTGGATCATTTGACCAAACACGGCTGCTCCTTTTTCACCGGTCGCCCGGGCGTCGTCCGAAGTTCTGGGATGGGCCATCGTCCGGCGAGATATTTTCCAGCATCGCCCGAATATTGGCCATCTGCGTAGGGGCGCTGGCGTCGATAATGGCGTCTGGCGTTTCGATAATGCAGGTGCCGCCCTCCTCCTCCGCCACGGGAATGATGCGGATGTGGTCGGACAGTCCGGAAAGCGCCCGGGTCAGCCGAGGGGTAATCTGGGCAAGGCCCTTGGCATCGCAGCCGGAGACGTAAATATGGACCCATTCCCGTTTTTTCATTTTCTCCGTGGCGTCCTGAATCATCTTGGCAATGACGCCGCTGGAGCTTTTCAGGCTGATGCGCACCACCTTTTCCGCCACCGCCACCGCAAGGTCCCGCATGTCGGTCTTGGCGTCATCCATCAACTCGTCCTGTGCCAAAGCGATATTCTCCAAAAAGGTTTGAAGCTGCTGCTCCAGCTTGGCGGCCTGTGTCTCGCGTCGCTCCGCCAAATCCTGCTCCGCCCCGGCTATCCCCTCGGCATAACCCTCGCGGTAGCCCTCCCGGCGGGCATCCTCCCGAACTTTCTCCGCCATGGTCCGGGCCTCGGCCCCAGCGGCGGCTTTCATCTGTTCTGCTTCCTCTTTCGCCGCTGCCAGAATCGCCTCGGCCTGCACGTTTGCAAATTGAATCCGGCCGGCCGCGGCAAGCGGTTCCTCCGTTTGTTCCGACTCCCGGAAGCTGTCCTTTTCCTTTGCCGGAGCGTCCCCGCCCTGGGGCGCACCGTCAACAAACAGCTCGTCTAAAAAGCCCTCCCGCAGGTCTTCCGCCGCGTTTCTCTGTGTCGCAGCGGGCGTTTCATCCTCAAGATTGTCGGGGAAAAGATAGGGCTCCGCCTTGGGTCTTATAAAGTTTTTCAGGACATTCCCGTTACGCAATGATGTCGTCCTTTCCGCCCTTGATGATGATAATTTCGTTCTGCTCCTCCAGCTTGCGGATTACATCCACGATGCGCTGCTGCGCTTCTTCCACGTCCTTCATGCGGACGTTGGTGGTAATCTCCAGATCGTCCCGGATGTTCTGCGCCATGCGGGTGGACATATTGGCGAGCAGCTTGTTGGACACGTCGTCGGTGGCGGCCTTGAGGGAGAGGACAATGTCTTTGGGGTCGCAGTCCCGCAGGAAGCGCTGAACCGAGCGGTCGTCCATACTGACCAAATCCTCGAATACAAACATCCGCTTGCGGATTTCGTCCGCCAGCTCCTGATTGTAGATGGACAAGCCGTCGAAAATGCTCTTCTCGCTGGAACGGTCGATATTGTTCATCATGTCGGCCACAAAGTCGATGCCGCCAACCTTCACATGCTTGCTGCTGATGATGGTGGAGAACCGCCGCCCCATTTCCGCCTCTATAATTTTCATGGTGCTGGGAGAAGGGCTTTCCATTTTGGCCATGTTCTCCACCACTTTGATCTGCTTGGCGGGGTCAAGCTGCTCCACCACGTTGCCGGACTTACCGGGACTGACATAGGACAGCACCAGCGCAATGGTCTGGGGCCGCTCATACTGTAAGGCGGAAAACAAGGATTTGGCGTCCGCCTTGTCCAAGAATGCAAACTGCCGGTTCTTCATGGACTTTTCCACTTTTTCCAGCAGTTGGTTTGCCGTCTGCTCTCCAAATGCCTTTTCCAGAACCGTTCTGGCGTACTCCAGACCGCCCTCGGTAATCGCCTTGTTGGTGAGGCACAGCTCGTAAAAATCGCCGAGAATATCCTCCGTCTGGCGGGAGTCCAGATACCCCAGCTTCGCTACCTCCAGCGTCAGGGTTTCCACGTCGTCGGAGTCCATAAACTTGTAGATTTGAGATGCTTTATCTGCACCCAGCGAGACAATCACCGCCGCGGCCTTCTGAGGCCCGGAGAGAACCGGGAGCGGCTTTTCCTTCACAGCCTGCTGGGGCCGGGGCATCTCGTCACGATTTTCACCCGCAAAGTTGGCCGCCGCCGTCTGGGTCTTTTCAGCCGTGGCGTTTGGGCCGCCCCTGGTCTTTCTGGAGTTACTCATCCTCTTCGCCTCCCCTCAGCCAATTTTTCAGCATGTGCGCGGCCATTTCGGGATTTTCCTCCGCAAATTTGCGGATACTCTGACGGAGCTGGATACTCTTTTCCGTTTTGACGGTCATAATGTCCGCGCCATTCAAAGGCACCTCGACCTCCGCCACCTGCGGCGAGGCGATCTGCGCCACCATGGACGCAGCGGCCAAAGCCTTCCGCTTTTTGCGTCTGCTTCCCAAAATGGCCAGCAGAAGCAGAAGCACCAGCAGCAGCGCTCCGCCGCCTATGGCGGCCGGAAGCACCCACGGAGGCAGGTTCAGTTCGTTTCCTCCGGGGACGATTCCTCCGTCGGGATCGTAGAACGGGGCCAACAGAATGGAAATTTTGTCCGTCTGCTCATTGGGAGCAATGCCTGCGGCATGGCCCACGTGGCTGATCAGCTCGGCAGGCGTCATACTGCCGGAAACCGCGCTGTTAATACTGACGGACACCATCAAGTCAGCAATCACGCCTGCAATCCGCTCTGTCTGCTGCTTGTTGGTATCCACATTGTAATTGGTTTCACCCTGATTTTTGATGTAGGTTTTCTCGTCGTCCACGCCGGTCTGGTTTTCAACATAAGTATTGATGTCCGCGTTGGTCTGGTTTCCCGCCACACCTCCGGCAGTATCGCTGTCCCCGCGAACAACTTCCTGATCGTAGACCTTGGAGCCGATAATTCCCTCTCCGCCGGTAGAGCCGTCGCCCGCCCAGTCGGGAAGGGTATATTTTGTACTCTCGCCCACGGTGTGGTCCACGTCCACGGTGCTGCTTACCGCCACACGAACGTTATCCGCGCCATAAAACGGAGTGAGCGCCATCATAATCTGGGAGCGGACCTTGTTGTCCACCTGCTCCTCCAGCCGCAGCTTCAATTCGGACGCATCCGTTGCCCCGGCAGTACCGGCGGCGCCGGAATAAACGTTGCCCAGAGAATCTGAAATGGCGATATTGTCAATCACAAGGCCTTTTACCGAGTGGGCCACCAGATAGCGGATGGCGGATGCCACCTTGTCGGGAAGCGCCCCGTTCCCCTGCATGGTCACAAAGACCGAGGCTGAGGCGTTTACCATATTGCTGCTGTCCAGCACATAGCGCCGGTCTTCCCCCTGCGTAATGTTGACCACTGCGGATTTCACGCCGTCAAAGCGGCGAATGACGCCTGCCATCCGGTCCTGCAAGTCCTGCAAATATGCCATTTGCCGGTCAGAATCCGTAGACATGGCGCCCACACCCTGCCGATATGTCTCATACGCAAAGCCGGAGGTGGGATAGCCCGCCAGCAGCAAGTCTGCTTTTAACTGCTCCTCTTGCGCCTCGGGCACCAAAACTGTGTCCGTGCCCTGCACCTGAAAGTCCGTTGCGCCGTTATCCCGCAAGTAAGCGGAAATGGAGGTAACCTCCTCCGGACTCAAGCCCGTAAATAAAACAGCGTAGGGCCGATGACTCATGGCAATGGCAAAAATAGCGCCCGCCAAAATCACTGCACCCAGCGCACAGCCTAAAATTATCCGCGTTTTTTTACTCATCTTGGTAAAAAACTCTTTAAGTTTTCCGCCAAAGCCCTTCAGCGTCTCCTGCAATTTGCTTTACCCCCACCTAAACTTTAAAAGCCGCCCGTTACAGGCTGATACGATTCAGTTCGCCATAGGCGTCCAGCGCCTTGTTCCGCAACTGAATCAGCAGCTCCACGGCGGCAGTGGCCTTCGTGGCAGCGATGGTCGCCTCCGCAGGATTGTCCAACTGACCGGTGGCCAAAAGATACTGTGCTTCCACCATTTCCTTGTCGGTGGACTTCACATTGTCAATGGCCGTCTGAAAAATATCCGCGAAAACCCCGCCGGTTTCCCCGCCGTCCGCTTTTTGTGCGCCGCTCAGTGCGGACAAGTCGGAAATCGGCCGGATGGTGGATTGAATTCCTGTAAATTCTGTGCTCATCAAAACCTCTCCTCTTCCGGCATTTCAAACGTTGCCGGGTCGCCGCCTTTGTTCGCGCGGCTCGCTTTTCTTGTTATTATCTGCCGATCTCCAGCGCCTGATTGATTACAGTCTTCAGGGAGTTCAGCGCCGTAACCCCGGCAGAGTACGCCTGCGTGGCGGCCATGGCGTCCGTAACCTCTTTCACCAGCGTGACATTGGGCAGCTCCACATAGCCGTCTTCATTGGCGTCAGGATGGGTGGGATCGTACATCAGCTTCAGGTCGGATGGGTCCTCAGCAATCTCCGTCACCCGAACGCCTCCCGCGGTGTTATATCCCGCGTTGGACGAAAGAGAACTGCGGGCCAGCACATTGCGAAAGCTGTCCCGCCCGTCCTGTGCTTCAAGCACCACCATCTTGCGCCGGTAGGCGCCGCCGGCCTCCGTTCGGGTGGTGTTCATATTGGTAATGTTCTCCGACACCACGTCCAGCCGAAGCTGCTGTGCCGTCAGGCCGGAGCCGATGATATTCATAGAGCTTAAAAAAGCCATGTCATTTCCTCCTCACAAGTCCGCGTGGGGTCACTGGCCCTTGATGGCGGTGCGCAGGATACTCAGGTTGCTGCTGATGGAATTCATCGCATAGCGAAGCTGATAGGTATTCCGCGCCAGCTCCACGCCTTGCTCCGTCATGTTCACGCCGTTTTCATCCATGCGAGTGCTCTCGCTGCTGGCAGTGCGAACCGTGGGCCGGGCGTCTTCCAGCACGCTGCGAAACGCCGCCGCAGGGGCCGACGCTCCCAAAGCAGATTTAAGGCTTTTCTTCAGGGATTCCTCAAAGGTGACGTATTTTGCCTTGTACCCCGGCGTCTCCGCATTTGAAATATTATCCAAAATCGCAGTCTGCTTTGCCCAAAGGAAACGCATGGAGCGTTCCATCATCAATTCCGAGTTGCTAGTTACATAGTCCATTTTCCGCGCCCCCTTCGCCTTTGGCTCCGCGCCGGAGAAAGCCATTTCACTTTTTGGCTTCTAATCCTCCGCGCGACTGGTTTATCAATGCCATATTATAAGATGTTTTAGTATAAAAAGCAACAAAAATCTTCATATTTTGTCGAAAATTACATTTTTTACTCGAATTATACAGATATTTTGCGAGATTAAAGCAAATTGCCGTGATTTATGAGACATATAATACGCATTCTCATTTGAATTTGTGTGTTCGACCTTTTTCGAGGTTTTTCGAGGGTTTTTTCTCTTTTTTATTTCTGGGCTGTAAAATCCCCTTGCCCATTAACCCACTTTCCCTTAGGTTTTAACAATTTATTATTTATGAAAATAATTACTTATTCTGTAACTTTCGGTTTTATGTGTTTTTTATTTAAATATTCCGTAATTTTATGTATTTATATTCACATCCATTTTTAGTCCCGACAGCCTCTCCTTTTTCGAAAAATCTTATTTTTTTGAATTTTTTGCAATGCACTCAGCTCTTTTTTACTTTTTGCTTCAAAATCTTTTAAAAAAAAAATTTTTAGTGAAAGATAAACGTAATTGTTTACTTTTATTTTTTATTTTTTGGGGAGCCGCGGACAAAGCGAGCTCGTCCGCACTTTCAGGAAAAAAATCTTGAGACGGTGAGGTGCAGATGCTATACTAAACGCAATATCAGCCCTTCTAAACGAAGGGACTCGATTGGGAAAGGACGCTGCCAATATGGACATTTTTGCGGATTATCGCGCAAAGCTGCGCACACCGGAGGAGGCGGTCCGGGCGGTGAAGTCCGGCGATTGGGTGGACTACACCACCAACGTCTGCTTCCCCACGCTTTTGGACTTGGCGCTGGCGAAGCGCCGTGACGAGCTGTCAGATGTCAAAATCCGGGGAAACCTGATTTTCTCTCCCCTCCAGACGGTGGAGTGCGACCCCAGCCGGGAGCACTTCCTGTACAACTCGTGGCACTGCTCCGCCTATGAGCGCACGCTCTGCGACCGGGGCCTTTGCAATTACATTCCCATGATTTTTCGGAACATAACGGCTTATTATCGTCATTTTCTTACCGTGAACGTAGCCATGATGTGCGTGCCCCCCATGGATAAGCACGGCTACTTCAACCTCTCCTGCGCAGCAGGCGTGGCGCGGGGAATTTTGGAGAAGGCGGACGTGGTCATTTTGGAGGTAAACGAGCATTTGCCACGTATTTTGGGCGGGTTTGACGAGTCCGTTCATATCTCGGAGGTAAATTTTGTGGTAGAGGGCACGCACTTACCCCTGCCCCAGTTTCCCGTCCCCCAGCCCACAGAAGAGGATTTAAAAATCGCGGAGCTGATTGTACCTCAAATTCCCTCCGGGGCAACGCTTCAGCTTGGCATCGGGGGTATGCCGAACGTAGTTGGCTCTCTGTTGGCCCAATCCGACCTGAAGGATCTGGGGATGCACACGGAGCTGTGCGGCGACGCGTACTACGAATTGCATCGCGCCGGTAAACTCACCGGCGCCCGCTGCGCCATCCACCGCAATAAGGGGATGCTGGGCATCGTCTTCGGTTCTCAGGCCCTGTATGACTGGGTGGACCAAAACCCCGGCATTGCGGCCGCGCCGCTGGAATACGTTAACGCGCCGGAAACCATTGCCCGGATTGACGACATGATTTCCATCAACAGTTGTATTGCCGCAGACCTCTATGGGCAGGTGTGCGCCGAAAGCGCGGGGCTGCGCCACATCAGCGGCACCGGCGGCCAGTTGGACTATCTCACCGGCGCGGCCATGTCCCGGGGCGGCAAGGCGTTTATCTGCATGACCTCCTTCTATGTGGATAAATCCGGCGTCCGTCGCTCCCGCATTCTGCCCCACTTCAATGGAGACATTGTCACAGACCCCCGCAGTCAGGCCTATTTCATTGTAACGGAAAACGGCGCGGTAAATTTGGCGGGCCGCTCCACATGGGAGCGGGCGGAGCTGCTGATCTCCATTGCTCATCCGGATTTTCAGGATACGCTGATTGCCGCCGCTCAGGACCAGAAAATCTGGCGACGGTCCAACAGGTGAATCCCGACAAAAGCTTCTGCCGTGTTTTTTAAGCGATAGGCCGTTCTTATCCGCAATATATAATATATATAATAAGGAGAGACGGCGCGATTTGATCGCGCCGTCTCTCCTTTATTTTCGCCGTAGGGCGGATAGCCGCCTGTTACCTGCTCAGCACCTCATAGTCGTTTGCGTGCAGCTCCCGCTCGATGTCATCCACATGCTGGGCGTTTCGCGTCTCCAGCACCATAGACACGATGCACGCCCCCACGTCAGCGTGCTTATCCTCCCGGGAGTGGTTGATACTGAGAATATTGGCGCCCGTGTCCGACACCACCTGAAGAAGGCCCAGAAGGCTTCCCGGCTTATCAGCAATTTTGGCGGAAAATTCCGCCAGCCGCCCCGACTTGGACAGTCCCTTGGTTATAATGCGGGACAACGTGGTGACATCCACATTTCCCCCGGAAACCAGACACACTGTCTTTCGGTCGGTCACGTCCACCTTTCCGAACATGACGGCGGCCACCGGCACCGCGCCCGCCCCCTCCGCCACAGTTTTCTGGTCCTCCATCAGCGCCAGAATGGCAGTGGCAATTTCATCGTCTTTTACGGTGACAATTTCGTCCACGTATTTCGCGCACAGGGCAAAACTCAGATCTCCCGGTTCCTTCACGGCAATGCCGTCCGCAATGGTGGAAACGCTGGGCAGCTTCAGCGGGCGGCCCGCCCGCTGGGAGACGTACATCCCCGCCGCACCGGCCGCCTGCACGCCCACCACCCGACAGGATGGTTTCAGGCTTTTGATGGCGCAGGCCACGCCTGAGATCAGGCCCCCGCCGCCAATGGGAACCACCACCTGCTCCGCCTCGGGCAGTTGCTCCAGAATTTCAAGGCCAATGGTCCCCTGTCCCGCCATGACCAGCTCATCGTTGAAGGGATGGGCAAAGGTATAGCCCCGCTCCCGTGTCAGCCGCGCAGCCTCTGCGGCAGCGTCGTCATACACGCCGGGAACCAGCACTACTTCCGCACCATAGTTTCGCGTGGCCTCCACCTTGCTGATGGGCGCACCGGCAGGCATACAGATGATAGACTTAATCCCCAGCTTGGCGGCGGACAGCGCAATCCCCTGCGCGTGATTCCCGGCAGAACAGGCAATGACGCCATGCTTTGCCTCCTCTTCCGTCAGGGAGCGAATCTTATTATAGGCGCCCCTAAGCTTGAACGCGCCGGTAAGCTGGAGATTTTCAGCCTTGATGTACACGTTTTTTCCCAGCTTTTTGGCAGGATTCAGCGGCGTTATTCTCGCCACACCCCGCAGAGCGGCCTGCGCTTCCTGAATCATTTCCAGAGTCAGCATGGTCGTCCCCTCCTAAAAATTATAAAGCTCTCGCGCCTGCTGTCCGTAATCCCAAAACCATGCGGTGGTTTCACTTCCGATCCCAACGGCCCGGAAAATCTCGCTTCCCATCTTTTCTTGGCAAAGTCATGTCTGTAATTCGAGGACAAATTTACGCCACTTTGTCTTTTCTTACCGCAATTATACGGTTGCAGAGAAGGAATTACAATACACAGTATTTCCAAAGCTTACGGCTCTGCGTTGACATTCCTGTAAATTTTTTCTGGCTTCAAAAATACAGACAGAGCCGCGGCCCCAGCCGCGGCTCTGTCTGTATGTAGCGCTCCGCCGCTCTTCTTCGCGGCAGGCAAGATTTAAAGATTATTTCCTCACGTTCAGGGGCGAAGACGCAGCTCTGCGGCGACCATACCAAAGAATCACAGCCGCATAAGCAATCGCCGCCACGCCGCCGATGGCATAGGCGACGCCCCAGGGAATGTTAAAGCCGATTTTGGCGTTCATAATAAACGTAATGGTAACAAAAGCATAAAACGCGCCGGGAATCAGAGGCACCCACACGTATTTGGCCTTACCGTTTTCAAACATCCAGATGGAGATGGCCAGGAACGCAAACAGGGCCAGCGTCTGGTTGGTCCATGCAAAATAGCGCCACAGAATGCTGAAGCCGGCGGGATTCATTTTTGCAAACACCAGAATCACGGCCACCAGCACATAGATAACGGCAGACAGAGACAGGCGCTTGCCGTTGCTGCTCTGGTCAATGTGGAAGGACTCGGCAATGCTCAGGCGCAGGGCGCGAAGAGCCGTGTCGCCGGAGGTAATGGGCAGAACAATCACGCCCAGCAGTGCAATCAGGCCGCCCGCATTGCCCAGAAGGCTCTTGCAGACAACGCCGATGGTGCCGGTGGCCAGAGAGGGATTGGCCTCCTGCAGGCCCAGGTTGTAAACGCCCATGGCGCCCGCAGCCCAGATCATGGCAATGAAGCCCTCCAAGGTCATCATGCGATAGAAAGTAGTGTGGCCCTGCTTCTCCTTCTTCATGGTCCGGGCAATAATTGCGGTCTGCGTGGAGTGGAAGCCGGAGAGAATGCCGCAGGCCACGGTGATGAAGAAGATGGGGAAGAAGTGATTGGTGCCAAAATAGTCGCCGTACTTAATAAGACCGCCGTTCCAATCGTCCCAAACGTTCAGCAGGGGATAACCCTGCACCAGCAGGCCGACAAACACGCCCACGGCGGAAAAAAGCAAAATCGCGCCGAAAACGGGATAAATTCTGCCGATAATCTTATCAATGGGGAAAACGGTGGCAATCAGATAGTAGGCAAAAATCACACCATAAATAACCCAGGTGGAGACAGCGGTAGGTGCGCCGGAGAACCTAAACACCTGCGTGGCGGCAATGTCGCCGGGGGTGTAGATGAACACCGCGCCCACCAGCAGCAACAGCACGCAGAGGATCACCTGATAAATCGCGTAAACACCCTTATTGCTATATCTGCGGACCATCTCGGGCATCTGAGTGCCGCCGTCGCGCAGGCAGATCATGCCGGAGAAATAGTCGTGCATGGCGCCGCCGATCACGTTGCCGATGGGAATGGTCAAAAACGCGATGGGCCCGAACAAAATACCCTGAATGGGCCCGATGATGGGGCCGGTTCCGGCAATGTTCAGCAGGTTGATGAGGCTGTTCTTCCATTCCTTCATGGGAACATAGTCAACGCCGTCCTGCTTGGAATAGGCAGGCGTCTCCCGGTCGTCCGGCCCGAAAATTTTCTCGCAGAAGGTGCCATAAAGCGCTCCTCCGCCTACAAGAATTACGAGGCCAATGAAAAAGGTTGCCATAGATACACACACTCCTTTGTTTCTGCCGCTCCCACACGGCTCTTTGCGGACCCTGTTAGGGTCCTTGTTAAGATAATATCAGATTTTTCCTATAAAAAGCGTTCAGAGTTTGTTAAGAATTATTTCGATTTTATAAAAAATAATTTAGTTATCGTTAATTTTTCGTTAATTTATTGCCAAAAGTAAATATTTTTCAAGAACGACACCCCGTTAAAAAGAGGACGTCTTTTATACATTCTGCGCACATAAAAACGGAAAGCGGGTTTTATAAACCGCTTTCCGTTTGTTTTCAGATATATCTGGTTCCTTCAAAAAACTGCCGGTCCAGAGCTCAATTCCCCTCGGCAAGGCGGTACCCCACGCCTACCTCTGTGAAAAAGTACTCCGGTTCCGCCGGGTTTTTTTCCACCTTACGGCGAATGTTTGCCATATTGACCCGGAGAATCTGGTTATCATCCCCCGCGCGGGGGCCCCACAGCTCTTTGATAATAAAATCATACGTGAGTACCTTGCCCGCGTATTTGCCAAGCAGTGCCACAATGCGGAACTCACTGAGCGTCAGCTTCGCGTTCTCCCCGTCCACCAGCACCTGATGCTTGTTGTAATCAATGGTCAAGCGGCCCACGGAATACGTGCCCTCCCGGGCAACCCCGTCGTTGGCTGAGGTGGTGCGGGTGTGGCGGATGGCGGCCCGGACCCGCGCCAGCAGCTCGGCGGTTCCAAAGGGCTTTGTCAGATAGTCGTCCGCACCCAAATCCAGCGCCGCCACCTTGTCCTGCTCGTGGTCCCGGGCGGAGACCACCACCACCGGAAGACTGGACCAGGAGCGCAGATTTCGCAGGATTTCCAGCCCATCCATGTCCGGCAGCCCCAGATCCAAAATCACCAGATCCGGGCAGTGGGACGAAATCATGGACAGCGCCTCCGTCCCCGTTCGGGCCTGTACGGACTCATAGCCGTTGTTGTCCAGTATGGCGGAGATAAACCGGGAGATGCTTTTCTCATCCTCCACCACCAATATCTTTTCCCGGATGTTCACTGTTCTTCCTCCTCTGTCGCGGGCAGGCAGAATACAAATTCCGCGCCGCCGCCTTTTATATTCCGCGCCTCCATGAAGCCCTTATGGGCTTTCACAATGGTGAGGCACACCATCAGTCCCAGTCCCATATCCCGCTTTCCATCGCCGGCAGGGGTCTCGCTACGCTTCAGCGTTCCGTCAAACAGGCGGGGCATTTGCTCTCTGGGAATTCCCTGACCGTTGTCCTGAACGGAAAACTTGGCCATTCTTCCGTCCCGCTTCACTGACAGGGCCACCCGGGTGGTGGTCTCGCCGTGTCGCACAGCGTTTTCTAACAGGTTTGCCAGAACCTGCGTAATCAAAATGGCGTCCATCGGCACCAGTAAAAGCTCGTGGGGCGCCTCCACAGTAATATGCACATTGGGAAACCGCTTGCGAAATTTCCGGGCCGTCTCTCCCAAAATTTCTTCCGCCGCTTCATTCTTCTTGACGATGTGTGCCTGCCCGTTTTCCCCGATTCGCGTGATGGACAAAAGATTCTCCACCACCCGGATCAGCCACTGCGCTTCCTCCCGCACATCCCGCAGCAAATCTCCCTGTTCCTCGCTTGAAATCGAAGGGTTTTCCAAAATGACGGAAGTAGACCCGACAATGGAGGTCAGCGGCGTACGGATATCGTGGGCCACGGAGCGAAGCAGGTTCGCGCGCATTTTTTCCATCTCGTTGTCGGTGTGGAGCTTCTCCTGCTGTTTAATCTGCGTGGTCAGAGCACTGGTGACAATGGAAACCATGAGAAGCGTCAAAAAGGTCAGCGGATAGCCGGAAAGGGTAAAATCAATCGCCCCAAACGGATAGGTAAACATATAGTTTACGGAGACAACCCCCACCACGGCGGCCAGCAGCCCGAACAGATATCCGTCGGTCAGGCGGGAAATCAACAGCACCGCCAGCACAAAAACCGGGGAAGCAAAGCCCTCGCTGGTATCGGCGTGCAGCAATATCATACAGGCCGTCCATGCGCAGATTAGAATCGCCGTGCATATCAACAAATCCCTTCGTCGAAAGGGAAAAATACTCCTCAAAAGAGATTTTCGAGTGCGCAAGTCTTCCCCTCCCAGTCTTTTTCTGTTGAAATAGCATGAAATATGTCGTATTCAAAAGTATCTTAACCACTTTGCGTTTATTATACCATAGTTCGTGCCAAATTTCCGCTAATATTTGTCCGCCAGCAATATTCCGAGAAGAAACGGTGGTTTTCCAATACACAAGGGCGCCTGCGGAAAGATTCCGCAGGCGCCCTTGCGTATCCTCAATAGCCCAAAATCAGGCCCTTTTCCATGGCATAAAAACTGGTTAGGCCCCGGCAGGCCATAATTTCCACGCCCTTCACCGGCAGGTCCCGCAGAATCTGCTCCTTCAGCTTGACGGCTCCCGGCAGGTTCTGGCAGTGGGAAATAATCACCTCGGCCCCGGTGCAGTCCTTACTGGCGGCCATCTGCTTTGTAATGGCCTGATAGGTCTTCGTTTCGCCGCGAGCCTTATCCGCCACATGAATAGAGCCTTGCGGCGTGGTATCCGCAATTACGTGGATTCCCAGGGAATGGAGCAGGTTCCCCACCAGAGGGCGCATACGTCCATTCTTAATCAGGTTGTCAAAATTCTCCAGAGTAAACACTGTGCGCAGAGCGGCCTGATAAATGCGAAGCTCCGCGCAGATCTTCTCAAAATCCGGGTTTACGGCTTCCTCAATCAAAGCTCTTGCCCGCCGCGCCAGCAGGACCATACACCCAGAGGTGCTTTTAGAGTCAATAACGCAGACCTTTTTCTCCGGATACTCCTCAAGCGCCAACTCCCGCCCCGTCGTGGCAGCAGCCAGCGTACCGGAAAGGTTTCCGGAAATGGTAAAGCAGATGGAGCAGTCCGCCGAGGAAAACGCTTGGGCAAAGGCGTAAGGCGATGGGCATGCCGTGGAGGACGCGGTCTTCTCCTCACGCATCGCCTCCAGAAGCTGGGGAACGCGAATGTGTTCGTCGTCCACAAACTCCCGCTCGCCCACCAAAAGGCGCAGCGGCACGGAAATAAAACGGACGAGGCTGTCTTCCCACTTCTGGTCTGCCATGTCGGCACTGCTGTCGCACACAATATTCCAGGCCATAAAAACTCCTTTGAAGGCTCCCGGCAAACGGTCATTTGTCCGGCGCTTTCGCATAATATGATTTTCAATACCACATTACATCATTTGTCTTGAATTGTCAATCAAAACCTTAAATTAGCTCTCCGCATCGGCAATTTGCATGATCACCCGCCCAATTTTGCGAAAAAGGCTCTCATTCTGAAGACCAAAGCGGCAAAGCAAGACGCGATTACCCGTCGGGCCGGAGCGCGTCCTCCCCGGCCCGACGGGTTTATGATGCATTGTCTTTGGGAAGCAGCAGGTTCAGCACCACCGCCATAATCGTGGCGATGACCACCGGGGACTTTCCGAAAATCATCGTCACCGCCTCGGGAAACTGGCTCAGGGCGGCGGACGCCTGAGAAATGCCCACGCCCAGCGCGGCGGAGAGGCCGACAATGGTGGTATTCCGAGCGGTGAGGTCCTGCGACGCAATCAGCTTCATGCCGGTCATGGCGATGGTGGAAAACACCGTCACCGTGGCGCCGCCCAGCACGCACTGTGGAATCGTGGTTAAAACGGCGGCAAATTTGGGGCAAAGGCCCGCCAGCAGCAAAAACCCGCCCGTGATGGCAAACACCGTCCGGTTCACCACCTTATTAGTGCTGACAATGCCCACGTTCTGGGAATAGGTTGCGGTGGGAAGCCCTCCGAACAGGGCCGTTAAAATATTGGTGGCGCCATAGGCGATGACGCCGCCCTTCAGCTCCTTGTCCGTGGGCTCCCGGTCCAGCCCGCCGATGGTGGTGGCAGTAAAATCGCCGATGGCCTGAATGGAGTTGATGGCAAACAGCAGTCCGATGGCAATGCAGGATGCGGGGTCAAACTTTATCCCGAAGTGCAGCAGTCTGGGCAGGGAAAACCACGCCGCGTCCGCCACGTCGGAAAAGTCCACCATATGAAAGGGAATGGAGATCACATAACCCGCAAGCATGCCCAACAGAATGGAGGCCAGCTTGCCAATGCCCCTGCCGTGATGATTCAGCAGCATCACAGCCACCAGTGTCAGCACCGCCACCAGCCAGTTCTCCCACGAGCCGTAAATCAGCGTCTCGGGCAGACCTTTGGCGGCAATGGATTCCGCCGTATTGCCCGCGCCGCCGGCCATATAGTTGATGGCTGTTGGATAGAGGGACAAGCCGATGGTAAACACCACCGTACCGGTAATCACCGGAGGAAACAGGCGGCGGATATGCTTCATGCCGAAACCCACCAGCATGGCCACCACGCCGCCCACCAGCATGGCCCCCGCAATGGCGGCCACTCCGCCGCCGTCAGCTGCAATGGCCTGCATACTTGGCACATAGGCAAAGCTGACGCCCAGTATCACCGGAAGCCCAGAGCCAAACCGCCCGCCGATGGGATAGAGCTGGAAAAAGGTTGACACGGCCGACATCACCAGTGACGCCTGAATCAGGAGCACACCGTCCGCCTGATTCAGTCCCGCCACCCCCGCCACAATAATAGCAGGGGTTACGCAGCCCACAATCATGGCCACCAGATGCTGCAGCGCCAAAGACACCGCCGCCCCTGTCGGCACGGGGCCGCGAAGCTGAAACAGCGCCTCCCGGCTTGGGGTTCTTTTCTCCATCACAGCCGCTCCTTTCGGAAGTCGCCGAGACCCTTTTTTCGGCGACTTCTCCGCGTTTCTTTTCATTACGGCGTCCGCCGTTCGCACTGTGCATATCATACCATATTTTTTGAGGAATGCAAATATTTTTAGGCATCCTGAAAAATATTTTAAAGGCAGTCGTGGGTTTTTGGCCTTTTTATCCAGAACCCGCTTTCCTTTTTCGTATTTCGAAGCGCAATTTGGGTCGATTTCATAAATAAGGTATTTTCGGACAGACTAGCAAAGCGGTTTTGGGTTCATTTTCCAGCAGTTTTGCCAAAAAAATGCTTGACGAATCAAGGAAAACGGGTTATGATGTCGTCGGTTACAATCTGTAACCCTCCTGTAACTTTTTTGTTTTGCTTTTTAATTTTGACTGTGAGGTCTTCATGAGTAAACATTCCCCAAAATCCCACAATCATGCCGCCCGGCGGGCTGCGTCGCCTCAGACCGGTTCCCGCCGTCAGGCGGAGGAACCTCAGGCCGCGCCGGTACTGCGGCGGGTGAGCGCCCCGTCCGCGCAGGCAGAGCCCGTTCCCGTCGGTGCAGGGCCGGAAGACGCGCCGGTTCAGACGGGGGCGCAAACGGCCCCAGCCAGTCGGTCCCCCCGGCAGCGGCGTTCCTCGGCTCCCATGGTGGCGGCGGTGGCTGCCGCTCCTGCGGCACGGACATCCGGGCGACGGGAGGCGGCTCAGGAAAAATCTTTTCCCGCGCTTCTTTGGGAGCTGCTCTCAGAGAAAAAGACCGCCTTTTTCAGAAACGTCCGCCGGCTCCGCCGGCGGGCACGCCATCTGGTGCGGGAAGAACAGGCCCGCCAGTTCCCGGAATCCGATCTGGTGGCGGTGCAGCTTTTGCTGTTTGCCCGAAACATGACTCCGCTGCTGACCACCCGGTTCACCGAGCACAAAAAGGGCCAGCGCCAGCTTCTGGCGGGGCGTTTTGACCCCATCCGGTCTTTGTTTGCGCGGCTGTTCGGGCAGAGGAAGGTCCGACCCTTGCCTTTTTTGGCGGTTACAGGCGCGGCGGCACTGGTCTTTGTATTTTTCTCTCTCTATACCGTGGGCACCACGGTGATTTACAATGGCGAGCAAATCTGCGCGGTGAAGTCCGATTCCGCCGCCAACCTCGCCAAGACCCAGTTGGAGCAAATCACCTCCCGGGCCATCGGCTCCAGCTATGCCATTGACGAGAGCCTGCTGCAATATTCCTCTTCTCTGCTGCCCCGGTCCGAGGTGGTGGATTCCGAGGAGTTGGAGGAGGGCCTTTCCGAGGAAATCGGCCTTGTGACCTACGGCTATTCTCTGTACGTGGACGGGGAGCTGATCGGCGCGACCTCTTATAAGGGCGCTCTGGATGAGCTTTTGAAGCAACTCAAGGACGGCATCAGCGATGAAAACACTATTTCCTGTGAATTTGAAGAATCAGTGGAAATCAAGCCCGGCTACGTGCCAACCGACAGCATCATGAATCTGGGATATCTGGCCGAAACACTGTACAGCACCAAAACCGCCGAGGTGACCTACGAGGTCAAAAGCGGAGACACCTGGTCCCAGATTGCCAACAGCCACGGGCTTACCTCCACCGAGCTTCTGGCTTTGAACCCCGGCTACGACATCAACCGCCTGTCCATCGGCGAGGTGCTGACCCTGTCCGCCTCCGTCCCCTACCTCACCATGACCGTGGTGGAGCAGGAGCGATATATGGACGCGATTCCCTTCGATGTGGAATATACCGACAGCGCCGACCTCTACAAGGGCGACTACAAGGTCACCTCCGCAGGCGAAAACGGCTCTGCCGACGTGGTGGCCAACGTCACCTATGTCAACGGCGAGGAGATGGAGCGGATGATTCTCTCCTCCGTCACCCTGAAGGACCCTGTCACGGAACAGCGGCTTCAGGGAACCAAGGACCGGCCCACATGGCTGCCCACCGGCTCCTTCCGCTGGCCCTGCTCCGGAAATATCACCTCCCGCTTTGGCTATCGGAACCTGAGTTACAGCTATGCCTCGACAAACCACAAGGGCATCGACATTGCCAACCGGAGGGGTACCGCCATCTATGCCGCCGACGGCGGCACGGTGAGCTACGCCGGCTGGATGAGCGGCTATGGCTATCTGGTGCAGATTAACCACGGCAACGGCTACGTGACCTATTACGGCCACAACTCCAGTCTGGTCGTTTCCGTCGGGCAGCATGTGTACAAGGGCCAACAGATTGCCCGCATGGGCTCCACCGGAAATTCCACCGGAAACCACTGCCACTTTGAGGTCCGGTATAACGGCGTCGCTCGCAACCCCTTGAATTACCTGCCATAAAAAGCATCCGGCGCGTCTTTTGACGCGCCGGACTTTTTTGTCGGCTCTCCCGGAAATGAAGCGGTTTTAGTCACGGAAAATTTACTTTTCAAATTTGGCGGGACGTGTTATACTAGGTCAAAGAGAGGGTCTCTCTTTTCACCATACGAAAGGAGCGATATCCATGAAGTGTACGTTTGCGTTTAAGAAGGTCACTCTGAACAGTTCCATTAAGGACTATACCGAGAAAAAACTGTCCAAGCTGGACCGGTATTTTCAAGAGGAAGCCACCGCGTTTGTGACGTTTTCCGTGGAGAAGGAGCACCTGTGCACCGCAGAGATTACGATTCGCGGCGGCAACACCCTTTTCCGCGCCCAGAAGCAGGAGACGGACGGCGACATGCGCAGCGCCATTGACGCCGCCGCCAACTATATCGAGCGCCAGATTCTGAAAAATAAGACCCGTCTTTCTAAACGTCTGCGGAACGAAGGGTTTTCCCCGGAAGCCCCTGACGAGTTTGACGTCACCGAGGAGAAGGAATTCAACATCGTCCGCACCAAGCGCTTCGCCGTCAAGCCCATGAGCCCCGAGGAGGCCATTTTGCAGATGAATCTGCTGGATCACTCCTTCTTTGTCTTCCGCAGTGAGGAGGACGATTCCCTGTCCATCGTATACAGGCGCAAAAACGGAGGCTACGGTATGATTGAAACCGGCGAGGAGTAAAAGTACCGCAATTTGTAAAATTTTTGATTTTCAACCGGGCCGTTGAACGGCCCGGTTGCTTTTTTTTATTTTTCGGTATACACTGAGTAGGTAATTTGCAGCATTTTTAAAGTTTTTTCCCCAGTAGGGGTGAATAGAAAGGTTTCATAAGTTTTATGAAAATGATTTTTTTAGTGGACGGCGACAACAACATCGGCACCGGCCTTCAGGGCGCGGACCAGTTGAAGTCCGAGGACTCCATTCTGATTTTTTATCAGAAGACGGGTCTTGCCCTTAGCAAGATCAAGGAGCTTTGCAAGGGCAGCAAAGCCAGCATTCAGTATCTGGAAAGCGTGAAGGGCGGAAAGAACTCCATCGACTTCCAGATTATTACGGAACTGGGTGTGCTGGTGGGCCGGGGCGAGGCCGACTGCGCCTATGTCATCAGTCAGGACAAGGGGTACGAGGCCGCCATGAGCGCCCTGCGGGTGCGGTATGCCGGTGCATTTCGGGAGGTGGCCCTGCGCCCCTCCATCGCCGCGTGCCTGAAAGCGTTTTATCTCCTGCGGGCCACCAGCGCCGAGGAGCTGCGCGCCTCCTTACAGCAGGAGTTTGGCGACGTTCAGGGCATTGCTGCTTTTGACCACTTGCAAGGGCTGTTTCAGCCCGCCAAGCCTGCCACAGAGGAAAAACCCGCGGCGGCGGCAGTAGCTTCCACTCCGGAGGACAAGCTTCCGTTAGCCTCCGGGGGAGAAAAAGCGGTGAAAAAGAGCCGAAACGGGCGGCGGCGATCCGCTAAAAACGCAGATTCCAAGTCCGCTGAAGCGAAGCTCGCTGAGGGTACCCCCACTGAGGCGAAGTCCTCCGGGGTGAAAGGCACCGAAGCAAAGCCCTCCGGGGCAAACACAGAAAAGCCTGCTGCGCAGCCTTCCCCCAAGGGGGTGGCCCAGCCCTCTGCGAAGCCCGGTCAGCCCCTAGCCCCCGCTTCCACGGCGCCATCTGCGCCCAAGCCTGCCGATCCGGCTGCGCCGAAGTCCCAGCCCACCGCGCCTGCGTCAGAAGACAAAGCCGCCGTAAAGCTGGTCCGCGCCGCTCATCGGGGCGGGCGACGTAAGAAAAAGCCCGCCGCGGAAAAACCGGCGGGAGATGCATAAACAGCCGGGGGATGGAGCTGCGCTCCATCCCCCGGCTGTTTTCAGCGATGATCCTCTTCGTACATATGGGCCATCAGGTCCAGCAGCTTGCTGGAATAGCCCCATTCGTTGTCATACCATGCAATGAGCTTAACAAAATTATCGTCCAGCATGATGCCCGCCGTCTCGTCGAAAATGCAGGTTTCGGAAAACCCGGTCAAATCAGAGGAAACCACCTGATCGGTGGTATAGCAGATAATGCCCTTCATGCTGTTGCGGGAGGCATTCTCAATGGCCACGCACACATCGTGATAGCTGGCAGGCTGCTTCAGCCGCGCGGTCAGGTCCACCACGGACACATCGTTGGTTGGCACGCGGAAGCTCATGCCCGTCATCTTTCCCATCAACTCCGGAATGACCAGACCCACGGCCTTGGCCGCGCCGGTGGAGGAGGGGATGATGTTGCCGATGACACTGCGCCCGGTCCGCCAGTCGCGGCCCGCGCGGGAGTCCACCGCCTTCTGCTTGGCGGTGGCCGCGTGGATGGTGCTCATCAGAGCCTGCTCGATTCCGAATGTGTCGTTAATTACCTTAGTCATGGGGGCAAGACAGTTGGTGGTACAAGAGGCATTGGACACCACGTTCACGTCAGGAACATAGTTCTTATGGTTCACGCCCATCACAAAGGTAGGCGTAATATCGTCTTTCGGCGGCGCGCTGAGAATGACCTTTTTCGCCCCGCCCTTGAAGTGGGCGGATGCCTTCTCCGTGGAATTATACACGCCGGTGGATTCAATGATGTACTCTGCGCCGCAGTCGTCCCACGGGATGAGATTGGCGTCGTTCTCGGAATAAACCCGGATTTTTTTCCCGTTAATAATCAAGTGTCTGTCATCGTGCTCCACCGTCCCATGATAGGTGCGGAACACCGAGTCATACTTCACCTGATAAACCATGTAATCCAAATCCGCGTTCCGCAGATTGATACCGCAAAGCTGATAGCTGCTGCAGCCCCGCTCCAGCATAATCCGCAGCGCTACTCGTCCGATGCGTCCGAAGCCGTTGATTCCAACCTTAATCGCCATGTTCCTTACCGTCCGATCTCATATTTTTTCGCGGCGCTGCCCCCGCGCCGTTCTGGTACCCGCTTTTCGCTCTGAGAAATGCCTTCCGGGAAATATGCGCATCCCTCCGCCTTTGGCGGAAAGCCCGGAAATCGCAAAGCCTACGCGGCCGCCGCGCTGCGGCTATGCCAACTTAGGCGGGAAGCATCAGCGCCGCTTGTCTCAACCAGCGTCAACGATCCTTTACAGTTATTATAGCATGCTTTTCCGAAATGTGAACCTCTATATACGCAAAATTACGTAGTATTTTTCCAGTGTTTCCTTGGCGGTTTCTACAAGATTCCGTTCTCTTTTCTCCCTCGAAATTTGTCAAACCCCAACGAATGCAGGAAATTTTCAATAAAAAGCAGGAAACTACTTGTTTTTGCACCCTTTTTTTGATATTCTGAGGAAATACAGAAAGAAAGTGCCCGCCGTATTGCAAAACCCAGAGTTTTCCGGGGTTATGGTCCGGCTGTCTGCAAACCCTATCCTTTATAAACGCAGGCGCCGAAAGGAGGAACGCTGTGGAGAATTACGAGTGTGAGGAAGCACATCTGTTAACCAGTCTCTTCCCCTCCATTGCAACGCAACTGCGCGGCATGCTTAGTGGGCTTTACCTCGCGGCCACGGCGCTGGCCCCCGCAGAGGCCCGGGAGCAGGACCCGGAGTTGGACCGAAAAGCAGCCCGGCTGGACCAGCAGTATTATCAGATGCTGCGGCTGGTAAACTGCCTGTCCGCCGCCGCCCGGCTGGACGGGCACACCCCCCTATCCATGCAGGACTGCGATCTGGCGGGCTTGCTCCGGGATGTCTGCGACGAGGCAGAGGGGCTGGCGCGTCTGATGAATTTGGAGCTGACATTTGACTGCGCACTTCCTCAGCTAATCTGCGCGGCAGACCCGGATTCCATCCGGCAGTTGTTGTTCCAGCTCTTGTCCAACGCTTTTAAATTTACTCCTGCCGGCGGCTCGGTCACTGTGACACTGCGGCGCACCGACAACCACGCGATCCTGGATGTGGAAGACACCGGCTGCGGCATCAACGACCTGCATATGAAGGCTCTTTTTGACCACTATTCCCGCCGGGAGCCACGGGACCCTCCGCCCCACGGTCTGGGTCTGGGTTTGCCCCTGTGCCTTCGGATTGTGGAGGATCACGGCGGAAGAATGGCGGCGGAGTCACGGCTTGGCACGGGATCGCGGTTTACAGCCCGGCTCCCCATCCGGCGGGCAAACCGCAGCGGCTTGTCCGACGCGCGGTTTGACTACACCGGCGGCTTTAACCAGGCCCTTTTGGGACTGGCGGACGCCCTGCCCACAGAGGCGTTTGTCATTCGCAACCGCTGACGAAGCTTTGTCTATCGGCGCAAAAGGGGACCGAAATGGTCCCCTTTTGCGCGTTTGCGGTCCGGCAATCCGGGCCGAAGGAGGATTTTTTTACATGGGTCAAAGTGTTTTTCTCGGAATGAGCGGCGGGGTGGACAGCTCCGTGTCTGCGCTGCTGCTGCAACAGGCGGGGTACGACGTGTCCGGCGTGAACCTGCGTCTGTTTCACAACGAGGATTTGGGCGAATGCAGGGAGAAAACCTGCTGCTCCCTGGCAGACGCGGAGGACGCCCGTGCAGTGACCGCGCGGCTGGGCATTCCCTTTTATGTGTTTGATTTTTCACAAGTGTTTCGCAGCACGGTCATCGCGGACTTTATTTCGGAATACGAGGCAGGCCGGACGCCCAACCCCTGCGCGGAGTGCAACCGCTCCGTGAAGTTCGGCGCGCTGCTGGAACGGGCGCTGGCGCTCCACGGCGAATTTCTTGCCACCGGGCACTACGCCCGAGTGGAGCGGGACGAGACAACGGGTCGCTGGCTTTTAAAGCGGGGCATGGACCGGAGCAAGGACCAGAGCTATTTTCTTTACATGCTGACACAGGACCAGCTAAGCCGCACCCTATTTCCTCTGGGAGCACTGCACAAGACGGAGGTCCGGGAAATTGCGGAGCAAAACGGACTGGTAAACGCCAAAAAGCGGGACAGTCAGGACATCTGCTTTGCTCCCGACGGAGATTATGTCTCCTTTATTCAGCGGACCACCGGCCACTCCTCCCCCACCGGCGATTTTGTGGATCAGGAGGGGAAACTCTTGGGGCAGCATAAGGGCTTTGTCCGCTATACCCGGGGGCAGCACAAGGGTCTGGGGCTATCCATTGAGC
The DNA here is from genome assembly GCF_032018205.1 of Oscillibacter sp. GTDB lineage: Bacteria > Bacillota > Clostridia > Oscillospirales > Oscillospiraceae > Oscillibacter. The sequence continues at coordinate 56,304 of NZ_DALZOY010000001.1, read as the reverse complement.
CGCCCCTTTATGTACTGGACAAGGACCCCGCCACCGGAACCATTCGTCTTGGGCCGGATTCGGCCCTGTGGACCCGGATGCTGACGGCAGAGAACATGAATTGGATTTCCGTCCCCGCGATCACGAAGCCCTTGCGTGTCACCGCCAAAACCCGATATAGTCAGCAGGAATCCGCCGCCACGGCGGAAGCGTTGGAAGGAGGAGGCCTACGGCTCACCTTTGACGTGCCCCAGCGGGCTGTTACGCCGGGACAGGCCGTGGTGCTTTACGACGGGGAGACGGTGGTAGGCGGCGGGACCATCGTACAATAAAACTGACAAAGTAACAGGCGGGGCGCGTCTGCGTCCCGCCTGTTATCGGTCGCTGGTCAACCAGATATCCTGGTAAATGAGATCATCCACATCGCTGGTCTGGGAGCTGTTCATACGCATAACCCACCTCTTTTCAAATCCGTATCCTGACCAGTATATGCAGAGCGGAATAAAAAATTGCGCGGAATTTTGCCCCATATAAAAAAGATTTTTTAAAACCAGGGTTGACAAACCGATGCTTTATGTGGTATTCTAATTTCTGCCGATATCTGCCGGTGTGGTGGAATTGGTAGACACAGGGGACTTAAAATCCCCCGGCAGCGATGCTATACCGGTTCGAGTCCGGTCACCGGCACCATTGGTATTTGCAGCGCCAATTTATATCGCGGGGTAGAGCAGTTGGTAGCTCGTCGGGCTCATAACCCGGAGGTCGTAGGTTCGAGTCCTGCCCCCGCAACCATAAAGGAAGCTTCCTAACAATCGTTAGGAAGCTTCCTTTTTTGCGCTTTAATACTGCACATAGTGTTTCTGTATAGATTCTTTCAACATGTGGTACTCCCCCGCTGGAAAGCAGCTTTGCATCAGTTCCCAGTAGCTACGAGCCTATTTAATAAACTATTGGTAAGTGTTGTTTCATGTCGGTGGGTGTGTGTAAAAAATCGCGCACGATTTGCACATTCGGAAAATTGTATGGTAAATGGCACCCAAAAAAATTTTGCCTCTTCCCTATCCGATGCGTCTCTTTTTTGCATAGGCGTTATTTAGGCATATAGAACCGTACTGTATACCCTGCTTTTCAGGGCAACTACATTGGCTTCCGTTAAAAGGCATGTCGAATTGTCCCCGACATTTCCTAAGTAGATAAGTTATATGAAAAAAACATTTTTCTTGCAAGAACGGTCTAGTTATTTTTTTGTAAAAAGAGTGTATAAGGTCACAGCATTTAAGGTGGCCTATAATACTAAAATCACGGGAAGTGGAAGATCGTTCTTTTTATCATTTAAAAAACAGCATTGTATCTGGATCTACAAAGTGGTGTAGATCTCCGAAGAACCAAAGTGCAGGACAGATCACTTAACAAATAGTAGAGTAAAGATTCGATCCATCAGGCGGAGGAAAGCTTGGCAAACTTTTCTCTCCGCCTGATGAATGCCTCCTTTTCAGATTGTATGTAAGCAATTAATATTTTCCTGCGAGAATATCCTTTGCGCTATTTTTAGCAGGCTTCTCTAAAGATTCTTTGGCAGGTTCATAGGAAACCTCAGCAGTTTTATCCTGAGCAATTGAGATGTCGTCGTGGATTTCGTCGGATACTTCTCCGGATAGGTGAAAGACGCTGATTAGCTCCAGTTGATGTTCTGCATAATTTAAGAGTTCGTGGCTGGACGCCGCACTTTCCTCTGCGGTGGCCGCGTTGACCTGAACCACCGTGGAGATCTGATCGATACCAACTCGAATTTGCTCGACAGACACCGACTGCTTTTCAGTTTCCTCCGAAATGGCTTGCATCATTTTCATGGCCTCGGCGGCTTGGTGGGAAGCATCTTTCATAGACTTTTCAGTTGCGGCGGAAATTTCGGCACCCTCTTTGACCGCCGCGACGGCAGTTTCAATCAATTCCGCCGTACTCTTGGCAGCCTCGGTGCTCTGCTGCGCCAGATTACGAACCTCATCGGCCACAACAGAAAAGCCCTTGCCCGCCTCACCAGCGCGGGCGGCCTCCACTGCGGCGTTCAGCGCCAACAGATTGGTCTGAAATGCGATGTTATCAATCACTTTAATAATGTTCTGAATTTCCAAAGAAGCGGAGTTAATGTGCTCCATGGAATTTGCCATTTTCTTCATATGTTGATTGCTTTCAACAAGGCTGCTTTCCGCCTCCTTGGAAAGGCTGCTGGCCTGCACAGCATTGGTGGCATTTTCTGTAATGCCGGAAGCAACCGTGGTGACCATGGCAGACAATTCTTCAACGGAAGATGCCTGCTCTGTGGCTCCCTGCGCCAGCGTCTGTGAACCGTTCGACACCTGAAGGGCATGGGAGGAGACATTGTTGGAAACATCGCGAAGCTCCGTCAGCATTTTATTTAGCATGGCAGATGTTTTCACCAGTGCATTTTTGATAATGGCAAAGTCGCCATCATAAGAGTTTTTAAATTTCAGGTCGAGATTCCCGTGTCCTATCTGCTCCAGAAGCTCCGATGTCTCGCTGATATAAGCGATGTACTCCCTCAATCGGGTGACCAGCGACTGCATGGACGCGGCCAACCGTCCCACCTCATCTTTGGAATGTACATCGATGCTGACGTCCAGGTTGCCGGCAGCCAAATCGTCTGTAATGGCCGTCAGGCGTTTCAGAGGCTTGGAAATGCTTTTTGCAATCAGCAGAATTATAAGAATTACAATGATAATTGCGATCAGATAGGTTGCTGCATTTACCAGAACCAACTGGGAGGCAGCCTCCTGATATTCTTTTTGCGGAACGGAAGTGACAATCAAGAATTTGCTCTGTGATTCCTGCCCGATAACCGCAAAGGCGTCCTCGCCGTTTTCGCTGTATTGAAACGCGTTTCCGGTCGGAATAGAGAGCTCGTCAAGCATTTCCTGTGAGTACCCTGCGGAATCGAGACCTTGCATCAGCAGGTCCTGACTTGGATGCGCGAGGATGGCACCTCCTCTGGAAATCATCATCTGAGAACCCGTCTTGAACGAGGTCTGCGCATTAACCACCATGTCACAGATCGTGGTGATCTGGATATCAATGGCCGTAACGCCGAGAATATCGCCCGTCAAACCGTAAACCGGCACGGAAATCGTCGTGACAATGTTATTGGTATGCGGGTCTAAATATGGCTCGGTGATGATATAACCACTGTCGATGTCCGATTGCTCAGAAAACCAGTAACTACGGCTTTTCAGATCAAAATCATCGGGAAACCAATCCTTGCCGTCAAATGCCAGGTTCGTATCGGCACTGGAGATATAAGCGGACATGATATTCTCGGATTCATTTTGCATCAGATTGGAAAGCATGGTAAACGCCCCGCTGTAATATGGGGAATCCTTCATATTTTCCACAGTTGAGCCGGACTGCATTAACTCAACGACATTTTGGTCAAGTGCCATTTGCTGGGCAATGGTTATATATTTCAACAGGTAGTTGGAAACGTTGGATACGCTCGTTTGGTTAGACAACTGCACGATTCTGTCTTCACTTTGGCGCATATCCCTTGACGCCATAGTCGACGTGACTACGCAGACGATCACCATAGCCGCCAGTACAATCCCGCCGATGCAGGTAATAATTTTTGCCGCAATACTTTTCATCCTATCAAATCTCCTCATTTTATTGGCACGCAATATTTTTCTTCCGAAATTCACTAGGTTTATCACGTTCTAATATATTTTTCGTCAGAATTTTGGAAAAGATAATAAGATTTGACAGACTGTAAGCTGTGAATACTAGCAATTAGACGACAATTAGACGAAAGGCAACCAAAACAGAACATATCGTATTAGCAGGCATCTTATTGGTACATTGATGTAATTCATTTTAAAAAACGAGCATTTACCTCGTAGTCGTAGATTACAGCTTGCTTTTAAATACACTCAGCTTCACTAAATTTGAAAGGCACATGAACAGATACGGGGATAGAGCGGATATTTGCAGACTATTATAACGCATATTTATTATTGACACTATCTAACAACTGGACATAAAAGCGTGTGCAAAAGGCGGGCGCATTTCCGCCCGCCTTCTTTCGCTTCAGTTCCCGTCTTAGCGCTGTCTTCTAAACATTACCATAGCAAATGACTTTTTAAACAGAAAAAGCATTTATGGCAAGTTAAAAATGCCAAATTATTTTAAATTTTTTGTTAATATTACAAAAACCGTGTGAATTTTTTGTCATATATTCCACTTGAAAACCGCTATCTTACGACTTATATTATTATGAGTACACAGAGGCTTGACGTCAGACGAAGGTAGTTCGTCTTTTATTTGTGTCATGTGCGTGCACGTTCACGCATTTTTGCGTGTACGTTCACTCATATAATTTTTTGAATACTTTTGCGACGGTGCAAACAGCATTTTCCTGTTAGAACGGCAGATGTTTTCTTTTTTGCAGGTCAAACGCTTCCCTCTGGTGCATGGCTGCCATCGCGGATATAATTTGTCCCATTCCCGCTGTATCTTTTTGGAAAGAAGATGAATGATTTATGACAACCATTGAATCCATCGCTCAAAAAGCCGGCGTATCCCGAGGGACCGTAGACCGGGTGCTCCACAATCGCGGAAGGGTCAAGGCCGAGACGGTAGAGAAGGTCTGGGCCGTGATGGATGAGCTGAACTTTCAGCCCAACAGTCTCGGCCGCGCATTTTATCTCTCCCGCAAGAAAAATAAAATCGGCGTTCTGGTTTCTCTCCGCGAACCGGACTTTCAAAGACTGGTGATGCGCGGCGTCAGCGACGGCATTTCATACGCTCAGCAGTACGGTATACAGACTATGACAGAATTTGCTCCGCCCGACGACCAATCCGCTTATCTGGAAGCTCTGGGTCGCCTGATTGACAGCGATATCCGAGGGCTGGTGCTGCGCGGCATTGAGTCGGAGCAGGTCAACGCCCTGCTTCGCCAGCTCACCACAAAACAAATTCCCATTATCACGTACAACGCGGACACGGAGGACAAGCTGCGGGACTGCTTTGTTGGGCAGGATTCTTACAAAAGCGGCGCCTGTGCGGCGTTTTTGATGCAGCAGATTTCTCCGGAAAAGGGGCGCACGCTGATTGTAGGCGTGGACCGTCTTCATTACTCCAGTGAGGAGCGGATTCACGGTTTTGTCGATCACATTCAAAACTTTCCGGGCGGGGAAATGGATTTGGCCCCCGTGGTTTACAGTCAGGGCAATCACGATATTTCCTATCGGCTTACTCGCGCCGAGATTGAGCAGTCTCCCGGACTGACCGGCATCTTTGTCAGCGGTGCGGGCCTCAGCGGCGCCGCCCATGCCGTGGATGACGCTGGACTTTCCGGAAAAATCAAAGTAGTGGGATTTGACTCCACTGATTCCAACGTGGCCTGCATGAAAAAAGGGACCGTACAGTTCCTGATCGAGCAGGACCCTTATATGCAGGGTTATAAATCCGTTCAGCTTTTGGTGGACGCGATTTTTCAGGACCGTCCGGTGGAGACGGCATATTACGACACAGGGATCCAGATTAAAACACTCTATAATTGCTGAGGCATTTTGGTTTTGGCCACTTTACCCTGTTAATTTCAGCAGGCCTGCCTGCTGAAATGGATTTTAGCTCTCACGCAAAGCTTTTCCAAAACTGTTATGTGATTGAAAGGAGGGAAGTTTATGAAAAAAGTGATTCGAAGCACCAATGACCTTGTGTTGGCGGCGGTGATGGGCGCTGTGTCCATTTTTCTGCTGACCAGCAAGCACATCATCACCGGCGTGGAAAACGGCCTTGGCGGCATGTGGGCACAAGCAAGCACCTATATCCATCTTCTGGCAGGAATTATGCTGGGGCTGTGCATTTTGCAGTTGATCTATGCCATCAATTTCAAGCGGGACGGCGAGCATCAGGCAATCGCAATCCCCATTTCTAAGGAAATTGTCATCACTGCGGTGGCCTTGGTTCTCTATGCGCTGCTGCTGCCCGTGCTGACGTTTTTCCCCTGCACTCTGGTGCTGAATATCGTCCTGTGCGGAACCTTTGCAATGAAGGAGAATCAGGGAGATGCCGAAAAAGCGGGAAAGCTGCCCAAAAAGCAGCTTGTCGCGATTATCGTCTACTCCGTTGCTCTGACCGTTGCTCTGTGGGCCGTGTTTACCCAGCTTCTCAGGTGTATCCTTCCCTAAATGGGGTTTTGGATAAACAAACCAAATTAAGGAAATGAGGAAACATACATGAAAAAGGCTATGTCACTTGCGCTTGCGTCCGCGATGCTGGCGGGAATCCTGTCTGGCTGCGGCGGAAGCGGCTCCGGCAGCACCGGCAGTGCCAGCAGCGCTGGAAGCACCGGCAGCGGCTCTTCCGCATTGGATTATCCCACCAAAAACGTTCAGATTATCATTCCTTACGCTCCCGGCGGCGGCTCTGACAACCTGGTGCGCGGCGTCATTCAGCATCTGGATCTGGGCGCTACCGCGGTTGCCATCAACGTGGAGGGCGCTGCCGGCTACATCGGCGCACTGCAGGGCTTTAACAGCTCCAACGACGGCTATACTATCATGACCCACAACGAGATGGACCTGATCTCCTACTCCATGAGCGGACAGGCTCAGGATCCCCTGTACGAGGATCTGGAGTACATCTGCGACGTGGTGACCGACTACAATCTGCTGTGCACCAGTCCCGCCACCGGCTGGACCACCGCTCAGGAGGCAATTGATTACATCAACGCCAATCCCGGCACCGTGACCGTGGGCTGCACCGGCTCCAACAACGTCAACTACGGCACCACCATGGAGCTGCTGAAGGCCATGGGCATCTATGACAAGGTCACCATTGTGCCTTACGACGGCGGCGCCGCCAGCGAAACCGCCCTGCAGGGTGGCCACATCCAGTTGGAGGTCAACTCTCTGGCCGACACCTCTGCCTATATCGCAGCCGGCACCACCGTTCCTCTGCTGGTGTGCAATGACGAGCGCATCGACGCGCTCACCGACGTGCCCAGCACCGTTGAGGCTGGCTACAACGTGACCTACGGCAAGCCCCGTGGCTTCTTCGCCCCCAAAGGCACCGATCCCGCCGTTCTGGAGTACATTTCCGCCAAGATGAAGGAAGTCTGCGAGAAGCCCGAGTTTGTGGACGCCATGGCCAACCTGGGCTTTACCGTGGCCTACGTTGACGGCCCCGCCGCCAAGGTTCGCGCACTTGCCTGGGCAGAAAGCCTGACCCCCGTCTTTGCGGACATGGCCCAGATTGCCGGCTAAAAACTATATTATCCTGCGCAGACAGGAAAGGGAGGGCTCTTGATTGTCGACAATCATCCTTGGCTTTCAGTATATCTTCAGTGACCCCATGACCATCGCGCTGCTTTTGCTGGGCATCTTCGTCGGAATTATTTTCGGCAGCATTCCCGGGCTTACCGCAACGCTGGGCGTTACACTGTTCATTCCGTTTACCTATGTCATGTCGCCGGTTCAGGGCCTGACCATGCTGATTGCCGTCTATGTGGGCGGCATCAGCGGCGGTTTGATCACGGCCACACTGATTAACATTCCCGGTACCCCGTCGTCCATTTATACCTGCTTCGACGGGTATCCCATGACGAAAAATGGCAAGCCCACGCAGGCTTTGGCCATCGGCGTCTTCTGCTCCCTCGTGGGCGGAACCTTCTCCGCGTTTGCCCTGATGGCAATTGCGCCTCAGCTTGCAAAAATTTCTCTGAGCTTCGGAAGCTGGGAGTATTTTGCGGTGGCTTTGATGGGCCTGTCGGTGGTGGTGGCCATGTGCTCCAACTCCATGATCAAGGGCCTGATCGGCGCTATCTTCGGTCTGATGCTGGGCGGCATCGGCATTGATTCCATCAGCGGCGTGTCCCGTCTTACCTTCGGCTTCTGGCAGCTTCAGGCTGGTATCTCTTCCACCGCGCTGATGATGGGCCTGTTTGCCATCACCGAGGTGTTTAACCAGTCTTTGGAGCTGCACAAGCCCCGCCCCAAGATTCACTTCGCAAAAACCACGCTGGTTCCGCCCCTTTCCGAGATGAAGACAAGCTGGAAGGCTGTGGGCATCGGCTGCGTGGTGGGCACCGGCATCGGCATTCTGCCCGGCATCGGACAGAACGCCTCCACCCTGATTTCCTATAACCTTGCACGCACCGTCTCCAAGACGCCGGAGATGTTCGGTCACGGCTGCCCCGAGGGCATTGCCGCTTCCGAAACCTCCAACAACGCCACCAACGGCGGTGCATTGATTCCTTTGGTCTGCCTGGGCATCCCCGGGGACCTGACCACCTCCGCCCTGATCGGCGGTTTGATGATTCACGGTCTGCAGCCCGGCCCTCTGCTGTACAGCGAGCATCCGGAGCTGGTGGGCGGCATCATGGTGGCTTACTTCCTGGCAAACGTTGTGATGTACGTGATGGAACTGGGCCTGATGAAGGCGTTTGTCCGTATGGTCAACGTGAAGCTGTCCTACCTATTCCCTGCCATTGTGGCATGCTGCGTTCTGGGCGTGTATACCCTGAACAACCGTATGTTCGACGTCTGGGTGATGATTATTTTTGGCTTTGTGGGTTATTTCCTCATCTGCCTCGGTATCGACATGGCGCCCGTGATTCTGGGCTTCATTCTCGGGCCGCTGATTGAGAAATATATGCGCATGGCCCTGATTGCCTCCAGCGGCGAATGGGGACAGATTGCCACCCGTCCCGTGGCCGTGTTTTTCGTGGTGGTGGCGATTCTCTTCGTGGTGGTTCCCATCGTCCGAAAGCTGCTGCTTCTCAGCAAAAAAACGACTTAAGGCCTTTTCGGGCTACTTGTTCGTAAGCACAGACAGGCAGTCGGGCCCGCTGCAATTGCAAAGAAACACTCTTTGCAGCGCCGTGCCCCGGCTGCCTGTCCTTGTTAAAATTGGAGTGACCGATGGATTTGACCTATAAGGTACCAAGGCAGGCGTATATCGACCTGCTGGCAGACATGATTCGCCGCAACGAGCGCCGACCCATCCGGGTGTTTACCCTTCTTTTATTGACTGTGGTGCAGATGGCAGCCGTCATTCTGCTTTGTATTTTTCGTCTGAATCCGGACCAGCGGATTTTCTTTCTGGTCTGGTCAATTCTTTTGGCGGCGCTGACGGTTCTGCGCCGCTGCACCGTTATGTCCCGGGCCCGCGGCACGCTGCGGCGTCTGGAGTACACCGGTCAGCTTTCCGAGGAGTTCTGGAAGGAGCACAAGCTGGGCACGACGGACGGGCAGTTACGTCTGCGCTATGGCACGCAGCGCCTTTCCTGTCCTCTGCACGGTCTTTCCCGGGTGGAGGAGCGGGCGAACGCCCTGCATCTTTACTGCGGGGAAACCATGTTCGACATCGTGCCGGACTCCGCCTTTCCAAATCGGGAGGCCATGGAGCGCTTTGCCCAGTCGCTGCGCGATCAGGCGGCGCATTCCCAGCCGCCGCCGGCGAAGCGCGAGGATTTGCCCGAAGGGAGCCTCTCCTGGCACATGGAGGAGACCGTTCTTGAAGACGGGCAATACCTTGCCTTCCGCACCCTTTATTACCGGCATCGCTTTTTTCGCTCCGCCACCTTTGTGCGCCTTGTGATCAGCGTGCTGGCCGTCATCAATCTGTTCCGGGATGCATCCCCCATTAACATTGCCCTGAGCGCCGTGCTTTTGGTGCTGGCAAACTTGGAGAATCTCTCCATGCTTCCGTTTGTCTGCCGCTTCCGCATCCGGCGGGAGGTGGGCGATTGGCGCGGAAGCGAAGAATATCGCCTCTCCCTGCGGGGAAATACGGTGGTCTTTGCCTCTGACCGGGCAGAGGCGCGCATCCCTGTGGAAAAAATCAACCTCTGCGAGAAAGTCGGTCCTTACTATCTGATTGGCTGGAGCAGTTTCCCCGCCGTGGTGCTCCCGGCTCAGGTCTGGCAAACGCCGGAGGCATCCGCCCTTACAGAGGAAATCAAAGCCCTGTATCAGAGAAAATAGCCTTTTTTAAGGCAGGAGGTATCGCTTTCATGAATGCACTGATCGTTGACCCAAGAGACAATGTAATTGTTGCCATCGAGCCGGTTGCCACGGGAGATACGGTGACGTATCTTGTGGGCGGCGAGCCTGCGTCGCTGACGGCGACGGAGGATATCATCATCTATCACAAGCTGGCCATCCGCGATATCCAAAAGGGTGAGCCGGTGGTTAAATACGGAGAACACATCGGCGCCGCAACGGCGTTTATCCCTGCGGGGGCTCATGTCCACGTTCATAACGTGGACAGCATTAAGGAAGACCGTCGGGCCAAGGAATAAAAGGGGATCACAATCATGACATTTTACGGATATCGCCGCCCGGACGGGCGGGTGGGCGTGCGGAACAAGGTTCTAATTCTGCCCGCCAGCGTCTGCGCTTCGGACGTCACCCGAATCATCGCCCAGCAGGTTGAGGGCAGCGTAACCTTCAACAATCAGCAGGGCTGCTCTCAGGTGGCGCCGGACCAGCAGTATACCATGGACATTATGGCTGGCTTTGCGGCCAATCCCAACATTTACGGAACGGTCGTGGTGTCTCTCGGCTGTGAGAACTGCCAGATGGATCTGGTTGTCGCCGCCATTCGCGAGCGGACCAACAAGCCCATAGAGCAGGTCATCATTCAGGAGGTAGGCGGCACGCTGAAAGCGGTGGAAATTGCCGTCCGTTACGCCAAGGCGATGGTTGCGGACGCCAGCATCCTGCGCAAGGAGGAGTTCCCCATCTCCGAGCTGATTGTTGGCACGGAATGCGGCGGCTCCGATCCCACCAGCGGACTTGCCGCCAACCCGGTCATCGGCTCTATGAGCGACCTTCTGGTGGCTGCGGGAGGAACCAGCATCCTTTCGGAAACCACGGAGTTTATCGGCGCGGAGCACATTCTGGCCCGCCGGGCCGCCACGCCGGAGGTTCATGACCGTATCTACGAAATTATTACCCGCTTCGAGCAGTCCTTTCACCCTGTGGGCGAGGATGTGCGGGCTGGAAATCCCTCCCCCGGCAACAAGGCAGGCGGCATCACCACGCTGGAGGAAAAGTCTCTGGGCTGCATTCACAAGGGCGGACACAGCCCGGTCAACGCCGTGTATGACTATGCCAAGCAGGTGGACCCAAAGCAGGGCCTTGTGATTATGGACACACCGGGCAACGACCCCGCCTCCGTGGCGGCCATGGTCGCCGGCGGCGCACAGGTTGTGGTGTTTTCCAGCGGGCGGGGTTCCCCCACCGGAAACCCCATCGCACCCGTTATCAAAATCACGGGCAACAAGCTGACCTTTGCCAAGATGGAGGACAACATCGACTTTAACGCCGCTCCCCTGATCTACGGCGAGAAAACGGTGGAGGCGCTTGGCGAGGAGCTTTTGCAGATGGTGGCTGAAACGGCCAGCGGCAAACAAACAAAGGCAGAATCCCTGGGCTTTACAGAAATCGCAATTGCCCGGGCATGCAATTTTGTATGAGAAAGGGAGTACACAGATGGAAAAGAAAGTAGTGCGCTGGGGCGTCTTGGGGTGTTCCGGCATCGGAAAAAGCCGCACCATCCCCGGTATGCTGGCTGCGTCCAATGCGGAGTTTTATGCGCTGGCAGGCCGCGACGAGGCAAAGCTGAAGGCTTATGCGGAGCCTTTTGGCCCCAAAAAGCTCTATACGGATTATCAGGCGCTTCTGGACGATGAGAACGTGGACGCTGTCTACATTCCCCTGCCCAACGGCATCCACATGGAGTGGGTGGTAAAAGCCGCGGCCGCCGGAAAGCACATTCTGTGCGAAAAGCCGCTTGCCCTGAATGAGAGCCAAGTACAGGAGATGTTTACCGCCGCCGAAAAGCACGGTGTTCTTCTAGAGGAGGCCTATGCCTTCCGCCACGCCCAGCTTGTGCAGAAGGTGAAGGAAATCATCGACAGCGGCGTGATCGGCAAGGTCCGCTATTTTGAATCCAAGCACTCCACCTTTGACTCCAACCGTCAGGGCATCCGGTATCAAAAGGGCATGGGCGGCGGCGCAGTGTTCGACGTGACGTGCTATAACGTGAGCCTTGTCTCCTATCTGCTGGGTGCGGACCCCACGGACATGCAGGTGTACTGCGGCTTTGACGCGCAGACCGGTGTGGACACCTCCGACTCCGTTCTGCTGCGCTATGGGCAGGACGCGTCCGCTATGCTGTACGCGGGGCTTGACGCCTATCCCCGTGGCTGCTTCTCCGTGCTGGGTGAGACGGGCCGCATTGATGTGGACCACAAGTTCAACAGCCGCGGCCTGTGCCACGTCCGGGTGGGCAAAAACGCCCGGCCCCAGAACGCAGAGTATATCGACGAGGTTATCACCGATTATACCGTCTGGGTGGATGACAACTATTATCTGGAAGTCGAGCAGTTTGGCAACGCGATTCTCAGCGGCGCACCCCTGACCATTTCCCGGGAAGAATCCCTGCGGACGGCCAGAGTGTGTGATGCCATTCGCAAAGCCGGCGGCGTGGACTGAGCTGCAATTTTCCGGCAAGGGGCTTTTCCCTTGTCGGAAAGTTTTAGAACGCTATCCTGACAGTGTCTAAAATACTCTACAAAAGGAGCGCGGAATATGAAAAAAAGCGAGCTGAGAAAAAGCGGCATCATGGTTTCCGGTCTGGCGCTTGGAACTTGGGCCTATTCGGGTGCAGCCCTCTGGGGCGCAAGTGACAACGCGGCTGCTCTGGACACCATTCACTTCGCGCTGGAGCACGGCGTCAATCTGATTGACACGGCGGACCGGTACGGCGATGGCAAATCGGAAGAGGTTGTGGGCGAAGCGCTGAAGGGCCGCCGGGACAAAGCGGTTCTGGCCACCAAGGTTTACACCGACAAGCTCCGCTATGACGACGTGATCACCTGCTGCGAGGCCAGCTTGAAGCGTCTCCAGACGGACTATATCGACCTCTATCAGATTCACTGGCCCACGCCCGACATCCCCGTGGCGGAGACGTTCCGTGCCTTTGAAGACTTGAAAAAGGCGGGCAAAATTCGCATCGCGGGCGTGTGCAACGCGGGCAAGGGCTGCGCGGCAAGCCTTGCCGACTACGAGGTTGCCATGAACCAGCTCCCCTATTCCCTGATTTGGCGGATTGTGGAGAAGGAAGTCGTTCCCGCCAGCCTTGCTGCCGGCATGCCGGTGTGCGCTTATTCCCCGCTGGCCCAGGGCCTGCTCACCGGAAAGTTCCGGCGCATCGAGGACGTGCCTGTGGGCAGACGGGAAACCCGGTTCTATCGCACCGGCCAAACCCCTTGCCGTCACAGCGACCCCGGCTTTGAAGATGAGATTTTTGAATTTATCGGCGTGCTGATGGCTTTTTGCGAAAAGCATGGCTTCTCCCCCGCCGAGGTGGCTATGAATTTCCTGAAGCGCCGGGACTTCGTTCAGACGATTCTGGTGGGCGCGCGCACCATCGCACAGATGGAGCAAAATCTCGCCTCCTATGAAAAGGAAATTCCCGCCGAGCTGATGGAGGAGATTGAAAAGGCGTCTGAGCCCTTGAAGGCGGTCATGGGCGATAACGCCGACATGTGGCAGGGCGACGGCGGCCGCATGTTCTAAGCGATAGAACCGCCCAGTCCACTACATAGGATAAAAGATCCCCTGCGCGACTTCTTGCCGCGCAGGGGATTTTTCCCGATTGCTTATCCTTACGGAAAGCCCTTGACCAGCCGGAAAAAAAGACGCAGCAAGCAGTCGATTCTTTCTTTTGGAGATAATTACGCGGAAAGCGGGCAACCTATTGTCTATCAAATCGCTTTGTAAAGGGGAATTTCATGGAGACGTTTAAAAGATTGCCGTTACATGTGGGAATTATTCCCGACGGCAACAGGCGATGGGCGGTGACAAACGGACTTCAGAAAAAGGACGGTTACGCCCAAGGCATTCAGCCGGGCTTTGCGCTCTATGAGCAGCTTTTGGAGCTGGGCATCCGGGAGGCCACCTTTTACGGCTTCACCAAAGACAACAACCGGCGGGAAAAAGGCCAGCGGGACGCATTTACAAAGGCCTGCGTGGACGCCGTACGCCTTCTCAGCGGAAGAGACGCTAATTTGCTGGTCATCGGCAACACACACTCCCCCGCTTTTCCGCCTGAACTTCTGGAATACGCGAACCGGCGTGTTCACTTTGGCCGGGGCCTGATCAATTTGAACTTTCTGGTGAATTACGACTGGGAGTGGGACCTGAACCATCTTGCGGAGGACAAAACTCTCCGCTCCGCCGAAATTTCCCGGGTGGATCTTGTGGTGCGGTGGGGCGGGTGCAGACGCCTGAGCGGCTTTCTTCCCGCCCAGTCGGTCTATGCCGACTTTTATATTGTGGACGACTTCTGGCCGGACTTTCAGCCCGCTCATTTTCTGGACGCGCTGCGCTGGTATCAGTCCTGCGACGTGACCCGGGGCGGCTGAGGTTTTGCCCCAAGCTACGAAGGGACGGGAAAGAGCCCTGCTTTCCCGTCCTTTCCCGCGTCCGTTTTCTGTCATATTCTCGCCGCTGCAATCATACCCTGTTCGAGAGGTGATGGCTTTGCAGGATTGCGGTAGGTACTTGGTAGATGCGCCATACCCGGAGGTGGGAAAGCTTGCCCACAACTTTGAATACGCCGCCCTTGTATCCGACGCGTTTGCCGGGGCAGGCTCCGAGGCCACGGCCCTGTCGCAGTATGTGGCCCATAATTTTTACACACTGGAGCATCCCGAGCTTCATTTTGCATATGAGTGCATCGCCTCGGTGGAATTTCTCCATTTAAAGCTGCTGGGCGGTCTGGTTTTAAAGCTGGGGCAGGCCCCGAAGTTTATGAGCTATGTAAGCAACGAATACTGGTCCGGGGAATTCCCCGTTTATGCTTATCAGATTCGCCCCATCCTTCTGGCTGATCTCGAAGCGGAAAAGGCCGCCATTGCCCACTATCTGCGACTGATCCGCCAAATCGACTGTCCGGAGATGCAGGCTCTTTTTCGCAGAATCATTTTAGACGAGCGAAAGCATGTGGAGACCATCAATGAGTTTTTACGGGCATTGGGCTAAGCGCCTCTTTTAAAACGTAACTTCTAAATGGGACAATGCCGCTTGGCGGTATTGTCCCGCGCTTTTTGTGAGTGCTTTTTTCGTTTTTATAATCCCGCCCACGAAGCAGCCCGGCGCGGTGCTGTCGTTTGCATTTCCGCCCTGTTCTCTTCCTCTTTTTTTACTTCCTCGTCTTCCCCACCAGTTTTATCGCCTAAAACACCTCATCTGATTGAATCAAGCCACAATTTGTGATAAAGTAAACCCATCAATTTCGGTGGAAAAACGATGGCGGGAATGCCCGCGTACGTTTTCCCCGCCGTCCGGGAGGAGAGGTTCTATTGTCCGGATTCGACCGGTTCTTTTTAATGAATGCGGAGGACGCAGCACGCTATGCCGCCGAGGTTCTTCATCTCTTTGAGTCGGGAGAGGACCTGCGCTGCCGAGAGATCGGGGACGGAAACATCAATTACGTGTTCCGCATTGAGTCCGAGGCAAGCGGGCGTTCCGTCATCATCAAGCAGGCGGACAGGCTGCTTCGCTCCTCCGGCCGCCCGCTGGACGTTCGCCGCAGCAAAATCGAGGCCCGGGCGTTGCAATTAGAGAGCGCGCTGGCCCCCGGCCTTGTACCCGAAATTTACCACTGCGACGAAATCATGGCGGTGATTGCCATGGAGGACATTTCTGACTATCGCAACCTCCGAAGCGAGCTGGCGGAAAATCGAATTTACCCTCATCTTGCCGAACAGATCTCCTCTTTTCTTGCAGACACGCTGCTGCCCTCCACAGAACTTGTGCTGGACCGGCGAGAGAAAAAGGAACGGGTTTGCTTCTTTACTAATCCCGAGCTGTGCGAAATCACAGAGGATTTGGTGCTGACGGAGCCGTATGACAACTATAAAAATCGGAATATTGTCACACCGGGCAACGAAGCCTTTGTGGAAGAAGCTCTCTATCGGGACGAGACGCTGAAAGCCGAGGTGGGCAAGCTCCGCTGCGCCTTTATGAACAACGCTCAGGCCCTGCTTCACGGGGATTTGCACACCGGCTCCATTTTCGCAAACGAGCAGGGCGTGAAAATTATTGACCCGGAGTTTGCCTTTTACGGGCCCATGGGCTACGACATTGGAAACGTCATCGGGAACCTGTTCTTTTCCCGGGGAAACAAAGCCTTTACCGCGCCGGACGACACCGAACCCGCCGCCGCGCTGGACAGGACAATTTGCGAATTGTACGACAAGACCCGGGAAAAGCTGTCTGGGAAATACAACGAGCTGGTGGAATTTTCGCTATACCGCAGCGGACAATTCAAAAGCTTCTATCTGGATGGCGTGATGGCAGACGCGATTGGCTACGCGGGGACGGAGTTGATTCGCCGGGTGGTGGGGGATTCCAAAGTCTCGGAGCTTACCTCCGTGCAGGACCCTGCCCTTCGTCTTCCTTTGGAACGGACACTTATCAGGCTGGGAAGTTTTCTCGTCAAAAACCGGGGGCGCATTTGCTCCGGCGCGGAGCTGACCGAGGCGTTCCGGCATATTCTGACAGAAGGAGAATCGCTATGACGCGCTGCGATGAAGCTATGCCGTTTTTACTGCGCTATGAAAACGTGGCGTGGTATGAGGACGGCAGGGTGCGGATTCTGGACCGGCGGGTTTACCCGGCGGAGGTTCGCTTTGCGGAATGTCTCACCTATCAGGAGGTCCGGCAGGCCGTGGCGGACATGGTGACTCAGAGCGCGGGACCCTACACGGCGGTGGGCATGGGCATGGCCTTGGCGGCACACCAGTGCCGGGACATGGATTGCGCCCGGCAATCCGCCTTTTTGAAGCAGGCCGCCCACGACTTGGCTCACGCTCGACCCACCACCGCCAATCGGTACGGCATCATCACCAGCCGCTGTGCGGAGGTAGGCATTCAGGCATTGGAATCCGGGAAGGACGCGGCGCAGGCCATATTTGCCTCCACAGTGGAGGCCCTGAACCGGCGGTATGCCGTCATGCAGTTGGTGGGCGACGCCCTCGCGGAGCTGATTCCGCAAAACGGAACCATCCTGACCCAGTGCTTCGGCGAGACGATTGTGGGAACCGTGATGCGTGCCGCCCTGCGGCAGGGGAAAACCTTTCGCGTCTTCTGCGCGGAGACGCGGCCCTATTTGCAGGGAGCACGGCTGACGGCGGGCTGCTTTGCGGAAATGGGCTTTGACACCACGGTGATTACCGACAACATGGCGGCCTACGTCATGGAGCGGGAGGGCGTTGACCTGTTCACTTCGGCGGCGGACACCATCGCACGGGACGGGCACATCGCCAACAAAATCGGCACCTTTCAACTGGCGATTCTTTCAAAGCACTTCGGGATTCCCTATTTTGTCACCGGCCTTCCCGACGGGGACAAGCCCAGCGCAAAAGACATTGTGATCGAACTGCGGGACCCCGCACAGGTGCTTTCCTGCGGCGGGATTTCCCATGCCGCGCCGGGAGTTAAGGCTATTTACCCATCCTTTGATGTGACGCCGCCAGAGCTGATCGCCGGCATCGTGACGGATCGGGGCGTGTTTTCGCCGGATGGGCTGGAGCAGTATTTCGACGGGCCGATGCGGGTCTTTTATTAAAGGAGGAAGCTTTATGCTGATGCAAAAAGAGCGGGAGCTGGTAGCCCAATACGGCAGAAAGCTGAGTGTGGCGGGACTTTGCCCCGGCACCAGCGGAAACCTGAGTATCTTCAGCCCGGAAGAAGGACTTATGGCAATCAGTCCCTCTGGCATGGACTATGAGCAGGTTCAGCCGGAGGATGTGGTAGTTGCAGACTTAAATGGTCACACGGCGGACGGAAGCCGAAAGCCCTCCAGCGAGTGGGCCCTCCACGCCATTTTCTATCAAACCAAGCCGGAAGCGCGGGCGGTGGTTCACACCCATTCCGTTTACTGCACCACCTTTGCCGTTCTGGGCCAACCCCTTCGGGCGGTGCACTATGCCATCGGCGACGCGGGGACGGACGAGGTCCCCTGCGCACCTTACCGCACCTTCGGAACCCCGGAGCTGGCACAGTCCGCCATTGCCACCTGCGGCAATGGAAACGCGGTTTTGCTTGCAAACCACGGGGTTGTAGTCTGCGGGAGCGACCTTCCGGGCGCGTACAGCCTTGCCCGCAATTTAGAGTACGTTGCCGAGCTGCAATACCGGGCGCTGTGCGTGGGAACCCCCAACGTCCTCACCCAAAGCCAGATGGCACAGGTGCTGGAACGGTTTCAGTCCTACGGTCAATCTCCGGGAGAGACCGCGGGCTATCTTCATTCATAAAAACAGACAATGCCGTATGCAAAAGCATACGGCATTGTTTTATAGTGGTTGTGCTGTGGGGAAAAGGCTCCCTCAGCGCATGGCAATGGTAACTTCGCTTTCCGCAGCAAGATCACCCGCGGTATAAACGGTACATTTGCAGGTGGCAATGGCCTTTTCAGGCCGCTGGGTCAGTATTTCCGCGTGGATTTCCAGTGTGTCTCCCGGCAAAATCTTCTTTCGGAACTTTACATTGTTAATGCCCAGAAAGAGGGGAATTTTCCCGGCATAGTCGGGCTTGGTCATCAGTACCAGATCGGTGGCCTGTGCGGAGGCCTCCACCGTATACACACCCGGCAGCACCGGATCACCGGGAAAATGGCCCTTGAAAATTTCCCGTGCGGGGTCCACATAAAAACTGGCCACAACACGCTCTCCGGGAACAAGCTCTGAAACCTCATCAATCAGCAGCATGGGGTCCCTGTGGGGAATAATGGCCATCACTTGCTCGTGGTTGAGCTGAACTGCCTGCGTCATTGCAGATACCTCCTCAGTCGTTTTCCGCCCGGCGCTTATAACCGTCCAGCCGGTCGGCGGCATCGCGGATCGTCTTTGCGTAAAGCTGCTCCGCCCGCTCGGGGAAGGAATCCGCCAGCGCGGCGTAGCGCCGCTCCGATTTGAGATAAGCCGACAGATCGCCGGTGGGATCCTTGGATTCCAGAACGAAGGGATTCTTGCCCTCGGCCTTCAGGCGGGGGTCAAAATGATACAGATGCCAGTAGCCGCACTCCACGGCGCGCTTTTGCTCGAGCTGGCTGTTGCCCATGCCGCCCTTGATGCCGTGCTCCAGGCAGGGGCAGTAGGCAATGACAATGGACGGGCCGGGATAGGCCTCGGCCTCGCGGATAGCACGCAGCGTCTGGGCAGGGTCGGCGCCCATGGAAACCTGCGCCACATAAATGTAGCCATAGCTCATCAGAATGCTGCCCAGGTCCTTTTTGCGCACTTCCTTGCCGCCCGCCGCAAACTTTGCAATGGCTGCGGTGGGAGTGGCCTTGGAGGACTGTCCGCCGGTGTTGGAATACACCTCGGTGTCCATCACCAGAATGTTAATGTCGCGGTTCTGTGCCAGCACGTGGTCCACACCGCCAAAGCCGATGTCATAGGCCCAGCCGTCGCCGCCAAAGCACCAGACGGATTTCTTTGTCAGGAACTCCCGATTGTCCAGCACAAACTTGGCTGCCTTGGCCGCTTCCTGATTGGGGGTATTGACCTTCTCCAGCGCGGCAATCAGCTGATCGGACGCAGCACGGGTCTTTTCGGACTCGTCCTTGTCCTGAAGATAAATTTCGCAGGCCTCCTTGGCCACTCCCGCGTCAATCAGGGTCTGAATACGGAGCAGAACTTCCTTGTTGATCACCTCGTGGGCGTTGAGGAAGCCGTAACCAAACTCGGCGTTGTCTTCAAACAGAGACTGTTCCCAAGAGGGGCCGAAGCCGCGCTCGTCCTTGCAGTAGGGCGTGGCGGGCAGAGGGCCGCCGTAGGCAGAGGAGCAGCCGGAGGCGTTGGCAATGTACATCCGGTCGCCGAACAGCTGGGTCACCAGCTTGATATACGGCGTTTCGGCGCAGCCCGCGCAGGCGGCGGAGAATTCAAAGTAGGGCTTGGAGAACTGGCTGGCCTTCACGTTTTTGGCAGAGAAAGCGTCCTTTTTAACAGGAGTCTGTTCCACGCCGAAGGCCCAGTTCTCTCCCTCGGCTACCTGTGTTTCAAAGGGCACCATGGTCAGCGCCGTGTCCTTCGCCAGACAAATGTTGGCACAGGAGCCGCAGCCCATGCAGTCGTAAGGAGAAACCTGCATCCGGTACTGATACTGGTTCAGTCCCTTGGCCTGAACTGTCTCAAAGGAAGCGGGCTTATTGGCGGCCTCCTCCTCATTGAGCAGCACGGGACGAATCGCCGCGTGAGGGCACGCAAAGGCGCACTGGTTGCACTGGATGCACTTGTCGGCATCCCACTTGGGAACCATCACGGCTACGCCGCGCTTTTCAAACCGGGTGGTGCCATTTTCCCAGGTGCCGTCCAGACAGTTATACTTTTTGAAAGTGGAGACGGGAATTTTGTCGCCTTCCTGGCTGTTCATGGGAATAACCACGTCCCTGATGAAACCGGGAATATCCTTTTCCGGTGCGTCATCGTCGGGTGCGCTGGCCCATTCGGCGGGGATTTCAAACTTCCGCACATCGGTCAGACCGCGGTCCACGGCGGTATAGTTCATATTGGTGATCTTCTCACCGGCCTTTTTGAAATAGCTCTTATAAATGCCGTCCTTCATCTCCTTGACCGCCAGATCCAGCGAGATGATGTTGGTCAGCTTGAAGAAAGCCGCCTGTAGCACGGTGTTCGTGCGGTTTCCAAGGCCGATCTCCCGGGCAATGGCGGTGGCGTCGATGACGAACATCTCCGTGTGCTTCTTGGCAAGGTCCCGCTTCATCTTGCCGGGAATGTGAGAGGGCAGGTCGGCGTCACTCCAACTGCAGTTCAGAAGGAAGGTTCCGCCGTCCTTCAGATCGGCAGTGACATCGTATTGACCAAGGTA
The DNA here is from genome assembly GCF_032018205.1 of Oscillibacter sp. GTDB lineage: Bacteria > Bacillota > Clostridia > Oscillospirales > Oscillospiraceae > Oscillibacter. The sequence goes on along the minus strand of NZ_DALZOY010000001.1, from coordinate 35,401 downwards.
AGACGGCTCGTGCAGTGCCACAAAGTCCGCGGAATTCACCATGTACGGAGAGCGGATAGGGTTTTTCCCAAAGCGCAGATGGGACTGGGTCAGCCCGCCGGACTTCTTGGAATCATAGGAGAAATAGGCCTGGGCATACATGTCTGCCGCAAGACCAATGGTAGTAATCGTATTCTTGTTTGCGCCCACGGTGCCATCGCCGCCAATTCCCCAGATTTTACAGGAGGTTTCACCCTCTTTGGGGATGGAGACTTCTTCATAAGGAAGAGAAGTAAAGGTCACGTCGTCCACAATGCCGATGGTGAAATCGTTTTTGGGCGCTTCGCTTGTCAGGTTGTCGTACACGGCGACAATCTGACCGGGGGTGGTATCCTTGGAGGCAAGGCCATACCGGCCGCCCACCACCTGCACACCGGGGCAGTTGCGGTGCAGCACGCTCTCCACGTCCTGATAGAGCGGCTCACCCATGCCACCGGGCTCTTTGGTCCGGTCCAGAACCGCAACCTTTTTGACGGTCTTGGGCAGAACGGACAGGAAATGCTCGGCGGAGAAGGGGCGGTACAGATGCACCTGAATCATGCCCACCTTGCGGCCATGGGCATTGAGATAGTCCACCGTCTCTTTCACGGTTTCGGCGGAGGAGCCCATGAGAATCACGCACTCGGTGGCATCGGGCGCGCCATAGTAGTTAAACAGCTTGTAATCCCGGCCGGTGAGCTTGTTGATCTCGTCCATATAGCTCTGGACGATGGCAGGAAGCATGGCATAGTGCTCATTGCAGCCCTCGCGGCACTGGAAGAAAATATCGGGATTGACGGTGGTGCCGCGGGTGGAGGGATGCTCGGGGTTCAATCCATTTTTGCGGAAAGCCAGCAGCTGGTCGTAGTCCACCAGCTTGGCAAGATCGTCATAATCCAGCGCGTCAATCTTCTGCATTTCATGAGAAGTGCGGAAGCCGTCGAAAAAGTGCAGGAAGGGATGACGTGCCTTGATCGCGGCAAGATGCGCCACGGCCCCCAGATCCATTGCCTCCTGCGGAGAGGACGACGCCAGCATGCCAAAGCCGATCATGCGGCAGCCCATGGTGTCAGAATGATCGCCGAAAATGGAAAGGCCATGGACCGAGATGGTACGGGAAGACACATGGAACACGCCGGGTAAGAATTCGCCGGCGATTTTATACATGGGAGGGATCATCAGCAGCAGGCCCTGAGATGCGGTATAGGTAGTGGTCAGGGCACCGGCCTGCAAGGAGCCGTGGCAGGTGCCGGCCGCACCGGCCTCAGACTGCATTTGAATGACCTTAACGGGTTCTCCGAAAATATTTTTCTTTCCATTGGCTGCCCAAGCGTCCACCTTCTCCGCCATAGTGGAGGAGGGCGTGATGGGGAATATGCTGGCGACTTCCGTAAACGCGTAGGATACGTATGCCGCAGCCGTATTGCCGTCCATGACAACACTTTTCTTACTCATAGTTTGCTTCCTTTCTTCCTCTTATCCGGGGATCGGGGCTTTGAATGGAATCTTGCGCTGCCAACGCGCAATTTCCGTATTGCGGAATTGTTTTCCGAAAATGGGGCAAAAAAATATTCACAAATGAAAACACTTATGTTATACTCATGATAAGCGCTTGTAGAGTATTTGTCAAGCATATAACAGACAAAATTCAAGGCGGAATTCTGTGCGAAAGGTTGAAAATATATGGCAAAAGAACAGGTTTCCAGCATTTTGCGGGCTCTGCAAATTCTGGAATGCTTTATGGATTGTGACACCGAATGGACGCTGAAGGCTTTGGTGGAACGCCTGGATCTTCCTACCACCACGGTCTTTCGGCAAATTTCCACACTGGTAGAGCGGCAGTATCTGGAGCAGGACCCAGTCCGCAAAAGCTATCGGGTGGGGCCCCGGCTCTATCTGCTTTCCAGCGCAATTATGGGGCGCTCCGACATTCGCAGCATGGCCCATCCGGAGTTGGAGCGGCTGAGCGATGTGGTACAGGAGACTGTGAATCTCAGTATTTTGCTGGATTATGATATTTTTTACTTGGATAAGGTGGAGACACACCGCTCCGTGGTGTGCAACACCCGGGTGGGAAGCCGCGCACCGGCCTATGCCACCAGCGGCGGCAAGGCGATGATGGCTGCGCAGCCGGAGGCATTTGTGGATGAATACTGCGAATGGATGAAGAATCAAACACCCATGACCGAAACTACCATCACAAATTCCGAGCAATTGCGGGAGGAACTGGTCAAAGCCCGGTTAAACGGCTATGCCATGGACAATGGAGAGATTGAGCAGGGACTGATCTGTATTGGCGCGCCGATTTACGACATGACGGGCCATGTTCGGGCGGCCGTGAGTATTGCCGGGCCCAACTATCGGATGAAATCGGACGAGGCGTTTATAACCAGTGAAGTAAAAAAATCAGCAGAGCGAATCTCCGCTCTGCTGGGCTACCGCAAATGAAAAGGCCATTTTACACACCGGTATAATAATTGCAATTGGCGGGCGTGGACCCACCCAAGGAAAGGAAACAGTTATGAACAGCAAGGAATATCTCAATCATGTGTTTGGATTGGACGGAAAGACCGTCCTGGTGTCCGGCGCTGCCGGCGGGATCGGGTCGGCCATCAGCGAAGGATTGGCTTATGCGGGGGCGGAAGTGTTTCTGTGCGGCCGCTCGGTGGAAAAGTGTCAGGCCCTGACTGATAAAATTACGGCCAACGGAGGCAAGGCTTTTGCCCACCGTTTGGACGTGACGGATATGAGCAGCATCCATACCTGTGTGGACGATGTAATCGCCCAATCCGGAAAAATTGACGTGCTGTTCAACGTGGCCGGCATGAATAAGCGGGAAGGCCTTCTGGACGTGGCCGAGGAGACTTACGACCGGATTATGGACACAAATCTCAAAGGCGTATTCATGCTCAGTCAGGCCGTGGCCCGGGAGATGTACAAGCGAAAAAGCGGCAACATCATTAACATCGGTTCCCATAACGATGAGGGGATGCTGGGCGGCTGCTCTGTTTACGGAGCCACAAAGAGCGGCGTGGTAGCGCTGACCCGTTCCATGGCCATAGAATTCGCACAGTATGGCATCCGGGCCAATGCCATCAGCCCGGGACACATCCTCACGGAACTGACTCAGGTGACCTGGGATCACCCCACCCGCGCCCCTTGGCTGAGAGAGCGGATTGCCATGGGTCGTCCCGGAATGCCGGAAGAGTTAGTGGGAATGGCTATCATGCTGGCCTCCGACGCGTCGGCCTATATGACCGGACAGGCATATCATGTGGACGGCGGCTGCCTGTGCGGCGGCGCCCCCTGGGAATACGACACGCAGTATTAACAAAAGCAGCACAGCGCCCGCGCAATCAGGAAGACGGCACTTTTAAAAGTGCCGTCTTCCTCGTTTTCCCGCAGTGCTTATTTTGGGTATAACTCCGTTAGTGCGGCTACCGTGCATGTGTCCATACCGAAGCTTTAAAGTTTTGGTCCGGCTCGCCCAAATATTTTGCAGAGGGTAAAATTGCAGACTTGTTCTTACCGCGTCTTCCCGCGGAATGTTTTTTCCGGTCGGTCCCAGCGGAGCTTTTCCAGCGCCGAACGGATGCGGGCAGACACCCGATTTCGGGTATCGAGGACCCAGTGTTCGTCAATGGGCATATCCAGTGCCTTGGAAAAAGAATAGTACAGGTCCACCTGCTGGTAATACGTCTCCAACTGCTCGCAGGACTGCCCCTCCGGGACGGGCTTCTCCAATTGCTGCGCATTTAAAGAAAAGCACGCGTGGGCATACTCTGCAAACTGGGCCAGCAGTGCGGAATTTCCCAGAGAAAAGGGCACGCGCATCAAGCGCCACTGAATCTGCTCCGGCAGGTGATAGGGCTCCAGCATATCCAGCAGGAAAAGCTCTGTGTTCACATCCTTCTTGCGGTAATAAGGCAGCAACTCCGTCTCTGTGCTCCACAGTGCCAGCTTTTCCCGCAATGGCAGCAGGCCAATTTGTAAAATGGCCTCGCTGGGGCCGACCACAGCCTGCTCTATGGGATCATCTTCGGCGGCAAGCTTTTCTTCCACCACAGAGACACGCTCATCCAGACAGGCTACATATCCGACCTCATAGATGCCGATGCGCCCTGCGCGTCCGGCAATTTGTTTTATTTCCTGAGAGGTGAGAGGTCGGCGGGACTCCCCGTCAAATTTCTCCAGCTCTGTGAAAATGAGGCGACGAATGGGGAGATTGACGCCCATACCGATGGCGTCCGTGGCAACCAAAACCGGGTTTTTCCCCTGAATAAAAGCATCGTACTGTCCCCGGCGCACCTCTGGAGGAAGGTCCCCATAAATTACGCTGGAGCAGATACCAAGCTGTGCGAGATACCGCGACAGGGACAGCACCGCAGCTTTGGAAAAGGCCACCAGAGCATCGCCCTGCCTAACACTCTTCAGCCGCACCGGAGCGTATTCCATTTGCAGCGGTACCAGACGGGTATATGCCTTCAATTCATACTCGTCTCCGCAGTCCCGGATCATAGCGGTCAGCTGCTCCTTTGCAAGCAGCGCGCCGCAAAGATGGATTTCCGGGCAACATAGGCCCAAAATGGCCCGGGTCCACGCATCGCCCCGCTGGGAATCTGCCAACAGCTGTACCTCGTCGATCACCGCTACATCGTATTTGCCGCTTAAATTTGCTTTTTCTACCGTGCAGCAAAGGTGCTTCGCACCGGGCGTCAACACTTCTTCCTCACCGGTAAGCAGGCTGCAAGGGAAGCCCTCTGCATTCAGTCGCTCATAATTTTCCAGCGCCAAAATTCGCAGCGGCGCCAGATAAATTCCTGATGAACTCTGGCGCAGACGAAGCAGCGCCTGATAGGTCTTTCCGGTATTTGTGTCCCCCAGGTGGAGATAAAACATTCGCTTTTCCCGCCGTGCCTCCGGGTATCCGTCCTGCGGATATGGGGGCAGCAGGCGGCGAAATTCCTCCCGGACCATTCCAGGAATATGGTTTGAGAGTAACACTGAGAGAATTCCGGAGCGCAGATACTCGGCTCGGTTTTTCTCCACAACGGCATCAAAGCTGTAATTTGTTCCCGTCTTGCGATTATACTGCTCCAGCACCCGCCGGGACACATCATCCAGCAACGCGGTATATTGAGTATAGACGGCCTGTCCGTCTGGAAAATCGGCCAGCGTGAGATTTCCAAGCTGCCGAAGCTGGCTGCGGATAGCGCTCTCGTTGTGCCACAGGCAGCGGGCACGGGACGAAGATGCCTGTCGCTGAATTTGGGAAAAATTGTGCCTTACGCGCTCAAAGGCAAGGCGCTGCTTACGCTCTTTCTTCATTCGGATATTACCCCGCCATTCGTGTTTTTGAACCATCGGTTTCTATTTTGACCGAAATATTTTAGAAGTTTTGTATAATTCTGGGTCTTACTCCTTCTCCCAAAAATGCTTATAAAAGATTTTTTCCAACTCATGTCCCTAAAAAATTAGCAAGATTAACAAAAAAATTAACCCGATTCATAGGAAGTGCTGAAAAGGTCTTTGCGTGCTTGACAAAAATTTCGCAAAAGTATATAAAGCTGTTATAAGCGATGTATTCCCGGCCGGGATGTTTTTTATTCCTATATTTCGGAATGTAATTCCGTATAGCGGAATAATAGCTTTGTGAGGGGGTGCTGGGTATGGCTACTGTCGCGGTGGTTATACTGCTTCACATGGCATCGCATGTATGCGCCGAAGCCCCATGTGTGTATGGCGACTCATTTATGGCAAACGCATAAATCCAAAAGGAAAGGGAGTACTTATCATGTCTGCTGGCGTATTTTTGGTAATCCTGGTTCTCTCCATTGCAGCGCTGATGCTGCTGATTATGAAAGCAAAGCTGCACCCGGTGTTTTCCCTGTTTTCCGTGGCTCTGGTCATGTCCCTGGTCATGGGCTTCTCCTTCCCCGAATCTCTGGTGAACATCAATGCCGGTTTCGGCGGCACCTTGCAGAGCCTGGGCATCCCCATTATGCTGGGCGCGATTTTGGCAATGGGTGTGCAGGATACCGGCGCGGCTAAATCGATTGCCAACTTCTTTATTCGCCTGTTCCACGGCAAAAATCTGGAGCTGGCACCTGCTCTGACCGGTTATGTGGTGTCCATCCCCGTGTTTGGCGACATCACCACCATCCTGACCTCCAACATCGCAAACGTCCTCTCCAAGCGCAAGCACATTTCCATGGGCAAAATGGCCGCTTTTACCCAGACCGGCCTGAACCTGACCCATGCCATGGTCCCCCCCACCCCCGGCATTCTGGCTGTGTCCATCATGCTGGGCGCTGATCTGGGTCTGACCATCTCCTGGGGCATTGTGGTTTCTCTGATTGCGTTCTTTGTGACTTGGCTGGCGCTGCGCAAGTGGACTGACAAAGAATATGTGGAGCCGGTCCCCGCCGTTGTGGCTGAGATTGAAGAGACCAATTCCGACAAGGTCAGCGACATTCTCATCAAGGGCGAAGACCTGCCCGGCACGTTTGCTTCCTTCATGACAATTCTGATTCCTGTGTTTCTGATTGCCTTCAGTTCTTTCGTGAAGATGGCCATTCCCGATGCTGATTCCGCGGTTCGTGGCATCACCGACATTCTGGGTGATAAGATTGTTGCTCTGGGTCTGGGCGTGATTTACACCATCTTCCTGGCCATCGCCCACAAGGCCTCTGTCCGCAAGAGCAACGAGGATGTGACCGGCAAGGACCCTAAGGATTTCCGCGACGTTGTGCTCAACAGCTGGTTTGCCCGCGGCATGGAAGTTGCCCTGCCCGCGCTGCTGATTACCGGCATGGGCGGCGCCTTCGCCACCGTTATCAAGTCCTCTCCCGCCATTGAGGGCCTGAGCCAGGTGATCGCCGACTCCGGCGTGCCGGGTCTGTTGATCCCCTTCCTGGTGGGCGTGATCATGATGACCGCCGTTGGCTCCATGACCACTGCCGGCCTGACCGCCGCCGGTGTTATCATGCCCATGATGGCTTCTCTGGGCCTGACCCCCATTTCCACCGCTTTGGCCATCGGCGCCGGCACCATGATCTTCAACCACGTCAACAACTCCGGCTTCTGGGTTATCAGCAAGTTCTTCAACCTGGACCTCAAGCAGGGCCTGAAGTATATCACCATTCCGGATGTTGTGGCCGGTATCACCTGCTTTATCCTGATCTTCATCTTTGCTGCCATCGGCTTGTTCTAAGCGCGGCAAAGGGTTCCACACAATATCACAGGGGAGCCAGTACCTTCTCCTGTAAGCGCAATGCCTAAGGAGAAAATGGCTTGCCGCTGTGGACGCAGCGGCAGGCCTTTTCCCGATTTTTATGCAGCCAAACAGGAAAACAGGAGCTTCGGCAAATTATGTAAAGCTCCGCCGTTAAAAAGGAGAAACATTCTATGAATCAAAAGAGCATTAAGGAAAGAGCCCTCTGGGCGCAGTTCGACGCGCTGGAAATGGGTTCCGGCTGGGACGACACCGACATTACCAAGCCCCAGATCATGATTGAAGACGTGTTCGGTGACTCCCATCCCGGCAGCGTCCATCTCAATCAGCTTGCCGAGCAGGCCAAGTTTGGCGTGTTTGAAAAGGGCGGCTTTCCTGCCCAATACCATGCCACGGACGTTTGCGACGGCTGCGCGCAGGGCCACGACGGCATGAACATGGTGCTGGCCTCCCGCGAGGCCATTGCCAACATGGTGGAAGTTCACGCATCCGCCGTGCCTTGGGACGGTATGATCCTCTCCTCCAGCTGCGACAAATCCATTCCTGCTCACCTGAAAGCAGCCGCCCGTATGGACATCCCCACCATTTTTATGCCCGGCGGGTCCATGCGGCCCGGCCCCCATATGACCACCTCTCTGGTGGCGGGCGATATCTCCCTGCGGCAAAAGCGCAAAGACGCCATTACGCCGCAGGAGGTCCGGGACTATAAGCTCACCGGATGCCCCTCCGTGGGTGCGTGCACCTTCCTTGGCACCGCCAGCACCATGCAGTGCATGGCGGAGGCGATTGGTCTGGCTTTGCCCGGCAGTGCTCTGGTTCCCGCCACGATGCGCGACATTTTGCAGTATGCCCGTCAGGCCGGACGGCAGATTCTGAATCTGGTTAAGCTGGGTATCACTCCCAGCCAGATCATGACCCCCGCCGCCTTCCGCAACGCCATCATTGTCCACAGCGCCATCGGCGGCTCCACCAACGCCACCATCCATCTTCCCTCTATTGCCCGGGAGCTGGGCTACGATCTGCCCATCGAGCTGTTTGACGAAATCAACCATCAGGTGCCCCATCTGGGTAACATCAATCCCTCCGGCGCCCAGCTGACCGAATCCTTCTGGTTTGCAGGCGGCGTTCCCATGGTGCAGGTGATGCTTAAGGACATGCTGGATCTGGACGTGATGACCGTCACCGGCAAAACGCTGGGCGAAAATCTGGAGGATCTGGAGCGGGACAACTGGTTCAACCGCAACCTCGGATATCTCGAAAACTACGGTCTGACCCGCGATCAGGTAATTTTTCCGGTGGACAAGGCCCCCGAAAAGGGCAGCGTTGCCATCCTCAAGGGCAATATTGCCCCGGAGGGCAGCGTAGTCAAGTACTCCGCCTGCGTGGAGGAGCAGTGGAAGGTCACCGGCAACGCCCGTGTGTTCAACCACGAAGAGGATGCCTATGCCGCTGTGGTCAAAGGCCAAATTAACCCCGGCGATATTATCGTCATCCGGTACGAGGGGCCCCGCGGCTGCGGCATGCCCGAAATGCTCATGACCACCGAGGGCATCGTGTGCGATGAGCGACTCAACGGCAAGGTCGCCCTGATTACCGACGGACGCTTCTCCGGCGCAACCCGCGGCGCGGCCATCGGCCACGTCAGCCCCGAGGCAGCTGCCGGCGGCCCCATCGCCTTTATCGAAGAGGGCGACATTATTTCCTACGATATTATGGAGAGAACAATGAACCTCACTGGTATCCACGGCGTGCCCTGCACCATTGAGGAAGCCACAAAGGTTTTGGAGGAGCGCTCCAAGGCGGGCATTCTGCCCCGCGAAAAGCGCAAGGGTTTCTATAAGCTTTACACTGACCACGCTATCTCCGCTATGAAGGGCGCGGGTCTGGAATAAACCGGGAATCTGAAAGGAACTTAATTATGCAAGCAGCTTATCTCGCGCCGGCCATCACATTATTTCACGAAGACGGTACTCTGGATCTGGAAAGTCAGGGAAAACTCTTTGAGAATCTGATCGAAAAGGGCATTGACGGCATTTTGGTGGAGGGAAGTTCCAGCGAATTTTTCGCGATGCCCATGGAACAGCGCAGCATTATGGCCAAGTTTGCCATTGAGCGCATTAACCATCGTGTGAAACTGATTATTGGCACGTCCAGCATGGTGGCGCAGCAGATTATCGACTTTTCTAACGAGTGTCTGGATGCGGGCGCCGACGCGGTGATGATTCTCCCGCCATACTATTTTCATTTTGGAGCTGAAGCCCTGCTTCAGTATTACGACCGACTGGCCAGAGAAATCCACGGCCCGATCTATATCTATAATTTCCCCGACAACACGGGCTACACCATTCCGCCCGCAACGGTGCTTCAGCTGGCCCAGATGCATCCCAACATCGTGGGCTTTAAGGACACCATTTCCGGAATGGACCATACCAGAGAATTGATTAAGCTGATCAAGCCTCTGATTCCCTCTTTTGAGATTTACTCCGGTTTTGACGATAACTTCGCCCACAATGTTCTTTCCGGGGGCAACGGCTGCATCGGCGCGCTGAGCAATGTGGTGCCCGAGGTATGCACCGCGTGGGTGCGGGCCTTCCGGGAAAATAATTTGGACGGCATCGCCGCAGGGCAGCAGAGCATTGACCGCTTGATGGATCTGTACGCCATCCGCAGTCCTTTCCTGCCTGTCATCAAGGAGACGGCCCGTCTGCGGGGAATCTGCACCAACAGTGCCGGAACATTCCCCATGCCCAACGCCACGGTTGAAGACGACGCCCGCATTCTTGAGCTGCTGGGCCGTGAGAATATTTTGTAAACCGCGCTGGGCTACGCACTCCGGCAGGAAGCCCTCAGGATCACAGAGTGAATTTAGAAAAGCAGCCCGTATAAGAAAAAATGAGGATGAGAACCGATTCATACCGGTTCTCATCCTCGCTTTATGTGCCTGGGCAGGAAGACAGGTGCGAATTTTCCTGCGAAGTCTGCTTGTACAACGGCAGCGCAGCGTGAAAATGCACGCAGATAGCCCCGCATAGCATCTGCTACGCCTGTGTCGCGGCGGCGACTTTGTTTTGAACGTTCTGGGCTTTTGCATTGTTTTTTATCCAGCCTGCAAAAATTTTATTTTACTTCTCGCGTTATCAAAATTCAGAATTCCATTTTCCACAAAACCGTGTTACAATATTAGTAAAGTGGACGGTTTGCCCGTTTGCGCCCGCCGAAGGCGGAGTCCTCGAAAAGGGAGGTTCCCATGGCGGAGCTGGAAAAATTGAAAACCACACCGGCAGCGGCCCGCATTCGCGCCGCTGCGCAAAGGGGCGCTTTGGCCCATGCGCTGCTGTTCACCGGTCCGGGCGACCGGGCGGGCGCAGCACTCTTTGCCGCCGCGGCGATGGAATGCACGGCAGAAAAGGAACAGCCCTGCGGCGTGTGTCCCGCCTGCCGCAAGGTGCTGGGCGGCATTCACCCGGACGTAACCGTCGTGCGGGACGAAGATCATAAAAACCTCTCCGTAGACGCGGTGCGCGCCGTCCGGTCGGACGCGTATATCCGCCCCAACGAGGGGGCGCGGAAGGTTTATATTTTTGAAGACTGCGCCCTTTTGACGGAACAGGATCAAAATGTTCTGCTGAAAATCGTGGAGGAGGGCCCGCCCTATGCAGCGTTCCTCTTCTGCGCGGAAAACCCCGCGGCAGTGCTGCAAACCCTGCGTTCCCGCTGCGTGGAAATCAGGCTTCACCCAGAAGCGGAGGGCAGCGAAGCGACGGAGCTGTCCGCCGAGGTGGAGGCCCTTTGCCGGGCCGTGGGCGAAAAAAAGCGGGGTGCGGTGACAGAGCTTTTGGTGGAACTGGAGCGAAAAAAGACAGACCGGGAGACTCTTCAAACCCTTTTGGAGCAGGCCCACGGCCTGTTTGCAGATGCGCTTTTGATCTTCTATGGACAGGAAGTGCCGGGAAAGAGTGAAAAAACGGCCCGGTTCCTTGCAAAAAACTTGACAAAACAGCAAATTATGCACACAATAGAATTGTTGCAGTCATATTGCCGGGAGTGCGCGTACAACGTGGGGGTCAACCACGTGCTGGGCGCCCTGGCCGTCGAATTGGAGGGTATCCTTTGACCGAAGTAATCAGCGTCCGCTTTCGTGGCGGCTGTAAAAATTATTATTTTGCCCCGGGGGACCGGCAGATTAAAATGGGCGATCAGGTGGTCGTGGAAACGGCGCAGGGGCCGGAGTTCGCCACCTGTACGGAGGGCAACCACGAGGTGGAGGATTCCGCCATCGTCCACCCCTTAAGCAACGTGGTCCGCATGGCCACCGAGAACGACCGGCACACCGTGGAATACAACCGCAAACGGGAGAGCGATGCCTTTGACGTCTGCGAGAAAAAAATTCAGGATCACGGGCTGGACATGAAGCTGGTAAACGTCTCCTTCAGCTTTGAAGGGACCAAAATCATTTTCTACTTTACCGCCGACGGGAGAGTGGATTTCCGCGAGCTAGTGCGGGATTTGGCCGGGGTGTTCCGGGCGCGGATCGAGCTGCGGCAGATCGGCGTGCGAGACGAGGCAAAGATGATCGGCGGCCTTGGCATCTGCGGGCGGCCATTTTGCTGCTCTCAGTTTCTGGATTCGTTTTTACCTGTTTCTATTAAAATGGCTAAAACGCAGAACCTCAGCCTGAATCCCGCTAAAATTTCCGGCACCTGCGGGCGGCTGATGTGCTGCCTGAAATACGAACAGAACGCCTATGAAGACGCAATGAAGCGGATGCCGAAGGCCGAGTCCTTTGTGCAGACGCCGGATGGCCCCGGCAACGTGCGTAGCGTGAATCTTCTGCGGGAAACCGTGAAGGTGAGCCTTGACTCTGCACCGGAGCCGCAGAAGACCTACCACAACTGTGAAATCCGGGTCCTGCGCAACGGCAAGGGCAGCCGGGAGGGCATTGAAATTCCCCGTGAGCGGCCCGAGCGCTACGTGGAAGAACGGGAGGAGGAGGACGTTCTGCAATTCGTTTCCTCCGAGCCTCTGATGTCCATGGGAAAGCTGGAGGACCTGCCCAGCCGGGAGCGTATTACTCCTCCGCAGGACGGCGAGCGCCGGAGTTCTTCCCGCCGTCGCCATCGCGGAGGCAAAAGCGGCTCCGTCGGGAAAAAACCGGCGGGACAAAGCACCGCGCCCGAAAAGCCCCAGCCGCCCCACCCCGCCAAGCCCAAGGCTCAGGCAAAACCGCAGCTTCCCAAGGGCGACCGGCCCGCCGGAGAAAAGCCCCGCGCGGAAAAAAGCGAAGGCGGCCAGGCGGTCCGCCGCCCTCATCACAGGGGCGGCCGCCGCAGAGGGGGCGGAGGAGGCGGCCAAGGCCAAGGCGGAGGCGTCTCCGGAGAATAAGCACGTAAAAGCGAACGGCGGGGAGAGGTGAGATTCCTCTTCCCGCCTTTATAAAATTGGGAGGAACGGCATGGGAAAGTTTGACGGCGTACTGCTAGCCAGCGACTTTGACAACACTTTGATTTATACCGAGGAGGCTCTGCGCTCTGGTCGGCCCGTCCCGCCTTTGTCGGCAGGAAACCGGGCGGCGCTGGAGTCTTTTATGGCCCAAGGCGGGCGCTTTACCGTGGCCACCGGTCGGGCACTGCCCGCTTTTGAGCGGCTGGCCCCGCTGGTCCCTATGAACGCGCCCAGTGTGGTGTGCAACGGGGCGGCGATTTACGACTTTGAAAAGGGCGAATATTTGGAGACGGCACTTCTACCCGAGCAGAGCCGGGAGAGGGGGCAGGAGGTACTGGACGCATTTCCCCGGGTGGGAGTAGAAGCATATCATCTGGACAGCGTCATTCACGCGGTGCAGGTGAACCATATTATCCGCGCCCACGAACATCTCACCGGCGTGCGGGTGCGGGCGCTGCCCCGTCTGACGGAGGCCCCCCTGCCCCTAAGCAAGCTTTTGTTTGAAGCAGAACATAGGGACCTTGTTCAGGCAGAGGAACTTATCCGCAGCCGGGACTGGGCCGCGGAATACGAGCTGATTTACTCGGGAAAAACCCTCTTGGAGCTTACCGCGAAGGGCGCGGACAAGGGCGGGATGCTCAGCCGCCTTGCGGCGCATCTCGGCATTGCGCCGGAGCATGTATACGCAGTGGGCGACGAGCGCAACGACCTGACCATGCTGGCATGGGTCTCTCAGGGATTCGCCCCCGCCAACTGCGTGCCCGAGGTGGCCCGCTGTGGGGCGCGGCTTGTCTGCGACGCCCGGGACGATGCGCTGGCGGAGGTAATTGCCGCACTGGAGGAGCGCTATTCCTGACGGCGGCGACATAAACCCCATGACCCTTTTGTTTTTGTGGGAAATTCTTTTCTTTTTTAGTGCGCTTGCTTTGCCCGCAGAATTTCCCGCAGGGAGTGGCCGCCCCACGAAAGGAATCGGTTTTTGAAGGGCCGTGTAAAGCGGCCCTTCACGGGTTTCATATTTTTTTAAAAAGCTCTTGACAAACGGCAAATCTGTGTTATTGTATTACTTGCCTAGAACAATAGAACAGGAGGTGCGGTATGAAGTGGCATTTTTCAAGTGACGCACCCATCTACTCTCAATTGATTGAGCAGATCAAGGTGGGTATCGTATCCGGCGCGTTTCCGCCGGGAGAGCGGCTTGCATCGGTGCGGGACCTGGCCGTGGAGGCCGGGGTGAATCCCAACACCATGCAGCGGGCTTTGACGGAACTGGAGCGGGACGGACTGGTATACAGCCAGCGGACCGCAGGCAGATTTGTAACGGAGGACACGGCGATGATCGAATCGGCAAAGCGAAAGCTGGCAGATCGCCAGATTCAGAATTTTTTGACGGCAATGACCCGCTTGGGATTTAATAAGGAAGAAATTATGACGCTGGTGCGTCGGGAAAACACGGGGGAGGGTTTAACGCATGGCGATTTTTGAATGTAATGAGCTTACGAAGAGCTACGGTCGCGCATCGGCTCTGGACCACCTGAGCTTGACGGTGGAGCCGGGCCACATTGTGGGACTCTTAGGTCCCAACGGAAGCGGCAAAACCACCCTGATTAAGCTGGCAAACGGCCTGCTGACGCCCGACTCCGGCGCAGTGCTGGTGGACGGAATGGCTCCCGGTACGTCGACCCACGCCATTGTCTCTTATCTCCCGGAGCGCACCTGCATCCCCCTGTGGATGAGCACCCGGAAGCTGCTGGACTTTTATCAGGATTTTTACGCGGATTTCCGCAGGGAGCGAGCGGAGGAAATGCTGACACATCTGAACATCCGCATGGACCAGACCATCCGCCAGATGAGCAAAGGCACCCGGGAAAAGGTGCAGCTCATCATGGTGATGAGCCGGGCGGCAAAGCTGTATCTGCTGGATGAGCCTATCGGCGGCGTGGACCCGGCCACCCGGGACTACATTCTCAACACCATTATCGGAAACTATGATCCCGAGGCCGCCGTGATCATCTCCACGCATCTGATTGCGGATGTGGAGCAGGTTCTGGACGAGGTTATTTTTATCAATCAGGGGCAGGTCGTTCTTCAGTCCTCCGTGGATCAGATTCGGGAGGAGAAGGGTATGAGCGTGGATACGCTGTTTCGGGAGGTATTTAAATGCTGAGAAAACTGATCAAACACGAATTTCGGGCCACTGCCCGGGTAATGGGGCCGCTGTTTCTTATCATTCTGATTTTGGCGCTGACGGCAAACCTGTCGCTGCAATTTCTTCTGGATGCTTCAGGCTTTTTCCCCAATCTGATGGGGGGGCTTCTGCTGTTTGCCTTCGGCATCGGCATGGCGGCACTGGTGATTATCTCCATCGTACTGATGGTAGAACGCTTCCGCGCGAATTTGATGGGCGACGAGGGCTACGTGATGTTTACCCTGCCCGTCTCCGGCCACCAGCTTGTCTGGTCCAAGATCATCGTCTCCTCTGTGTGGTTTATTGCAACGGCTCTTGTGGAGGTTTTGGCAGCTCTGGTGTGCGTCTTCGATCTGGAATGGATGCGTGACATTTTCAGCTCCGCGTTTTTCCGCCGGTTTTTTGAAGCCGTACAGGAGCTGGTTTCGGAATTTGGACTGAACCTGCCGATGATGGCGGCAGAGATGATCGTGCTGGCGCTTCTTACCTGTGCGGTGCTGTGCCTTGAATTTTACGCGGCCATTGCTGTGGGCCACAGCTTCGCCAATCACAAATCGGCGTGGAGTGTGCTGTTCTTTTTCGCATTCCAGTTTGTCACGCAGCTTGTCAGCGGGCTGTTTGTTAACACGGACTTTTTCACAGGTCTTTTCAACATCGGCGGAATGAACAGTTTCCATCAGCTCATGGCCGTTCTCATCTGCATGGGGCTGCTGAACGGAGGAATCTTCTACGTCGTCACCACGGTGACACTGAAAAAGCGCCTCAATTTACAGTAACCGGTATTAAATAAAAAGCGGAGCGGGATTTTTCCCGCTCCGCCGTCCCGGTTTCATTGGAAGGAGCGGATTTATGGCAATTTCAGAGACAACGGTTCCCGCGCTGATCACCTTTTTTATGGGGATGACCCCCATCGTGGAGCTGCGGGGAGCTATCCCCTACGGCGCGGCTGCGGGTCTGCCCCTGTGGGAATCCTTTTGGCTGGCATCAGTGGGAAACATCCTGCCCGTGCCGGTCATCATGCTGCTGATTCGCCGGGTGTTTGCCTGGCTGCGCAAGGGTGCGTGGTGGGGGCCAAAAATTGACGCGCTGGAGCGCCGCGCGCACCTGAAAGGACGAGTTGTGCAAAAGTACCGTCTGGCGGGCCTGATTATTCTGGTGGCGATTCCTCTGCCCGGCACGGGGGCCTGGACCGGGGCGCTGGTGGCTTCCCTTCTGGACATCCGAATGCGTTATGCCCTGCCCGCCATCGCGGTGGGCGTTCTGATTGCGGGGGTGTTGGTTACACTGGCTACCGGCGGAGTTATCCGGCTTTTTTTCTGAGATTTGGCAGCACCGCGCAGAAAACATTGCCTGAAATTACATAAAAGGCTGCGCTTTGATACGACTTAAAAATCGTACCAAAGCGCAGCCTTTCATTTCAGAATCCAGACCTATCCATCCAATTAGTTCACGGAAAACTCCTCGGTGGAAAGTCTCCCTTCCCACTCATGTCCATCCGAACGATAGTATTGGCGCGTGACGGATCCGTCGGTTTTCGTATAGTCAATGATAAATACCTGCCCCGCCTCCACCAGCATGGGAAAGTTGTCATAAGGCAGTACATCCCCGGTCTTGGGCTGGGCCTTAAAATCTTCATAGGCGCTTTCAAGCCGCCAAAACGCTCTTGACCGAACGCCCTTCAGAAGTCCCGTCATATCTTCTTCGCCAAAGTACGACGCCTGATACGCTTTCCCCGCAAGCGTCACCGTTTCCACCTTCAAGGGGTCGATGTCCTTTGCAAGCCAGGAAAGGTCCTCCGAATAAAGGGTCGCGCCATAGCGGGAGGCAAGCTGGTTTGCCATGCACGGGACGGAGCCGGTGGTATACTCCATCGCGTCAATTCCGGTGTGGGCGCCGCCATAAATTCCCATGACGCTCTCGCCGTCCAGCCGGTCAAACTCGCGGATAAAATTTTCCGTCATCGTGTTTTCACGGTATACGTTGTCATCTTTCCCGTAATAAGTCTCCCCCTGACGGATGGCCTCCTCCGTAAGCCGGTATTGCTCCGAATCCCTTTGGCCCGCTTCCTCAAGATTCTGCAAAAACCGCTTCCCGGTGGCTTGGCGCTGGTGCCCCACATCCGTTCCGTGAAATACTGTTTCGGGACACTCACGTTTGATTTTCTGATAGAACGCCTTCACGTCCGGGGTATGGGCGTCGGTTCCGTCCCAATCGTCGTAGACCGCGTCCAGGATTGCGTCGTCGTCATCCTGCATCCACCTGTTTAAAAATTCCCCAGTATAGTAAGGGAGCTCCACAAACAGATGGCGCATCCCCCGGGTGTTGTAATGTTCCTGCCACAGCTCAAATTCCCGATTCAGTATTTTCTGAACGCCGTGCTGCTCTCCGTAAAGATAGATCTCCCCGCTGTCAGAGGGGGGAATAGCAGATGCTGCACTCCCAGCCCCGGCAGGGGCGCAGGCCGAAAGCGCCGCCAAAAGCAGCAGAGATACAAGCAAGGAACAAAATCTTTTACAGTTCACGGGATACACTCCTTCGGATATGAAATCCATAGTTTCCGGTATTGCCCGGCGCCTTTACAAAACTCTGCGCCCCGCGCTCCAAACCGCCCGCACGGCCCCTTCCTGCCTGCGGCAGACCGCCCGGGTCAGCCGTTCCTCCGCCGTGCGCAGCGGAGGCAGGGCCCCGTCATCCAGCACCATGGCGTGGAGCGGTTCCCCCACGGCAAAGCCGGGTTCGCCGCCAAAAAACGCCGCGCCTGCGGAGGTAGCCAGATACCAGCCCTCCGCCACGGAGAGGGCATCCGTCTTCCAATTGTCCAGAATGCGGCGGGCCTTGGAGGCCCGGATGGTAGAGGCGGTCACATCGAACATGGAGACCGTGTCCCCTCCTGCGATGTCGCTGCCCAATGCCACCTTAACGCCCTCGTTCAAAAGCGCCCGCACAGGGGCCACGCCGGAACAGAGGTTCAGATTGGAGTCCGCGCAGTGGACGGCGGTCACGCCTGCCTCCCGCATAGCCCGCCGCTCCCGCTCATCGGAAAAAACGCAGTGGGCCATCACGGTACGCTGGTTCCAAAGGCCGTATTTGGCATAGGTCTGCCAGTACTGCCCGCAGTCCGGGTGCAATTTGCACACCCACGCCTGCTCTGCCTGATTCTCCGAAAGGTGAGACTGCACGGGCAGATTCTGCTCCGCCGCCAGCTTCCCCAGAAAGGCCATCAGTTCGTCGGTGCAGGAGGGCGTAAACCGGGGTGTAAGGATGGGTTTTATATGGGTAAATTGTCCGCACTCGTCCAGCCAGTGAAGCGTTTCCTTTATGGATCCCTCCGTGGTTTCCTGCAAGCTTTCGCCGCCGTTGCGGTCCATGTTCACCTTGCCCACATAGCCGGTAACTCCGGCCGCTTCCAGCTCCTCCATCAAAATCAGCGTGGCTTTCCGGTGGAGAGAGGAAAACATGCACACCCGGGTAGTCCCGTTTCGGATCAGCTCCAGTGCCAGCGCACGATACTGCTCCCGGGCGTACTGTTCATCGGCAAAGCGGGCCTCTGTGGGGAAAGTATAGGCATTCAGCCACTCCAGCAAGGGCAAATCCATGCCGGTGCCCAGCATGGGGTACTGGGGGCCGTGGAGATGGAGGTCCGTAAAGGATTGGGTAATCAGGCAGTCCCCAAAATCCTCCACGGGTGCGCCGGCGTACCGCTCCGGCAGCTCGTCGAACACGCCGGTAATCACGCCGTCCTCCAGAACGAGACAGCCGGGGGTGTGAACCTCCAGCTTGCCAAGGGATGGAGCGGAGACAAGGATGCCTTTTACAATGGAGGTCATAAAATCGCTTCCTTTCCAAAAGTCCGACAGAACGAAAAAAGCGTCCGTCTGCACTCCAGCGCAGCGGACACCCATAGCAGAGCCTTTCGGCGGCTCCGTAGAAACTTTCGCACCGTTTCCAGCGAAATTATATGAGCCTTTTCAGTTTTCTGCCTCAACACAAGAGAACAGCTTCACAATAGCACAGTTTTTCGCGGATTGCAAGCCCCGTCACACCCGCCGCCCATTCCGCTTATACTGGTGCATATGGGCGGTGTCCCGCCTAGCGGAAAAGCGGGGCAATTTGCCCGCAATCCGGCTTCGGACTTCCGGCAGCGGGCAGGCGTCTTGAAAGGTGGGTACCATTACATGATTCAGCCGCTTTTGTGGGCGGCGGCGGGAACGGGGTTTACCTTTGCCATGACCTCGCTGGGCGCCGCCACAGTCTTCTTCTTTCGTGACATACCAAATGACAAAATCCAGCGGGTACTGCTGGGCTTCGCCGCAGGCGTGATGACCGCCGCGTCGGTGTGGAGTCTGCTGCTTCCGGCCATTGAACAAGCAGCGGCATGGCGCATTCCCGGCTGGGTCCCGGCAGCGGGGGGAATGCTGCTGGGCGTGATCTTTCTGGCGGCGTTGGACGCGCTGCTCCCCCGGCTCCGGCGGGAGCGGGAAATTGCGGACCCCGGCTGGAAGCAAACCGTTCTGCTGACCACCGCGATCACCCTGCACAACATTCCGGAGGGAATGGCGGTGGGTCTCGCCTTCGCCCTTGCGGCGCAGGGCGAAAGTTTCGCGGGCGCGGCGGCTCTGGCCATCGGCATCGGCATTCAAAACTTCCCCGAGGGCGCGGCCATTTCCCTGCCTCTGCGCCAGAAAGGCTGGAGCCGACTGCGCTCTTTCGCGGGCGGCGCTCTTTCCGGCATTGTGGAGCCATTGTTCGGCGTGGCGGTGGTGCTGGTGGCGGCAGGCGTTCGTCCTCTGATGCCGTGGCTTTTAAGCTTTGCGGCAGGGGCGATGCTGTATGTGGTGGTGGAGGAGCTGGTTCCTCAGGCCCACAGCCGTGCCGGAACCTGCGGCTTTGTGGTGGGCTTTCTTATCATGATGGTGCTGGACGTTGCGCTGGGATAAGCCGAGCGCAAAACGGACGCAGGGAGTTTCCCTGCGTCCGCCGGTTTTTATCCAATTATTTTTCCCGCGTCGGTTCCAGTGGGAGGTCCGTGAGATACCGCCGCACCATGTCCAGACCGGTGTTCGCCGCCAATGCGCGGATGCGCTCCCGCTTCCGCCGTCCCAGCATAAGCTTTCGGCAAAAGGTTCCCTTCGGTGTGCACAGCCCTAGATACACAAGCCCCACGGGGTTACCTCGGTCGTCCGCGTCCGGACCCGCCACACCCGTGACGGAAATCCCGATCTCCGCGCCGGTGACGGCGCAAATACCCTCTGCCATAGCCCGGGCCACAGGCTCGGACACCGCGCCAAACTCGTCCAGCAGTGCCCACGGCACGCCCAGCACGTCCGCTTTTACGGACGTCCAATAGGACACCACGCCGCCCCGGTACACGGCAGATACTCCCGGCAGCTCCGTCATCCGCTGGGCCAGCAGCCCACCGGTGCACGACTCCGCCGTTGCAAGGCTCAGTTTCCGTTCCTGCAAAAGCTTCTTGCACGCCTCCTCCAGCGAGGAGACGTCCACCCCGTAGATCACGTCTCCAAGAGCTTTCTTCACCTCGTCCACCACGGGGGCAAGCATCTCCTCCGCCTCGTCACAGGTTTTGGCTTTGGCGGTCACCCGCAGGCACATTTCGGCGGGCTTTGCATAGGTGGCAAGGCTGGGATTCTTCATCTGGGACATTTTATCCCGCAAAAGCTGGTCCACGGCGGACTCTCCTATCCCGAAGCACAGAATATCGCGGGAGAGAAGTACTTCGTCGGACAGGCCCCGCAGATACGGTTCCACATGGCGGTGAAGCATGGCTTCGCACTCCTCGGGCGGTCCGGGCAGCATCAGCACATGGACGCCGTCTTCGTAAAAGGCGCAGCCGGGGGCAGTCCCCACGGGATTGTCAAATACCGTGCAGCCCTCCGGCAGCTCCGCCTGCCGCAAATTGTTCTCCGGCATGGGGACGCGGAACACGGTTTCATAAAGTGCGCGAAGCTCTTCGGCAATATCCGCACGGAATGTCAGCCTGCGCCCAAAGGCCCGGCAGACAATTTCCTTGGTGAGGTCGTCATAGGTCGGCCCCAGCCCGCCCACGGTGATGAGGACGTTCGCCCGTTTTCGGGCGACGTCCAGCGCCTCTTCCAGCCGTCCGGGGTTATCCCCCACTACGGTGTGCCAAAACACGTTGATGCCCAATCCGGACAAGCTCTGGGAGATCATTTGAGCATTGGTATTTGCAATGCTGCCAAGCAGCAGCTCGGTCCCCACGGCAAGAATTTCAGCGGAAAGCATTATCACTCAGAGCCCTTCTTATTGGATTTTTCGTCTGTGTGCCGCACCTTGAAATCGTTAATCAACTTGATTGTTCCGGCAAAAAAGCTCAGGCCGGCTGTCACGAGATAAAGCGCCTGAAAGTCGTTTCTCAATGCCACCACCAGCCAGATTGCCCCCGCCGCGAAAAACAGCGCGGCGGCGCCCAAATTCTTCCCTGCGCATTTCACGGCTTTACACGAATTCTTTCCCGCCCCGCCATGGCTTCGCTCATCAGACCCTCGATGTCCAGCACCGCTTCGGCCGCCCGAACGTCCTCCAGATTGGGTCGGGTGCTGGGATGCCGGGGCGTGAACACGGTGCAGCAGTCCTCATAGGGGAGAATGGACGTTTCATAGCAGCCAATTTCGCGGGAAAGGCGGATAATCTCCACCTTGTCCATGCCGATGAGGGGCCGCAGGACGGGCAGCGTGGTCACATCCTCCGTCACTCCAAGAGCGGGCAATGTCTGGCTTGCCACCTGCCCCAGAGACTCGCCGGTAATCAGCGCCCCTGCGTGGACGCTCCGTGCAACCTTTTCGGAAAGGCGCATCATAAACCGGCGCATAATGAGGGTGAAGTATTCCTCGGGGCAGTGCTTGCGGATTTCCTCCTGAATTTTGGTGAAGGGAACGATATGCACCGTCAGCCGCCCGCACCACGCCGTCAGAAGTCTTGCAAGCTCCAGCACCTTGTCCTGCGCCTGCTGGGAGGTATAGGGCGGGGAGACAAAGTGAACCATCTCCAACTGCACGCCCCGGCGGGCCATCATCCACGAGGACACCGGCGAGTCGATTCCGCCGGACAAAAGACTCACCGCCGTGCCGCCCATGCCAATGGGCAGGCCCCCCGCGCCGGGAGCGGCGGGCGCGTGGACATACGCCGCCTTTTCCCGAATCTCCACATGCACCGTCAAATCCGGCTTGTGGACATCCACAGCCACATTGGGAAACCGCTCCCCCAGAAGGCCGCCCACGGCCTGAGAAATCTGAATGGAATTCAGGCGGAACAGCTTGTCCGCCCGTTTGGACTCCACCTTAAAGGTCCTCGCCGCCGCAAATTCATCCTTCAAATATGCCGCCGCCGTTTCAAAGATGGCGTCCACGTCCTTTTCGCAGGGAACGGCCCGGGCCACATTCACCACGCCGAACACCTGGCGGCAGGCAGTCAGCGCCTCCGCCATGTCGCAGTCCTCACTTCTGGGCTCCACGTAAATGGTGCTCTGGCGCAGAGTTACGTTGAAACTGCCGCAGTGGCGCAGGCGGCGGCTGACGTTGCCCACCAGCTTGTCCTCAAAGGTATGGCGGTTCAGCCCTTTCAGGACCACCTCGCCCAACTTCAGCAGGAAAATTTCCCGCGTGTCTTGGTTTGTCATAGAACCCTCCGATTGGTTGAATTGAAATATTTGGGTGAAGCCCTGATAAAAGGCACTTTTCACCGCAGTGCGCGGCTTGACAGGACCCAGCCTGTCTCAAGATGACAGGGCTTTATTCCGACGGCGGCAGTCCGGCCCTGCTAAAAGGACGCTCAGCCTCTTAAAATCTCCGTGTTGCGGTACTGCACGGCCTCGGCCAGATGGGACGCTTCGATGCGTTCCGATCCTTCCAAATCCGCGATGGTGCGCGCCACCCGCAGCACTCGGTCGTGGGACCGGGCGGTGAGGCCCATCCGCTCGAAAGCGGATTTCATCAGTTTGTCTCCCGCTGCGTCCAATCCGCAGAAAGCGGCCAGCATGGAGGGCGGAAGCTGGGCGTTGCAGGTCACGTTCGTCCCCGCATAGCGGGCAAGCTGGACCGCTCGCGCCGCCAACACCCGCTCTCGCACAGCGGCGGAATCCTCCGGCGCGGTCTTGCGCCGCAGGGCCTCGTATTCAACCGACGGCACGTTGATGTGTAAATCAATGCGATCCAGCAAAGGGCCGGAGATTTTCTCCACGTACTTCTCTACGTCCCGTGATGAGCAGGTACACTTCCCGGTTGGGTGCCCCTTCCAGCCGCAGCGACAGGGGTTCATGGCACAAATCAACTGGAACCCGGCAGGCAGGCGCAGGGTTCCCCCCGCCCGGGCCACGGTGACTTCCCCGTCCTCTAAAGGCTGGCGCATGGCTTCCAGCACGTCCCGGTGAAATTCCGGAAGCTCGTCTAAAAATAAAACGCCGTTGTGAGCCAGAGACATCTCCCCCGGCCGCAAAGCCGGACCGCCGCCACTGAGAGCCACGGCGGAAGAGGTATGATGTGGCGCACGAAAAGGGCGGCGGGACAAAAGTGGCCTACCCGGGTCCGTCAGCCCCGCCACAGACCAGATGCCGGAGACGGCCAAAGCCTCGTCCCGGGTCATATCCGGCAGGATGGAGGGCAGGCGCTTTGCCAGCATAGACTTTCCCGAGCCGGGAGAGCCGATCAACAGCAGATTGTGCCCCCCGGCGGCGGCAATCTCCAGCGCCCGCTTTACATTCTCCTGCCCCATCACGTCCCGCAAATCCGGCAGGGCCTCCGTCTCCTCCTCCGGAAGCCAAGGCTCCGCCGGAGCAAGGGGCGTTTCGCCGCGAAGGTGGGCCACCAGCGCGGCAACATCCGCCACGCCGTAAACCGTCAGCCCCCCGGCAAGGGTGGCCTCTGCGGCGTTTTCTGCCGGGACAAAAAGTTGCTTCACTCCCGCGTCCCGCGCGGCCATAGCCATGGGCAGCACGCCGCTAACCCCCCGCACCGCACCGGTAAGGGACAGCTCGCCCAGAAATGCAGCGTCGGACGGAAGCCGTTTTAGTTCCTCCGCCGCGGCCAGAATGCCGATAAAAATAGGTAAATCGTATACCGTTCCCGCCTTTTTCCGGTTGGCGGGAGCCAGATTCACCGTGATGCGGCTGACGGGAAATTTCACTCCGCAGTTTTTCACCGCCGCCTGGACCCGCTCCCGGGCCTCCCGCACGGCGGCGTCCGGCAGGCCCACGATGTCAAACGCGGGCAGTCCCCCGGAGAGAAAGCACTCCGCGCTCACCTCGTAGCCGGAAATTCCGTTCAGCCCCAGTGAGCGGATGGACACAACCATGGGTCCACCTCCTAAATCAATTGACGGTAACACCGGGTAAAATACCCGCCCGGACAAGCTCCGCCGCCGTGCGAGGTATGACAAGCGGCAAAGAAGCAGACAGGTAGAAGCTCTCACCAAAAGCAAAAATATTTTACCACAAAACGACGAAGATGGAAACCCTCCCACAAAAAAAGTGTTCAAAAATTGAGAGTTCTTTTGGCCTTTCCGCAGAAAAACAAGATTTTGCCCATAGAATCACAAGGTAAATGTTTACATGACAAAATCACGGTGCTATAATGACTTTGCACGGATATCGTTCGGGAAAGCGGATTCGTGGCTTCGTTAAAATGCCGCCGCTTGCGGGCGGCAACAATTAGGAGGTAAGCTTATGGCAAGAAAATTTAAGTCCATGGACGGTAATAACGCCGCTGCTTATGTCAGCTACGCGTTTACCGAAGTGGCGGGAATCTATCCGATTACCCCGTCGTCCCCCATGGCAGACTTGGTGGACCAGTGGTCCGCCGCTGGGCAGAAAAACATCTTCGGCACCAAGGTTAAGGTGGTGGAGATGCAGTCCGAGGCGGGCGCCTCCGGCACCGTCCACGGCTCCCTGACTGCCGGCGCCCTGACCACCACCTACACCGCCTCTCAGGGCTTGCTGCTGATGATCCCCAACATGTATAAGATGGCAGGCGAACTGCTGCCCGCTGTGTTTCATGTCTCCGCCCGAACGGTTTCCACCCACGCGCTGAACATCTTCGGCGACCATTCCGACGTGATGGCCTGCCGGGCCAGCGGCTTTGCCCTGCTGTGCGAGGGCAACGTGCAGGAGGTCATGGATCTCAGCCCCGTGGCCCATCTGGCCTCGATTGAGGGCCGCGTTCCTTTTGTGAACTTCTTCGATGGCTTCCGTACCTCTCACGAGGTGCAGAAGGTTGCCGTGTGGGATTATGAAGACCTGAAGGAAATGTGCAACATGGGCTCTGTGGACGCGTTCCGTAAGCACGCATTGAACCCCGAGCGCCCCACCACCCGCGGCTCTCACGAGAACGGAGATATCTTCTTCCAGCACCGTGAAGCCTGCAACCAATATTATGACGCGCTGCCCGCCGTGGTTGAAAAATACATGGGCAAGATCAACGAGAAGCTGGGCACCGATTATCAGCTCTTCAACTACTATGGCGCGGCTGACGCCGACCGCGTGATCATTGCCATGGGCTCCATCTGCGACGTGACCGAGGAGGTCATCGACTATCTCAATGCACACGGCGAGAAGGTCGGCCTTTTGAAGGTGCGGCTGTACCGTCCCTTTGCCCCCGAGAAAATGCTGGCCGCCATCCCTGCCACGGCGAAGAAGATCGCCGTGCTGGACCGCACCAAGGAGCCCGGCTCTCAGGGCGAGCCTCTGTATATGGACGTGGTCACCGCCTTTGCAAACGCCGGCCGCGAAGCCGAGATCATCGGCGGCCGGTATGGCCTTGGCAGCAAGGACACCCCGCCCCGCAGCGTCTTCGCCGTGTATGAAGAGCTGCAAAAGGCCCAGCCCCGCCGCCAGTTTACCATCGGCATCGTGGACGACGTTACCAATCTCAGCCTGCCTGAGAAGGACGTGCCCTCCACCGCCGCTGCGGGAACCATCGAGTGCAAGTTCTGGGGCCTTGGCGGCGACGGTACCGTGGGCGCCAACAAAAACTCCATCAAGATTATCGGCGATCACACCGATAAGTATATTCAGGCCTATTTCCAGTACGACTCCAAGAAGACCGGCGGCGTGACCATCAGCCACCTGCGCTTCGGTGACAAGGCCATCCGCAGCCCGTACTATATCAACAAGGCCGACTTTGTGGCCTGCCATGTTCCCGCCTATATCACCAAGGGCTTCCCCATCGTGCGGGACGTGAAGCCCGGCGGCACCTTCTTCATCAACTGCCAGTGGAGCGATGAGGAGCTGGCCGAGAAGCTGGATGCCGCTTCCAAGCGCTATATCGCCGAGAACAACATTCAGGTCTATACCATCGACGCCATTGACCTGGCCGCCAAAATCGGCATGGGCAAGCGCACCAACACCATTCTTCAGTCCGCATTCTTCTCTCTGGCAAAGGTTCTTCCCGGAGAAGAGGCCATGGGCTATATGAAAGACGCCGCCACCCACTCCTACCTGAAAAAGGGACAGGACGTGGTGGATATGAACCACAAGGCCATCGACATGGGCGCCACCGCCTACAAGAAGTTTAACGTCCCCGCCGACTGGAAGGACGCAGCAAAGGCCACCGAAGCCAGACGGGCCGAGGGCGCGCCCGCGCTTGTCAAGCAGGTGGAGGACATTCTGTGGCCCGTGGGCAAGATGGACGGCGACAGCCTGCCCGTCTCCGCCTTCCTGCCGCATGTGGACGGCCAGTTTGAGCTGGGCGCAGCCGCTTACGAGAAGCGCGGCGTCGCCGTCAGCGTTCCCACCTGGGATCAGGTGAAGTGCATCCAGTGCAACCAGTGCTCCTATGTCTGCCCCCATGCCACCATCCGTTCCTTTGCTCTGACGGAGGAAGAGGCCGCTGCCGCTCCCGCCGCCATGAAGATGGCCGACGTGAAGGTGGGCAAGGGCAAGGGCGTTTACAAGTTCGCCATTTCCATCTCTCCGCTGGACTGCATGGGCTGCGGCGTTTGCGTGAAGCAGTGCCCCGCCGGTGCGCTGAGCATGGTTCCTCAGGAGCAGGAGGCTCCCCAGCAGGAGGTCTTTAACTACTGCGTCTCCGAGGTCTCCATCAAGAAGGACATGCAGGACAACACCGTCAAGGGCAGCCAGTTCCGCCAGCCTCTGCTGGAATTCTCCGGCTCCTGCGCCGGCTGCGCCGAAACCAGCTATGCCCGTCTGGTCACCCAGTTGTACGGCGACCGGATGTATATTGCCAACGCCACCGGCTGCTCCTCTATCTGGGGCGGTCCCGCAGCCACCTCTCCTTACTGCGTGAACAAGGAGGGCCACGGCCCCGCGTGGGCAAACTCCCTGTTTGAGGACAATGCGGAGTTCGGCCTTGGCATGTATCTGGGCCAGAACGCCATTCGCAACAGCCTGAAGGAAAAGACACAGGCCCTCATCGCCGTGGAATACGCGCAGCCTTCCGTGAAGGCCGCGGCACAGGCGTGGCTTGACGCGATGGGCGACAGTGCCGCCAGTGCCGAGACGTCCGAGAAGTATATCGCCGCTTTGAAGTGCAGTATTCTGGGTGTGGATGAGGCTGTCGAATTTATGAGCAGCCCCGTCGCCAAGGAGAAATTCGGCGCGCAGCAGGTTGAAATGCTGGAGCACATGAAGGGGCTGAAGGCTGCGGGCAAGACCCAGTGCGACTGCGAAGCCTGCACGCTGGCCTCCGAGATTTTGGCCCAGAGCGAGTATCTCACCAAGAAATCCACTTGGATCTTCGGCGGTGACGGCTGGGCCTATGACATCGGCTTCGGCGGTTTGGACCACGTTCTGGCCTCTGGCAACGACGTGAACGTCTTCGTCTTCGATACCGAGGTTTATTCCAACACCGGCGGTCAGGCTTCCAAGGCCTCCAGCATCGGTCAGGTTGCTCAGTTCGCCGCCGCCGGCAAGGAAGTTAAGAAGAAGTCTCTGGCCGAGATCGCCATGAGCTATGGCTATGTGTACGTGGCGCAGGTGGCCATGGGCGCCAACCCCGCCCAGACCCTCAAGGCCATTCAGGAGGCCGAGGCCTATCCCGGCCCGTCCCTCATCATCGGCTATTCCCCCTGCGAGATGCACTCCATCAAGGGCGGCATGACCAACTGCCAGGTGGAGATGAAGAAGGCCGTGGAGTGCGGCTACTGGAACCTGTTCCGGTTCAACCCCGCCGCCGAAGGCGCGAAGTTTACTCTGGACTCCAAGGAGCCCGCAGGCGGCTATCAGGACTTCCTGATGAGCGAGGCCCGGTATTCCCGCTTGACCCGCGAGTTCCCGGACCGTGCCGACAGCCTGTTCGCCAGAAGCGAGGACGCCGCCAAGGCGCGCTATGACAAGCTGGTGAAGCTGAAGTCCCTGTACGCCGAGTAAGGTTCGGTTTTTCGCGGCTCAGGCTTACCAAAAAGCGCCGCTCCGTGGAAGGCCATCTTCTCTAATTTAAAACGGAGGCTCCCGGCTTAAAAGCCGGGAGCCTCCGTTATTACTAAAAAAATCTGCAAACCCCACCGTTTCCCGCAGACTTGCGAACTCCGCTGCCTTACCTGACGTATTTTGCAATTTTGCGCACTGCGGTGGCCTGCGAGATGCCCAGCCGCTTCGCAACACCCACGGTCGTACCCATAAGTCCGTAGGCCTCCCGCACAATCTGACCCTCGTAGGCGTCCAACCGTTCCTGTAATGTTGCGGAGTGAGCTGTCCTCCCATCCTCCGCCGGGGCAGTTTGGGCAGCAAATTCGGAGGGCAGCGCGGACACGTCGATCACCGGGTCCTGCACCGTAATGGCCAGACGCTCCATCAGGTTTTCCAACTGGCGGACGTTTCCGGGCCATGGGTACATCTCCAGAAAGTTTAAAAATCTGGGGCTGAAGGTCAGTTCCTTCCGATACTCCCGGTTAAACCGCGTCAGGAACTGATAGGCCATGGGCAGCACGTCCTCCTTCCGCTCCCGCAGGGGCGGAATCTGCATCCGAATCACGTTGAGCCTGTAAAACAGATCCGATCGAAACAGCCCGTCCGCCACATCCTTCTCAAGATTCCGGTTCGTAGCCACGATCAGCCGGAAATCCAGCACGATCTTCCGATTTCCGGAAACACGCTCAATGGTCTTTTCCTGAATCAATTGCAGCAGCTTGGACTGCAATGCCGTAGGCAGCTCCCCAATCTCGTCGAGAAACAGCGTTCCGTGGTTGGCCAGCTCAATCTTTCCGATTTTACCCCCGGAGGACGCGCCCGTGAACGCGCCCTTCTCATAGCCGAACAGCTCCGACTCAATGAGATTTTCATGCAGCACGGCGCAGTTGACCTCAATGAACGGGCCGGTGGAAAAATCGCTCATTTTATGAATCATTTTTGCGATGGCGCTCTTGCCCACGCCCGTCTCTCCCGTAATCAAAATGTTGGCCCGGGTGTTGGCGGTATTTTGCATCAGGATGAGGAGCTTTTGCATCGGGGGGCTTTTGAACAGCAGGTCTGCCGCCGCCATGTTCTTTGCCCGCAGATCCGCCAGTTCCTGAGAATATTGCTGCACAGATTCCTGAAGCCGCTGGTAACTGCGCTGGATGGTGTTGATCTGCTCCATAGACAGCGTGTTGAAGCAGGCGGCATACTTAAGTTTGCCCTGATTGTCAAACAAGGGAATCCCCACGGTCAACACATTCTTATTGATATGGTTTACCGTCTGCACCGTCATGATCTTCCGCTTCTCACGAATAATCTGCGCGGTAATGCAGGGCTGAAAGGTCCCGTCCTTCTCCAGGTCAAACACCGATTTCCCCACAATGGAACCGGGCGCAAATCCAAAGTTTTTTTCATAGGACTTGCTCACCCGCAGAATCGTTCCGTCCGCGGCGGAAAGCATCATGTCGTCTGCGGAAACCAAATTGTTTTCCGGATTGATGATTTCAAAAAGCCCTTGCAAATTGATGTCCTGTTCGGCCAGGAAATCCTGTATATCCATTCCCTGGTACCCACTCATATCGATCAAACTCCTCTCAGCCCTCCTATGCTTTTTCTATTCATTTATGATTGTATCATATTCACAAATGAATAGAAAGAGAGAAAAACTACTTTTTAACGTTTACATAGCCAAATTTCATTCTCGAATTTTGTACAAATGCACAAATTACTGATGACTTAATTTGTTTTAACTTTATTCGCTTTTGAATTGCAACTTCTTTTTTACCGAAAAGTTTCTGTAAAATCAGCTAATCTTGTAAAATTTTGTTGCATATGCCACCAAGGTCTTCCAAATACTTTGTGAATCCTTTTTAAACTCTTGTAATTTCCATTGCTTTTCTGGCACGTATTTTGCTAGAATATAAAGCAGAAGGATTCGCTCAATCAAAACGCATTGAAAAGGAGGGTTTTAATTGTACACTACTATTCGCTATGAAGTAAAAGACAGTGTAGGAATTGCCACCATTAACCGGCCCGAAGCTTTGAACGCCCTGAATTCCACGGTGATCGAGGAGCTTTCGGCACTGGTAAACGAAATAGAGAACGACAACGCACTGCGGGCGCTCGTGATCACCGGAGAGGGCCGCTCTTTTGTTGCCGGAGCCGACATTGCCGAGCAGTGCCCCCTGGATTTGGCCGGAGGACGGGCTTGGGGCCGCAGGGGTTCCGCTCTGTTCCGCAAAATTGAGCTGCTGGAGATTCCCACCATTGCTGCGGTAAACGGCTTTGCTCTGGGCGGCGGCTGCGAGCTGGCCATGGCCTGCGACATTATTCTCGCCTCTGAAAAGGCAAAATTCGGCCAGCCCGAGGTGGGCCTTGGCATCACTCCGGGCTTTTCCGGCACCCAGCGTCTGGCGCGCCGTATCGGCGCGGCAAGAGCCAAGGAGCTGATTTTCTCCGGCAAGATGATCAAAGCCGACGAGGCAAAAGAAGTGGGTCTTGTCAACGCCGTCCACGCCCCTGAGGCGCTGATGGACGCTGCTCTGGAGATGGCGCAGTCCTTTGCGAAAAACGCGCCCATTGCCGTCAAATACTCCAAGGCCTGCATCGACCGGGGTCTTCAGACGGATTTGGACAGCGGCATCGCCATGGAGAACGAGCTGTTTGCCATGTGCTTTGGTACGGAGGATCAGAAAGAAGGCATGACCGCTTTCCTGGAAAAGCGCCCCGCACAGTTCAAAAACAAGTAAGCTGCCAACCTGCGTAATTTTAACAAATACGAGGGGTACATTGCCATGAAAAAGGTCAGGATTCTCACCGCTGAGCAGGCGGCTGAACTGGTCCGGGACGGAGACACCATCGCAACCGGAGGCTTTGTCAGCTGCGCCTGCCCCGAGGCGCTTTCCAAAGCGCTGGAGCAGCGGTTTCTGGAAACGGGCCACCCCCGGAATCTGACGCTGTTTTTCGCGGCTGGACAGGGCCATCGGGACGGCACCGGCGGCGACCATTTCGGTCACGAGGGCATGTTGCGCCGGGTGATCGGTGGCCACTGGGACCGGGCGCCAAGGCTTGGCGACCTTGCCCTTGCAAATAAAATCGAGGCGTATAACCTGCCGCAGGGCGTAATTTCCCATATGTACCGGGACATTGCGGGCCACAACATCGGCACCATTACCACCGTGGGGCTTTACACCTTTGTCGACCCCCGCAACGGCGGCGGCAAGCTGAACGAGCACACCAAGGAGGATTTGGTCAAGGTCATCCAGATTGAAGGTCAGGAACGCCTGCTCTACAAGTCCTTCCCCATCAACGTGGTATTCCTGCGGGCAAGCTATGCCGATGAATACGGCAACTGCACCGTCCACCGGGAAATTGGCCCCATCGACGTGACCGCCATGGCACAGGCCTGCAAAAACTCCGGCGGAAGAGTCATTGTTCAGGTTGAAAAGGTGGTGCAGGGCGGTTCTTTGGACCCGAAGCTTGTGGCCATTCCCGGCATCTACGTGGACTCCATTGTGGTGGGTTCCGTTCAGGACAACGAGCAGTGCCTTGGCATGCCCTATGACGGGGCGCTCACCGGCGAGTTCCGCATCCCCGTGGACGCCATTCCCGCGATTCCCTTGGACGCGAAAAAAATTATTGCCCGCCGGGCCGCCATGGAGCTGCCGCAGGACGCGGTGGTAAACCTCGGCACCGGCGCACCGGAGAAAATTGCCAATGTGGCTGCGGAGGAAGGCATTTCCGACCAGTTGACCCTGACGGTGGAGGCTGGTTCCATTGCTGGCATTCCCTACGGGGGAACCCAGTTTGGCGCGGCGGCAAACCCCATGGCGATTCTGCCTCATAACGTACAGTTCGATTTTTACCACGGCGGCGGACTGGACGCAGCTTTTCTGGGCCTTGCGGAGACGGCGCCCAGCGGCGATCTGAACGTCTCCAAGTTTGGCTCCCGTCTGGCCGGGGCCGGCGGCTTTATTGATATCACCCAAAACGCCAAAAAAGTTGTCTTCTGCGGCACATTTACCGCCAAGGGCCTTGAAACCGATTGCCGGGACGGCCATCTGGTGATTGCCCGTGAGGGCGCGAGAAAGAAATTTGTCAAAGAAGTGGAACATATTACCTTTTCAGGAAAGTATGCCCTCAAGACAGGTCAGCCGGTCTTGTATGTCACCGAGCGCGCAGTGTTCGAGCTGCGTCCCGAGGGCGTCACCCTCGTTGAGATTGCTCCCGGCGTGGATTTGCAGACGCAGGTCCTCGACCAGATGGAGTTTATCCCCAAGATCGCGGGAGACTTGAAGCTCATGGACGAGCGCATTTTCCGCGATGAACTGATGGGCCTTGTCAGCAAGTAATCCCTGTTCTTCATCGTCAAAGGTGAAGAACGTTTTATAACCGACTTATTACAGGAGGAATAAAAAAATGGCACTCAAAACAGGAAAAGAATATGTGGAAAGTCTGCGCCAACTGAAAACCCGTGTGTACATGTTTGGTGAGAAGATTGACAACTGGGTGGATCACCCCATGATTCGCCCCAGCATTAACTGTGTGGCCATGACGTACAGTCTGGCCCACGACCCCCGCTACACGGACCTGATGACGGTCAAATCCAGCCTGACGGGCAACACGATCAACCGCTTCACCCATCTTCACCAGTCCACCGAGGATTTGCTGAACAAGGTGAAAATGCAGCGCCTGCTGGGTCAGAAGACCGCAAGCTGCTTCCAGCGCTGCGTGGGCATGGACGCGTTCAACGCCGTGTTCTCCACCACCTTTGAAATTGACGAGGCCCACGGCACCTCCTACCATGAGAACTTCAAAAAGTTCCTCACCATGGTGCAGGACAACGACCTGACTGTGGACGGCGCCATGACCGACCCCAAGGGCGACCGGTCCAAGGCGCCCCACCAGCAGGCTGACCCCGACATGTACCTCCACGTGGTGGAGCGCCGGGACGACGGCATTGTGGTCTGCGGCGCTAAGGTTCACCAGACCGGCTCCGTCAACTCCCACTGGCACATCTTCATGCCCACCATCGCCATGGGTCCCGACGACAAGGACTGGGCCGTTTCCTTCGCCTGCCCAACCGACGTGGAAGGCATGTACATGATTTATGGCCGTCAGTCCTGCGACACCCGCAAGATGGAAAAGGACGCGGACGTGGATCTGGGCAATGCCCGCTTCGGCGGTCAGGAGGCTCTGGTGGTTTTGGACCATGTGTTCATTCCCAACGAGTACCTGTTCCTCAACGGCGAGCATGAGTTTGCCGGCATGATGGTGGAGCGCTTTGCCGGGTATCACCGCCAGAGCTACGGCGGCTGCAAGGTCGGCGTGGGCGACGTGGTCATCGGCGCGGCGGCGCTGGCGGCAGAGTACAACGGCGTGGAGAAGGCCAGCGCGGTGAAGGACAAGCTCATCGAGATGACCCACCTCAACGAGACGCTGTATTCCTGCGGAATCGCCTGCTCCTGCGAGGGCTGCCCCACCAAGGCGGGCAACTACCAGATTGACCTCCTGCTTGCCAACGTCTGCAAGCAGAACATTACCCGCTTCCCCTACGAGATCGTGCGTCTGGCGGAAGATATTGCCGGCGGCGCAATGGTCACCCTGCCCTCCGAGACGGACTTCAAGTCCGACACGGTGGTTGGGAACAACGGCGAAACCATCGGCGAAATCTGCCACAAGTTCTTTGCCACCAAGGAAGGCGTATCCGCCGAGGACCGGGCCCGCGTGTTCCGGTTCTTGGAAAACATCTGCTTGGGCTCCGCCGCTGTGGGTTACCGCACGGAATCCATGCACGGTGCGGGCTCTCCCCAGGCCCAGCGCGTCATGATTGCTCGTCAGGGCAACATCGAGGGCAAAAAAGAGCTGGCGAAATACATTGCCGGCATTCAGGACTAAAAAATTTAGAGCATAGGAGACTGACATGGATTTTGAATTGACACGAGAGCAGGAACTCATCCGGAAAATGACCCGTGAGTTCACCGAGAATGAGATCAAGCCTATCGCGGCCGAAACCGACCGTACCTGCAAGTATCCCAAGGAAACCATCGACCAGCTGTTCCGCTATGGCGTCATGGGCATGAGCGTACCCAAGGAGTACGGTGGTGCCGGCGCGGACGATCTGTCTGCCGCCATTGCCGTGGAGGAAATCTCCAAGGTCTGCGCGTCCACCGGTGACATTGTGGCTACCCACAACGGCCTGTGCTGCGGCCCCATCATCCAGAACGGCACCGAGGAGCAGAAGCAGAAGTATCTGCGCATGCTCACCACCGGCGGCAAGCTGGGCGCCTTCTGCCTCACCGAGCCTGACGCAGGCTCCGACGCCTCCAAGGGCACCACCGTCGCGGTACTGGACGGCGATCACTATGTCATCAACGGCTCCAAAATCTTCATCACCAACGGCTATGCCGCCGAGGTGTTTGTGGTCTTCGCCATGACCGACCCCTCCAAGGGCACCAAGGGCATCTCTGCCTTCATCGTGGAGAACACGTTCCCCGGCTTCTCCGTGGGTAAGCACGAGGAAAAGATGGGCCTGCACGGCTCCCCCACCGCCGAGATCGTGTTCACCGACTGCATCGTGCCGAAGGAGAACCTGCTGGGCAAAGAGGGCAAGGGCTTCAAGATCGCCATGCAGACGCTGGACGGCGGCCGTATCGGCATCGCCGCACAGGGCCTTGGTCTTGCTCAGGGCGCGATGGATGAGGCTGTTGCCTACACCAAGAGCCGCGTCCAGTTTGGCCGTCCCATCTCTAAGTTCCAGAACACCCAGTTCCTGTTCGCCGACATGGCTGTGTCCATCGAGGCGGGCCGCCTGCTGACCTATCAGGCCGCCATCCGCAAGACCAATGGCCAGTCCTTCACCAAGGAAGCCGCCATGGCCAAGCTGTTTACCTCCGAGGCTGCTATGCAGATCACCACTAAGTCTCTTCAGATGTTCGGCGGCTACGGCTATACCAAGGACTTCCCCATGGAGCGCATGATGCGTGACGCGAAGATCACCGAGATCTACGAGGGCACCTCCGAGATCCAGCGCGTGGTCATTTCCAACCACATTCTGTAAGGAGGCGCAAACAAATGAAAGTTATTGTATGTGTAAAGCAGGTACCCGATACCTCCGGGAAGGTGGCTGTGAATCCGGATG